>RHLS01000020.1 GCA_003712145.1 Desulfuromonadales bacterium | reverse complement strand
ACCCCCACGATCATCCCCCCCAGGACCCCCATCAGATCGGAATAGACACAGAGGAGCGGCATCATCAGCATGAGGGCCAGCATCCGGGGGAGAACCAGAAACTCGGCCGGCGAAAAGCCCAGGGTCTCCAGGGCATCGATCTCCTCGTTCACCTGCATGGTGCCGAGCTGGGCGGCAAAGGCCGCGCCAGTGCGGCCCGACATGATGATGCCGGTCATGATGGCTCCCATGACCCGCACCATGCCGATCCCCACCACGTCGGCCACGTAGATCTGCGCCCCGAAGAGCTTCAGCTGGATCGCCGCCACGAAAGCCAGGATCATCCCCACCAGCAGGCTGATGAGGGAGACGATGGGCAGGGCCTGAGCCCCGGTTTCCTGGATGGTCGTGACCAGATCCAGGCGCCGGAACACGGCCTTGCCCCGCAGCATCTTGAGGAAGACCAGCGTCACCTCGCCGATGAAGGCAAGCACCTCCTTGAACCCCTTGTACTGGTCGAGGGCCGTATCGGCGACCCGCTCCAGGAATGCAGGTCGCTCCCCTCCCCGCGTCACTCCCGACCGCTGGTTCTCCGGGGAGGCCAGGTCCATCAGCTTCCGGACCCCCGGCGGCAGGCCGGACTGGTCGACATCGGCCCCTGCCTGGCGGCAGAGGGCGGAGAGCTTTATCAGGAACACCAGCAGCCCGCTGTCCCACGGGCCAAGCTCCGTTGCATCGAAGGTAACCCGGACGACTTGCGGCTGGGTTGCCAGGGGATGCTGAACCTCTTCGGCCAACGGGAGCCTGCCGCTCACCAGCCAGGAGCCCGCAAGGCGCGCGAGCAACACATCCGGCGCCGGACGGTTGAAGCTCAACGTAGCGTCCACGGATTTCGTTGTGTGGGTCCCTTGATCCATGCAACCCTCGTGTATCCGTTTCAGAGTTCTTCCAGAAGCAGGTCGAGACGCTTGGTAAAGATCGCGATCCGCTGCCATCCGTCGGGAATGATTTCCTGGGTGTGAGCCAGGTTGTTGCGTAGCGACTCAATTTCCTTCAGGCCCTTGAGCGCCGCCTTGCGGGAGGCGATGCCGACCCCACCGAGTTGCTCCCTGTACCATGGTATGTTCAGGGCAAGCTGTCCCTTGTCCGAAATCTGCAGGCAATCCAGCAGATCGACCCGCTGGCTGCGCCGCATCCGTTCCCGCTGAAGCTCTTCCGCCTTTTCTAGTCGCCCTCCCGAGAGGTGCCCCCGCCAGGAACCGTTCGGGAAGCATTCGGCTATCATCCTCGTCATGAGCATCTCTAATATGGTGATCATGCCGAAGAGATACATCCGCATGGGGGGTTTTTCCAGGTCGCTGAGGGATATAATTGCCCCCACCCGGTCGAGCACGGTCACGAAGCACTGGTTATTGATGGACAGTGACTCGATGGCCTTTTGCAGCGGATCCGTATCCGCCACCAGGTCATCGGGGCCGAACGGGTGAAGATAGTTCCCGCACGGCCCCTTTCCGCCCAGTTCGTCGCGACGGGCGTAGCCACAGACCACGCCGTCACGGCGAATCCCCACGAGGTCATAGCACCGGTCGTCCATGAACGCCCTGACCTCCTCCGCCGGCTTCTCGGCATCGAAGGAGGCCAGGGGCTCCGCCACATCCATTACGGTGAAGCCTTCCAGGAAGAGCTTCTTCAGGCGTTGTCGCGACGCATTTGTCCAAGGCATGATCTCTTTCCTGCGATAATCGCCTTACGGTTCCACGCAGTTGGCGCCGCCGCGCATGCCGCACAGGGCAAAGCCCAGTCTCTTGGCCCAGTACTTCAGGCCGTCATCAGCGTTGTGCCAGCTGCTCCAGAGTTGTGTCAGTTCCTTGCCACCGACGCGCCTGTCCAGCGCCGCACCAAGCAGCTCCCCGGTCATGGCATCGGTGATCTTCATTTCCGAAGTTATTTCGCCTACCCCCGACTGTTTGCCGGTGGCGGTATATTTGAGCAGACTGACCCCTATGCCTATCGGCATGAGAGTCGAGAGGGTGTTACGGACCGGTTTAGCGCTGTCGGCATCGACAATGGCCATCTGGATCCTGAAGGTGCCCGGATCGGGTGCCGTGACAACCTTGTAGTCCTTCGCCAGCTCCTGGGTCAGGTAGACGTAGGCGTTATTGGCAAGAGTCTGGTAATTCTCACGCTCCCCTGCATCCAGTTCCCCATCCTTGGAGATCATGACCGGGTCGATGAGGACCTTGCTGTACTGCTTGAGGTCCACTTTCGGGTTCACGTAGCGGTAGAGGGCCTGGTCTCCGGTTCCCTTTTGAAGGATGTCCGGGTTCACCAGCATCGTTTTCAGATCGACGCTCCTCGCCTGATAGCTCCCCACCGCGCAGCCACCGAGCATCCCTGCCAGAACAACGCAAATCGCGACTGCCACTGCCGTCTTAAAACGTTTCATAATGGTCCTCCTTACTGGATTAACTTCTTTTCCCCACTGTTGAACTTCGTACCTTCCGGCATGCGGACCTGTTCGATCAACTCCATGCCAGAAGTGCCCACCACTTCGTAGAAGTAAACTTCCGGCTCCCTGCAGGAAAGCTCCATGGCCTCCAGAATCCTTGAATAGAGGCTGGACCGCATGTGTCGGTGCATCTCCGTAAGGGTGCGCCACAACTCCACATAGACGATCGCCGGATCATCCCCATACTCTTCGAAAATGCAGCAGTTCAGACAGCCGACCTCCGCCTGGGTCGGCCCTTTCATGGAAAGGAGGATGTCCAGAACTTCCTGTCGCTTTTCCGGAAAGGGAGCAATTTTTACCATTGTCAGTCTCATGCTCTCAAGCCAATCCGAGATTTGTGCCAATGATCAGGATGGAGATGAGGATAAAAAATTATCTTGTAATTCAAAGGGATAAATGAATGAGAACGATGAAAGGCAGGACGGGGCAACAGGGATACGGGCGACATTTCGTCCTGAAGACGAAATGTCGCCCTTTTCTTACTGGCGTGTGCTGATTCCCAGCTTGAGCATTCGTGAATAGAGTGTGGACGGATTCATTCCCAGCAGTTGGGCAGCCCCCCCCTCACCCTTTATGCGCCACCCCGTAAGCTGGAGAATATTCCGGATATGGCTGGATTCAGTCTCCTCCAGCGTCATGACAGCCTTCGATTCAGGTTTGCCGTTGTCCGGCAGACGCACATTCAGGGTATCGGTGCTGCTGACAATAACGGCGTGCTCGATAACGTTCCGCAGCTCCCGGACGTTACCCGGCCAGGCATAGCGCTGGAGATTCTCCATGTCACGTTTGGTGATCTTGTTGATCTTCTTCCCCATTTTATCCGTAAATTCATTTACGAACGCCCACACCAGCGCGGGAATATCTCCTATTCGCTCCCGCAGCGGAGGAACGTGAATCGGGAAGACATTGAGGCGGTAGAAGAGGTCTTCCCTGAAAGTTCCCTTTTTCACCTCTTCGGCGAGGTTGCGGTTTGTGGCGGCGATCACCCGGACATCAACATGGATGGTTTTCGGACTCCCCAGCCGCTCAAAAGTCCCTTCCTGGAGCACGCGCAGCAGTTTCGACTGGAGCTCCAGCGAGAGCTCCCCGATCTCGTCGAGGAAAATCGTCGAGCCGTGGGCGATATCGAAGCGGCCGGCCTGTTTTGTCAGCGCGCCGGTATAGGCCCCCTTTTCGCGGCCGAACAGCTCGCTTTCTATGAGCGCCGAGGGTAACGAAGCACAGTTGACCTTGACCATGAGCTTGTCCCTGCGCCTGCTGGTATTGTGGATGGCCTGGGCAACCAGCTCCTTGCCGGTACCGGTTTCCCCCTGGACAAGAACCGTTGAATCCGTCGGCGCCACCTGGGCAACCTGCTGAAACGTCACCTTTATCGCCTCACTATCGCCGACAATGTCTGCAATGCCCTGCTCCTGAAGCATCTCCTTCCGGAGGAAGCTGTTTTCGGCCTCTAGTTGCTCCTTCAACCGCTGGATTTCGGTATAGGCCTGCTGCAGGGAAGCCTCGTTCTTCTTGCGCTCGGTGATATTGCCATGGGAGATAACGACTCCCCCTTCTTCCCTTTTGAGCGGCAGCACCCGCATCAGGAACCATCGCTCTTCCGTGGAGCAATGGCAGGGATATTCGAGGCTGAACAGCTCCCGCGATCCATCAAGGACCGAATGAATCCCGTCCAGAGCGGTTTGCGCAAACGGATCACCATCCAGAACGGAGCACCGGCAGACACCCATATATTTCGTACCCCTGGGGGTACTGCCCAGTGCTCCCCCATTCCCGCGGACGAACCGCTCCCACGCCTCGTTTCCCTCAATGATCCGTCCGTCCCGGTCAAGTATGACAACGTGGTCGTTCAGAGACGCAAGGACGGCACTATTTAACTCCTCCGATTCGCGCAGGATGGTTTCCGTACGCTTTCTTATCAGGGCACCGACAAAAATTCCTCCCAATTGCCGCAACCGTGGGATGAATTCTTCCGACCAGTTACGCTTCTCCCTTGTCGCCAGGGTTATGACATACATCAGCGGATGGACTGACGGAATCGGGATGTTTATAGCCGCTTCAAACCCCATGGCCCTGTTATTGGCACGGTCCACCTCGCCCTTCACATCTTCCAGCTTCGTTTTGCAGATATGTTTCCCCTGCCGCACAAGTAGATCGTAAGCCCCGGGGTATAACCCGCGTACGTCAACGTGTTCCGGCAAAGGCAGCACCCCTGGGGCATAACTTATATGGTTGACACAGGCACTTCCTTCTTCCTTATTAATTTCGAACAAAACGCAGTATTCGACCTTAAACAGTTCGAGGACCCGCCGCAATGCATCATTGATTTCCCGGTCGACCATTTCATGAGGGAGATTGACGAACCGCGCGGAAATGTCGGATATCAGGGTCTCGAAACGGATCCGCTCTTCGAGCAGATGGTGCGCGATCTTTCGGTCCAGCCCATTGGCAATCACCGTCCCAATGCGCTGGACCTGCACGATGTCAACATCGGTCCATGCGTATTTCGTCCGCATGACTGCCAGGGAAAGTGCGCCCCGATGGATACCGCCGACAATGAGAGGAATGATCAGGAAGGATTTAATCCCGAGTTCATGCAGATACTGCCGGTCTGCTTCAGCTGCAGCTGGAAGGTCCTCAAGCCGCGACACCTCGACCATCTCGGATTTATTCAATTTTTCGAAAACATAGGGTATGAGATCATGCCGTACTGTTTCCCGGGGAGGTTCAGCGCCTGGAGTGGAAAAAAAATACTTGAGACCGGCTTCTTTCCCGTCACCCGTAAATTCCCACAGGGAAATCCGATCGACCCCGAAGTAGGCCACAACGTCTTTCAGACCGTCATTGATCTCCATTTCAAGGTCTCGTGATGACGCGTTCTTGATCCTGTTTGAAAGGGAAAGCAGCAGACCATCGAATCTTCGTCGTTCAACCACGCCCCCTTCCTGGTGTTCCCAACTGACGGCACTGGCCACGCTCCCCTTTTTCCCGACACACTGGTTCCTTGCGGTCTGCTTACTCATGGTCATGTGATCCATTCCTCCCTGGAATTAATACGAGCGCAACATCCCTGTCCGAGCATTCATGGAAGCAATGCCTGTAATTACGTAGATGAAACAAATTACACACAAAGGGTATCACCCCGGTTTGGTTTGACAAGACGATATTTCATCCGGAAGACGACATATCGTCCCGCCTGACACTACGGCGGAATATGCACCTCCAACTTTATCTCAGTGTAACGGCACGTTGCGCCGGCAGATGGCGCATGTGCGTTCTGGCATGAATCTGGGAATGGTTTTCGGCGTATAACTGCGCTTTCGCCATGACCTCGACGGTTTGATCTGGCCGCAGTACTTAACTGAGCGTGAAGACCCAGGATCGAAAGGAGCGGAAAACCATGACAGGCAAAACTTCCAGAACGACAAGAAATGTCCTGGTCGGAGGGGCGATCGCATCGTTGCTTATGGCGACTGCCGAAGCTGCCCAGGAGCCCATTGTCTTCCCGAGCAAGGGACAGAGCAGCAAACAGGTGGAGAAGGACAAGTACAGTTGCTACGAGTGGGCAAAGGGGCAGACCGGTTTTGACCCGATGCAGGTTCCGACCGCCACTACTCCCCCCCCGGAAAAGAAGGGGGGAGTGGTGAGGGGTGCAGCCGGTGGTGCCTTGGCTGGTGTCGCCATCGGCGCCATTGCCGGAGACGCCGGCAAAGGCGCGGCCATCGGCGCTGCGTCCGGAGGCATCATTGGCGGTGCACGGAAGCACCGCAGCGAAAAGGCCCAGGAAGAATGGGCACAGAAAGAGGCTGCCGGCTACGACCAGCGGCGCGGCACATACAACAGGGCCTGGGGCGCCTGCATGGAGGGGAAAGGCTACACCGTGAAGTAGGTACCACAACAAATTTCTACGGAGGATATAGGTATATGGGACAGATTATTCGCCTAATGTTCGCAGCTGCTCTTTTCTACAGCGTTGTCCCGGCCATGGCAGCGGATGACACTATCCGCACCTGCGCCCTGACCAAGGCGTTCGAGTGCACGAGCCAGGATGGCTGCACGGAATGGACGGTCCAGGAAATGGCCCTACCCCGTTTCATCCAGATCGATCTCAAGGCCAAAACCATAACGTCGCTCGACAAGGATGTCCCGCGCCCCCCGACGAAAATTGCCGGAATCGACAAACTCGAAGGGATGATTGCCCTTCACGGCAGCGAAATGCGCAGTTGGAGCCTGGCGCTGGGAGAGACTTCCGGGGCGCTTACCCTCAGCGCAACAGGCGATGACGAGGCATTCGTCGTGTTCGGTTCGTGCATGAATCCCTGAGCAACCCGCACCCATGGAGGAAAGGTCATGATCAGAAACACTCGTTTGGCAATCATCACACTTATCCTGCTGCTCACGGTGCCGGCCCTGATGAGCCCGGTCACGGCTCACGCTGCCAGCAAGGCTGAGATCAACCGTGACGTCGACTCTGCCCTGCAGAAACTCTACGAAAGCACCCCCCTCGCCAAGTTGCTCTCGGAGAAGGCAGAGGGGATCCTGGTCTTCCCGGGCATCGTCAAGGGAGGACTCATCATAGGCGGACAATACGGCGAAGGAGCGCTCAGCGCAGGCGGGAAAACAATCGGTTACTACAGAAGCGTTGCGCTTTCCTACGGTCTGCAGGCAGGCGTCCAGTCATTCGGCTACGCCCTGTTCTTCATGAACAAGGAGGCACTGGACTATCTGAAGAGATCGGAAGGATGGGAAATAGGGGTCGGCCCGAGCATTGTGATCGTCGATAAGGGCGCCGCCAGTTCACTCACGACCACGACTGCCAAGGACGACATCTATGCGTTTTTCTTCGACCAGAGGGGCCTGATGGCGGGCCTCGGCCTGCAGGGGACAAAGATTACCGAGATCGAGCCGAAGTAGAACGGCCATGATCGCCAGACGGATCTTCTTCATGGCGCGGTATCTTGGCGGGATGTGGCGGCACGGAAGGGTCGCCGATTGTAACAATCAATGCGGGTGGGTAACGCGCCCGTTTCGCCTATCTGCACTTGCTATCAAAGGAGGAAATTACTGATGAGATGCCGTTCCCGATTAGTGCAAACCACCCTGACCCTCTTCTCGGCCGCCATTGTCCTGCTGGCACCGGCGACCGTCCCTGCTTTTACCCAGCCGTCCCTCTCCATAAGCGCCGGCAACGTCACCGGAGCCAATTACGCCGCCTCCAGCGCCATCGCCAAAATCTTCAACCGCAAGAGCGCCGAGTACGGGGTGCGGCTCTCCACCGTCGCAACTGAGGGCGCGTTGGCGACCATTGACAATGTGGTGCAGGGTAAAACCGCCTTCGGGATCGCCCAGGCCGACAGGCTCCAGCGGGCGGCGAAGGGTGTCGGCCCCTGGGCGGGAAAAGCCCAGACAGGGTTGCGCGCCGTCCTCGCCCTCCAGATGGAAACCTTGACTGTCGTTGCCGCCAGCGATCGCGAAATCGGGAAAATCGGCGACCTCAAGGGGAAGCGGGTAAACATCGGAGCACCCGGTTCGAGCGATAATGAGTATGGCGCGATCCTGCTCGAGCGTTACGAAGTCAAACCGGCCGACGTGACCCTTTCGGAGCACCCCACCGCACTTGCCGCCGAATTCCTGCAAAAGGACGATATCGACGCGTACATCTACACGGTGAGCCATCCGAACCTCTCCATCCTGGAAGCGAGCACCGGCAAGCGCAAGGTGGTGCTGGTTCCCCTCGACAAAAAGTTTATCGAGCAGGTGGTCGACAGTAACCCGCTCCTGCTCCCCGCCGAGATCCCCACAGCCTTCTATCCGGGACTGGAACGCCAGGGAGTGGTGCCGACCATCGGCGTCAGGGCCGTGCTGTTCACCCGCAACGATATGCCGGAGGAAACCGTCTACCGCCTGGTGCGGGACGTCATGACCAATTTCGATCTTTTCAAGCGCCAGCATCCCGCCCTGCAGGGACTGACACCCCGTGAAGCGAGTGCCGCCGCCACGGTGATCCCCCTCCATCCGGGAGCAGAGCGATATTTCCGCGAGGCAGGCCTTGCCCCCTGACAGACTTGCTCGATTGAACAGTTTACTATCTTAATTCTCAGGAGGAAGTGATGACACGACTGTACACCCTCATACTCCTAATGGTCTGTCTCTGGTGGGCACAGAGCGCCTCGGCGGCGTCCCAGCCCTATTTCTACCCCTTCGTGAACCCCTATGAAGCAACCGTCATGGAGTTGCCCAAGGCCTACGAGGTCAAACTGCCGGAATATGTCCCCACCAGGGAATTCACCCTGGATGTATTTCCCAAGCGCGAGATACCTGATGTTTTCTGGTACGAAGACGGGCTGACCTGCTCCCTGGCCTACCAGGACCACAAGGCACCGCTCATCTTCGTGGTTGCCGGCACCGGGTCCCGCTACAACACGCCGCGGATGGTGAAGCTCCAAAAAGCGCTCCACCAGGGAGGATTCCACGTCATCACCATCACCTCTCCGACCCACATGGATTTCGTGGTGAACGCCTCTGAAGGACTGCCGGGGGACTCCCTCGACGATGCCAAGGACCTCTACCGGGTCATGGAAATGGCCTACGAAAAGGTGCGCGAGAAGATTGAAGTGTCCTCTTTTGCCCTGACCGGCTACAGCCTGGGCGCCTTCAATGCGGCCCATATCGCCAAGCTGGACGACGAAAAGAAGCGCTTCAACTTCAGCAAGGTCCTGCTCATCAACCCACCGGTCAGTCTCTATGATTCGGTTACAGCCCTGGATCAGTTACTGGTGGAGAACATCCCTGGCGGACTGGGCAAGTTCGATCTGTGGTTCAAGAGCGTCCTGGCAAAGCTGGCATCTGTCACAAAAGAGATGGGACACACGGAACTTTCCGGAGACTTCATCTACAACGCCTATAAACGCCTTCCTCCCCAGGAGGAGAATCTGGCGGCCCTCATCGGCCTCGCCTTCCGCATGAGCTCGGCCAACATGATCTTCACCGCCGATGTCATGAACGGCGGCGGCTATATCGTTCCGAAAAATGCCCGACTCAACAACTCTACATCACTCACCCGTTACGCCATGGTCTCCTACCGCACCCGGTTCGTCGATTACTTCAACGAGTACTTCCTCCCCTATTCCCAGAAGCGTGATCCGTATCTGACCCGGCAAGGTCTCATGGATCGCCTGAGCCTGAAGAGCATCGAACCCTATCTCAAGAGCACCGGTAAGATCGGCCTCATCCACAACGAAGACGACATCATCCTGATGCCGGGAGAGATCGAGTATCTGCAGGGAGTATTCGGCAACAGGGCACGGGTATTCCCCACCGGGGGCCACATGGGCAACATGTTCCATCCCGATATTGTCCGCTCAATGATCAATTTTCTGAGCGGGAAGGAGATATGACCATGAAATTTCCCAGTGGACGGATATCACTCGTTTCGACTGTTATTACAGCCATGCTCCTGACGTGCGGCTGCAGTACCCTTCCCCAGACCGGTCCCAACACCGTTCCTCCCCTGCGCACCTATGAAAGCGTCGTTAAAGAAGACGGCCCCCACCTGCTCGAAGTCAGCGACTCCATCGAGGGGTTCAACCGCGGCGCCTACCGTTTCAACTATAATTTTGACAAATATTTCTTCATTCCGGTCGTACGCACCTATGAATTCATCCTGCCGGACTATGTTGAAGACCGGATTTCCAACGCCATTGACAACATCAACGAATTCGGCAACCTCACCAACAACCTGTTCCAGTTGAAGTTCAAGGATTCCGGCATCACCCTGGGCCGCTTCATCATCAACTCCACCGTCGGCATCGCCGGTCTCTGGGACCCGGCCACCACCTTCGGTCTGGAGCGCCAGCCCGAGGACTTCGGCCAGACCCTCGGCCACTACGGGGCGGGTAACGGCTCGTACATTGTCCTGCCGATACTCGGACCTTCCAACGTCCGCGATACGTCCGGCTTTATAGTCGATTCGGCAGCCTTCAGCCTGATCGGCCCTTCCGCCTGGGTTGACGACACCGGCATTTCGGCGGCGTTTGCCGGAACCTCCGCCGTGGATAAACGGCACCGGATTCCGTTCCGTTATCACCAGACCGGTTCTCCCTTCGAGTATGAATTGCTACGGATGCTCTACACGATGAAACGGGATTTCGACATAGCAAACTGAACACGGGGGAATCTCATGGGAAAAAGGCATGGAGCAACCACGAGCAGACAGGGCGCTTGCCCGCTCCAACGGCAGCGGGTAGCGGACTGACGGGTCATCTTCAAATGCGACCCATCAATGACGCATTCAGGAGATTCTCCAGCTTCTGGTTGGGAGACCAGGGACTTTCGGCCTTTTTGCTGCTGCTCTTCGTCTCCCTGTTCCTGGGGCCGTTCATCGAATCTCTCCCGTTACGGATCGTTTCATCCCTGTTCTTCTCGTTTCTTATGATCTCGGGGGTTGTGACCATCTCCTCACGCCCCCTTTCCCGCTTCATCGCCGGCATTGTCGCCTTAGCTGCCATCATCCTGCGCTGGACGGACAGATTTACCGAGAGTCATATCGTAGCGATCTGGTCAGCCGTGACTAGCCTGATGTTTCTTGCCCTCATGACCGGGGTCATGCTGATCAGGGTCTTCAAGAGCGAGGGACAGATAACCAGGCACCGGGTCCAGGGGGCTATCGCAGTCTACCTGCTATTCGGCATCACCTGGTCCATCGTTTATCAGCTGTTCGACCTCTCGTTGCCAGGAGCCTTCACCCTGCCGGCCGCTCACCACCTTGACGCCACCGCCCGGCAGGAGACCTTCACCTATTTCAGCTTCGTCACCCTGACCACCCTGGGGTATGGCGACGTTACCGCCATCCACCCGACGGCTCGGATGTTCGTCATCATGGAGGCGCTCATGGGACAGCTTTACCCGGCAACGCTCCTGGCTCGGCTGGTTTCTCTCGAAATCAGCAACCGGCAGTAATGTCCCGTGCTGTTGGTTATTCCGGCTTGCGTTCACTCTTATCATCCCGTTACCGGTGAAGAGGAGATACAAAAGAATGAAGGGTAACATACTCAGATCATTCGGCCTGGCAGCCGCCTTTATCTGTCTCGTCATCATTGCCTTCTGGGGGACACTTGCCATCTACTTCTCAAACTTGCCGTCCGCTCTGCGCCCGATAGCCAGTGGGATCTTTGCGTTGGTGGCCGTGAGCCTCATACTCTCCGGGCTCAGGAAGCGAAAACGACGGGCATGGGGCGCCTTCCTGGTTGTGTTTGCGGTGGTCATCCTTGCCTGGTGGTTATTGATCCCGCCGAGCAACAACCGGGACTGGCAGCCTGATCTGGCGATCCTTTCCTGGGCTGATATTGCGGGTGACAAGGTCACGATCCACAATATCCGCAACTGCGACTATCGTACTGAAACCGACTTTACCGTCCGTCACTACGACAAGACTTTTGATCTGTCAAGATTGAAGGGTGCCGACTTCTTTCTGGTTTACTGGGGATCGCCGAAAATCGCCCATACCATGATGAGCTTTGACTTCGAGGGGCAAGGGAACGTCTGTTTCTCCATTGAGACCCGCAAGGAAAAGGGCGAAGCGTATTCCACCGTCAAGGGATTCTTCCGGCAGTACGAGTTGATCTACGTCGTGGCTGACGAACGTGACCTGGTCCGCCTGCGGACAAACTACCGCGAGAAGGGCAAGGGGGAGGATGTCTACCTGTACCGGTTGAATGCCACTCCGGAGGTTGCCCGCAAGGTGTTTCTCAGTTACCTGAGAGAAGTCAACCGGCTGAAAGAACGGCCCCAGTGGTACAACGCGCTCACCGAAAACTGCACCACCAGCATCCGCCAGCACACCATGCCTTACAACCCCAATGCCCGGCTTGACTGGCGGATGATCGTCAACGGTTATATCGACGAGATGCTCTATGAGAGAAAGGCAATTGATACAAGCCTGTCGTTTGCGGAACTGAAAAAACGGAGTTACATCAACCCAAAAGCCAAGGCGGCCGATAATAATCCGGCCTTTTCACGACTGATCCGCGTTGGATTGCCCGGAACGGAGTTGAAGCCATGATACCAAGAATAATTGCCTGCAGTGCCGTTGCCATGCTGTTGATGTGGACACTGCTCATGAGCGGCTGCGCCACTCCGGTCGGGGTCAAAGCGGTATCCCCGCGGCAAGCCTATCAGGACGCCTATGCCAATCCATTGAATGCGGGAGTGCTCAGCGATCAGGCCAAGTTCGTTCTCAACCGCTATAATCTGCTGAATGAATTCGACAGTGAACCGGCGGCAGCCATAGCAGCCCTTCATGAAAAGGCGCTCCATGATGATCGAGGGGATATCCTCTACACACTTGCCGAGGGCTCCTACCTTTACGGCAGTCAACTGGTTGACAGTTACCACGAGGAAGAACAACAGCTTGCCCCCGATTATTTCCTCCTTTCGGTGCTCTATTCTTTCTATTTCCTCAGCGGGGATTACTCCAGGCAGAGTCTGAACATATTTGATCACCGTGCCCGCGCCGCGGTCGACATGTACAATTTCGGCCTGTGGCAGGCTTTCGCAACCGGTGATGCCGAAGGGTTGGAGCTGAAAGCGGCTGAGCGTAAGCTTCCGTTCGGCAGCATATCCATCTCTCTTGATACGTCCAAGTTTCCCTGGGAAACGGAGGAGTTCGAGAAATTCCTGCCGGCTGACAAGTACGTGGTCCGTGGCGTCTCCGTGCGCAACCGGACTGCGGGTGTCGGTCTGCCGCTGATCGCCCTCAGGAAAATGACCGGCAAAGGCTTCTCTAGTGGCCAGGCGGCTCCGGTGACCGCCGTTCTCAGAATCCAGGGTGACCTGGCAGCCCTGAGCGCCGGTACTGCCAGCGCTGCTCTGGAACTTTACTCGACGCAGGATACCAGCACCGTAAACTCGAAGGCTGGTGCGATACCGCTTGAAAGCGATCTTACCTCCCCATTGGCATATAAGCTCGAAGGCTCTGAGTTCTTCGACCTCGGGCTGAGCGCCTTTCTGGGAAGAGAGCCGGGTAAAATCCCTGACGGCCTCTACATGACAGAGCCCTATCGGCCCGGAAAGATCCCGGTTGTCTTTGTTCATGGCACGGCCAGCAATCCGGTCTGGTGGGTGGAGATGTTCAACACCCTCCGTTTCGATCCGCTGATCCGGGAGAAATATCAGTTCTGGTACTTCGTCTACACCAGCAACAAGGCGGTTGCCTTGTCCGCTGCCGAATTGCGCGACGCGCTGCGTGACAAGGTGGCAGAACTGGACCCGCAGGGGAAGGACCCGGCTCTGCAGCAGATGGTGGTGGCCGGCCACAGTCAGGGTGGCTTGTTGACCAAGTACACAGCTGTTGATACCGGTGAAAAACTGGTCCAGACGTTGACCGGGAAAACCCTCGATTCACTGGAGATGTCAGCGGAGAACAAGGCCAAGGTCAGTGGACTCCTGATTGTCAAGCCGCTCCCCTTTGTCAAAAGGGTCATCTTTCTCAGCACACCCCACCGGGGGAGTTTCCAGAGCATGGCGTGGACCCGCAATCTGCTCAGGTCGCTTGTCTCAATGCCGGCAAAATTCGTGCAGAGTTCCATGGAGATGTTTGAACACATGACCGACGATGTGAAAAGAGCCCTTGGGGGCAAAGTTATCCTCACCAGTGCCGACAGCATGTCGCCTGATAACCCGGTGATCAAGGCCCTGGCGGAAATTCCGCTGGCTCCTGGGGTTACGGGGCATTCGATCATCGCGGTCAAGGGTGATGGCGACCCGAAGCTCGGCAACGACGGGGTCGTAGAATACAGCAGCGCCCACCTGGACGGCATGGCGTCGGAATTCATCGTCCGTGGCGGACACTCCAGCCAGCTGAACCCGCTTGCCATTGATGAGGTGCGGAGGATTCTCCTTGAACATCTCGGCACGCAGGCGGCAACGGCAAAGTGATTGCCTTGTCTGCTTGCTTTTCCCGCTCAACGGAAGGTTTCGTCATTGGGAGGAGTAACTGCTCATGGATCAACTACTTCGGAGAATTCGCCATGAATAAACTCAATAGAAGCTCTCATTGCGACAAAGGTGACGTAAGCGAATGGAGCGAGCGCTTCGGGGGAGCCGCGCTGGTCACCGGTGCGGCCTCGGGCATCGGCGAAGCCTTCGCGGTGGCTTTGGCCGCCCGCGGCATGGATCTGGTTCTCGTCGACTGGGACCGCGAGCGGCTCGAGGCACTCGCGCTGGCGCTCGAAGCCGAGCACCGGATCCGTGCGGAGGCAGTGGTGGTAGATCTCGCCCAGCCCGACGCCGTCCAGGCCGTGCGCGCCGGCACCGAGGCTGCTGGCCTGTCCATCGGATTGCTCATCAACAATGTGGGCTACGGGGTCTATGGTCCATTCACCGAGCAGGACCCGGTTGAGCAGGCGGGCATGGTTGACGTCAACTGCCGCGCGCCGGTGATGCTGACAAGGGCGTTCACGCCGGACATGGTGGCCAGGCGCCGCGGAGGCATCGTCTTTGTCTCTTCCACCGCAGCCTACCAACCGACGCCTCACTTTGCAGTGTACGCCGCGACCAAGGTCTTCGACCTGTTCCTGGTCGAGGCACTCTGGGGTGAGCTGACGAGGCACGGCGTGGAGGTTCTTGGGCTTTCGCCGGGCCACACACGTCCAACGAGATTCTCGGAGCGAGCGGGCGACCCCGTGTCGAATCCGCCCGGGGGAGTGGCGCGGCGCGAGGAGGTCGTAGCCACCGCGCTGGCGGCCTTAGGCCAAAAACGGTCCGTGATTCACGGCCTGCGCAACGTTGCGGTGGCGGTGCTGGTCCGCGTGCTGCCGAGGACCGTTGTGATACAAAGCACGCTGCGCTACTTCGAGGGCCTGGACTTGGCGTGCTCCAAGGTCGAGGACGACGCAAGGGATCGCCCGAGGCCGCCGACATCTCTAGATGGCCGCTTCGCCCGTGCCGTGGCGCGCATGCTCATCGCTTTTCTGGCCGTGAGCTTCATCGACCTGGTGGTGTGCAGCCTACTCACACACAAGCTGCGGTTTTGGTTTCCGGCATGGATCGACGCACGCTGGGACAGCCGCCCGGATTCGTGGGTCACCTATTCGCAGTCCTATGTGGCTGGTATCGTCTTCATCCCGATGCTGGCGGCCGAGGTAATCCGCGAGTTCGTGCCGAAGGCGGCCGCCGCGGCACGGACCGCTTTCGCGACAGGGACAGTGGCCGTGCTCGCGTTTATCGTCTGGTGGAAGGGAGGCCTGATGCTCCAATACCACAAGGAGCAGGAGGCGGTGGCTTGGGTCGCCCTCACCGCCGTGACCTGGGGTCTCATTCGTCTGGGCGAGAAGCTGCCGGCGCGCATGGCAGGGGTGACGCCGCTGCGGCTGGCGGCTGGGCTCGCACGTGGCGTGGCCGTGTTCTTTCTCGTGATGGCCGTGGTCGATCCGGTTCTCTGCGTGGGGGTACAGGGCCTGCCGTGGTCCAAAGGGTTGATCGTGGAAATGGGTTTCTTCGTGCCTGCGGGATTTTTCCTGTGGGCGCTGGCGCGGCGTCTTTCAACCGATGTCCCGGAGGTACAGTGTGAAGGCGCAATAGAGGGAAACATCGCGGGGGAAACATAGGAAATCCTGAAACCTCGAAATCTGCGACGGAATCGCGGGGACAGGAATTCAGGAAATACGAGGCAGAATATTTATGATTTCATGGAGAGGAAGCTCCGTGACGATCAGAGGAGAACGCTAACGCATTTTCCCTGAAATTACATCAGGAAAGGAGAATAACATGAAGAAACTGCTCGCAGTAACGGTCTCAGCGCTGGTCTCCCTGTCCCTTGGAGGGACACTCCTCGCGGAGGAGAAAGCACCGGCAGAGAAGGCCCAATCCAAGAAGCCGCACGTGAAGAGAGAGCGAACGGTGACTGCTACGGCCACCGTCCAGGCCATCGACCTGGAGAAACGCGTCGTGACGCTGAAAGGCCAGGAAGGGAACGTTTTCGATGTCACGGTTGGAAAGGAAGCACGGAACCTGCCGCAGCTCAAAGTAGGGGACGAGGTGACGGTCAAGTATTACGAGGCGCTGTCGGCCAAGGTGTACAAAAAGGGAGAAGCCCCTGTGGGTGAAGGAGTAGCCGAGGGAGTGGCCAGGACGAAGCCGGGCGAGAAGCCAGGCGGGGTTGCCGGGCGCCAGATGACGGTGACAGCTACGGTGGAGGCCATCGATACGAAGAAGCCGACCGTCACCCTCAAGGGGCCGGAAGGGAAGTCCGTCGTCGTGAAGATCAAGGACAGGAAAAACCTTGAAAACGTCAAGGTGGGCGACGAGGTGGTGCTCACCTACACAGAGGCCGTGGCCATCTCCGTGGAGAAGGCGAAGAAGTAAGTCATCCCAAAAGAGAAAAGGACGAAATATCGACCGGTGTGTGATATTTCGTCCTTTTCGTTTACCCCCACCCCCCCACTCTATAAATTAAGCACAAATAATCAATACGTTACCTCTCGCCTCATCCCCTTCTCCACTGGCATGAATCTCGGATACGGAAAGGTGGATTATTACGGGTGGAGGTAAATAAATGTTACGGATATTTCAATCCATATTCGGCAGCGACACCAAACAGCACAACTACCCGGAGTCGCTCGTCAAGGCGGCCATAGAACGGGCGGTGGATGGCACCGACCCGTGGATTCGGGCAGTTTCGGGATACAAGAAGAAGCTGAGGCCGGCGGTCATACAGACCATTAACCATGTGATCGCACTGGTGGATGCTCTGGCACCCCCCCTCGCCTTCTCCTCCGGAAGCTACGGAAGCGATCCCAAAGTGCGGGCATTTTTCATTTCCCTGGAGGATATGCGGAAGATTCTCGCCAACGACCGGAACCTGGCGGATTTCCTGAAAGGGCCGGGAGGGGACTCAGCACGGATCATTGCCCTGCTGGCCATGGAAAAGCAGGAGAAGGGGATCATCGGCGTCGAGTTGTCAGGCGACATCGTCATACACGGCGTGCCCCAGGTGACCGTCAGCTTTGACGGCCATCGCCTGCTCGACCCTACGGATAACGAAGAAGAAACCCGCCGCCAGCTTAAGCGCCGGGCCTACGACCATCTCCTCTCCCTGGCGCTCAGGCGCATCACCTTCGTGAAATCGGAGCGTGAGGATCTGGCACGGCGCCGCTCGCTCCTTCAGGTCAAGCTCAACATGCTGGAACGGGAGGGATGGGGGTTCAATGAGGCCGGCTCCACCGAGAGTCCGGACATTGCCGGTCTGGAAGAACGGCTCGGACAGATCGAGGCGCAACTGCTGGAGCTCGGGGGTGATGATCGAATGCTTGAAAAGTATCTGGAAATCCTCGCCGACGTGCTGAACAACCCCGAGGAACACCTCTGGTCAAGGACCGAAACACTCTTTGTCGACCGGATGGGGATCAAGCGGAGCGAAGCAGCGGACGACACCCCGGAACTGACGCTCAATGTACTGTGCAACGCTGAAGGACGCAGCATTGTTGCCATGCTGATTGCTCTGTCCGGCGATGAACTGCGGAAATGCTGAAGAATACTTGAGGGAGGAACGATTCATGGGAGAACCGGGCTCAAAGGCCGATATATCGACCTCAGCAACAGAGGACATCCGGCGCGGAAGGGACGTTGCCACCCTCAAACAGGCCATTCTGGACCACCTCTACTTCACACAGGCGCGGCATATCGGCCTGGCGACCCGCAACGACTGGTACATGGCCATTTCGCACACGGTCCGCGACCTGATGGTAGAAGACTGGCTCAACTCGCTCCATCACCTGACCGACCGGACCCTCAAAATCGTCAGCTACCTGTCGTCCGAGTTCCTCATGGGACCGCACCTGGGGAACAACCTGGTGAATCTGGGGCTCACGGAAACGGTCCGCGCGGCGGTGACCGAACTGGGACAGGATATGGACCAGTTGCTCCGCCAGGAGGAGGAGCCGGGGCTCGGCAACGGGGGCCTCGGACGGCTGGCCGCCTGCTACATGGAATCCCTGGCTACACTCCGCGTCCCCGCCATCGGCTACGGCATCCGCTACGAGTTCGGCATTTTCGACCAGGAGATCCGGGACGGATGGCAGGTGGAAAAGACCGACAAATGGCTGCAGATGGGAAACCCGTGGGAGATCTGCCGCCCTGAACTGGCCTGCTACGTCAACTTCGGCGGCCACACGGAATCCTTCACCGACGCCGAAGGTAAGTACCGCGTCAGGTGGGTACCAAACCGCGTCGTCAAGGGAGTTCCCTACGATACGCCCATTGCCGGATACCGCACCCGGACCACCGACATGCTGAGGCTCTGGAAATCGGAGGCGGTGGAATCCTTCGACTTCTCATCCTTCAACGTGGGAGACTACTACAGGGCGGTTGACGAGAAAGTCGTCTCCGAGACCCTCTCCAAGGTTCTCTATCCCAACGATGAGCCCGAAATCGGCAAGCGGCTCCGACTGGCCCAGCAGTACTTCTTTGTCTCCTGCTCCCTGCAGGACATGATCCGTATCCACTTCATGAGAGGTGGGACCATCGACACCTTCCCCGAGAGCTTTGCCGCGCAGCTCAACGACACCCACCCCTCCGTCGCGGTGGCGGAGCTGATGAGGCTCCTGGTGGACAAGCATCAGGTGGAGTGGGACGAGGCGTGGGACATCACCCGCAAGACACTGGCCTACACTAACCACACCCTCTTGCCGGAGGCCCTGGAGAAGTGGCCGTTACCGCTCTTTGCTTCCCTTCTCCCCCGCAACCTGGAAATCATTTACGAGATCAACCGGCGGTTCCTGGACGAGGTGCGTACCCGCTTTCCCGATGACGAGGCACGGCTGGGAAGGCTCTCCCTGGTCGACGAGACCGGCGGAAAGTACATCCGCATGGCCAACCTGGCCTGCGTGGGGAGCCACGCCGTCAACGGGGTCGCGGCCTTGCACACGGAGCTTCTGAAGAAGACCGTGCTCCATGACTTCCACGAGCTCTTCCCCGAAAAATTCCACAACGTCACCAACGGCGTCACCCCCCGCCGCTGGATGGCGCTAAGCAATCCGGGGCTCACGGAGCTGATCTCGTCGAAACTGGGCGGCACCTGGCCCAGCAACCTCGAGACGGAGCTCCGGGGGCTGGAGCCCTTTGCCCGCAATGTCCCATTCCAAAAGAGATGGCAGCAGATAAAACAGGCCAACAAGGAGGCGCTGGCACGGGTCATCAAGGAGCGGACCGGCATCGATGTGGACCCTGAAAGCCTCTTCGACGTGCAGGTGAAGCGGATCCACGAGTACAAACGCCAGCACCTGAACGTGCTCCACATCATCGCCCTCTACAACAGGATCAAGGCCGACCCGAAGGCCGACATCACCCCCCGCACCTTCATCTTCGGGGGAAAGGCGGCCCCGGGTTACTTCATGGCCAAGCTCATGATCAGGCTCATCAACGGCGTGGGAGAGGTGGTCAATGCCGACCCCGACGTGGCAGGGCGCCTCAAGGTGGTGTTCTTCCCCGACTTCAACGTGACCAACGGCCAGATGATCTATCCGGCGGCCGACCTTTCCGAACAGATCTCCACAGCCGGGAAAGAGGCCTCGGGGACCGGCAACATGAAGTTCTCCCTGAATGGCGCCCTCACCATCGGCACCCTGGACGGGGCAAACGTGGAGATCCGCGAGGAGGTGGGAGAGGAGAACTTCTTCCTGTTCGGTCTCACCACCAAACAGGTGCACAACCTGAAGGGGGGTGGCTACTCCCCCCGCTCCTTCTACGAATCGAACCCCGCCCTCAGGGAGGTCATCGACCAGATCGCCTCCGGCGTCTTCTCCCGGGGGGATGCCGCTCTCTTCCGTCCCCTGGTGGATCACCTCCTCCAGCGGGACGACTACCTGCTGCTGGCAGACTTCCAGTCCTACTGCGAGTGCCAGGACCGGGTGAGCGCCGCCTACCGCGACACGAAGAGGTGGACGGAGATGTCGATCCTGAACGTGGCCCGGATGGGGAAATTCTCCTCCGACCGTTCAATCCGGGAGTACTGCGCGAATATCTGGGGGGCGCGGCCCGTCGAAGAGCCGGGATCGGCCGGTGCCCCCAAGGCGGCGAAGGGTGCCGCCACGAAAAGGAGGAAGTGAACCATGCCGGTAGCCAGTTTCGACATCTACTGCAGAATGCTCGACCGGGCCCGGGAAGGGCGCTTCGCCTACCCGGCCATCAACGTCACCTCCCTGACCACTGCCAACGCCGTGCTGAAGGGGCTCGCCGAAAGCGGCAGCGACGGCATCATCCAGATCTCCACCGGCGGGGCGGCCTTTGCCTCGGGCACGGCGGTCAAGGATATGCCGCTGGGGGCCATTTCCATCGCCGAGCACGTCCACCGGGTCGCCGAGCGCTACCCCATCTATGTGGCCCTCCACACCGACCACTGTCCGGCGGACAAACTCGAAACCTTTGTCCTGCCGCTGGTTGCCGAGACTGAGCGCCGCCGGGCCGCCGGGCTCCCCAACCTCTTCAACAGCCACATGTTCGACGGCAGCGCCCTGCCGCTGGCGGAGAACCTGGAGATTGCCGCGAAACTCCTGGAGCGGTTCAAGGCAAGCGAACTGATCCTGGAGATCGAGGCGGGCGTCGTGGGGGGCGAAGAGGACGGCATCAAGGCCGAGGCCAATGCCAAGCTCTACACTACACCCGAAGACACCCTTGAGGTGGCCCGGCGCCTGAACTCCATCGGCGCCCGCTATCTTCTGGCTGCCACTTTCGGCAATGTCCATGGCGTCTACAAGCCCGGCGCCGTGAAGCTTCGGCCATCGGTCCTCAAGGAGTGCCAGGATGCGGTGGTCGCCCAGTATGGCGAGGCAACCCGCTTCCACCTGGTCTTCCACGGCGGGTCAGGATCGGAACTCCACGAGATCCACGAGGCCCTCGACTACGGAGTGGTCAAGATGAATATCGACACCGACACCCAGTACGCCTTCACCCGCCCCATCGCCGCCCACATGTTCAGCCACTATGACGGCGTCCTGAAGGTGGACGGAGAGGTGGGGGACAAGAAGGCCTACGACCCCCGCACCTACCTGGCCCTGGCCGAGGCGGGTATGGCGGAGCGGGTGAAACGGGCGGTGACGGAGCTGCGGGGAACAGGCACTACGCTCTTCCGGGGCTAAGAAGAGGGAGAAACACGCGGAGAACAGCCCATGACAACGTTCATCTCCATACTTCAGCAGTACCCCGAACTGGCCATCTTCCTTACACTGGCGCTGGGATTCTTCATCGGCCGCCTCAGGTTCGG
Source organism: Desulfuromonadales bacterium (assembly GCA_003712145.1). Classification (GTDB taxonomy): domain Bacteria; phylum Desulfobacterota; class Desulfuromonadia; order Geobacterales; family Geobacteraceae; genus Geobacter. The sequence continues at coordinate 52,321 of RHLS01000020.1, read as the reverse complement.
CAACTTTTCCCTCGGCACCGTCGTGGGAACGCTTCTGGCGGGGGTGCTTATCGGCCAACTCGACATCAAGGTTTCACCGACGGTGAAGACCGTCTTCTTCGACCTGTTCCTCTTCGCCACCGGCTACAAGGTGGGTCCCCAGTTCTTCCGGGGCCTGAAAAAGGACGCCCTGCCCCAACTCCTCCTCACGGTGATTATCTGCGTCGCCTCGCTGGTCGTCTCGGTCGTGGCGGCAAAGCTCCTCGGTTACGACGCGGGAACCGCGGCCGGGATGCTTGCCGGGGCCTTCACCGAGTCGACGGTGATCGGCACGGCCGGCGACGCCATCAACCGGCTTCCTCTCCCCGAAGCTGAAAAGATCCGGCTGGTGAACAACATTCCCGTGGCCTACGCGGTGACCTACCTGGTGGGAACGACCTTCCTGGTCTGGTTCCTCTCGTTCCTGATGCCGCGGCTCATGGGGATCAACCTGCGCGAGGAGAGCAGGAAACTGGAGGTGGAACTGTCGGGTAAAGAAGAACTGGAGCCGGGCATCCTCTCCTCGTATCGCGAGTGGGACTTTCGCGCCTTTCGTGTCACCGGCCCGACGGCGGTGAATCGGACCGTTGCCGAGATTGAGGCTTCCTTCCCCGGGGTGCGCCTCTTCGTGGAGCGAATCCGGCGTGACGGCACACTGATCGAGCCGGACGTGGACACCATTATCCGAGAGGGAGACATCATTGCCGTTGCCGCCCGCCGCCACCTCATCCTCGATGTCGGCACCACAATCGGTCCGGAGGTGGAGGATCGGGAGCTGCTGGAGTTTCACCTGGCCAGACTGGACGTGGTCCTCACCAACAAAGATTTGGTCGGCGCTACGCTCCTGGAACTGGCCGAGCGCCACGGCCGGGGGGTGGCTCTCCTGAAGCTGATACGGGGCGGGCAGGAGATCCCCTTCACGGCCCAGACGAAGGTATGCCGGGGAGACCTGCTCCAGATCGCGGGGGACCGGCGCAATGCGGAGAGGGCCGCCCAGGCCATCGGCTACGTGGACCGCCCGTCGGCAGCCACCGATATGATCTTCGTGGGGCTGGGGATATTCTTCGGGGGACTCGTGGGTCTCCTGTCGGTCACGGTGGGAGGGGTTCTCATCACCCTCACCGCCAGCGGCGGCGCCCTGGTCATGGGGCTCGTGTTCGGCTGGCTACGCTCCGTTCACCCGACCTTCGGCCGCATTCCGGAGCCGGCCCTCTGGGTCTTCGACTCGGTGGGGCTCTGCACGTTCATCGCCGTGGTGGGTCTTGGAGCGGGTCCCAGTTTCGTCGCCGGCGTGCAGAAGACAGGTTTGAGCCTCGTGTTCGTCGCCCTTGTGGTGGCCGCGGTCCCGCATATCATCGGCCTTCTTGTGGGGCGTTACATCCTGCGGATGAATCCGGTCATCCTGCTGGGGGTCTGCACCGGCGCGGGGACCCTCACCGCGGGACTCAAGGCCCTTCAGGACGAGGCCCAGAGCAAGCTCCCGGTGCTCGGCTACACGGTCCCCTATGCGGTGGGGAACATCCTGCTGACGGCCTGGGGGCCGGTCATCGTGGCGTTGATGAGCTGACAACCTGAAAACCAGCAATGAAAAGGAGAGACCATGAACGGCACATCGTTTTTCCGAATTTTCCTGTGCGGGTTTCTACTGCTCGCAACCTCATCCTTAACCGAAAGTTATGGGGCAGAATCTGGCGACTTCAGGGGGAGCTGGATCGCCAACGGCACTCGGACTCCATTTCCTTTTGGCGCAGGCCGGCAGGTCTTCACCTTCAGGATCGTCGGCCATGTCAGCCTGCAGGCCCCCCTTGGCAAGAAGAAGGATTTCTGGTCCGACTGTATCGGCCTTGCCGACACAACGACCGGCATGACCGGCCGCTGTGTCTGGAAGGATCTTGGCGGTCCGGAGATCTACCTCACGATCCAGAGCAGCCAGATGGAGCAAGGGAACCAGGTTGTGGGCACCTTGGTCGGCGGCACCGGTCCGTTTGCCGGTATCAGCGGTGATGTGACCTTCAACTGGACGTCGGTCACCACACAGATTGACGCCGATGGCGTCGTGACTGTAAACGGGCAGACCAAGAACATCATCGGCCGGTACCAGAAACCATAAAGGAGAACGGACATGTGGATCCTCGAACTTCTTATTGTCCTCTTTTTCATCTGGCTCGGGGCACGCCTGGGAAGCATCGGCATCGGTTTCGCCGGTGGCTTCGGCGTGCTGGTCCTGGGGCTGTTCGGCGTCAAGCCGGGCGCCATCCCGGTGGACGTGATCCTGATCATTATGGGGGTGATCGCCGCCATCGCCGCCATGCAGGTAGCCGGCGGGCTGGACTACCTGGTGGAGATCGCCACGAAGATTCTGAAAAAGAATCCGAAATACATCACCTTTCTGGCGCCGGTGGTCACCTACACCATGACCATGTTCGCCGGCACCGGCCACACCGCCTTCTCCACCCTGCCGGTGATCGCCGAGGTGGCCAAGCTGAACGGCATCCGGCCCTCGCGCCCCCTTTCTATCGCAACCGTGGCGTCCCAGATCGCCATCACCGCATCGCCGATCTCGGCGGCGGTGGTCTTCTTCTCTAAAGAACTGGAAAAGTTCGGCGTGGACTACGTGAAGCTCCTGCTGGTGGCGATTCCGAGCAGCTTCATCGCCTGCCTGCTGGGGGCGGTGGTTGCCAACTTCCTCGGCAAGGACCTGAAGGACGACCCGGTCTTCCAGGAGCGTCTGGCCAAGGGTCAGGTCAATATGCAGACTTCCGATAAAGGGGAGAAAGTGATCCCCCCGGAGGCCAAGCGCTCGGTGCTGATCTTCGGGATCTGCCTGTTCTGTGTCGTGTTCTACGCCCTGGCCATCAGTCCGACCTTTGCCCTTATCAAGGAACCGGTCCTCAAGCGTGACGACGCCATCATCTCCTTCATGCTGGGCGCCGCCACCCTGATCTGCATGTTCTGCAGGGTGGACGCCAAGAACGTCCTCAACGCCGCGACCTTCAAGTCGGGGATGAGCGCCTGTATCTGCGTGCTGGGGGTCGCCTGGCTCGGCACCACCTTCGTGTCGGCGCACATCAAGGAGATTAACGTGCTGGCGGCCAACCTGCTCACGTCGTATCCCTGGATGCTGGCGGTTGTCCTGTTCTTCGCCGCCATGCTGCTCTACTCACAGGCCGCCACCACCAAGGCCCTGATGCCGGCGGCTCTGGCGCTGGGGGTTAGCCCAACCGCGGCCATCGCCGCCTTTGCCGCGGTCAGCGCGCTGTTCGTGCTGCCGACCTACCCGTCCCTGATCGCCGCAGTGGAATTCGACGACACCGGTTCGACCCGGGTGGGGAAATACGTCTTCGACCACCCGTTCCTGATCCCAGGCACCTGTACCATTGCCTTTGCAGTGGCCCTCGGGTTTCTGTTCGGCGGACTGATCCTGTGACGGTAAAACGGGCAGCCGATTGATATCGTTTCGATAGCCATTAACCAGAAAAAGGAGGAATTCATGTCTATTCTTGATCAACTCGTCACTCAAGCCGCAATTGCCTCGGGAATTTCCGCCACCGATCTTTACTTGATTGCATCCAAGGGTGAACGCAAAGTTTACGCTCCGGGCGAATATCTTTTTCACGAATCTACGCCGCGCCTCTGGGCAGGGTTCATCGAGGATGGTGAGGTTGCCATCGTTCGGGGGCTCCATGGATCGACAACCCATCTCTCTACCCTCGCCCAGGGAGCGATGATCGCCGAGGGGGCACTGATGGACGAATCACCCCATGCCTCCAGCGCCTTCACCCGCACGGGCGCCACCGTCTTGCAGATCCCCCGTGAGGTCTGGCTGGAAGTGCGGCAGACCCAGCCCGATGTGTTCTACCGAATCGTTGCCCGTGTCGCCCAGCGTCAGAGCGAGCGGTTGCGCCATGCTGCCGAACAGTTGGCCGGCACGGCCCGACCCGAAGATTTAATAACCGCCGTACGGCGTGAGCACGACCTCCTCGGTGATCGGGAAGTGCCGCTCTCCGCCTATTACGGGGTTCAAACCTTGCGCGGCGTGGAGAACTTCCCCATCTCCGGAATGCCCGTCAAGAATTTCGCCCATTTCGTCGATGCCCTGGCCATGGTTAAAAAGGCTGCCGCCCAGGCCAACTGCGAACTGGGGGTGCTGGCGAAGGAGAAGATGGAGGCCATCTGCGCCGCCTGCGACGAGATCCTCGCCGGAAAGCTGCACAACAATTTCGTTGTTGACATGATACAGGGAGGGGCCGGTACCTCCACCAACATGAACGCCAACGAGGTGATCGCAAACCGGGCACTGGAGATTCTGGGCCACAACAAGGGGGAATACAAGTTTCTCCACCCCAACGACGACGTCAACTGCTCCCAGTCCACCAACGACGCCTACCCCACCGCCATCAAGCTCGCCGTCTACTTCTCGCTCCAGGACACCCTTGGTGCGCTGGGTGAGCTGAAAACCGCCCTGGAAGGCAAGGAACAGGAATTCGCCCAGGTCCTCAAGATGGGGCGGACCGAGAACCAGGATGCCGTTCCCATGACCCTGGGGCAGGAGTTCGGAGCCTATGCAGCCATGATCGGCAGCGCCATGAAGAGCATGCGGACCGCGGCCGACGAACTGCTGGAGATCAATATGGGGGCTACCGCCATCGGCACCGGCATCAACAGCCCACCGGGCTATGCCGACCTGGTCACTGAGAAGCTTTCTGCCATCAGTGGCCTGGTCCTGCGCAAGGCTCCAAACCTTGTGGAATCAACCCAGGATTCCGGCGTCTTCTCACAAATGGCCGGGAACATGAAGCGCTCGGCGGTGCAGCTTTCCAAGATCTGCAACGACCTGCGCTGGATGTCGTCGGGTCCCCGCTGTGGTCTTTACGAGATCAGGCTGCCGGCCATGCAGCCCGGCTCGTCCATCATGCCGGGCAAGGTCAACCCAGTCATCCCGGAGATGGTGAGCCAGGTCTGCTTCACCATCATCGGTTACGATGTGACCGTCGCAATGGCCTCGGAGGCCAGCGAACTGGAGCTGAACATGGCCGAGCCGATCATCGCCTACTGCCTCCTCCACGGACTGATGATCCTCAAGAACGCCGCCGTTGTTCTTACCAGCAGGTGCATCACCGGTATCCAGGCCAACGTGGAGCGCTGCCGCGAATACGTGCAGAACAGCATCGGCCTGGTCACAGCCCTGAACCCGGTCCTGGGCTACGAAAAGTCGGTCTCCATCGCCAAGGAAGCCCTGGAAACCGGCGGCAGCGTCTATGAGCTGGTGCTCCAGAAGGGGTGGTTGAGCAAGGATGCCCTGGACGACATCCTGAAGCCGGAGAACATGACCCAACCGCGCAAGATATCATAAGCAATCCGGGGCACTAACGACGCATAAATAAACACCATCATTTCCTTCCTGGAAAGGGGAACCCGATGAAGAAGCTGTACCGTGCTCTCTGGGTGCTTATGCTCATAGTTACGCTGACGGGATGCGCATCCACTTCGCTGGTCAACTCATGGAAAGATGACAGGGCGCCGGCGAAGCAGTACCGGAAACTCCTGGTCGTGGGTGTTGCAAACAACAACCAGATGCGCCAGGTCTTCGAGGAGGTTTTTTCCGACGAACTGCGGAAAATGAAGCTGGAGGCCACGTCGAGCTACACCATTACCGGTGTCGAGGCAAAGCAGTCCAGGGAGACCCTGGAAGAGGCGGTTAGAAAGACCGGTGCCGACGGGGTGCTCATCACCCGCCTCGTCGACCTGAAACGCAACACCACGACCCAGACCGGCTTTGTCATGATGGACCGGGGGTTTACGCATCCCGACTTCTATGATCCCGTGCTCATGCCGACCGACATGTTCGGCTACTACGGGGCGACCGTTTCCTACGCCGCCTTTGAGCATCGTCCGGTAGAGGTCACCACGTCGAAAGTGGCGACCCTCCAGACCAGTCTCTTCGACGCCGGAACGGGCCGCATGGTCTGGTCGGGAACCACGAGCGCCGTGGACCCCGCAGGTGTCGTAACCATCAGCAGCAAGCTGTCGGGTTTGGTGATCAGGGCTCTTGCCAGCCAAGGACTCATCTGAGACCGGGAGGAAGCGATGAATGTTTGCATGAGAATTGTGTATGCCCTGATCACTGCGGGGTTGTTGCTCCTGGGGGGGTGCTCCTCCCTGACGGTGAAGGAATCGTGGCACAAGACCGGCGAACCGGCACGTAAGTACAAGAAGCTGATGATACTTGCCATCGCCAACGACGAAGGCCGCCGCAAGTTGTTCGAGAACGTCATGGTTGATGAGCTTGGTCGCAACGGCGTCACTGCCATGGCGAGCCATACCTTGATCAATGATCTGGAAAAAGCCGGCAAAAGCGAAATCGTGGCGGCCGTGAAGGCAGCCGGCGCCGACGGGGTGATAACGGCCCGGCCGGTATCCGTCGGGGACAAGACCGTGACCCAGGAAGGTGTGGCTGGCGCTCCTTTCGGGACCGCGGCAAGTGGCTATATGAATCTTGCCGGATCAAAGGATTTCTTGCGGGCGATGCTCCAGACCAACCTCTATGACAGCGAAACGGCCGAGCTGGTCTGGACTGCCACCATAGATACCTTCGATGCCGAACGGATCGCCCGGGTCAGCCGCGATCTGGCAAAACTGCTGGCCGAACGTCTGCGGCGCGACGGGCTTCTGTGATGCCATCGTGCTCGGCCTCGTCTTTCTGGAAGAGGAGGCCAGGCTGCCCGGAGAAGAAACCATCAAACTGGCGGTCATGGCGACCGTCATGCTGAGTATTTTCGCCCACGGTTTCACCGCCCTGCCCGGCATAGCTCTCTATGCCCGCACGGTGGGAAGCCTCGATGCCGCGTCCCCCGAGAAGAGGGCATGATGTGATGAGGTGATGATTATGAACACATGGTCCCGTTATCCAGTCATTTATGAAATCAACACCTGGGTCTGGCTCCGCGAGTTGGGGGAAAAGCACAACACCCCCATCACCCTCGCCACCGTCCCCGATCAGGAGTGGGACGCCATCGCCTCCATGGGCTTCGATGCCGTCTGGTTCATGGGGGTCTGGGAACGGAGCCCCGCCGGCATCCGCATCGCCATGGGGAATGAGGGACTTCTCGCCGACTTCCGCCGGGCACTCCCCGACTTTACCGATGAGGACAACGTCGGCTCCCCTTACTGCGTCCGCAACTACGTGGTCGATCCCCACCTGGGGGGACCGGAAGGACTGGCGATCGCCCGCCGGGAGCTTGCACGGCGGGGGCTCCGCCTCATCCTCGATTTCGTCCCCAATCACGTGGCCCCCGACCACCCGTGGGTGTCCGAGCACCCCGACTTCTTCATCCAGGGAGACTACGGGGATTCCGTGCGGGAACCATCGGCATTCGTGACCGTAGGTGAACACGTGTTCGCCTGCGGCCGGGACCCATTCTTCCCGGCATGGCCCGATGTCCTCCAGCTCAATGCCTTCAATCCCGGTCTGCGCTCGGCAATCGCGGCAACGGTAAACACCATCGCCGACCAGTGCGACGGGGTGCGCTGCGACATGGCGATGCTCGTCATGAACAACATCTTCCAGCGAACCTGGGGGGAGCGGGCCGGCGACCGGCCGAAGGGCGAGTACTGGCCGGAGTTGATCGGGGCCGTACGAGCGTCCCACCCCGGCTTCCTCTTCATGGCCGAGGCGTACTGGGACCTGGAGTGGGAGCTCCAGCAGCAGGGGTTCGACTTCTGCTACGACAAGAAGCTCTACGACCGGCTGGAACATGGCCCGGCGGAGAACGTGCGGCTCCATCTCTTTGCCGACCTCCCGTACCAGGAACGGCTCGTCCGGTTCATCGAGAACCACGACGAGCCCCGGGCCGCGGCAACCTTCTCCCCGGAACAGGAACGGGTCGCCGCCCTGCTCACCACCACCCTGCCGGGTGCCGTGCTCCTCCATGAGGGACAGTTCGAGGGGCGAAGAGTGAGACTCCCCGTCTTTCTCGGCCGCCGTCCCGACGAGCCCGCCGACAAGGACCTCCAGGCATTTTACCTGAACCTCCTGAGAGTCATCGCGAGTGAAGGCCTGAGAAAGGGCAAGTGGCAACTCTGCGACCGCGAAGGGTGGCCCGACAACGGCAGTTACCTGAATCTGGTCGCCTGGTGCTGGACCGGGAATGATGTCCGCCATCTCATCATCGTCAACCTCAGTGAATGGGGCTCCCAGGCCCGGGTCCGGGTGCCATGGAACGAGATTCGGGGCAGAACCTGGCGCCTGGTGGACCTCCTGTCTGGTGAAACCTGGGACCGGGATGGGGATGAGATGGCCGGAGCCGGCCTGTTCATCGATCTGGAACCCTGGTGCTGCAATTTGTTCCGCCTTCAGCCGCGGTAACTTGAGGAGATGAGTCATGAACGACACTGCCGAGCACGAGAGACTCACCGAAGCACGGGAACAGCGTGTCGCATGGAAGAAATGGGGACCCTATCTCTCCGAACGGCAATGGGGCACCGTGCGTGAAGATTACAGCGAGAACGGCGATGCCTGGAACTATTTCAGTCATGACCAGGCCCGCTCCCGCGCCTACCGCTGGGGGGAAGACGGTCTTGGGGGGATCTCCGACGACCATCAGGTGCTCTGCTTTGCCCTGGCCCTCTGGAACGGCCGGGACCCGATCATCAAGGAACGGCTCTTCGGCCTCAGCAACAGCGAAGGGAACCACGGCGAGGACGTCAAGGAGTACTACTTCTACCTGGAGAGCACGCCGACCCACTCCTACATGAAGTACCTCTACAAATACCCCCAGGCTCCCTATCCCTACGAAGAGCTGGTTGTGACCAACCGCAACCGCAGCAAGGACGAGCTGGAATACGAGCTGCTCGACACCGGCATCTTTGATGAGGACCGCTATTTCGATGTCTTCGTGGAATACGCCAAGGAGGGCCCCGAAGACATTCTGATCAGGATCAGCATCGCCAACCGGGGGCCTGAGGAGGCGGCGCTGCACGTCCTGCCGACCCTCTGGTTCCGCAATACCTGGTCCTGGGGAGAGAGAGGTGGCAAGCCGGTTCTGAAGAAGGCCGATACTGGCGACGGCAGCATCATCCATGCCTTCCACACCGACCCGATGTTCCGGGAACTCCTGGCAGACTACTACCTCTACTGCGACGGCGACGTTCCACTGCTCTTCACCGATAACGAGACTAACAATGCCCGGCTCTTTGGCGGTACGAATGCCGGCCCCTTTGTCAAGGACGGGATCAACGACTATCTGGTGCAGGGGCGGCTGGATGCTGTCAATCCGGACCAGACCGGAACAAAGGCGTCACCCCACTACCGGTTGACCGTCGGCGCCGGGGCAACGGAGGTGGTCCGGCTCCGTCTGACCCGGACGGCGCCGGCCGGGGAATTCAAGCCGTTCACCGGGTTTGACGCTGTTTTCGAGGCCCGGATCCTGGAGACCGGCGATTTCTACGCGTTTATTACCCCGGCCAGGATCAAGGCGGAGAGCCCGGAATACGCCAACCTCATGCGCCAGGCGCTGGCCGGCATGCTCTGGACCAAGCAGTACTTCTACTACGACGTGGACAAGTGGCTGGAGGAGCACCACATCACCCCCTGGTCGAGCCCGGAGCAGCGCCACGGGATCCGCAACGGTGAATGGTCCCATGCCTACTGCGACGACATCATCTCCATGCCGGACAAGTGGGAGTACCCCTGGTTCGCCGCCTGGGACCTGGCCTTCCATATGCTCCCCCTCTCCATCGTGGATTCGGACTTTGCCAAGTCCCAGCTGGACCTGATGCTGCGCAACGACTATCTGCACCCCAACGGCCAGATCCCGGCCTACGAATGGAACTTCGGCGACGTGAACCCGCCGGTCCATGCCTGGTCCACCATGCAGATCTACCTGATGGACAAGGCGCGCCATGACGGCAAGGGGGATATCGACTTTTTGAAGTACGCCTTCTCCAAGCTGCTGGTCAACTTCACCTGGTGGGTCAACCGCAAGGACCGGGACGGCAACAACGTCTTCCAGGGGGGGTTCCTGGGTCTCGACAACATCGGTGTCTTCGACCGCAGTTCCCCTCTTCCCACCGGCGGCTATCTGGAGCAGGCCGACGGCACCGCCTGGATGGTCTTCTTCAGCCAGCAGATGCTCAGGATCGCCGTGGAACTGGCCATGCACGACCCGTTGTACGAAGAGTTCGTCAGCAAATTCTTCGAACATGTCATGTGGATCGGCGGAGCCATGGACCGCCTGGGGAATCTGCAGGACGAGATGTGGGACGAGGAGGACGGGTTCTTCTACGATGTGCTGCGGCTGCCCGACGGTCGGGCCATGCGCCTGAAGGTGCGTTCCATGGTAGGGCTGCTGCCGCTGGCTGCCATGGCGGTCTTCGAAGAGGCGGGGATCGAGAGGCTGCCCAACTTCCTGCAGCGCGCCCGCGCCTTTTTGGGCCGTCATCCGGAACTTCTCACCAATATGCACATGCCCAACGAGCCGGGCATGGCCGGCCGGCGAATGCTGTCGCTGTTCACCGATGAGAAGTTACGCCGCGTTCTGGCCCGGATGCTGGATGAGAGCGAATTCCTCAGCCCCTACGGGATCCGCGCCCTCTCCCGCTATCACAAGGACCACCCCTTTGTCTTCAACCTTGGCGGCCGGGAGTTCCGCGTCGATTACCTGCCGGGGGATTCCAACACCGGCATGTTCGGTGGCAACTCCAACTGGCGCGGCCCGGTCTGGATGCCGGTCAACTTCCTGATCCTTTCATCCCTCTACCGGCTCTATTCCTACTACGGCGATTCATTCACGGTGGAATGCCCGACCGGGTCGGGACAGCGGATGACCCTGTTCCAGGTGGCTCAGGAACTGGCCAAGCGCCTGACCCGGATCTTCCTGCAGGATGAAAACGGCCGCCGTCCGGTCTATGGCTCGGCCGAGAAATTCCAGAGCGACCCCCACTGGAAGGACTACATCCTGTTCTACGAGTACTTCCACGGTGACAACGGCGCCGGCATCGGCGCCAGCCACCAGACCGGCTGGACCGGGTGCATCGCCCGCATCATCCAGATCATGGGCGACGTGACACAAGAGATGCTGACCGGCAAAGATATGGAGTTGACGACGATCAGGAGAACGGTAGGTAGATAGCGTTCGGAGGATATCAATCAGATTGGAGGTACTAACGTGACACACATTTTTGCTCTGTTGGTTACTCTGCTACTGGTTCTCCCGGCTGCAGGCCAAGCCGCCGGAGAAGGAAGCTACGGCTACCCCATTCCAGGGTCGTATGCCGCCACCATCATGGGGACTCCGGAACAGTTGCGGATCGAAAAACCCAAGAACCTCTCCATGAAGGAGCTTGTCCTCGACGTCTATCCGGAGAGAAAGAAGCCTGATCTTTTCTTTTATGACGATGGACTTGTCTGCAACTTCGCCTATCAGAAGAAAAAGGCGCCGCTGGCCTTCCTGATTGCCGGCACCGGTTCCGATCACAATTCCGACAAGCTGCAATACATGACCTATGGCCTCTACAAGGCCGGTTATCATGTCATCACGCTCTCCTCCCCAACCCACTCCAACTTTATCGTTTCGGCCTCGAAGGAGTGTGTCCCCGGCGATCTGACCGCGGATGCGGCTGATCTCTATAAGGTTATGGAGAAGGCCTGGGAGACCGTGAAAGATGATATCGAGGTTTCAGATTTCTTCCTTGCCGGTTACAGCCTGGGGGGAACCCAGGCCGCCTATGTCGCCAAACTCGATGACGAGCGCAAGACCTTCAACTTCAGAAAAGTCGTCATGGTCAATCCGGCGGTCAATCTCTATGAATCGGTCCAGAGGATCGAGGCGCTGCTGGATGGGATTCCCGGCGGGCCGAGGAAGCTCGGGGTCTTCTTCAACAGGATGCTCGACAAGTTTACCGAGTTCTACAAGGCGGGCGACTTTATCGACATCAACAATCAATTCCTCTACGCCGTCTACAAGGCCGGGCTCGTTTCCGAAGATGAGGCCGGCGGGATTATCGCCCTTTCCTTCAGGATCGGTTCGGCCGGCATGATCTTCACCTCGGATGTCATGACCAACAGCGGCTACGTTGTACCGAAAAACCGTGTTCTCCAGGCATCTGACAGTTTGGCCGACTACTTCCGGGTTTCGGTCAGGCTCAGTTACCTCGACTACTTCGAAGAATATTTCCTCCCCTATATGCAAAAAAAGCGGCCCGGCCTCACCAGGGAGCAACTGAAAGCGGAACTGAGCCTGAAGCACATCGAGGGCTACCTGAAGGGGAACCCGAAATTCGCGGCCATGCTGAACGAAAACGATTTCATTATCGATGACGCCGATCGCGCCTATCTCAAGCAGCTGTTCGGCGAGAGGTCGAAGGTCTATCCGCGCGGCGGGCACCTGGGGAATCTGGAATACCGGCAAAACATGGTGGATATGGTTGATTTCCTTACTATCCTTGAGGACAAGGGGGGGGCGAAATAATGAACAAACCAGGCTCAATTCTCATGGGATTCCTGCTGATCATCGCCCTTGCCGCCCAACTTTCAGGCTGCGCAACCACAATGGCAAACCTTCCGCCGGAAGAGCCGGCAATGCACACCGTTGCCGAATTTGCCGACGACGAGAAAATGCTCTTTGTCGATGATCCGTGGATCGGGTTCAACAAAAGGATGTACACGTTCAACTTTTATGCGGACAAATACGTCATCTTGCCGGTTGTGAGGGGATACGAATTCATCACTCCGGAATTTGCCCAGGATGGCGTGTCCAATTTCTTCAACAACATTGGCGAAATCAAGACCTTCTACAATGCGCTCCTCCAGGCCAAGGGGATGAAAACGCTCAATGCCCTTGGACGATTTGTCACCAACAGCACCATCGGTATCGGTGGCCTTTTCGACGTGGCCACGCACATGGGAATGCAGCGGCAGCCTGAAGATTTCGGGCAGACGCTTGGCGTCTGGGGGGTTGGTTCCGGGCCCTATGTCGTACTCCCGGTGCTCGGGCCAAACACAGCACGCAGTACGACCGGCCTTGTTGTGGATACCGGCGCCAGAATAGCCATGATGAATGCGATCGATCCTTTCGGAAATGTCGATAACGGCTCAACCATAGAGGCAGGGGTGACAACGCTTGAATTCATTGATGCGCGCCATCAGCAGAAATTCCAATATTACAAGAGCCATTACCCGTTTGAATATTTCATGGTGCGCTATCTCTACAAGCAGCAGCGTGAATTCGCAATAATGAAATAACCATTCGTCATGGGAGGCTTGGCTATGAGGAAGTTGGCGGTACTTTCCTGGATTTTGATCATACTCATTCTTGCTGCTCAGGCAGTCTTTGCCGAATCCGGCGACACGCTCACTGCCGTTCAAAAAAGGGGTGTGCTTGTGGCGGGAGTCAAAACATCTCTTCCCCCTTTCGGTTTCATTGACGAAAAGTCGAATGCCGTTGTCGGCTACGACATCGACTTCGTCAATGCCATTGCCGCGAAACTCGGCGTAAAGGTCGAACTCAAACCGGTCACCAGCGAAAACAGAATTCAAAAACTGCAGGATGGCGACATCGATATCATAGCCGCCACCATGACAAAGACCCCCGAAAGGGCTCGACAGATCGATTTCAGTCACACCTATTTTCTCACCGGGCAGAAGTTCATTGCGAAGAAGGGAAAGGTTTTCGGACTGAAGGATCTGGAGAAGAGGAAAATTGGCACGGTCAAAGGCTCAACCTCAGAGGTGAACCTACGAAAGGCGCTCCCCTCGGCTGCCGTTGTCCTGTTCGATGACTATCCGCAGGCATTCAAGGCGCTTGAGCAGGGGACTCTGCACGCCATAACCACCGATGAAACGATCCTCGTCGGTCTGCTTGCCAAATCTCCCCAAAAAGAGCAGTTCGTAATCCCGCAAATACAGATTTCAACTGAGCCCTATGGCCTTGGCATGAGGAAAGGGGACCGTGGCTTTGTGGATTTCGTCAACACTACGCTCCTCGAAATGGAGCAGAGCGGCGAGGCGCAGCGGATCTACGAGCACTGGTTCGGCCCCAACTCCGATTTCCCCCTGCGTCGGACATTCAGGATCAATCCGACAGCCGACCTGCCACCGGATACCCTCGCCGAAGTGAAGCGAAAAGGGGTACTGGCGGTGGGAGTCAAGGATGATCTGCCGCCGTTCAGCTATCCAGACGCAAAGACAAAAGAAATAGTCGGTTACGACATCGATTTTGCCCGGGCCATCGCCAGGGAACTCGGGGTCAGGCTGGAGTTGAAACCAATGACGTCGGCCGACCGGATACCGCGACTCAACGACGGGAGCATCGACCTCATTGCCGCCACCTTGACCAAGACCCCCGAACGGGAAAAAGAGATCGATTTCAGCAATTCCTATTTCTTTTCGGGACAAAAGTTCATTGTCAGAAAGGGAGCACTGAAAACGCTCAAGGATCTCGAAGGAAAGAAGGTGGGTACAGTAAAGGGCACATCCTCGCTGCAATATCTGAAGCAGAAGGTGCCGCAGGCGACGATTGTTACGTACAACGACTACCACCAGGCACTCAGGGATCTTGAACAGGGGAAGCTGTTCGCCATGACCACCGGCGAAGCCATGCTTGCCGGCATCCTGGCGAAATCGCCCAAGAGAGCCGAGTTGGAAATCGCGCGGCCGCAGATCAACCTTGACGTTTACGGGTTGGGTATGCGACGGGGCGACAGGCAGTTTGTCGATTTTGTCAACGATACCCTGCTGAAGATGGAAAAGAGCGGCGAGGCCAAGGCGATCTTCGACAAGTGGTTCGGCCCGAAATCAGACTTTCCTCTTCGCCGGAATTTCAAGATATCCCCAGGGATGTGACGCTCGAATATTCCAGAGCGACAGAGCCCTAATTAACCTCAAGGAGGAGAACATGAAGAAAGTTATCGTTGCCGTACTGCTGGGTGGTTTCATGGTGCTGAATGCCGGTGTCCTGTTGGCCGAAGAACCGACAAAGGAAGAAGCCGTCGAACAAGAGATCAAGTTGCTGCGGCAAAACCTGCGTGCGGACAAGAAAAAAATCGTGGCCGCGAACATGCAGTTGACCGAGGCCGAAGCAGTGAAGTTCTGGCCGGTGTACGACGCGTACACGGTTGAGACGACAAAGCTGAATGACACCCTGCAGGCGCTCATCAAGGAGTATTCCCAGAATTACGCGACCATGACCGACGAGAAGATCAGGAGTCTCACCAAGAGAACCCTTGAAATGGATGAAGATGCCGCGAAGCTGCGAATCAAGTATGTACCGTTGTTCGACAAGGCAATATCGCCAAAGAAAACAGCCCGTTTCATGCAGATTGACCGCCGTCTCGGGCTGTTGATGAACCTTCAGATATCGTCAGGGGTGCCGCTTGTTCAACCCTGATTCCGGGGTCTTGGCAGTGCGGTACTGCTGTCGTCTTACTGTCTGTGGATGTTCTTGATGCCAGGAAGCAGGAGCTGGAGGGCCAGCCATGACAAAAATGAAACGTGTCGGATGTCTCCTGAGCATCACAATGCTGTTGCTGCTGAGCGGTTGCGCGTCGATCGGCCCCTCCACCGTCGCCCGCGACCGCTTCGACTACACCACCTCCGTCGCCGACTCGTGGAAGCGGCAGATGCTCCTCAACATCGTCAAGATCCGGTATGGAGATGCCCCGATCTTCCTGGATGTGGCCTCCATCATCAACCAGTATTCCCTGGAGGGGGAGTTGAACGCCTCCTTCGGCTGGTCGTTCCCGCCCAATGCCAACAACCAGCGGGTGGGCGGATCAGGCCGCTACTATGACCGTCCCACCATCACCTACAGCCCCCTGACCGGCGAGAAATTCGCCCGCAATCTCATGACCCCCGTGGCCCCCGCGACGGTCATGAGCCTTGTTGAAGGGGGATATCCCATCGATCTGGTCTTCCGGATTCTCGTCCACTCGGTCAACGGCATCCAGAACTCCTTCGGGGGGACCGCGCGAATGCGTAAGGCCGATCCTGAATTCTACGAGCTTCTGGAGAATCTGCGCAAAAATCAGATGTCAGGGGCGGTCGCCCTGCGGGTCAAGAAGGAGGAAAACCAGGGAGCCCTGGTCATGGTCTTCCGCAAGCGGATCGACAAGGAGGTTGCAGAGACAGCGAGAGAGGTGCGGCGACTGCTCGGCCTCAAGGAGGGTGCGGGCGAATTCAAGGTTGTCTATGGTTCAGCACCGACCAGTGATGAAGAAATCGCCATGCTGACCCGTTCGATTATTGAGATCCTTACCGACATCTCCTCTACCATTGAAGTCCCTGACGAGCACGTCACCGACCAACGGGTGACTCCCACCATGGAGCCCGAGGGTGAAGGGATCAAGGGGCCGATGATACGGATCTATTGCTCAAAGGAGAAGCCCGGCGACGATTTCGCTTCCGTGCCGTACCGGGATCGCTGGTTCTGGATCGACGACAAGGATTACCGGTCGAAGAAGCTCTTTTCGTTCCTGATGTTCGTCATGACTCTCACCGAGACCGGCGGCAAGGAAGGTGCGCCCATCGTCACGATCAGTGCTGGGGGGTGAGCCTGGGTGTACGTAGAATCCGATCGTGGAGCTGTGAATTCCGCGGAGAGGGAATCCGATGAACGACAACAACCTTGACTTCACCATCGAACGGCTTGGCCCCTGCCGCATTCCTTCCCCCATGGAGGGGGGACGGTTCAAGGGCGACGACGAGCGGCTCCTGTACCACTCGAGTCCCGTCGAGGTCAGCCGGTACATCAAGGCGGGCCAGGAGCCTCCTGCCCTGGAACTGGCCGGACCCCGGGAGCGGCTCTTCTTCGACCCGTCGGCCATCGCCTGCGGCATCGTCACCTGCGGTGGCCTCTGCCCGGGGATCAACGACGTGGTCCGGGCCGTCACCCTGAGCCTGCATCATCACTACGGTGTCCGCAGAATCCACGGGTTCCGGTACGGCTACGAGGGGCTGGTGAAACGTCTCGGCCACACCCCGCTGGAGCTGACTCCCGAGGTGGTGAGCCAGATCGGCGAGCTGGGTGGGACGATCCTCGCTTCTTCCCGGGGACCCCAGGATCCGGCCGAGATGGTGGACTACCTGGCGGAGCTGGGGGTCGGCATCCTCTTCACGGTGGGGGGGGACGGCACCCTCAAGGGGGCCGGCGCCATTGCTGCGGAGGCCCGCAGACGGGGACTCCCCCTCAGCGTCATAGGCATTCCCAAGACCATCGACAACGACATCTCCTTCGTCCAGAAGACCTTCGGCTTCGAAACCGCCGTGGCCGAGGCCCAGCGGGCCATCTACGCCGCCCATACCGAGGCGATCGGGGCCAGAAACGGCATCGGCCTGGTGAAGCTCATGGGACGGGACTCGGGCTTCATCGCCGCCTTCGCCTCCCTGGTGGACAGCCAGGTGAACTACTGCCTGATACCGGAAGTCCCCTTCACCCTTGACGGACTCTTCAAGAGCCTGGATGAGCGCCTGACGCACCGCGGACACGCCGTGGTGGTGGTTGCCGAGGGGGCCGGCCAGGAACTCCTTTCTGCCACGGCCGAGCGGGACGCTTCGGGCAACATCAAGTTAGGCGATATCGGCACCTTCCTCCGGGACGCCATCAAGGGACACTTTGCCCGCGCCAGCAAGGAGGTCAACCTCAAGTACATCGATCCGAGCTACATAATCCGCAGCCTGCCGGCAAATCCCCACGACTCGGTCCTCTGTCTGCTGCTGGGGCAGAATGCTGTTCATGCGGGCATGGTCGGATGCACCAATATGGTGGTTGGCTTCTGGAACCACCAGATCACCCACGTGCCGATTCCCCTGGCAACCCGGCAGCGGAAGAAGATCGACCCCGACGGGTGGCTCTGGAGCAGTGTGCTGGCCTCCACCGGCCAGCCGCGGGAAATGCACTGACCGACACGGGTGGTATATGAACATGTTTCAAAGGGTGCTTCTGGTCGATCCGGCCACCGGATTCTACAGAACCAGGAAATACGACTTCGAACGCTATTACGGGCCGGTGGACCTGGGGATCCATCTGGCATCCCAGCATCGAAGCCTCAATTTCGGCGTCGGGATCTTCGCCGGCTCCATCTTTCCCGGCTCCAACCGCCTGATTGTGACCGGCTTTTCCCCCTGCTGGCAGGGGTATTACATCAGCACCATGGGGGGGGCCGGGCTTATCTTCGACAACCTGGGGATCAACATGCTGAGCCTCGTGGGAAAGGCCCCTGTCCCCTCAGTCCTCTACCTGAACCGCGAACATGGCGAGGAGATCGAGGTAGAGGTGGTCCCCATCGACCTGGAGGCCGTCTGGAAATCGGGGCGAACGGGGGTCTATGCCCTCACGGACCGGGTCTACGAAATGTTCGGCCAGCGGTACGAGAACGATCCGCGGATTCTGGTCACCGGCCCTGCTGCCCTCCACACCGACATGGGGGGGATCATGTCGGTCCCCATCACCAAGGGGAAGATCAGCTACGTCGACACCTGGGCCGGGCGCGGCGGCCTCGGGAGCGCCATGCTCCGGGACCACGGCATCGCGGCCATCATCTACGGCGGCACCATGGTGACCGAGGACTTCCGGGACCGGAAGGTTGCCGATGAATGGTTCCGGAACAAGTACGACATGCGGCTGATGCAGAAGGACCTGGAAGTGACCACGAAGTACCGCTATGACGAGAAGTTCAACACCGGCGGCACCCTGGGGGTCAACTACGCCACCATGGGCGGGAAGCTGATGGCCTTCAACTACCGCACCATCTTCTGGGCTGAAGAAGAGCGGAAGGCCTTGCAGGAAAGCCTGGTGGTCAACCACTACCTCAGACAGTTCAATGAAGAGACCATTGCCGCAAAACAGCAGGCCACCTGCGGCGAACCCTGCCCCGCCGTCTGCAAGAAGATGCGCGGTGATTACAAGAAGGACTACGAGCCGTACCAGACCATGGGGCCCCTCTGCGGCATCTTCGACCAGCGGGCAGCGGAAAAGCTCAACCACCACTGCGACGCCATGGGCTTCGATGCTATCTCCGGCGGGGGCGTTCTGGCCTGGCTCATGGACCTTCTGGATGAAAAGGTGCTGACCCCGGAAGAGCTGGGGGTTACCCGGCTCCCCCGCTGGGAGAGCAACGGCTTCGACGTCGTCAGCGACTCCATGCACAACGCCGAGTTGGGGTGCGAACTGATCGACGCGATCCTGCAGCGTCGGGGCATCCTCGATTTCGGGGAAGGGGTGCGCAAGTGGAGCCGGATCCATTCGCGGGAGAAGGGGGTGGCGCTCCATGACCGCATGGTGTACGTGGCCTTCAGCCGGCGGGGGTGGATGGTCCCCAACCAGTACTGGGTGGCCGGCGCCCTGGCCCCCATGGCAATCATGGGGAAGTACTACATGATCTACAGTCACGACTTCGTCCCCCCCCGGACCCTGGGAAGAATGTGCGCCGACCGCATGAAGAAGGAGCTGATCCTCGACAACCTCGGCATCTGCCGCTTCCACCGGGGGTGGGCGGAAGAGATGCTTCCCGATGTCCTGGGGTCCCTCTATGACTGCAAGGAGCGGTTCCTGCGGTCAATCGACGTGCTGGCCAGCCGGCTGCACAGCCGCAACAGCCCCATTTTCTGGGAATCGGAGCGTACCATCGATTACCTGCATACCTTTCTGAAGCGGAAGAAGGAGGTGGACCAGGCGCAGGACCCCCGGCTGGGGGAATGGCTCGAAAAGTTCGACCAGGACAGGGTCGAGGCTGCCCGGGAGTTCTGGTACGAAATGCTCAAGGGAATCGACGAGAGTCTGCGGGAATTCTTCTGAAAGAAATCTGGAACGGAGCATCTCAGTGACTTCACTCAGCAGCAGACATTCATTCGGTTCATTACAACGCCTCCTGATCCTACGAATCGTAGCGATGACGGTGATCATCTGCGCGATCATGGCATCGGTGGTCTACATGAACCAGCGGGCCATTTTTGGTGCCAACCTCACTGAACGAACCCTTCTCGGGGGAGCGCACCTAAGGGTACTGCTCATTGGCGAGCTCGATGCGCCGGGGCTGGGCAACCACGCAAAAATTCAATCCGCGTTAAACGCTCTCAGGGAGTTCGGATACAGGAGCTCCAGCGGGCAGTTCGTCCTGCTCCGGGTGATGGATGGCAGCTACACCCCCGTGGCCTCCGTTAATGACAATACATTCCCTCACCTTAAGACTGTCGAGGAGTTGCTGAGCACCCGGAGTTACCGATTCGCACCGGGCGAGCGCGACCTCTGGCATGAGGTGGTGACCATCGACGGCAAGCCCTGCATCCACATTGCCTTCCCCCTCGCCAACAGCCGCAACGAGATCGTGGCCTACGCCGAAGGGGTCTTCGCCGTCTCGGACAGCGCCGTCGCACAGCTCCATCGCGCCATGCTCCGCGCGGTCCTCTACGCGGTACTGATCGTTATTGCAACGGTCGCCCTGCTCTACCCGGTGATCGTCCGTCTCATGAAGCGGATCGCCACGCTGTCGGTCAACCTCCTGGAGGCCAACCTGGAGACCATCAATGTCCTGGGGAGCGCCATTGCCAAGCGGGACAGCGACACCGACCTCCATAACTACCGGGTCACCATTTACTCGGTCTGTCTGGCGGAGAAGCTGGGGCTGGCGGAAAGCGATATCCGGTCGCTCATCAAGGGGGCATTTCTGCACGATGTGGGGAAGATCGGCATCCGGGACAACGTACTTCTAAAACCGGGGCGCCTGGATGATGAGGAATTCCGGGAGATGAAACAGCATGTGCAACATGGGAAAGATATCGTCTCCCGAGCTGTGTGGCTGCAGGACGCCCTCAACGTGGTCTGCTGGCACCACGAGAAATACGACGGCAGCGGCTATGATTTGCAAAAAAAGGGGGATGAGATCCCCATTGGAGCGCGACTTTTCGCCATTATCGATGTCTTCGATGCACTAACATCCCATCGCCCCTACAAGGAACCGCTCACCTTTGAGCGCACCATGGAGATCCTTGAAGAGGGGAAAGGAACCCATTTCGATCCGTCAGTGCTCGATGCATTTCACGGCATGGCCCGGGACCTCTATGACCGGTTCGCCAACAGCGATGAAGCAACTCTCAAAGCTGGCCTTGAATCCATTGCCATGCGTTACTTCACCGGAGACATCGGCGAGATGCTGAAGGGGTGAGCTTGTGGAGCCGAAAACGAAGGCCCCATGAAGGACAGGTGACCGACAGCAATAAAGGAGGACTCCAGCCATGAACAGTCTCGGCAAAATTATTCCGGTCATGAACTGGCTTCCTTCCTATCAAAGGGAATCGCTCCGCTTCGATCTTGTTGCCGGACTGACGACAGCGGCAGTGGTCATCCCCAAGGCGATGGCCTATGCCGCCATTGCCGGTCTCCCCCTCGTGGTGGGTCTCTACACCTCGCTCATTCCGCTGCTGGTCTATGCCGTGATGGGCACTTCCCGCCCCCTGAGCGTCACGACTTCCTCGACAATAGCTATCATGACGGCCGGCATCCTGGGCCAGGTGGTCCACGGCGGAGACCCGGCAGCGCTGCTGTCGGCGTCCGCCACGTTGTCACTTCTCGTGGGGGCATTTCTGCTGCTTGCCGGCCTGTTTCGCCTTGGCGTAGTGGCCAACCTCATCTCCGATCCGGTGCTTACGGGTTTCAAAGCCGGAGTTGGCCTGATCATCGTACTGGACCAGATTCCCAAACTTCTGGGGATACATATCACCAAGGCCGGATTCTTCAACGATATCTGGTCCATCGTCAGACACCTCCCCGAGACATCCATCCCGACCTTGATTCTCGCCGTCGTCATGCTGGCCCTCATGCTGGGCCTCGAGCATTTCGCGCCACGGGTTCCGGCGCCACTAATCACCGTGGCAATCGGTATCGCCGCCTCGGCCTTTGCCGGGCTCGACAAGGCGGGTATTGCCCTGGTGGGAAAGGTCGAGTCGGGATTGCCCTCCTTTGCCATTCCCGACTTCTCCCTGGTGGAGCAGCTCTGGCCCGCAGCCCTGGGTATCGCCCTGATGAGTTTCGTTGAATCGGCGGCGGCGGGTCGCGCCTTCATCCGAAAGGGAGAGTCCACCCCCGACGCCAACAGTGAACTGGTGGCGACCGGCATGGCAAACCTTGTTGGCAGCCTCTTTCATATCATGCCGGCCGGTGGCGGAACGTCGCAGACGGCCGTGAACGACGGGGCGGGAGCCCGCAGCCAGCTGGCAGGGGTTGTGACCGCTGCGGTTGTCATGGCAACGCTGCTTTTCCTGGCTCCACTCTTCGGCATGATGCCCCATCCGACCCTGGCCGCCGTTGTGGTGGTCGCCAGTATCGGCCTGATCAGCCCGGCAGAATTCCTTACCATCCGGCGCATCCGCTTCATGGAAGCTCGCTGGGTACTAGTAGCCGTGTTTGGCGTGCTGCTGCTCGGCACCCTGAAAGGAGTTCTGGTGGCGGTGCTGGTATCCCTGATAGCCCTCATAATCCACGGCAATCGCTTTCCTCTCCATGTCCTGGGACGAAAGCCCGGCACCAACGTGTTCCGCCCCCGCTCTCCGGAGCATCCCGAGGATGAAACCTTCCCCGGACTGCTGTTGCTGCGGCCTGAAGGCGGGATATACTTTGCCAACGTACCGCGTCTTGCTCAACTGATGCGTGCCCTTCGCCAGGAATTCGCTCCCAGGGTGCTGGCCCTGGACCTGAGCGCGGTGCCCATTCTGGAGTACACCGCCCTCAGGATGCTGATCGACGGCGAAGAGAAACTGCGAGACTTCGGGACCACACTCTGGCTGGTGGGGCTGAACCCCGAGGTGCTCCAGGTCGTCCAGCGTTCCGGCCTGGGGGAACGGTTGGGGCGGGAACGGATGTTCTTCACCCTGGAACTGGCAGTTAATAAGTATCAGGGGACGAGGGTATGGAATGGTGCGGAGGAGGCAGATCTACCCGTAACAAATTCTTCGAAGGAGTGATGCGATGTTACAAACTGGATTGGTTACCCTGGGCATGGCGCTGTTCCTCTCTGTAGCCACGCTGTGCGGCGCGGCGGACAAGGCAACGCTCTGTCCGCTGCCAATGGCAGGAAAAACCGACAGCAGCGGGAATCTTATCGGGAAGGTCACACAAGAGCAGCTCTACAAGGCTTTCCCGTCATGGCGGGAAAATGCTTCGCACTATGCGGCAAAGTCTGAAATCATCGAGAAACTGCACCAGGTGGACACCCCCGTTGAGATCGTTATGCTCTTCGGCACGTGGTGCAAGGACTCACGGAGCGAGGTCCCGAAGTTCCTGAAAGTTCTTGACGCCGCCAATAACACGAACTTTTCTCTCAGGATGTATGCCGTGGATCGATCAAAAAAGGATTGTGACGGCTTGTCCGAAACGCGCCGGATATCGAGGGTTCCCACGATGGTTTTCCTTCGTAACGGAAAGGAGCTGGGACGGATTGTCGAGTACCCGACGGCAACTGTTGAAGAGGATTTCCTTGCACTGGTCACCGGTCCCCGGAGATTGCGGGCGGCTCCCCAAGGCCCGCAAATGCCGAAGGGTACTTTCATGAATGAGGTACAGCCACCACGCTGACCGGATGCGAGCTGAACGACGTTAATGAACTGCGGAAATGCTGAGGTATAATGAAAGCAACACTGATTACTATCCAGTCTAAAGGAGGTTGCCATGCCAGTTACACTGCTTACCCCTTCCGCAGAACAGAGGATGAAGGCGTACCACGAACTCAGCCACCGCGCCAAGGAGCTGGTGAAGGGTGGTCTGCATAAGCCGACCATCACCATCTCCCGGGAATTCGGCTGCGAGGCCTTCCCGGTCGGAGAAGAACTGGTAAAACTGCTGGAGCGGATGACCGACGAAGTGTGGATACTGGTCGACAAGTCGCTCCTCGACGAAGTCGCCAAGGAGCACAACATCTCCGATGAGATCATACGTTCTCTGGGAAAGAAACCCCGCTGGCTTGACGAGATGGTTGCCACGCTTTCCCCCAAGTGGAAAAGCGACTATGACTACTACCGGCTCCTCTGTGAGCAGGTCGTGTCGATTGCCTCGGCAGGCAACGCCGTCTTCGTGGGGCTGGGGGCGGCCATCATCACGAAGCATATGAAAAACTGTCACCATTTCCGGTTGATCGCGGAACAGGACTTCAAGGTTCAGTCCATTGCCCGGCGCATGAAACTGTCGAAACAGGATGCTGAACTCCTCGTCATAGAGCAGCAGAAAGAGCGGGACAGGGTCATCCGCAAACTCCTGGACGCCGACGAGCGCGACCCCTTGCACTACCATATGATCTTCAATAACGGCAAGGTCAAGAACCAGAAGATCG
Source organism: Desulfuromonadales bacterium (assembly GCA_003712145.1). Taxonomy (GTDB): domain Bacteria; phylum Desulfobacterota; class Desulfuromonadia; order Geobacterales; family Geobacteraceae; genus Geobacter. The sequence goes on along the minus strand of RHLS01000020.1, from coordinate 27,994 downwards.
CGCACATTATTGCCGACTATGTCCTGAAGTGAGGATCAGTGTCGTGACCGAAGGCCGTGGACCCTGATGTGTCCAAATAGGTTTGAAAACATCATGGTCGATGAGCTTGACCGCCACGGTATCACTGCCGTGGCAAGTCATACCCAGGTGCCGGATCTCGAAAAGGCAAGGCGGGAGGATATCGTGGCGGCCGTGCGCGCATCCGGAGCGGACGGGGTGATAACAGCCAGACCGGTATCCGTTGGAGACAAGACCGTGACACAGGAGGGAGTGGCCGGGGCACCCTTCGGGACCGCGGCAAGCGGCTACGGGAATTTTGACGGGTCAAAGGACTTTTTGCGGGCGAATCTGCAGATCAATCTGTATGACGGCGAAACGACCGGACTGGTCTGGACCGCCACCATAGACACATTCGACGCTGACCGCATAGCGCGGGTCAGCCGTGATCTGGATAAACTTATGGCTGAACGGCTGCGGCACGACGGTTTTCTGTGAGTCGTGCAGGCCGGGCATGCCAATGGAGAAACCGCACATGATTACCTTAACCAGAAAACTTATCCTTGTCGCAACGGCAGCCCTGTTCATGCTGCACTCGACATCTGCCGGCGCCGCGGAGACGGATACCTACCCCTGCATGGATGAGCTGGAAAAGTTCTGCAAGGATGTGCAGCCTGCGGCGGGCCTGCTGGTGGCATGCCTCAGCGGCCACGCGGAGAAATTGTCACCGTCGTGCCGGACCAAAGTAGAACTCTCCCTTAAGCGAATCGAAGAGGCAAAGAAACTTTGCGAACCCGACATCCAGAAGTATTGCGCGGATGTCACACCCGGTCACGGAAGAGTGCTGAACTGCATGAAGAGCAAGCTGGAACTCCTCTCTCCGGCGTGCCGGGAAAAAGTGGTGCAGTTTGGGGGACACGTGCCGAAGAAACCCGCCTCACGGGAATAACCCATAAACCTTCACGTGAACAAGGAGTACCTTGCCATGGGATTTTTAAATACATTTTGCGCTACCGGCACTCTGTTTCTCTGTGTCGTCGCAGCCTGGGGCGATGACGCGCTGCCATCCCTTCAATCCAACCAGATACCCTCCCTCAGCTCAGTACCCATGACGGTGATTAATCCTACCGATGTGTCGCTTTCGGTCACCTGCTACCTCGGCAACCCTCTGAACAACGATAGCCAGGGAAGTATCATAGTCACCAGCGCCGCATCCGCGGGGCCAACCTGCAACTCCATGTTTTTCGTCTGCAAGGGACGCTGTTTCGGATGTTACTCCGACTTCGACCTGTCGGAGGACATATGCGTTGATAATGCCGGGAGAAAGTTCTTGCGCTGAGTAGCCGGCAGGAGAGTCCATGACCGTCATTTCTGTCTTCATCGTGCTGGTCTTTCTGTACAGCCTGGTATCCAAGCGGCTTGAACAGACGGTCGTCACGGCACCGATCGTCTTCACCGCCGCGGGGACGCTGTTCATCCTTGCCATGCCCGGATTCCGCGAGCTGAACATCGAGCGTGAAGGTTTCCTGAAACTCGCCGAGATAGGGCTGGTGATGCTCCTGTTTACCGACGCCACCCACATCAACGCGAAGACGGTACGGAGCCGGGAAAGGCTCCCCCTTCGGCTGTTGACCATCGGGATGCTGCTGACCATCATGCTGGGAGCCATCGCCGCCCACCTCATCTTCCCCCGGATGTCGCTCTGGGAAGCGGGAATCCTCGCCGCCATCCTGGCGCCCACCGATGCCGGGCTGGGGCAGGTCATCGTGCGCAGTCCGCATGTGCCGCTACGCATCCGCCAGGCACTCGACGTGGAAGCAGGCCTCAACGATGGATTATCCGTCCCCTTCCTCATGTTCTTCATCGCCGTGTCCCGGATCGGCACCGACGGGGCCGGCCAGGTCCTCATGAAATATGTCGGAGAGCAACTGGGGATGGGAGCACTGGTGGGGCTCGCCATTGGGCTGGCCGGCGGAGTACTGCTGGGCGCAGCCCAGCGGAAGGGATGGATGGCCGACTCCGTTCAGCAACTTGGCCTGGTGACCTTGCCGATTCTCTCTGTTCTGGCGTGCGAACCCGTTGGCGGAAGCATGTTCATTGCCGCCTATGTGGCCGGTCTTGCCGTTCAGTTCGGCCATCCTGACGCCAGCGAACACAGCGTCGAATTCACCGAGGGGTGGGGACAACTGTTCGACTACTTCGTCTTTTTCCTGTTCGGTCTGTTCGTGGCAATGGCATTGGGCCGCTTGAGCCTTCTCCACGTGCTGTATGCCCTGCTCAGCCTCACGGTGGTGCGGATGGTTCCCGTGGCGATTGCCTTGACAGGAACCCGCCTGAATGCGGCCACCGTTCTGTTCATGGGATGGTTCGGCCCGCGCGGCCTCGCCTCCATCGTGCTGGGGCTCGTCTTCCTGGAAGAGGAGGCACACTTGCCCGGTGAGGAAACCATCAAGCTGGCCGTCATGGCGACGGTCATGCTCAGCATTTTCGCCCACGGCTTCAGCGCCCTGCCCGGCATTTCCCTCTATTCCCGCACGGTGGCGACGCTTGATGCCACGGCCCCGGAAAAGAGGGAATAATCAGCGCTCGCCGTAATAGGAGCTATTGTCAGAACTTTCCGGCATACTCTGGGACGCCACATACCCAAGACTCGATCATCCTGTTGGTGCGGGGGCCCTTGCCGCCAGACTGACGGCCCTCCAGGACGAGTACCAGATCAAGAGGTTCCATGCCCAGACATAACGACATCAGCAGCGGCTCCCCCTACCCTCTCGGCGCCACGTTCCAGGGTGACGGCGTGAACTTCTCCGTCTTTTCGGCCGACAGTTCCGGCCTGGAACTACTCCTCTTCGACACGGCTGACGATGCAACTCCGGCCCGAGTGATCCCCCTCGATCCGGTACTGCATCGCACCTACCATTACTGGCACGTCTTCGTGTCAGGGCTCGCACCGGAGCAAATCTACGCATACCGCGCCTTGGGCCCCTTCGAGCCAGCACGGGGCCTGCGCTTCGACCGGGACAAGGTGCTGCTTGACCCCTACAGCCGGGGAGTTGCCGTACCGGCCAGCTACGACCGGGCCGCCGCCTGCCTGCCAGGCGACACCGCGGCCGTCGCCATGAAGAGCGTGGTGCTGGACGCCCGCGGCTATGACTGGGAGGGTGACCGCCCCCTGATGCGCCCCTTCTCCCAGACCGTGATCTACGAAATGCACGTGGGAGGGTTCACGAAGCACCCGAGCTCCGGGGTGTCCCCGGAAAAGCGTGGCACCTTCGCGGGCGTCATCGAGAAAATCCCCTATCTGACCGACCTGGGCGTCACTGCCGTGGAACTGCTCCCCGTCTTCCAGTTCGATCCCCACGACGCGCCGCTGGGCCGGATCAACTACTGGGGGTATGCGCCCGTCTCCTTCTTCGCGCCCCACCAGGGATACAGCTCCCGCGGCGGCCCCCTCGGCCCGGTGGAGGAGTTCCGGGACATGGTGAAGGCCCTCCACCGGGCCGGCATCGAGTTGATTCTCGACGTGGTGTTCAACCATACCGCCGAGGGGGGGGAGCAGGGCCCCACCTTCTGCTTCCGGGGCCTCCAGAACGACGCCTACTACATCCTGGAGGAGGACCGCTCCCGGTACGCCAACTATTCCGGCACCGGAAACAGCCTCAACGCCAATCACCCGGTGGTCAGGCGGATGATCATCGACAGCCTCCGTTTCTGGGTCAGCGAGATGCACGTGGACGGTTTCCGGTTCGACCTTGCATCCATCCTCAGCCGCGACGAGGATGGGCGTCCCCTCGAAAACCCTCCCATTCTCCTGGACATCGAAACGGACCCGGTGCTGGCCGGTATCAAACTGATCGCGGAAGCCTGGGACGCGGCGGGACTCTACCAGGTGGGGAGCTTCGTCGGCGACTTCTGGAAGGAGTGGAACGGCCGCTTCCGCGACGATATGCGGAGATTCATGCGGGGAGACGAGGGGATGGTCTCCCACCTGGCATCGCGGCTCCTTGCCAGCCCTGACATGTACGGGCACCAGGAGCGCGAGCCGGAGCAGAGCATCAACTTCGTCACCTGCCACGATGGCTTCACCCTCAACGACCTGGTCACCTACAACCGCAAGTACAACGAGGCCAACGGCGAAGAGAACCGCGACGGCACCGACGACAACTGGAGCTGGAACTGCGGGGTCGAAGGCCCCACCGACGACCCGGCCGTGGAAGCTCTCCGCACCCGCCAGATCAAGAACTTCCTAACTCTCACCCTGCTCGCCCTCGGCGCCCCCATGATCCTCATGGGTGACGAAGTGCGCCGGTCCCAGCGGGGCAACAACAACGCCTACGGGCAGGATAACGAGCTGAGCTGGCTGGACTGGTCACTGCACGAGAAGCACCGGGACCTGTACCGGTTCGTGAAGAATCTCATCTCCCACCGGCTGCGTCGGGATCTCTCCGGAGGTGAACACGGGCTGACCCTCTCGCAGATCCTGGGCCACGCCGGAATCCAGTGGCATGGCGTGCGCCTGGGTAAACCAGACTGGAGCCACCATTCCCACAGCATCGCCTTCACCGCCAGGGGAATGCGGGGAACCCTGATGTTCCACGTGATGATCAATGCCTACTGGGAACCGCTCCGCTTTGCCCTCCCCGCCGCTCCCAAGACGAACGGCGGGGGATGGCGCCGGCTGATCGACACCTATCTGGCACCGCCAGACGATATCGCCGACCCCGGCCATGCCCCGCCAGTTATTGAAAATCGCTATCGGGTGATGCCCCGCTCCGTGGTGGTACTGTTCGCCCACAGGTGATAAGAGTGCACTGCAATAGCATCGGCGCATGCGCACGATGGAGATTGACAATGGCCTGGACCCCGAGCTTTCGATCAGGCTCAGAAGGTACGACAGTGACCGGATCAAGGGTGCAGGGGAGTTATGATACGATATACTCAAAATAATCGAAATAAACCTGCGGGAATTATTCCGAGGTAATAAGCGCTGGCCCTGAACTGTATGCATCTTCACCCTCGAACTGGCTGTGGATATGTTCCAGTGAGAATGCACTGAAGGAGGTAAGCCATGGCTGAGAAGAAATTCATCGACGTCACGGAACAGAAGCGACTGAATGACGCGCGCGAGGAGGGAATCCCCTGGAAGAAATGGGGACCCTATCTCAGCGAGAGGCAGTGGGGGACGGTCCGCGAGGATTACAGCGAGGACGGCAACGCCTGGGACTATTTCACCCACGACCAGTCGCGCTCACGGGCCTACCGGTGGGGGGAGGACGGACTGGGGGGGATCTGCGATGACAAGCAGCTGCTCTGCTTCGCCCTGGCGCTCTGGAACGAGCGGGACCCCATCCTCAAGGAGCGCCTGTTCGGACTCACCAACAGCGAGGCGAACCATGGGGAGGACGTGAAGGAGTACTACTTCTACATCGACAGCACTCCCACTCACTCCTACATGAAGTACCTGTACAAGTACCCGCAGCGGGAGTATCCCTATTGCGACCTGATCGAGACGAACCGGGGCCGTTCACGTGAAGAGTTCGAGTACGAACTGCTTGACACGGGGGTGTTTGACGATGACCGGTATTTCGACGTGTTCGTGGAATACGCCAAGGACGGCCCGGACGACGTCCTGATCCGGGTCACCGTTCACAACCGTGGTCCGGAGGCGGCCCGGCTTCGCCTGCTGCCGACCCTCTGGTTCCGGAACACCTGGTCCTGGGGTGAGGACGATTCAAAACCATCCCTCCGTGAGGTGGCGCCGGGCGCCCTGCACGCTTCCCACCATGAACTGGGCGAATACTGGCTGTACTGCGATGGAGCCCCGGAGCTGCTCTTCACCGAGAACGAGAGCAATACGCAGCGTCTCTGGGGCCAGCCCAACGCTTCTCCCCACGTCAAGGATGCGTTCCATGACTATCTCATCGCGGGACAGGCCGAGGCGGTGAATCCCGCCAAGACGGGGACCAAGGCCGCGGCCCGCTACGTGCTGGAAGTGCCCGGCGGCGGCAGCCAGACGGTACGCCTGCGTCTCACGGCCGCCCCGGTGGACAACGCCTTCAACGGCTTCGAGACGGTGTTCACCAGCCGGATCGGCGACGCGGACGAGTTCTATCAAAGAATTACGCCGAAATCCCTGAGCGAAGACGAGCGCCGGGTGCACCGCCAGGCCCTGGCGGGGATGCTCTGGAGCAAGCAGTACTACTACTTCGACCTGGAACAGTGGCTGATGGAACACAAGAGCCATCCGCTGCTCCAGGCAGACCCGCGCAACATGCGGAACACGGAATGGTTCCACATGCTGAACGCCGACGTGATCTCCATGCCGGACAAATGGGAGTATCCGTGGTATGCGGCATGGGACCTAGCCTTCCACACGACCGCCCTGGCCCTGGTGGATTTCGACTTCGCCAAGGAGCAGCTACTGCTGATGCTGCGCAATCTCTATTTCCATCCCAACGGCCAGATTCCCGCCTACGAGTGGAACTTCAGCGACGTGAACCCCCCGGTGCACGCCTGGGCCACGCTCTATCTGTACAAGTACGAGCGGACCCTGGGCCGGGCGGATCTGCGGTTCCTGGAGCGGTCGTTTCAGGGGTTGATGCTGAACTTCAACTGGTGGGTGAACCGGAAGGACCCTGCCGGCCGCAATGTCTTCGCCGGGGGCTTTCTGGGGCTGGACAACATCGGCGTCTTTGACCGGAGCGCCCAGCTGCCGACGGGCGGATCCCTGGAACAGGCGGACGGGACCGCCTGGATGGCGTTCTACTGCCAATGCATGCTGGAAATGGCCCTGATCCTGACCGAATACGACCCGATATACGAGGAGGTCGCCTTCAAGTTCATCCAGCATTTCATGTGGATTTCCTACGCCATGGACCGGATCGGCGAGCATCACGACGAGATGTGGGACGAGGAGGACGGGTTTTTCTATGATCTGCTCCGGCTGCCGGACGGCCAGGCCATGCGGTTGAAGGTGCGGTCGCTGGTGGGACTGCTGCCGCTCTGCGCATCCACGGTGTTCGAGGCGGATGCTTCGACGCGTTATCCGAAACTGCAGGAGATGATCGCACTGTTCCGGAAACGGCATCCCGAGCTGGTTAACCACGTGGCACCCACCGACGAGGGGTTCATCGGCTGCAAAGGACGGCGGCTGATGTCAATCCTCAACAAGAAGAAACTCACGCGGGTGCTCGGGTACATGCTCGACGAGAATGAGTTCCTGGGGCCCCACGGGATCCGCTCCCTCTCGCGGCATCACCTGGAGCATCCGTTTCTGTTCCGGGTGGGCCATGAGGAGTTCAAGGTGCAGTATCTGCCGGGGGAATCCAATACCGGAATGTTCGGCGGGAACTCCAACTGGCGGGGTCCGGTCTGGATGCCGGTCAATGTGCTGATTGTCCGGGCGCTGTTGAATCTCTACGGATTTTACGGCGACGAATTCACGGTGGAGTGCCCGACCGGGTCCGGCCAGCAGATGACGCTGTTCGAGGTGGCGCAGGAGATTTCCCGCCGGCTGGCCGGCACGTTCCTGCGGGATGCCCATGGGCGACGGCCGGTTTACGGGGGGACGGCCACGTTCCAGGACGATCCGCACTGGCGCGACCTGATCCTGTTCTATGAGTACTTCCACGGCGATAACGGGGCCGGGCTCGGGGCCAGCCACCAGACGGGATGGACCGGCCTGGTCGCCCTCCTCCTCGACGTCTTCGGGCGTCTCGACGCCAAGACCCTGCTGGAGACCGAACGCGGGCGAACCGAAGCTCGGCTCGTCAGGGAGCAGGTGGGGGGGGAACAGGCCGGGAAATGAGGGAACGGCCACGCTCCACGGATGAGCGTGCCGCTACCATCACAGAGTATCGGAAAGGAGTTGCATTATGAGCGCTGCCAAGAAAGACAAGAAAAAGAAAAAAAAGGAAGCCATTGAAGAGCCCGGCAAGGAACTCCGCAGCATGAATACCGAAGAGACTTCTGCCGAGGAATCGGGGAAGAAGCTCAAGAACAAGGTGTACGAGCAGGAACTGACCAAGCTGCATGTAGAACTGGTCAAGCTCCAGGAATGGGTCAAGGAAAAGGGGCTCAAGGTCTGTATAGTTTTCGAGGGGCGTGACGGCGCCGGCAAGGGAGGGACAATAAAGGCAATCACCGAGCGGGTGAGCCCCCGGGTTTTTCGCGTCGTCGCCCTTCCCGCCCCGTCCGATCGCGAGAAGACACAGATGTATGCCCAGCGGTACATCCCGCACTTCCCGGCGGCAGGCGAGGTAGTCATCTTCGACCGCAGCTGGTACAACCGGGCAGGTGTGGAGCGGGTGATGGAATTCTGCACGGAGGCCCAAGCAAAGCGGTTCCTGGAAGTTGTGCCGCATTTCGAGAAGCTTATGGTCGAATCGGGGATCATCCTGCTCAAATACTGGCTCGAGGTCAGCCCCGAGGAGCAGACCCGCCGGCTCGAGAGCCGCATCGACGACGGGCGCAAGATATGGAAGCTCTCCCCCATGGACCTCAAATCCTACAGCCGCTGGGATGACTATACCAAGGCTCGGGACGAGATGTTCGCGGCCACTGACACGCCCTGGGCACCGTGGTATGTGGCGAAATCCGAGAGCAAGAAGCGGGTGCGGCTGAATATCATCAGCCACCTGCTCAGCAAGATTCCCTACGAGGAGCTGCCACGGGAGAAGGTGAAGCTGCCGGAGAGGAAGAAAATCAATAAATACACGTCTCCCGAATACCTGTACAAATTCATCCCCGAGGTATTTTGAGGGACGAGCCTTCTGCCTCGATGGCTATTTTTCAACACAGCATGGAAGGAGCTACTATGAGCCTAAGATCATTATGTATTCGGGTAGTTACTCTCCTTGCCGCACTCCTGCTGACCCTCCCGCTGCAGGTGCTGGGGCAAGAAGGCGGCCAACAGAAGCTTTCCAAGGAGGAACTGGCGCAGCTGCTGGCCCCCATCGCCCTGTACCCCGATGAACTGCTCTCCCAGATACTCATGGCATCCACCTATCCCCTCGAGGTGGTCCAGGCCGACCGATGGGCAAAGAGTCACAAGCAGAGCGCGGGAGATGTCCTGGCAAAGCAACTCGAAAAGGAGCCCTGGGACCCGAGCGTCAAGTCCCTCGTCAATTTCCCCACCGTGTTGTCGGCCATGAGTGAGAAGCTTGACTTGACGACAAAAATCGGCGACGCGTTCCTGTCGCAGCAGAAGGACGTGATGGATACGATCCAGGAGCTGCGCAAAAGGGCCTATGACGCCGGGAACCTGAAGACGACAAAGGAACAGAAGGTGATAGTGCAACAGGAAAAGATCGTCATCCAGCCCGCCACCACCGAAGTCGTTTACGTCCCCAGTTACAGCACGACGGTGGTGTACGGCTCCTGGATGTATCCGGCCTATCCCCCCTACTACTATTACCCGCCTCCACCTCCGGCCTACCCGGCATACCACTTTGCCGCCGGCGTCGCGGTCGGCGTGGCCTGGGGCTATGCCTGGGGACACTGCGACTGGCACGGCGGCGATGTTCAAATCAACCACAACCAGAACGTCAACATTAACAAGAACATCGACCGGAGCAAATACCAGAACCGGGTCGACAACACCGGCAGGGGGACGTGGAAGCACGACCCGAGCCACCGCAAGAACGTTGCCTACCGTGACAATGCGACGGCGAAACAGTTTGGTCAGTCACCGGCACGTTCCGCCGAGGCGAGGCGAGAATCACGGGGCTTCGGGGATGGGCGTGGAAGAGACGCAGGGGCCCGCCCCACAGCCGGCACCATGGAGCGTGGTGCCGGCCAGGGTCGTACATACGGAGAGTCCGGCGCCAGAGACCGGGGAGCCAGCCAAGGCCGCACTTTCGGAGAGGCCGGCGCCAGAGACCGGAGTGGCGGCCGGGACAGCGCCTTCGGCGGCGGATCCGGCAGTGGCAGGCAGGAGCGGATGGCAAGTGACCGGGGCTTCTCAAGCCGTCAAAGTGCCGGAGACAGCAGGAGCTTCAGCGGCGGCGGTGGCGGCGCTTCCCGGCCCAGCGGAGGATTTGGCGGCGGTGGTGGCGGTCGTGGTGGCGGCGGTCGTGGCGGCGGCGGTCGCAGGTAGCTGTCCGAGCCTCTTTCAGTCACCGACAGATATTCGGAGGATACAAGCATGATGCTCTTGACATCCCGTAAATTAGGAAATCTGCTCCTGCCCCTGCTGGCGATACTCATCATTTTGGCAACTGGCGCGCCTGTACTGGCAGCATCGGCCAAAACATCCCAAAAAACCTTCGCCTCTCCGGAGGAAGCACTCAAAGGCCTCGTTGTCGCATTGAAGAATCACGACGAAAAGAACCTGCTCGCCATTCTCGGCCCCGGTGCCCGGGAGATCGTATCGTCGGGGGACCCCGTGGCCGACAAGGCGGGCCGTGAGCGGTTCGTCAAACTCTACGAAGAAAAAGTAGTCATCGAAGGCGCTGATTCAGGAAAGGCGGTTTTCTCCATCGGCAACGAAGACTACCCCTACCCCATTCCGGTGGTGAAGAAGGGCAATGCGTGGCGCTTCGATGCCAGGGCCGGCAAGGAGGAGCTGCTGAACCGGCGGATCGGACGAAATGAACTGGGCGTAATCGAAGTACTTCACGCCTATGTGGATGCCCAGCGCGAGTATGCCTCCAAAGACCGGACCGGCGACGGCGTCGGGGAGTTTGCCCAGAAGATCAGGAGCACTCCGGGCAAAAGGGATGGTCTCTACTGGGCAGCAAAAGAGGGCGAAGAGGAGAGCCCCTTCGGCCCTCTGGCGGCAAAGGCCGCCGATGAAGGGTATTCAAAGGAGAATACGGCGTTTCATGGATATCGCTTCAAGATACTGAAAGCCCAAGGACGCCACGCCGAAGGGGGTGCCTTCGACTACGTGGTCAACGGCAGGATGGTTCTCGGCTTCGGTCTTGTGGCCTATCCGGCCCAGTTTGGGGCATCGGGCATCATGACGTTCATCGTGAACCAGAACGGCGTCGTCTATCAGAAGAATCTGGGCAGGGACACCGCTGAGGTCGTGTCGAAAATGGTGAATTACGATCCCGACAAGAGCTGGAAAAAGGTAGAGTAACTTGTCGGGGTTCTGATCAGGGTACTGCCCTGGATAGCCGACGGGTCCCGCTGACGCTGAGAACGGCAGCGGAGCGAAGCTGTCCGGAACATGACGCCCGGCAGGGAGTGCAACCATGTGTTACCAGCCGATCTATCATGGTGTGGTAAGGGTTTCATTATGCCTGACGCTCGCACTTCCTTTGCAGTCCGTCGCGGCCGAAGGTCCTGCGCCCGGGGCGCCGGCAACGGCTCACGTGGAGAGTGCGCAGGAGGTGGATATCGCACCAGTGGTGGTGGACGGGATGGTCCTGTTCGGCGTACGTGGTTTTCCCGCCTACACGGCGGAAACACGCGCTCAGGCCATTGCTGACCGGATCGAGGCGGTGGCTGCGGACCCGGCCTTCTCTCGGCAGTCGCTGCGAATCGAGCAGGATATGGGCGCGTCCCTCATCATGGCCGACAAGAAACGCATCATGGGCGTCATCGATGCCGATGCGAGCCTGGAGAGAATCGATAGACATACGCTGTCTAAAGCATATTTACAACGGATCGGCGACGCGATCGATGACTGGCGCCATGACCGCGATCCGGACGTTCTGAAACGAAGCGCTCTTTTCACTCTCGGTGCGACCCTGCTCCTCATGCTGGCTCTCTGGACCGGTCACCGGCTCTTCCGCCGCCTGCGCACCTGGATCGAGTCCCGCTTCAAGCCGAAAGTCCACGACGTCAATATCAAGACATTCCAGGTCATTCGCGGCGAGCACATCTGGCGTCTGCTGATCGGTGTCCTCGGTCTGCTGTGGGCTGTCAGCGTACTGGTAGCGGTCTATCTCTACCTGTATAACGTGCTCACACTCTTCCCCTGGACGCGGGGCCTTGCCAACAGCCTGGTCTCCATCATGATCGATCCCCTGCGAACCATGGGCAAGGGCATCCTGAAATCGATCCCCAAACTGGTCTTCCTGCTTGTCCTCTACTTTTTCATACGCTACGTGCTGAAGCTTGTCCGCCTTTTCTTCTCCAGCATTGCCGACGGTACCGTTGTCCTGCCGCAATTCGAGGCAGACTGGGCCTTGCCCACCTACCGGCTGGTAAGGCTCTTTCTGGTCGCCTTCGCCCTGATCATCGCCTATCCCTACATCCCCGGCTCCGAAACCGCTGCCTTCAAAGGGGTTTCCCTCTTCATCGGCGTACTCTTCTCTCTGGGCTCCTCCTCCCTCATCGGCAACCTGATCGCCGGCTACACCATGACCTATCGGCGGGCCTTCAGAAAAGGTGACCGGATCAAAATCGGCGAGCACCTGGGCGACGTGGAGCAGATCCGGCTGCTGGTCACCCACCTCCGCACCCCCAAGAACGAAGAGGTGATCGTACCCAATTCCACGGTTCTCAACAGCGAGGTCATCAACTACAGTACCATGGCTCACCAGCAGGGGCTTATTCTGCACACCACCGTCGGGATCGGCTACGAAACGCCATGGCGGCAGGTGGAAGCGATTTTGCTGGAAGCCGCGGCGCGCACCTCCGGCCTGTTGCGGGAGCCTCAACCCTTCGTCCTGCAGAAGGCACTCGGCGACTTCTGCGTCACCTACGAGATCAACACCTACTGCGCCGAACCACAAGCCATGAACCGCCTCTACACGGAGCTGCACCGCAACATCCTCGACCTCTTCAACGAATACGGCGTGCAGATAATGACACCGGCCTACGAAGGGGACCCGGAGCAGCCCAAAGTGGTCCCGAAGGAGCAGTGGTACGCTGCTCCGGCACGGCAGCCGGAGGAGAATGCTTAGCCATTATGGCTAGGGGAAGTGCATTCTCTGCCAAACAGGGAAAATGGTGATGGCGCTGTCAGCATGAAACTTGATATTGTTTTGGGAGACTGCCGAAGATCCAGTGATGGCAGCGATCCAGTGAGGTACACGCCCTGATGGCACCTGATGTTCCCCCTTCCCTCCTGATCCGCCATACCCGCACCCGCGGTCTCCGCCGGTGGCTGCCCGGCGTTTCCATGCTGCGTCACTATGACCGCTCCCTGTTTTCACAGGACTTGACGGCAGGTCTGGTGCTTACGACCCTCCTCGCACCGGTGGGCATGGGTTATGCCGAAGCAGCCGGTCTGCCCGCCATTTACGGTCTGTACGCCACCATCGTCCCGCTTCTGGCATACGCCATCTTCGGGCCAAGCCGCATTCTGGTGCTGGGTCCCGATTCGGCGCTGACCGCCCTGATTGCCGCAACCATCCTGCCGCTGGCCGGCGGTGATGCCGGTCGTGCAGCGGCACTTGCCGGCATGCTTGCCATCTTAACCGGTGCGATCAGCATCCTGGCCGGCCTCGCCAGGTTCGGGTTCGTCACGGATCTGCTCTCAAAGCCAATCCGCTACGGCTACATGAACGGTATCGCCCTCACCCTGCTGATCGGACAACTGCCCAAGATTTTAGGCTTTTCAGTGAATGGCGGCAACCTTCTGGAGTCAGCGGTCGATCTTGTGCAGGGCATCCAGAACGGCCGGACCAACGGGACAGCCTGTGCGATCGGTTTTTCGTGCCTGGCCGTGATTTTAGCTGTAAGGCAATGGGCGCCCCGCTTGCCCGGCGTCCTTATCGCAGTGGTCGGAGCCACCCTCGCTGTTGCGCTGTTCGACCTGGACTCACAGGCGCATATCTCAGTGGTCGGAGCGCTACCTCAGGGTCTGCCTGCCCTCCAGATACCGACCGTGACTGCCGCCGAATTCACTACCCTGTGTACCGGCGCGGTGGCGATAGCCCTGGTATCCATCGCCGACATGAGCGTGTTGTCAAGGATTTACGCCCTGCGTGGCGGGTACTATGTCAACGCGAACCAGGAACTGGTCGCCCTCGGCATCGCCAACGTGGCCACCGGTCTGTTCCAGGGATTTTCCGTGAGCAGCAGCGCTTCGCGCACACCGGTCGCCGAATCGGCCGGCGCAAAAACCCAGGTCACCGGCGTGGTTGGCGCGGTCTGCATTGCTCTGCTGCTGATCTTCGCCCCCCGGCTGATGAACCATATGCCCACGGCAGCCCTCGGGGCAATAGTCATTTCCGTCTGCAGCTCCATAATCGAGATTTCCGAAGTCCGCCGACTGTATCATCTGCGCCGTGGCGAATTCTTCCTGTCGATGGTCTGCTTTCTGGGTGTTGCGGCGCTGGGGGTCATCCATGGCATCTTCATCGCCGTGGGCTTTGCCCTGCTCGCCTTCATCTGGCGGGCCTGGCGGCCCTACTGCGCCGTGCTCGGCCGTGTCGACGGCATGAAGGGGTATCACGACATCACGCGCCACCCCGAAGGTCGCCGCATTCCAGGGTTGGTGCTCTTCCGCTGGGATGCCCCCCTGTTCTTCGCCAATGCGGAAATATTCCGCGAGCACATTCTTCGAGCAGTGTCCGAAGCGCCAACGCCGACAAAGAGAATCGTCGTAGCCGCCGAACCGGTAACCGACGTGGACATTACTGCTGCCGACATGCTGACCGAACTCGACGCAGAACTGCACCAGGCAGGTATCAGATTATGCTTCGCCCAGATGAAGGGGCCCGTAAAGGACCGCCTCAAGCGGTACGGCCTCTTCGACAAGATCGGCACGGAATATTTCTACCCGACCATCGGTCAGGCAGTGGACCGTTACCTGAACCGATATCAGGTTGAGTGGCATGATTGGGAGGATGATTTGAAGCAGAAGTAACGAAAAGCACGGTTCGAGAAGGGAGGTAAGACTACATGAAAGCGTGGCCCAAGTATCCTGTCATTTACGAAATCAACACCTGGGTCTGGCTGGGTGACCTGAGCCGGAAATACCAGCGGCCCGTGGACCTCGCCTCGGTCCCGGAACAGGAGTGGGAGGCGATCGCTGCTCAGGGCTTTGACGCCGTCTGGTTCATGGGGGTCTGGGAACGGAGCCCCGCCGGTATCGAAATCTCCATGCGCAACCCGGGTCTACTCGATGATTTCAAGCGAGCCCTCCCGGACTTTTCATCAGGGGACAATGTCGGGTCGCCCTACTGCGTGCGGCGCTACGTCGTTGACGACCATCTCGGGGGGGGGGCGAAGGGGCTGGCGACGGCCCGCAACACCCTCGCACAGCGCGGCATCCGTCTCATCCTTGATTTTGTGCCGAACCATGTCGCTCCGGACCACCCCTGGGTCAACAATCATCCTGAATATTTTGTCCAGGGGAACGCTGACGACGCACGAAATGATCCGTCATCCTTCATCGAAGCGGGAGGAAAGGTATTCGCCTGCGGCCGTGACCCCTTCTTCCCGGCCTGGCCCGATGTGCTGCAGCTCAACGCCTTCAACGGGGGGCTCCGTGGGGCGGCCGCCGCGACGGTCAATTCCATCGCCGACCAGTGCGATGGGGTGCGCTGCGACATGGCGATGCTGATGATGAGCGACATCTTCCAGCGGACCTGGGGAGAGCGGGCCGGGGCGACACCGGCCGGGGAATACTGGCCGGAGCTGATCGGCGCGGTGCGTGCCGCCCACCCCGGCTTCATCTTCATGGCCGAAGCCTACTGGGACCCGGAGTGGGAGTTGCAGCAGCAGTTGCGAGACACAATGTGGCGCCCCGACGACAGGCTTTCCGGCGAGACCTTCGAGCGAAGCGGCAACGACATGCGTGATGCCGGGCTGTACGTCGAACTGGGACCGTGGGAATGCCATCTCTTCCAGGTGCGCGCCGTGGTGTGAGGATTCGGCCCTCGCGGAAACGAAAAGGACGAGATATCATCCTGGAGTTGATATTTCGTCCTTTTCGTTTATCACTCCCCCTCCACCCCGCCAAATAACATCGCAAATTCATTAAATTATCTCACCTTCACTCCTCGCGCACTTGGCACGAATCTTTGATATACAACTGTTCAGGATATTTTCGGCAAGCCCGGCTTCCGCCGTTCAGCGGCAAGATGAAGAAGGTCCGAAAGGAAGGAAAGCCGATGACAGACACGATCAGCGACGAGGGATTCGTTGTGTTCGGTTCGTGCATCGCGCCATAAGCTCATGAATCCAACCAATACGAAATTCAGCCTGCTGCACGTTGAAGACGATCCCATGCTGGTAGAACTCGTCATGATTGCCTTCGGGAAATTCGGCTTCAGCGGTGAATCCATTTCAGCGGGAAGTGTGAAAGAAGCTCTTGAATTGCTCGACACGAAAGAACGTGCCGGTGAACCATTCAGCCTGATCCTGACGGACATGAAGCTTCCCGACGGTACCGGTCTGGATCTGATCCGCGAAGTGAGGTCCAGTTCCTACTGGCATCTTACTCCGGTCGTAGTCCTATCCAGCGAGGTGGCACCGGGAACGATCGACAGTGCCTACGCGCTGGGGGCCAACTGCTATGTGTCCAAGGTATCCGCGACAAGGCAGATACTGGTCTCGCTGAAGGCCCTGTACGAATGCTGGATGGAGGGGGCGATTCTTCCCCAAAGCCATTCCGTCGATCGGGTGCAGGACCTTCTTGCCAAGAGCGTCGCCCTGCGGACCCGCACCGCTAACTTCTACATGGGACTTGCCCGAGCATTCGAGGCAGTGCCCGAAGAAGAGGGTTTCTGGCTTGACCGTGCCCTGTACGAAGGAAACATCTCGAACCTGCTCGTTTTTTTCAGGGGAAGTCTCAGAGGAGCGGACACACCCCTGAAGCTTTTGGAACACATAGGCACCATGCAGGTCCGGGTCAGGGATGCCCTTGCCAAGGCTGAAAATCAACTCAATGCGAACTCCTCCCCCTCTCCCGTGGAGGCATACCGATGGGTCCTCGACATCATGGATGTCCTTGACGAGGAGATATTTGCACAGGTCCTCGGCTTGCTCTTCCCCAAGGAACCGGTGGCCACGGCTGCCCTCATGGCCCGCGCGGCCGGCCAAATGCAGGACCTGGCGGCCCGTGTACTGGAGCGGACAGAAGAGCCGCTGCTCCATGTCAAGGCGGCACGCTTGCGTGCCTGGGCCGACCGTTTGAATGCGGGAGTACCTGGAGGCCAGGCCTGACAGACGAATAAATCCAGTCAATGCGACCGCTGAGTTTGTGTCACAACAGATCGCAAGGGGGCAACTATGACTCGAACACACAGGAAAAGACGTCACCTCGCCATCCTGTTACCGGCAGTTTTACTCGCCATCCCAATAATCACAATCATGGATATCACTGCCCAGGCCGATGACGAGAACATCACGGTTTCATGCTTCAAGGGGAACCTCGATGAGGGGAACTATATCGGTAACGTCAAAGTGACCAAGCCGGAAAACGCGGGCCAGGACTGTAACACGACGTATTACGACTGCCAGGGGGAATGTCTCGGGTGCTTTCCCGACAAAGACCTCGACAGACAAGTCTGCTACGACAATGCGGGGAAAAAGATAATGAAATGATGTGAAGTCTCAAGGTTGGTATCGAATTATCACGCAAGGCATCACAACCTGAGGAGGTCACTGAAATGAAAACACTTCGCCCATTTGCAGCTCTGATCGCCAGCTTCGCGATCCTGGCCATTGCGGGCTGCGCCCCCACCAATGTCGCCGTAACAAGCGAGTATGGCGGCCAACTGCAGCAACCGGAAAAGTTCCTCGTCTACGACTTCGCCGTTTCACCGGACGAAGTCAAACTCGATGACGGTATCTCATCGAAGGTCAAGGATCTCGTAGGCGGCACGAAGACTCCCAAGGCAGATCAGGAGCTAAAGGTCGGCCGGGCCGTGACCGACGCCCTCGCCAAGAAACTGGTGGCCAATCTCCGCAAGCTCGGCTACCCGGCGGAGCGGGCCTTCGACTTCCCCCCGAAACCGGGTAACCTCCTCGTCATTGAAGGACAGATCATTTCCATCGACGAAGGGAACCAGGCCGAACGCGCGGTCGTCGGACTGGGGGTGGGTCGGTCGGACGTGAAGACCACAACACAGATTTACGACATCCAGCCCTCCGGGAGGCGACTTGTGGAAGAATTCCAGACCGACGCCAAAAGCGGTTATAAGCCCGGTATGCTCGAGACAGAGGGGGCGAGTGCAGTCGCAGGTCACTGGGCAGTGGGACTTGCCGTTGGTGCGGGTCTCACTGTGGCGAGCGAAAAGTTTGGCGCCAACGTGGATGCCGATGCCGAGCGCACGGCCAAGGATATTGCCCAGCAGCTCAATGATTTTTTCATGTCCAAGGGGTGGAAGCCGACCATTAACCAGTAATTCAGGAGGAACCATGAAAATTAATGTCACGAAGCTACGTATGAGCACCGCACTGCCTGCAGCTGCAATCGGTGCGGCGCTCCCCCTGCTGGCGGCTGTGCCTGCCCTGTCCGTTGAGACCACCGGTGTGCCGGGATCGCCCAGCGCCACCACAACCATCGACGGCAAGCAACTCCCGCCGCCCGACCCGAAGTTCGGCGGCGTGATCAAAGAGGACGCCCTCAGTTCCAAGCCCTGGTGGTCGCCGCGTGTGGTGCCCCCCAAGGAGGCGCCCAACATCCTGCTCATCATAACCGACGACTCTGGCTTCGGTGTGCCGAGCACGTTCGGCGGCGTCATCCCGACGCCCACGATGGAACGTCTCGCGAAAAACGGTTTGCGCTACAACAATATCCACTCCACCGCGCTGAGCTCGCCCACGCGCGCCGCCCTCATCACCGGCCGCAACCATCATTCCGCCGGATTCGGTGTGATCTCCGAACAGGCCACCGGATTCCCGGGCTACAACAGCATCATCGCCAAGGACAAGGCCACCATCGGCCGGATCCTGCTCGACAACGGCTACGCAACCTCATGGTTCGGCAAGGATCACAACACGCCAGCCTTCGCTGCCAGCCAGGTCGGCCCCTTCGACCAGTGGCCGACCGGCATGGGCTTCGAGTATTTCTACGGGTTCGTCGGCGGGGATGCGAACCAGTGGCAGCCGAACCTCTTCCGCAACACGACCCAGATCTTTCCCTTCGAGGGGAAGCCCGGCTGGAACCTGGTCACCGGCATGGCCGACGACGCCATTGACTACCTCAACCGCATCAACCAGATCAACCCGAGCAAGCCGTTCTTCATCAAATATGCGCCCGGCGCCACCCACGCGCCCCATCACCCCACCAAGGAATGGGTCGAGAAGATTCGCGCCATGCATCTCTTCGACGACGGCTGGAACAAGCTGCAGGAGAGGATTTTCGAGAACCAGAAGCGCCTGGGTGTGATCCCGGCGGACACCAAGCTGTCGCCGTGGCCGAAGGACGTGCTCAAGAACTGGGATGACTGCACCCCCGAGGAGAAGAAGCTCTTTATCCGCCAGGCTGAAATCTTTGCCGCCTACGAGGCGTACAACGACCATGAGATCGGTCGCGTCGTCCAGGCGGTCGAGGACATCGGCAAGCTCGACAACACCCTGATCATCTACATCAACGGCGACAACGGCACCAGCGCCGAGGGGGGCCCGCTCGGCACACCCAACGAAGTCGCGTTCTTCAACGGCATTAACATGATGCCTGTCGACGTGCAGATGAAGTGGTACGACGCGTGGGGGACCGAGCAGACCTACAACCACATGTCGGCGGGGTGGTCCTGGGCCTTTGATACCCCCTTCACCTGGTTCAAACAGAACGCCTCACGACTCGGCGGCATCCGCCAGAACATGGCGGTCTCCTGGCCGGCGCGCATCAAGGACAAGGGTGGGCTCCGCGACCAGTTCTGCCACGTCATCGATATCGTGCCGACGATTCTGGAAGCGGCCGGCATTGCCGCCCCCGACTATGTGGACGGTATCAAGCAGGCGCCCATCGAGGGGACGAGCCTGGTCTACACCTTCGATGCGAAGAACGCCAAGGTGCCGTCGCGACACAAGACCCAGTATTTCGAGATGATGGGCCAGTGGGCCCTGTATCACGAAGGCTGGCTGTTGAGCACCAAGGTGAACCGCGCGCCGTGGGAGGCCTTCAGCACCGCCAATCCCGACCCGCTCAACAACCAGGTCCTCGAACTCTACGACCTGAACAAGGACTTCAGCCAGTCCCAGAACCTCGCGGACACGTATCCTGACAAGGTGAAGCAGATGAAGCAGAAGTTCATCGAGGAAGCGAAGAAGTACCAGGTATTCCCCATGGACGCCTCGGTGGCGGCCCGCATCGTGGCGCCGCGCCCGAACATCACCGCCGGTCGCACCGAGTTCGTCTATACCCGGCCCATGGTCGGCCTGCCGCAGGGCGATTCGCCTTTCATTCTGAATGCTTCCTACACCATTACCGCGGACATCACGGTCCCCGAAGGGGGCGCTGAAGGGATGATCCTTACCTCCGGTGGACGGTTTGCCGGCTATGGCTTCTACCTGCTCAAGGGGAAGCCGGTATTCCTATGGAACCTGATCGACCTGAAGCGGATCAAGTGGGAGGGCCCGGAAGCGCTCACACCCGGGCGGCATGTGCTGGAATTCGACTTCACGTACGACGGCCTCGGTATCGGTACGCTGGCGTTCAACAACATGAGCGGCCTCGGTCGCCCCGGCACCGGCACGCTCAAGGTGGACGGCAAGGCGGTGCAAACCATCACCATGCCGCGCACGCTGCCGATGATCCTGCAATGGGACGAGAGCTTCGACATCGGCTCCGACACGCTCACCGGCGTCAACGACGCAGACTACAAGCCGCCGTTCACCCTAACCGCCAAGCTCAACAAGCTGACGATCAAGGTGGACCGTCCGCAGCTGTCGCCGGAGGACATCAAGAAGCTGGAGAATGCAGAAGCGATCGCGGTGGACGGCAAGCCGATCCATCATTTGCAGGGTGGACCCCATTAATCCAGCACGGCCCAGCGCAACAAACAAGATGAGCGAGTAGCAAGAAAGGCTCATCAGAGGACCACCCGCTCTGCCGAGAGGACGCAGCAACCCGGAAGGAGGAAACGTATGCATACCCCTACTCGTTTATCCGTACTGGCTTTGGTGCTGGCGCTCGCTGCGCTGGTTCTGCTGACCCCCGCTCCGACCGCGGCTGCCAGTAAGGCCGAGATCGACCGCGACGTCAAGATTGCGTTGCAGCAACTGTATAAAACCACCCCCGCGGCGAAGGTATTGGCCGAAAAGGCCAAAGGGATACTGGTCTTCCCGAGCATCCTCAAGGCGGGGTTGATTGTCGGTGGTCAGGGCGGCAACGGGGCTCTGCTCAAGAAGGGGAAGACGGTGGGCTACTACAACTCCGCTGCGGCATCCTATGGCCTGCAGGCCGGTGTCCAGACATTCGGCTATGCCATGTTCTTCATGACCGACGCGGCGCTAGCCTATCTCGACAAGAGCGGAGGCTGGGAGATCGGCGTCGGCCCCAGCATCGTTATCGTGGACAAGGAGACCGCTGCCGCGTTCGGCAAGACCGCGACGTCGTCGACCCTCCAGAGCGACATCTATGCCTTCATCTTTTCCCAGAAGGGGCTGATGGCGGGACTCGGCATACAGGGGTCGAAGATCACCAGAATCGAGCCGAAGTAGTTGGACCATTGGAGGATATTGGATGAAAAAAACAGCTGTATTGTGTGCGGCACTTGTGACCGTGATGCTTGAAACCCTCGCACTACCGGTCTTTGCGGGGGAACCGACCGCGGCTGAACGGGTCATCGCCGTCAAGGCTCATCTGGCGGAAAGTCAGACTGTTCTCCGCCAGTATCAGTGGGTTGAAACGACTAGTGTCAGCGTCAAGGGGGTGGAGAAGTCCCGTACCCAGAAGGTCTGCTCCTATGACGCTGACGGGGTGGTCCGGAAGGTGCCTGTGAACCCGCAAGACCTTTCGCGACGCGATAACCTCGCCAGGCAACTCGACAATGCGGAAATGAACAAGGAGGGGATCACGGTAGACATGGAGAGCGCTAAGCGTCTTGTCCACACGTATATTCCGCTGAACCCGAACGGCCTCCAGGAAGTAGTGGATAAAGGAAAACTCTCCTTCAACGAAACGGACCCGGGCAAACAGGGGCGACTGACCATCAGGGATTTCCTCAAACGGGGGGACCAGGTCGACCTGGACCTGGAAATGTCGAGCAACCGTCCACTCTCCCTGAATATCAACAGTTATTTCGACGACGCGAAGAACGAACGGGTAACCTTGGCCGTGACCTTCGGATCGCTCTATGGCAGAGCCACGTTCGCTCGGGAGATAGTGCTGAATGCTGCGGAGAAGAAGCTCAACGTCACTGTCCGGAATACAGACTATAATACATTGGCACCGTAGGTTGATAACCAATGGCAGTACAAACCATTAATAGTCCTTATACTATTAACTCTGATAAGGCATCACTGGAAATGACATGCAGAATTTGAGATGGACGACTAGACTCATCTGCCTTGTCATCGCATGTTCAGAAACATTACCGGTCCTGATTGCGTTCCTGTTCGCGGCCACGCCCGCAGCCGCCGGCGAGATCGAACCGAGATCCTATGTCAATACGCCGGTCGGGGTCAATTTTCTACTTGCTGGCTACGTCTATACGGATGGCGGGCTGGCAACCACGGGTTCGTCACCGCTCAAGGATGCCGAACTGACGATGCATACCGGCATCCTGGCGTACGCACGGTCACTGGACGTGTGGGGGAAATCGGGGAAGATCGATGTCATAGTGCCTTATTCCGACCTGTCAGGAAACGCGATGGTTGCAGGTCAACGTCGTGAACGCAATGTTTCTGGCTTCAACGATCCGCGCTTCAGGTTCTCGGTCAATTTCCTTGGCGCCCCAGCGTTGTCGCTGGAGGAATTTGCCAGCTACCAGCAGGATCTGATCATCGGGGCAAGCGTTCAGGTATCCGCGCCCCTCGGACAGTATGACAAGGAAAGACTGGTGAATCTTGGCAATAACCGGTGGTATGTCAAGCCCGACATCGGCATCTCCAAGGCGTGGGGCGATGTTACGCTGGAACTTTCCGGCGGAGTGTTTTTCTTCACGGACAATGATGATTTTTTCGGTGGCAAGAAACTTGAGCAGGATCCCGTCTACACCGCGCAGCTGCACGCTACGTACAATTTTGGCAAAGGTATCTGGGCGGCAGTGAGCGGAACGTACGATCACGGCGGGCGTACGACAGTAGACAGTGTTGAGAACAATGATCTGCAGAACAATTGGCGAATGGGCGCCACCCTGGCGTTGCCAGTGAACCGGAACAACTCGCTCAAGATGTACGCCAGCACCAGCATTCACACACGGGTAGGCAATGACTATGATCTGTACGGCGTTGTCTGGCAATACCGTTGGGGCGGTGGGCTGTAGCCAATTAGAGTGACAGACATGTTCACATTGACGACTGAGCATCCAGAACCCTCACCGCAGGGCATCCACATCGTGGCCAAGCCCATCGGGCCGGCGTGCAACCTGAACTGCACCTACTGCTTCTACCTGGAGAAACACTCGCTTTACGGCGCCGGCGAGGACTACCGGATGCCGGACGCAGTGCTCTCAACCTTCATCAGGCGTTACATCGAGGCCCAGCCGACGCCGGTGGTGGAATTTGTCTGGCAGGGAGGGGAGCCGACCCTGCTGGGGGTTGATTTTTTCCGGCGGGTAGTGGAACTGCAGCGCCCTTTTGCGGGCAGGAAGACCATCACCAACTCCCTGCAGACCAACGGGACGCTCCTTGACGACGCATGGTGCCGCTTCCTGAAGCAGCACCAGTTCATGGTCGGGATCAGCCTTGACGGCCCAAGGGAAGTCCACGACCGCTACCGCCGCGACCGTCAGGGAAAGGGGACGTTCGACGAGGTCATAGGCGGGCTGAAGCTGCTGCAAAAGCATGGGGTGGAGTACAACGTCATGGCCAGTGTCGCTCGGGAGACGGCGCGGCAGCCGCTTGAGGTCTACCGCTTCTTCAAGGAGCAGGGGGTCGAGTTCATCCAGTTCGTGCCGATCATCGAGCGGCATCCCGATACCGATGAGCGCAACATCGGACTGAGTCTGGCCGGACCGGCCACGCTGGACCGGGAGGAGCCGAACACCGAGGTACCCCCCTGGACGGTGCTTCCCGAAGAGTACGGCGACTTCCTGATCGCCATCTACGAGGAGTGGGTCCACCATGACGTGGGGACAACCTTCGTCATGAATTTCGAATGGGCGCTCAATGCCTGGATCGGCAACCCTTCGCCGGTCTGCATCCATGCAAGGCAGTGCGGCCGCTCCCTGGTCATCGAGCACAACGGCGACCTCTTCGCCTGCGACCACTATGTCTACCCGGAGTACCGGCTTGGCAACATCATGGCCGACGACCTGGCGCAGATGGTGGATAAGTCGCTGCAGTGTGGCTTCGGCACCTCCAAGGAAACCTCCCTTCCTTCCAGGTGCCGGGAGTGCGAGGTGCTGGCCGCCTGTCAGGGAGGGTGCCCGAAGCACCGCTTCGCCTGCACCGTGCAGGGTGAACCGGGGCTGCACTACCTCTGCGCGGGGTACCGGAAGTTCTTCCGGCACATCCGCAAGTACCTGCGGGCGATGACCACCCTGCTTGAGCACGGCCTTCCCGTATCCTACGTCATGCAGGCGGTCAAGGGGCCGCTGGTGATCGATCTGGAAAAGCACGCAGGAGTTCCGCGGCGCTGAGAGAAAGGACCGAAATGAGAATGAAGAGCCCTGGCCACAACCTGTCACAAACAATGCGCCGGTTGTCCGTTGCGCTTACCCTTGCCGGGGCATGCCTCGCCGTCGCACTCCCGCCGGCCACAGCGCCTGCCCGAGCCGAGTCCGGGCGGGCAGCGGAGAAGACAGACTTCCAGCGCCTGGCTGGCACGTGGGTCCGTCCTGATGGCGGGTATCGCCTTGAACTGAAAGAGATAAAGAAGGACGGCAGCCTGAAGGCGACCTACTACAACCCCAGGCCGATCAATGTCGCCAGGGCGGAACTGCGCCGGAAGGACACCACGATCACCCTGTTCGTCGAACTGCGCGACGTCAACTACCCAGGCTCCACCTACAACCTGCGCTACGACCCGAAGAACGACCGACTCATCGGCATCTACTTTCAGGCCGTTGAGAAGCAGAACTATGACGTCGAGTTTGCCAGAACACACTGACCGGCTGGTGCACAGGGGCGTTGGCGATGTTTGAAGTCGATTTCCGCTATCTTGAGCAGTTCCTTATTGCACTGGGGCTGATGAGCCTCACGGTGCTCATAAACTCTGTCGGCATGAACTGGGTGCGGCTCTATTACCGGCGGTTCTGGTCCCGTGAAGCTCGGTACAGGTCGCGGCGCATGGTTATGGTCGGCATCGCGGCGATCATGCTGGCTGTCCACTGCGTGGAGGTCCTGGTCTGGGCTCTCTTCTTCTTCCTGAGGGGCATAGTACCCACTTGGCTGTCGGCCATGTATTACTCACTTGCGAGCTACTCCACGCTCGGCGAAAGCAACATTGCCCTGCCTGACCACTGGCGGGGCCTGGGAGGATTCGAGGCAATGAACGCGATGCTTATGTTCGGCTGGTCGACGGCAATTCTGGCCACAGTGGTAATGAAACTTCATAGCCTGGACGAGTAAAACAATTAGTTCAATTCCATAAGGGGGTATGTGCATGAACAGATTCGATCGCTATCTTCTCGGTAGCGCCGCAGTGCTGGTTCTGTCGGCATCCAGTGCAATGGCAGCCGGCATCTGGCTCTATGAATCGGGGACACCCGACATGGGAACCGCACAGGCCGGACAGGCCGCCATGGCCCGTGACGCCTCAACGGCCTTCTCCAACCCGGCAGGAATGACGCGACTCGACCGTTCGCAGCTCATGGTCGGGCTGGTCGGTCTCGACATTCACGCTGATTTCCGTGGAGAAACCGCCTTCAGAGATCTGGACGGCTCGATCGATACGACCGGTAACGGCGAGAACGCCGGCAGCTTCACCCCAAGCTCCAGTTTCAACCTTGTCTACGCGGCAACCCCGGACCTGAGACTGGGTGTCTCTGTTGGCTCCTACTTCGGTCTGGCGGCCGATTACGGCCAGGCGTTTCAGGGGCGTTACTATGCGCAAAAGGCCGAGATCATGACCATGGGTATCAACCCCTCGGTCGGCTACAAGGTCAATGACTGGCTCTCCGTGGGTGGCGGTTTCACCGCCATGTACGGAAAACTCAAGGAGGAGACTGCCATCAACAACAGCCCCCTCGGGATCCGGAATTCGGCGGACGGTCAGCTCAAGATCAATTCCGACGACATCGGCTGGGGTTACAACTTCGGCATCATGCTGGAGCCGGCTAAAAGCACACGCATTGGTGTTACCTACCGCTCAAAAATCGATCTCGAATTCGATGACGTTGCCAGCATGAGTGGTGTCACCGGCCCCATAGGCAGCCGAATCGCCGCGCGCTTCAACAACACCGAACTTGATCTGGGGTTAACCATACCCCAGGCGGTTATGGCTAGCGTTTATCAGCAGCTTAATGACCGGCTTGCAATCATGGGAAACGTCGGCTGGCAGGACTGGAGTTCCTTCGGAAATATAGAGGTCGATGTCTCAAGCCCCTCCACTTCAGGGAATTCCACGCTCGACGCCCATTTTGACGACACCTGGCACGGAGCCATCGGTGCCCATTACCGGATCGCCGACCCGTGGCTCTTGATGATCGGCTTCGCCTACGACTCCTCACCCGTGAACAAAAAGTACCGGTCTGTACTCCTTCCCCTCGACCGTCAGCTCCGTTACGCCACCGGCATCGAGTACACCTGGAACAAGGACATCACGGTCGGTTTCGACTATACCTTTATCGATGCGGGCTCCGCTAAGATCGACCAGAACCGTGGTCCCCTGGCCGGACATATAACGGGAGAATTCGAAAAAGATTACATCAGTGCATTTGGCTTGAACGTCAACTGGAAGTTCTGAGCACCGTGATATCTGCGCCGTGTCCGATGTCCGCCAGGAGGAACACTGATGTACTGGCTCTCGATACAAGCACTGGTATTATTTTTCAACTATTTCTCTTCACGGTACATGGTTTCCATCCGTTAAGGCACTGCCCCTTCAAGACGCTGAGTTCGATCTCCGCCATGTTCAGCCAACTCCCATGTTTGGGGGTGTAATGAATCTCCAGGCGTTGCGCTAAGCGTCTGGCTTCCTGTGGCTCGAAGGTTTCATAAAACGAGGCAATTGAGTGAGTGTTCAGATTATCCATAACCAGGCGTACCTTGATCGCCTTCGGATACCGCTCATCAAGCATCTCCTTGATCTGCCAAGCCCAATCCTTTCTGGTACGGCGCTCCGTAACCGCCACGTGCCTTTTGCCGGCCAACGGTTCAACTTCCATAAAGATCTCCGCCACGCCATTTCGGACGTATTCATCGTCAATACGCTCCGCTCGTCCCGGTGCGCACGGAATTGGCTCGCGGACTTCTCCGATCATCTGCTTGCAGGATTCATCCATGCATACCACCGGATAGGCCGGGTCATATGGAAGATGGTAAACCTCCAGAACGTCCTCCATCGCGGCTATAAAGGCTGCGTTCCCTTCCGGCGGGATTTTCCAGTACTTGCTGAGATGAGGTTTAAGTTCGTTTTTTTTAAAACCCGCTGTACGGTCATGTGCGATACGGATTCGACGAAGTTAAGCTCAACAGCCTTGTCGGCAAGAAGCCGAACCGTCCATCGAGTTTGCCCATCAGGGGCTTCTGAACAGGCCAGCGCTATCAGTTTTGCTTCAAACGCACCATCAAATTTGACATCACGGGGAGGCTTTTCTGTGGGCTTGCGCTCAAGCGCTGCCTCCAGCCCATCCTCTACAAAGCGCTGCTTGACGTGTTCAATGGTACGGCTGGCAACTCCGAGTGCTGCTGCCGCATCAGATACTTTCCAGGCCGGACCATCCGGTCCAGCGTCGCAAAGCAACAACGCACGGGCATGGATAAACACTCTGGCGGAGATTCTCTCCCTCCGCGTCAATGCCTCAAGTTCGTTGCACTCCTCTGCTGTAAGAGTAACTCGATATCTTGGTGACATGGCGGCCTCCTTGAGTGAGTT
>RHLS01000019.1 GCA_003712145.1 Desulfuromonadales bacterium | reverse complement strand
CCACCGGAGCCCCCCATGCCAGCCTCACCTGGAACGGGGCCGGCACCTGCGTTGCCTGCCACAGCAAGGAGGCGACACAGGTCCACGCCTCGGTCCACTACCAGTGGAAAGGGGCTACCCCGGCCATTGCCAACCACGCCGACGGCGGCGGCAAGAACGCCGGTGCCATGAACGCCTACTGCATCAACATCACCGGCAACTGGAACAGTTGCAGCAAGTGCCACGTGGGACGCGGGGCACAGCCCACCGCCACCGCAGACCAGGCCCAGCTCGAGAACATCGACTGTCTCATCTGCCACCAGGAGAAGTACAAGCGGGTGAAGGTGAACGGCGTCATGGTCCCGGACTCGGCCACCATGACCATCACCATGGACCAGGCGGTGCAGACCCTCCACAAGCCAACCCGCGCCAGTTGCCTCCAGTGCCACGCCACGGCCGGCGGCGGCGACGGCGTGAAGCGGGGCGATCTGGCCCTGGCCCACGGGAACACCACCGACCGCGCCTATGATGTCCACATGGCTACCACCGGCGCCAACCTCTCCTGCCAGGGGTGCCACGTGACCAGCGAGCACCAGATCCCCGGCCGCGGCAGCGACCTACGCCCCACGGAAGGGGCCACGCCCGTGAGCTGCGCCACCACCGCCTGCCACGCCACCAAGACCGGCACCGGCGGCCACGCCACCACCACCGTCAACAGCCACATGGCCCGGGTTGCCTGCCAGACCTGCCACATCTGGACGTACGCCCGCAACGCCTTCGACACCGCGGCCACCGAAGCAACCGAAGTTTTCCGCGACTGGCAGCAGCCCCACCTGGGCGCCACTGGCACCTACCATCCGCTCATGCAGATGCAGAACGACCTGACCCCGGTCTACACCTTCTGGAACGGCACCTCCTGGGCCTACAACCTCTTTGACACCGCCACCCCTGATCCGGTCACCGGCAATTACCCGGTCAGCCGTCCCCTGGGCGGGATCAACGACCCGAAGGCAAAGCTCTACCCGTTCAAGTACAAGACGGCGAGCCAGCCGCTGGCGACCCTCACCAACCAGCTGATCCCGGTTGACACCAGCGTCTACTTCGCCACCGGCAACCTCTACAACTCCATAAACTCGGGGCTCGTGAACCTGGGGCTCGCCTCCGGTGCCCCCTACCAGATGGTCACCACCGACGAGTACCAGGTCCTGAACCACGAAGTGACCTCCAGGGACAAGGCTCTCACCTGCACCGACTGCCACAGCTCCACGGCCCGGATGAACCTGAAGCAGCTCGGCTACACCCTCAAGGGGGCCGAATCGGCGGTCTGCATCCAGTGCCATGGGATCAAGGCCAATCCCGGCTTTTCCAAGGTTCACAACATCCACGTGACCGACAAGAAGTACGACTGCTCCTTCTGCCACGCCTTCAGCCGCCCCGAGCGGGGGCTGCGGACCACGAAGTAGCATTCCCGCCTTCAAGCAGCAAAAAGGGCGGCCCCTTCACGGGGTCGCCCTTTTTGCGTCACATCCTCTCGTCCACCTGACGTTACCGCTTCCCCCCGAAGAGAGATCCCAGCACCCCCCGGATGATCTGGCGCCCCACCTGGCTGCCGATGGCATGGGCCGCGCTCTTGGCAAAGGCCCCGAGCATCGTCCCCACCTGGCTGGCCACCTCGCTCTTACCCTCCTCCGGCGCGGGGGCAGCGGCGGCCGAGGCGGCAGCGGCCGCGGCTGCCGCCTCGGCCTTGGCCTGCAGCGCCTCGTAGGCCGATTCCCGGTCCACCGACTTCTCGTAGAAGCCCGCCAGGGGCGACCGGGCGATGACTGCCGTCCGCTCCGCACCCGTCAGCGGCGCGAAGCGGCTCTGGGGCGGACAGACCAGGGCCCGCTCCACCACGGTGGGGGCACCCTTCTCGTCGAGCACCGACACCAGTGCTTCCCCCACCCCCAGCTCGGTAATGACCGTCGCCACGTCGATATTCGGGTTGGACCGGAAGGTATCGGCGGCAGCCCGGACCCCCTTCTGGTCCTTGGGGGTAAAGGCCCGCAGGGCATGCTGGACCCGGTTCCCCAGCTGCCCCAGCACCGTGTCGGGCAGGTCCACGGGGTTCTGGGTCACGAAGTAGATCCCCACCCCCTTGGAGCGGATGAGCCGCACCACCTGCTCGATCTTCTCCACCAGGGCCTTGGGGGCGTCGTCGAAGAGGAGGTGGGCCTCGTCGAAGAAAAAGACCAGGCTCGGCTTCTCCGGGTCCCCCACCTCGGGAAGCTGCTCGAAGAGCTCCGAGAGCATCCAGAGGAGGAAGGTGGCGTAGAGCTTGGGCGACTGCATGAGCTTGTCGGCGGCCAGGATGTTGATCACCCCCCGGCCGTCGGAATCGGTCTGAATGAAATCCTGGAGGTTCAGGGCCGGCTCGCCGAAGAACCGTTCCGCCCCCTGTTCGGCCAGGGCCAGCAGGTTACGCTGGATGGCGCCGATGCTGGCGGCGGAGATGTTGCCATAGGCGGTCTGAAAGTCGGCGGCGTTGTCCCCCACGTGGCGGACCATGGCCTGGAGGTCCTTGAAATCGAGGAGCAGCAGGCCGTTGTCGTCGGCCACCTTGAAAACGAGGCTCAGGACCCCGCTCTGGACATCGTTGAGGTTCAGGAGCCGCGAGAGGAGCAGCGGCCCCATCTCCGAGACCGTGGTCCTGACTGGATGCCCCTGCTCGCCGAAGACATCCCAGAAAACCACGGGAAACCCGCCGTACGTAAACCCTTCCAGCCCCATTGTCGCCACCCGCTCGGCCACCTTGGGATTCTCGTCCCCTGGCAGGGCGAGCCCCGACAGGTCCCCCTTCACGTCGGCCATGAAGACCGGCACCCCGATGCCGCTGAACCGCTCGGCCAGCACCCTCAGGGTCACGGTCTTGCCGGTGCCGGTCGCGCCGGCGACGAGCCCATGGCGGTTGGCCATCCGCGGCAGCAGGCCGGCTTCTTTTTCCCCCTTGGCGATCAGCAGTGCTTCTGGTGCAGTACCCATAAATCATCCTCCTTCAGCACGTTCGAGAATTCAAACACACACCTGATCCGCGCACCCTCCGCCACCGAGTTCGAAGGTACCATGCCGTAACGTACCTCCGCAGCCCGGTTATCGCGTGGTCTTGACGCGCTTGGGCGATGGCTTTGCGGGCGCCAGTGGCACGGCCAGGGTCTCGCCCACCTCGAAAACCTTTACGGTAGTGCCGGGACTGGCCTTTTTCGTCTCCTCGGTAAACTCACCGGAGGTGCCCGTCAGCACCGGGAAGGTGCCGTAGTGCATCGGCGCGGCGAGCCGGGCGCCCACCAGCTTCACCGCCTGGGCGGCCCGCTTCGGCCCCATGGTGAACTTGTCGCCGATGCAGACCAGCATCAGGTCGATGGGGCCGAAATCCTTCACCAGAGCCATGTCGCCAAACAGGTCCGTATCGCCCGTGTGGTAGATGGCGGGGCCGTTCTTGATGGAAATGACGAATCCCCCCGGCTGCCCGGCATACTGCAGGCTCTTGGCCGCCACGGCCGAGCCTTCGGCCGCATCGATGCCCGAACCGTGCAGTGCCGGAATGAAAGCCACCTTCACCTCCCCGTCAAGGAGCGAAATCTGTCCGCCGAAATGGCCGGTGGTGGGGAAGCCGAACTGCTTCTCCGGAAAACCGCCATACTGGACCATGGCCTTCCCCAGGTCAAAGGTGGCCACAAGCTGGGCGCCGGTCTTTGTGGCGATCTCCACCGCATTGCCGATGTGATCGCCATGACCGTGGGTGAGCAGGATCAGATCCGCCTTGTCGATGGCGGCCACGGTTTCCGCCCCCTTGGGGTTCTTGGGGTTGGTGATCCAGGGGTCGACGAAGAGGATCTTGCCGCCGGGGGTGACGATCTTGTAGGCCGAGTGGCCAAGCCAGGTGACCTGGGTGAGCGGGGCGGCCGGGGCGAGGGCCGGGAGGAGAGTCATCAGAGCGGTTGCCAGCACGATCCTGAATAAATTTCGCAGCTTCATACGGTTCCTCCTATGCATGGTATCGTTGATATCGTGAGGCCTTTGGCCAACACTCCGGACGTATTCATACCCCTCCCAGATCAAGCCACTTCTCCACCACCGGCGACCGGTAGGCGCGGAACCGCTCCAGCAACGCCTCGGGCTTTTCTTCCACGACGATCATCTCCCGGTGCTCTCCCTTGACGAATCCCTCGGCCACGGCGTGATCGAGGAATGCGGTGAGCCGGTCGTAGTACCCCGCCACATTCAGGAGCCCGCACGGTTTGGCGTGGATGCCGAGTTGGGCCCAGGTGACCACCTCGAAAAACTCGTCGAAGGTTCCCATGCCGCCGGGAAGGGCCACGAAGCCGTCGGCCAGCTCGACCATGAGTGCCTTGCGCTCGTGCATGGAGCCCACCACATGGAGGGCCGAGAGCCTCGGGTGGGCGATCTCTTTCGCCTCCAGGGAGCGGGGGATGACGCCGACCACCTCGCCGCCGGCTGCCAGGGCCGCGTCGGCCGCGGCAGTCATGAGGCCGATGCTCGACCCGCCGTAGACGAGGCCGATCCCTTCCCGGGCCAGGAGCCGGCCCAATGCCTCGGCGGCGCCCCGATAGGCCGGGTTCCTCCCGGCACTGGAGCCGCAGAAGACGCAGATCCGTTTCATTGTGTCACCTCCTCGGCCGGGGAGAGCGGCGCCGGCCGCAGAGTGGCCGCCCCCAGGGCACCCAGGAATGCCACCCCCGCGGCCAGGAGGAACGCCGGAGCAAAGGAGCTGGCACCGTCGGCCATGGCACCGGCCACGGCCGGGCCGAGCACCTGCCCCGCCCCCAGGAAGAGGGTGACGAACCCCAGCGCCGCCGGCGCCAGGCGCGGTCCGAGGATGTCGCCGCAGGCGGCGGCCATGATGGCGGGGATGCTCCAGGCGGAGATGCCGAAGAGGATGGCCGAGGCGGTGAAGCCGGTAGGGGTGGGAAGAAGGGCGAAGAGGGCGAAGGAGACGGTGTGGATCAGGGAGACGATGACCAGTGCCCACCGGCGGCCGATCCGGTCAGACACCGCCCCCCAGAGGAGCCCGCAGACGAGGCTCGCCCACCCCATGGCCATGAAGAGGGAGCCGGCCGCCTCGCGGCTGTACCCCCCCTCGGCCACGAGGCGCTTGACGAAGAAAGTCATGTAGATGATGTAGGAGAAGCCGAAGGCGATGTAGACAAGTCCCAGGTGCCAGACGGCCCTGGAGCGGTAGACGAGCCCCCAGCGGAGGCCGTTGGCGGGAGCCGGCGCAGGCGCGCCGTAGGCGGTCCCCAGGTCCACCTCCTGTGCCGGGTGACCGCCGCGGATGACCATGAGGCAGAGCAGGGCGATCACGAGCGTCGCCGCCCCGAAAACGTACCAGGAGACCCGCCACCCCGCCCCCCCGAAGGAGGC
Organism: Desulfuromonadales bacterium; assembly: GCA_003712145.1. Classification (GTDB taxonomy): domain Bacteria; phylum Desulfobacterota; class Desulfuromonadia; order Geobacterales; family Geobacteraceae; genus Geobacter. The sequence continues at coordinate 73,504 of RHLS01000019.1, read as the reverse complement.
AATGATCCGGGGCACCAGGGGGCCGGCGGTGATGAGCGCCAGGGACGAGCCGGTAACCGCGATGCCCGAGGCGAGCCCCCGACGGTGGGGAGGGAACCAGCCGGCCCACATCCCCATGACCGCCACGTTGGCGGCGCCGCTCCCCAGGCCGGTCAGGCAGCGCCAGAGGGCCGCGGTGCCGAAGCCGTCGGCCGTGCCGGTGAGACACATGCCGCCGCCGGCCACAGCCAGTCCCAGGGCAATCACCACCCGCGGCCCGAAGTGGGCCGCCAGGGCCCCCCCCACGGCGGAGAGGGCCAGGTAGCCGGCCAGGTTGGCCGTGGCCAGCATCCCGGCCCCGGTGTTGTCGAGCCCCAGCCCCGCCTGCATGGCCGGCAGCACCACCGAGTAGCCGAAGCGCGCCAGGCCCAGCGCCCCGAAGACCGCCAGGGTCCCCGCCGCGAGCACGAGCCAGCGCCTCATCCTAGCCACCCGCCCGCTTCACGGTGTAGCCCCGCTTCGTGAGCTCCGCCACCAGGAGGTCGGCGTGGTCTCCCTGGATCTCGATGTTCCCTTCCTTCACCGTGCCGCCAGTGCCGCAGCGGCGCTTCAACTCCCCGGCCAGCGCCGTGATCCCGTCGCTCCCCAGGGGAACGCCGGTCACCACCGTCACGGTCTTGCCCCCCCGCCCCTTGGACTCGCGGCGGACCCGGACGATGCCGTCGCCGGCCGGGCGTGCTTGCTGCTTTTTGCAGACGCACCCCGCCGCCGGCTTGCCGCAGCCTGGGCAGACCCTCCCGTGCTCGGACGACCAGACCAGCGGCGTGTCGGAGGAAGCCCCCTTCTTCATGGCTCCTCCCTTGTGCTGATCAGCCGCGCACCCAGATCGCGCCCCGCCTTGAAGCCGAGGAGCACCAGGGGCCAAGCGTGCCAGACCACGTCGAGGATGTCGAGGGGACGCGTGAGGGTGCCGGCCATGAACATCCGTGACTTCTCCACCAGATGAGGCTCCGGGGCGAACGGGAACGGTGCCAGACCGATGAGAAGGGCGGCAGGAACGAGGAACATGTAGTTCATCAGGTAGTTCACAGTTTCTCCTTCAGGTGCACCACGCGATAGAAAACCAGGCCCAAACGCTCGTGAAGCGCTCGGGAACTCATCATCAGCGCCGGCGCTTTCGGCAGCAGATCCAGAATCGTCAGGTGATCGATCCGGCCGGCCATGAAATTGGCCGGCACGGGGACGACCCGCACCCCCTCGTGCTCGAAGGCACGAACCGACCGCCGCATATGGTAAGCCGAGGTCACGAGGAGCGGCGCGGAAAAGCCGTGCTTCCCGCAGATGACCTTGACGTTGCGGGCGTTTTCCTCCGTGTCCCTGCTCCGGTCCTCGACGAGGACGCGCTTCTCCGGCACCCCCAGGTCAACAAGGAACCGCTTCAGGATGGGGGCCTCGGGGGTGTCGCCCTCGGAAAAGGCGCCACCCGAAACAATGACCGGAAGCCCCAGCCGCCGCTGCAGACGTGCCGCGGAAACGACACGGGCGATGGCATCCTCCACCGGGGCGCCCTCGCCCGTGAGGTCCGGGGCGCTCGCGCGGACTCCTCCCCCCAGGAGAATGATGACATCACCCCGGGGCGCGGGGGGGATTACCTGCCCCGCCTCCAGTCCCCGCATCAGCCAGTTCGCCACCGGCCCCAGGGAACAGAGCCAGAGCGCCAGGGCGACGGTGACGGTGATGACCCCGGCCTTCCACCCCTTGCGCCGCATGAGCCGGAAACCGGCCCAGAAAAGGATGATGATGAAAATTCCCGGCGGGAGGATAAGGGGGGTTATGAGCTTCTTGATCATGAACATCAAGGAGTTACGGCCCTCCCAGTACGAAAAAAAAGGTTGCGCCCTTCCCCGGTTCGCCTTGAGCCCAGATCCGGCCGCCGTGCCGCTGGATGATCCGCTGGACGGTGGCGAGCCCGATGCCGGTCCCCTCGAACCCCTCGGCCGCGTGGAGACGGTGGAACGGCAGGAAGAGCTTGTCCGCGTAGCGCATGTCGAATCCGACTCCGTTGTCGCGCACGAAGAATATCCGCTCTCCGCCCTCCACACGGGAGCCGACCTCGATCAGGGCATGCTGCTCGCGGGAGCTGAACTTCCAGGCATTGTACATCAGATTTTCCAGCGCGGCCTTGAGGAGGGAGGAGTCGCCGGACACCGTGAGCCCCTGGGCGATGACGAAATCCACTTCACGCACCGGATGACTCTGCCGGAGTTCGGCGGCAATCGCTCCTGCCAGCGCACTCAGGTCGACCGGTTCCCAACTCAGTTCGTCCCGGCTGACACGGGACATCTCCAGCAGATCGTCGATCAGCTCTCCCATGCGGGAGGCCGCGGCGGCGATCCGGCGGAGGAACTCCCTCCCCCCCTCGTCGAGCCTGTCGGCGTACTCCTGCTGGAGAATCGAGCTGAACCCGTGAATCCCCCTGAGGGGGGTGCGGAGATCATGGGAAACCGTGTAGCAGAAGGTCTCCATCTCCCGGACGGAGTGCCGCAGCTCCTCGGTCCGCTCCCCGACGCGCTTCTCCAGTTCCGCATTGAGCGTCTGAATCTGCAGCTCGGCCCGTTTCCGATCGGTGATGTCCCTGACGACTTCGATACCGGCGACAATCTCGCCGCTGGCGTCCCGCAACGGGGACGCGGATATTTCAACATACTCCACCGGCCGGTCCGGCAAGTTCCGGCGCTCCAGCTTGTGGACCTTCCCGTCCGCAAAGCAGAGGGCCACGGGGCAGTCGCCGCAGGCATGGTCAACCTTGCGGTAGACTTCGTAGCAGAGACTTCCGACGTGGTTGCCACCCGTCATTCTCCGGTGTTCTTCGTTCTGATACAGAACCCGGAAGTTACGGTCCTGGATACTGAGGCCGTCGCCGATAGCCGCGATGATCGCATCCGACTTGGCCCGTTCCTCCTCCGCGCAGCGCACCGCTTCCTGCAGCGACTCCCGCTTCTCCTGCAAAGACGCCATCATGGCATTGAACGCGACCGACAGGGTCCCGATCTCGTCCTGGGACTCCACCGGCAACGGCTTCCCACTTCCCTGGGCGGCAGTCAGTGCCTCGATGTGCCCGGTGAGCCGTGAGAGCGGCGACATCAGCCGCCGCATGGCATACCAGGTCAGGATGAGCATGAAGACAAGCCCCAGTGCCAGGACGCTCACGAAGTAGGTGCGGGCCCGGTAGAGCGGAGCGTAGGCCTCGTCAAGGGGATAGCTGGTTGCCAGCAGCCAGTTGACGGAGCGCAGGCGCTTGTAGGAGGAGAGGACCGGCACCCCCTTGGTGGTTACCGCCTCGCCACTTCCCTCGAAGCCTCCGAATGCCCTGTCCAGAAGCGGGTTCTGGCTCGCCGGCACGCGTTCCATAATGCGTGACTTGTCCGGGTGCATGATCACCGTCCGGTCATCGGTACAGAGGAACGCATAGCCGCTCTTGCCGATGGTCAGACGCCCGACGTCCGTCAGGAATTTATCTTTCTGCAGCGTGATGTTTCCGGCCAGGATTGCCGTCAGGTTCCCCCCTGCGTCGAAAAGCGGGTGCGTCAGCATAATCGCCGGCTGGCCCGGATTGTGAGTGGAGCGATAGGGGGGGCTGATCTGAGGTTTGCCGGTGGCGACGGTCTTTTTGAAGTATTCACGGTACGAATAATCGAGCCCCCGCCGGCCGGGCTTGAAGGGGCTTTCGACGATCATCCTGCCGTCGGGAGAGAAAAGAACAAGGACATCAAAAATGAGGAGGAGCGTGCTCTTGTTGTCCAGAATACCCTGTGCGGCATCCGCATCCCGCAGGACAGCCGGCGTCAGCCTCGGGGCGAAGGCTGCGAGGGACCGCTGGGCAAAGACGAGCTCGTCGTCAAGGTCATCGGCAAGGGAAGAGACCAGGGAGGCCTGCTGGGTGAAGATGCTTTCCTTGAATTTCTGCTGGAAGTAGGTGAGCGCGAAAAAGCCCATCACGGAGCAGAAACAGAGGAACAGGAGGGCCACCCCCAGCGCCATGCGGGATTTGAGACTGAGCTGCTTCATCGAAAGCCCCTTGGCTGAGAACATCCCGGCACCTCACCAGCCCCCGCACTGCTCATGAATAGAAAAACAGACCATTCGTCCGTCGCCGGTCCGCACGCATCATGAAGCCCAGTATACACCATCCTGAACGGCATCACAGCCTTCCGGCAGGGATTCCGGCCCCCCGTTCCGCAAGAAAGGCACGGACATCGTCAGGCCGTGGAATCCCCCGCTGGGCACCAGGGGTGCGGCATTTCATGGCCGCCAGGGCCGAGGCGAAGATAACCGTTTCCCGCAACTCCCACCCCTGGAGGATGCCATGGATGAAGCCACCGTGGAAGACGTCCCCCGCCCCGGTGGTGTCAACCGCCTCCACCGGAAAGGCGGGAACGTGGAACGGTTCGCCGCCGCCCCAGGTGAGGCTTCCACGCTCCCCGATGGTAACGGTGACGGCCGGCGCGCCGAGTCCCGCAGCCAGGCAGTGGAAATGCGCGGGGGAGCCGTCCCATCCGAGATCCAGGAAGAACTGCTCCGCCGCCACAACGTAATCACAGAGGGAACAGAGTCCGGTCATCCCCGGCCGCATCCGCCCCGCGTCCACCATGACTGGAATCCCCAGCCGTCGGGCTTCGCGGGCGGCATGGAGCGAAGCATCGGCCATGAGGCCATCGAGATGGAGAAAGGCGCACCCGGCCAGGAACCGTTCCCCGACTTCCGCCGGCCGGAGCGGTTCGCCGGTGGGACGCCGCCAGATGATGGTCCGCCGGCCGCTCCCCTTCTCGATGACGATGAACGCCCGCTGGGACTCGCCCCCCTGCCGCGTGTGGAGAAAGGAGTCGTCGATCCTCTCGACCTTGAGCGCCTGGCGGATCAGAGCGCCGGCAGCATCATCCCCCACTATGCCGGCAAAGCGGCAGGCCACGCCGAGCCTTGCCAGCGCCACCAGCGCCGTGGCCACCGGCCCCCCGGCCTGCTCCTCCCACGCGCCGGCCTCGGCCTTGCTGTCCGGCGACGGGTAGGCGTTCACCACCGCGAGGGTATCCCAGCAGCATTGCCCAAGCCCCGCAACCAGCATCAGCCGAGCCACTCCGCCAGTTCCTCCAGGCTCTCCACGGCAAGATCGGTGAAGTCGGGCCAGCGGAAGCCGCGGGTCCGGTCCACGTGAATGGTGGCGGCGCCGGCGGCACGACCGCTCTGAAGATCGAAGAGATAATCCCCCACCATGACCATGGCGGCACCGGAAGTCTCCCAGCGGGCAGAGAGGATCCGCAGCCCTTCCGGGTCAGGCTTGGGAAGGGCGTCGTGACGGCCCAGAACGTCGTCCGGCGCGAAGTGGCGCCCCACGCCGATGGACTCCAGCACCCGCAGGGCGATCCCCTTCGTATTGCGGGTGACGATCCCCAGCCGGACGCCGCGACCGCGCAGGGCTTCCACGAGCCGGACCGCGCCGGCGGACGGCTCGGCCCGCCCCGCCAGCTCATCCTCGATGCCGTCGAGCTTCTCGTGCAGCAGCCTCCCCTCCCGTTCGGGGAGCGAATCGATGTGGCCGAGGATGTCGGAACCGTCGGGGATGCCAAGCTGAGCCCGGATGGCGGCAAAATCATGGACCGGCACCGTCAGGGTCCCGTCCAGGTCAAAGACCCAGTGACTCCGCGTCAGGATTGCCCGAAGGGACTCATCGTACCGCGCGCCCCAACTCACGGCTGCACCCGGTCGAGCACCGCCTCGAGCAGCGCCGCGCTCCGGGCAAGCTGCCCGTAGGCCTCATCGGGAGTCATGTCCCGGTTCTCCTTCCGCATCCGCTCCCCCAGCTTCCGGGCGTCGTTGGCGATCCAGGCGATCTCCCGCGCCAGGTCCTGCTCGAAACTCTCCCGGCCGAGCACAACGGGCCGCATGAGCCGCTGGATGCGGCTCACGTTCTGGAGCACCGCCCTGTCCACGACGCCGTCGTTTTTTTCATGGCGGGTCCGGTTGAACTCATCGAAGGGTGTGTTGTGAAGGGGCTGGGAGAGGTCCCCGAGGTAGTGGACGGCGTAGGCCAAGTGGTACTCGGCGTACTTCCCCTCCAGGGCCCGCTGCTCGTAGGCGCGGATGGCGGCGACGATGGCGCCATAGAGGTGCCCCTCGTCATCCTTCGGGTCGTTGTAGCGGGGCACCTGCTCCAGCACCATGGCGGCAGTCACTTCCACACCCCGGTTGTTGTTGCAGTAGTGGTTCTTCCGTTCCACGCTCCCCGCCTTCTCCTTGGCGATGTCGGCGCCGGCCGCGTTATACCACTTCTGGTAGCCCGCGGCCTTGGCCACGGCCAGGTGGGTCTCGTCGTGCCAGGCGAGCGCGGAGCCGGTTGTGAGCGCAAGGCAGGACACAAGGATGGCGGCGGTGCAATGGCGACTCATCATGGGTTACCTCCCCGGCGCAATCAAAGGTCCGCACGCCGGTCCGTTCATCCTACCAGAGTCGAGCGTGGAAAAGAAGGTATCACGGCAGAATCTCATCGATCCTCCCCCCCGGCAGGAGGCGGAAGAGATACCCCCGCCACAGGACCCGATGGCCGACAAAGGAGAGGGCCCAGGTTGCGGACCATCTCCGCGGAGAACCCCATGGCCTCCAGGGCCACGGCAAGAACTGGGAGAAGCGTTCTGGGCATGTCGCAGGAGACCCCATCGGACCGATTTCGCGGTTTATCGCCGGCAACCGGCGGAACCAGGCGCCTTCCGGAAAAATCAGGGAACGACGATTGCATCGGACGAATCGGTTTGTTACCATACCACAGAATCCAGCCATCAGGAACCCCATGCACCCAACGTCGACCGACATCGCCGCCAACGGCATCGACACGGAGCTTCTCGCGACCCTGGTCATCGAGATGAACATCCTGCGCCGGCACGTGACCGCCTACCCGGCGGGGCACCCGGTTCCGGTGGCAGCGGCCGTAAAGGTGGCACGGCTGGTGGAGCGGCTGCTGGACGGCACGGAGAGCGTGACCCTGGGCATCGCCCGCGACACGCTGATGATGGGCGACCACCCCCTCGACCGGAAGAACCCTGTTTACCGGGACCTTGCCCGGGTACTGTTTGATCGGGGCATCGTGACCCTCACCTGCCATCGCTACCTCTCTCCCGACGAACTGCTCCGTTTCGGAGGCCTGCTGGCCCGCAGCCGAGAGGATATCCGCGGCGCGGGGGGGATCGAGAAGGCCGCCGCGGCAGCGGGGCTCTCCCGTCTGGAGCTTCGGGGAATCGACTACGACCTCTTCCGGGTCACCGAAGAGGAGTGGCTCAGCGGCCAGCCCGACGGTGCGGGCGGCCCGTCCCCCCTGTGGGAGAAATTCGTCCGGGGGATGATGGACGGGACCCTGGATCCCTTCGGCGATGAGACGGAGAAGGGGCCGCCCGTGGATCCGGAACTCCTGGCCCGGATCATGAACGGCAACCTCCTTCTGGACCAGGGAGGGCGGCACGAAAGCTATGAAGCGGTCATAACCGCGTTCATGCGGCGGATGGACCGGGAGGCGGAAGATGGCAGAAGCGGGCGGGAGTACGCCGAGCGGCTTGCGGGATTGGCGGAGCGGCTCAACCCCGATCTTCGCCGGCAGTTCCTCGGGAGCACGTTCCTCGCCCTGGGAGAGAGCCCCGATGCGGCCCTGCAGGTGATTTCCTCCATGACCGAACAGGCGGTGCTCGATGCCCTCGATGAGCTGAACGACCGTAACGCCGCCGTCCCCCCCCTCATCCTGAACCTCTGTCAAAAACTCGGTGTCACATCCAGCCGCGGGGGTGAAGAAGACATCCCCCTCTCCCGCGCCACGGCCGCCCGGATGGGGCAAAAACTCGGCACCATCTTCCGGGAGATGAACTCCCAGCACTACGTCCCCGACGCCTACCAGGGAAAACTGGAGCGGATTATCGCCTCGGGGAATATCTCCCCGGGAATCGCAGAGGCCGACGGGCTCAGGGAGGCAATTCTGGGGGAAAACCTGGAGGCCAAGGTGGGCGCCATCATCCTCGACATCATGGAGGCAGAGCCCGAGCCGACAGCCGACAGAGCGGAGGCCGGAGGGATGGGGACGAGCCTGGCGGAACTCTGCGCATTCTACCTGGAAGTTGGCGACTTTGCCGCGCTGCGGGAATTCTGCGGCCACCTTCCTCCACCCGGGACGGAGGCTGCCACTCCCCTTCAGCGACAACTCCTTGCGGTCGTCGGCACGGCCGCCTTCCAGGGCCCCCTGGTGGAAGCCCCGGCCGCCTGGGGAAAGGAGCGTTACGACGACATCCGCACCATCATCAGGCAGGTGGGAGATCCCTGCGTCGAACCCCTCCTGGAGCGGCTGGCCGAAGAAGAAAACATGTCGCTCAGGCGCTACTACATGGGGTGCCTGGCGGGGCTTGGGAATGCCGCCCGAGACGGGGCCATCGCCCGGCTGGGAGACGACCGCTGGTTCTACGTGAGAAACCTGGTGGCGCTCCTGCGGGATCTGGGCGACCCCGCCGCCGTGAAACCGCTGCGGCAGCTCCTGGGGCACCCTCACCCGAGGGTGCGGCAGGAGACCCTGCGGACCCTGGCCCACTTCCGCGACCCCGAGGGAGAGCGGATGCTGGTCCGCGAACTGGAGAGCGGGAACCGGGAGACGCTGCTGACCGCCATCCAGCTCTCTGACAGGAGCCGCAGTTCCACAGTACGCGACAAGCTCCTTACCCTCCTGGGCAGGGGAGGGCTCGCCGGTCCCGACGTGGAGGTCCGCTGCGCCGTGGTCCGGGCACTGGCCGAAGCGGGCGACGCCGCCGTACTCCCCGGCCTCGCCCGCCAGCTCAGGGCTAAGAGCCTTCTGCGCAGCACACACCTCAACCGCCTCAAAGTGGAGATCGTCCGGTCCCTTGCCCGCTACCCCGCCGACGCCGCCCTCCCTCTCCTCCGGGAAGCAGCCGACTCCGGCGTGGACGAGGTCGAACGAGCAGCACGGGAGACGATGCGAATCGTGGGAGGGAAAAGCCGGTGAACCTCGGCGTGATCGAACCTCTGCGTAACGCCGTACGGCATCTGGTGACCGCCGTCGCCAGCGCCGCCCTCTATGCCCGTGACCACCAGCAGGTGACTCGGCTGCAGGCCGCTGCCCTCCGCGACCTGACCGCTGCCCTTGAGGCCCAGCCGGAACTATCCCTCGTGGTGATCGATGAAGAACTCATGGTCGACGGTGCCATCCTGGACACCGGTCTGTATATGGGGCGCTTCGTGACAATGCTTTCCTCGCGGGGTATCGGCCATGTGAAGTTTCTGGAAGGCGTTACGGAACAAGAGCTTGCATATTTGACCACCACCCTCTCGGGAGGGATTGTGGGGAGCGAGCTCCGCTCCACGGAGCACATCCGCCTCGGCAGGGTGGAAGTACGGTTTTCCGCGAGGGAAGGGAACGGGACAGGACGCAACCCCCTGGCCGATTTCTCGGCCGAGGAAATTGCCCGCTTCACGGAGCTCTACGATGGGGTCGTCCGCACCCGCAAAGTCCATGTGGCGGGAATAGCCGACATGGTGGGAGGCTTTATCGTTGCTCTCAGGGAGCAGGCCCGTCCGCTCATGGCGCTGGCGCCGCTGCGCGACATGGACGAGTACACCTTCACCCATTCGGTGAACGTCTGCATCCTCAACCTGGCCCAGGCCATGTCCCTGGGGATTGATGGACCGCCCCTGCAGGAAATCGGCATCGCGGGTCTGCTGCACGACATCGGCAAGATGTTCGTCCCGCCGGAAATCCTGACCAAACCCGCCAAGCTCGACAAAGGCGAATGGGAGATCATGCGGCGGCACCCCCTCATGGGAGCCCGCTGCCTCATCGAGAGCCCCGGCGTGCCGCGACTGGCGGCGGTGGTGGCCTACGAGCACCACATGAAGCACGACCTCTCGGGCTACCCCGCCGTGAGAGCCGGCTGGCGGCAAAGTCTCTGCAGCGAGATAACCGCCATCTCCGACTTTTTCGATGCCCTGCGCACCCGCCGCGCCTACTGCGACTCCCTGGAGCTGCGCCAGATAGCCGGCATGCTCCTTGACCAGCGGGGGCGCGAATTCCACCCGCTGCTCACCCGCAACTTCCTTCTGATCCTCAGCCGGATGATGTCGTAATCTTCACCACCACCATACAGATGTCATCAGCCGGCGGCCTGCCGCCGGTGAACGTGGCGACTTCCGCCAGGACGGCGTCGATGACCGCCTCGGGCTCATCCCCGTGACGGGCCGCCAGAATGGCGCAGAGGCGGCCGGCGCCGAAGAGTTCACCGCTGCCGTTATCGGACTCGGTAATGCCGTCAGTGTAGAGTAGCAGCAGATCCCCCGGCTCCAGCCGGACCTCCCTTTCCTCGAAACTCACATGGGGCCGGACCCCAAGGATCAGCCCCTCGGCATCAAGCTCCTGGCAGTGTCGTTCGGCTTCCCTGAAGAGGAGCGGCGGGTTGTGGCCCGCGCTGGCGTAGGTGAGGGTGCGGCTGATCGGGCGGTAAGAGGCGTAAAACAAGGTGATGAAAAGCTCGGCACGGGTCAGGTCGTCGTAGAGGAGCTCGTTCAGGGAGCCGACGATCTCCGCAAGGGAGCCTCCTGAGCGGGCCTGGGTCCGAATCACGCTCCTGGCCTCGGTCATGACGAGCGCCGCGCCGACGCTGTGGCCCGACACATCGGCGATCACCATGTCGAGGGAGCCGTCCTCGCGGGGGAAGAAGTCATAGTAATCCCCCCCCACGTGGGCCGCCGGCACCCAGCGCCCCGCGCAGCGGACCCCGGCCGCGGCCGGAGGCGCCGCCGGCAGGAGCGAACGCTGGATCTGCCGGGCAAGGTCCATGTCGCAGGAAAGTCGGGCATTCTCCAGGAGTGCCTCCTGGGCCCGCTTTCGTTCACTCACGTCCTCCTTGATGGCGATGAAATGCCTGATGGCTCCCCGGTCATCGGCCACGGGGGTGATGGTCTGCTCCTCCGGATAGAGCGTGCCGTCCTTGCGGCGGTTCACCAGTTCCCCCCGCCAGACCCGGCCGGCGCGGATCGTCTCCCAGAGTTCCCGGTAGAAGGCTTCGCCGTGGACCCCCGAGTTGAGGATGCCGAGGCTTCTGCCGATGATCTCGTCCACCGCATACCCGGTGAGCGCCGTGAACGCCGGATTGGCCCAGATCACCCTGCCATCGGGGTCGCTGATGACGATGGCGTTGGCGGCGGCGTCCAGGGCCGCGATCCGGAGCCTCAACTCCTCCTCGGCAGCCTTGCGCCCGGTGATGTCAGCAATGAGCCCGTCGTAGGCCACCAGCACCCCCTGCTCGTCATACCTCGGGACGATGGTGTTGCGCACCCAGCGGACCGAACCGTCCTTGTGCACGAGCCGGTGTTCCAGGGCCGGAATCTCCTCGCCCGTCTGGAGCCGCCGGGCCTGGTCGATCACCCGGCCCCGGTCCTCTCCGTGGATCATCTGGTGCCACAGAAAGGGGTTCTCCTCGAACTCCTCGGGAGAGTACCCGGTAACCGCCGTGCAGCCGGGGCCGTGATAGGTTCCCACTATGCTCCCCTCGCGGATCGCCACGGTGTAGATGTAGTCGGTCACCGCCGCCACAAGCCGCCGGTAGCGCAGTTCGCTCCGCACGAGGGCCTCCTCCGCCTCCCTCTTCCTCCGGCGCAGCTCCGCCTCCCTCAGCTCCCGCTGGATGGCCGGAACGAGCCGCGAGATGTGCCCCTTCACGAAGAAGTCGTTGGCCCCCGCCTTCATGGCCCCCACGGCCGTGTCCTCGCCGATCTTCCCGGAGATGACGATGAACGGCAGGTCGAACCCGCGCTGGCGCCAGAGCCTCAGGGCGTCGAGCCCGTTGAAGCGCGGCAGGACGTAATCCGAAAGGGCGATGTCCCACTCGCGCCGGCTGATGGCCTCCGCCATGGCCTCGGCGGTCTCAACCCGCTCGAACTCAGGCTCGAATCCCCCCTTGCGGAGCTCGCGGATGACGAGGAAGGCGTCGTCTTCGGAATCCTCTATGATCAGAACGCGGAGTGGAATGCCCATGGCTGGCCTCTACGATACAAAGTGCAGGTCAATTGTACTACGTGAGACTGAAGGAACAACTGGAAGGATGCGGAAAGGAGCTGGGAGAGGAGTTGCGTATCAGGTTGGAGTCCGCTCGACAACGATCAGGGACGGTGCAGCCCCCGAACGGTTAGCCTGGCGGCAACGCCAGACGTTGAACCGGCCCGGGGAGAGGCCGGCTGCCCAGGCCTCGACGGCGTCACCCTCCTCGGCGCCGCCCGGGTGGCCCGTGTAGACCGCCACGACGATGATCCCCTCCGGAAGAAGGAGCGCAGCCGCCTGCTCCAGGCCGGCGAGGGTCGTCGCGGGGGTGGTGACCGTTTCCCGGGGGGCGCCGGGGAGAAAGCCGAGGTTGAAGACCACGGCCCGGACCGGTTCGGTGACGACCTCGGCGAGGCGCTCGTGGCCACCATGGACCAGCGCCACCCGCTCCCGGCATCCCGCCTCGGCAAGTCGCTCCTCCGTGGCGGCCAGGGCACCTTCCTGCACGTCGAAGGCCCAGACCTTCCCCTCCGGACCCACCAGTCGCGCCAGGAACAGGGTATCATGGCCGTTGCCGCAGGTGGCGTCCACGGCCCGGTCCCCGGACTTCAGCCGTTCCCGCAGGAAGAAGTGCGACAGCGGCACAGCGCCAGAAAGCCCTCTACTCCTCACTCCTCCCCCCTCACTTCTTACCCACCAGGGTCAGCACCGCCGGCAGGACCAGGACGAAGGCCGCCTGGCAGGCAACCATCCCCAGGCTCATGACCGCGCCGATGGAGAAGACCCCCTGGTGGTGGGCCACCATGAGGGCGCCGAAGCTGGCCATGATGGTGAGGGTGTTGTAGACGACCCCGAGGCCGGTGCTGCTCATGATGACCGCGGCGGCGTCGCCATCCTCACGGCGGTAGCGGTTGATGATGTAGATCCCCGAATCGACCGCTATGCCGAGAATGAGCGGCATGACGATGATGTTGGCCGAGTTGAAGGGAATGCCGGCGAGCCACATCCCCCCCACCATGAGCAGAACGCCCACTGCCAGGGGAACGAGGCCCACGAGGGTGTAGACCACGCTCCTGAAGGTAATGAAGAGGATGACGACGATGGCGACGAAGGCGTAGACGAAGGCCCGCAGATAGGCGTCGCGCATGATGGTCATCGACTCGTAGACCATGATCGGCTCGCCGCTGGCGCCGGCAGAGACGGTCCGCACCTGGCCGATGAACCGGGCAAGGGGCTCCCGCTCGAAAATCTCATGCTTCGGCGCCACCTGAAGGAGATACTTCCCGTTTTTTCCCACGAACCGCTCCCGCAGATCGCGGGGGATATCCGCCTCGGTCACCGGGGTCGTGGGAAGGCTCTCCCTGAGCTGACCGATCTTTTCCGGGAAGGAGGCGAGCATCCCCCCCTGGAAATCCCGCAGCATGCCGAGGGCGTTTTTGTCCTTCTCCTTCTCCAGCGTGGCGAAGAAGCGGTCCAGGACTGCCAGGAAGGCACCGACCCGCTTCGTCTCGGGACTGTTTTCCGCCTGGAGGTGGTCCCTCAACCGCACGACGGAATTCCTGAAGTTCTCGAAGACCGTCGGCAGCTCCATCACCCGCAGGTCCTCCTCGTAGGGGGCGGGCTTCACGTCGGCCAGAGTGGCGCGCAGGGCCACGAGCTCCGCCAGCTTCTCCTGCTGGTCGTCGGGGACAAAGGTCAGGAGGCTCACCACGTGGTCCACCTCCGGCAGCCGCTCCAGCCGGCGGGTGAGCTCACGGGCCTCGGTGGCGGACGAGGCCACCACCTCGGCGAAATAGCCGGCGTTCTCCTTGCTCCGCATCAGCTTGTAGGCGTACTTCACCGGCTCCAGCCCCTTGGCCTGGAGGTTCATGAGGTTGTAATCGAAACGGGTCTGGATGAGCGGGTAGAGGGAGGCGGCGCAGAGCAGCGCCGTGATGCCGAGGACCGTCTTCGGGTGGCCGAAAAGGAACCGCTCGACGGCCAGCGCCCGCGGAGATCGCTGCAAGACGGTCGCCGCCCGGGCCTCCCGCTCCTCCTCGTTGCGCTTGCGCCAAGGAGCCATGATCACCAGCATGGCCGGCAGCACCGTGAAGGTAGCCACCACGCAGACGCAGACCCCCAGGGCCGCAATCACTCCCAGCTCGGCGATCCCCCGGAAGTCGGTGAAAACGAAGGTAAAGAAGGCGGCGGCGATGGTGGCCGCCGCCATGACGATGGCCCAGATGTTCCGGTTGAGCCCCGTGCCGATGGCCTCCAGCTCCCCCGCGCCGAGCCCCAGTTCCTCCTGGTAGCGGAGCACCACCTGGATGCCGTACTCGATGCCGATGCCGATCAGCATGATGGCGAAAACCATGGAGAGTATGTTCAGGTGCCCCACCACGAGGGTCGCCAGCCCGAAGGAGAGGCAGACGGCGATCAAGAGCGACACCATGGCCGCCACCACGTTCAGGACCCCGCGGAAGGCGGCCAGCAGCAGCACCACCGTGAGCACCAGGGAAAGGACCGTGGCAATGGCGATGTCCCGCTCGCTGGTGGCCATCTCCTCGTGCTCAAGGACCGGCGTGCCGGTGAGCCCCACCGTCACCCCCTTGAACTCGGGGAGCGCCCGCAGCTTCGCCACCTCCTCTCGCACCGTCCGGATCGCCTCCACGGCCGGCACGAAGCTCTTCGGGTCCCGCACCGGCAGCACCGTCATGATCTGCATCCGCCCGGCCCGGGCCAGGGCCGTGTCTCCCCCCAGGAAGACCTCCTGCAGGGAAAAGCCCCCCTTCTTGCCGCCACCAAAGGAATCGATGCCGGCGCCCAGCTTCTCCAGCATGAAGGCGAGGCTTGCCAGTTCTTCTTTTTCGCCTGCCCCCGTGCCGCCGGCCACGTAGGCGTCCATGCGGCCGGTCAGGTGCGTGAAGAGGGTCTGGACCGACGGCGCCGCGGCCAGCGCCTTCAGTGTCGGCGCTGCCAGGGTCAGGTTGCGGCGCAGGGTCCGGATATCCTCCAGCGGCACGAGGAGCAGCCCGTGCGAGCGGAAGAAGGGCATGCCGCCGGGGAAAAAGACCTCGGAAAAGAGGGTCCGGTTGGCCGCAAACCGCTCCTGGAGCCTGGCGCCGAAGGCGGCTGCCCTAGCCTCGTCGTCGCTCTCCATGACGATGACGATCTCCTGCCGATCGCCGAACTCGGCGCGGATTGCCCGGAAGTCCCGCTGGAACAGGGCATTTCGCGGCATCAAGTCATTGCGGCCGGTCAGAAACTGCATCCGCTCCTTCGTGAGGACCACCGACAGCGCCGCCAGAACAAGGGCCACCGCCAGGATCAGCCGGGGATGCCGGGCCACGAACCCGAACAGCCCGGGAAACCTCTTCATGCCAGTATCGTTTCTCACCATCTCCATCCTTTTGCCGCGGATTGGAACCCGTCAGGCCCTGGGGTCAAAATCGCTGAAATCTAGCACACCCGTTGCCCAAAAGGCAATCGCCTTACCTGCCACGACAAACGGCACAACACACTGTATCCATTAAAACTATTGTGGATTTCAGGGGAAAATGGTGTATTTTTTGTTGAGACTGTGTTAAAAGAGCCAGATTATTCTGGCCGAGTTTTCCCCGGGGGACCGCGGATAGCCGGAACCACAGGTAATGATCCAAGGAGCAGGACGCGAATGAAGATTTCCAAGCATCCCATATCCCATGCTCTCACATCCTTCAACGACATAGCACGGGATACGGACGAGCAGAAGCCGCAGAAACGCGGCGGTAAGGTGCACCACCTCCCCGCCTCCATCTGGAAGAAGCGGGAGACGGAGGCATCGAGCCCCCTCGACCGGACCATAGAGCGGAGCCAGGAGTTTTTCTTCCGGGAGCAGCTTCCCGCCGGTTACTGGTGGGCCGAACTGGAGTCCAACGTCACCATCACCGCCGAGTACATCATGCTTTTCCAGTTCATGGGGCTGGTGGACAAGGTAAAACAACGGAAGATGGCCCGCTACATCCTCTCAAAGCAGACCGAGGAGGGGTACTGGTGCCTCTGGTACGGGGGACCGGGCGACCTCTCCACCACCATCGAGGCGTACTTCGCCCTCAAGCTGGCCGGCTACCCGGCCGACCACCCGGCCATGCAGAAGGCCCGGGCCTTCATCCTGGAGAACGGCGGCATCCTCAAGGCGCGAGTCTTCACGAAGATATTCCTCGCCCTTTTCGGCGAATTCTCGTGGATGGGGATACCCTCCATGCCCATCGAGATGATGCTGCTGCCCAACGGCTTCACCTTCAACCTCTACGAGTTCTCAAGCTGGTCCCGGGCAACCATCATCCCCCTCTCCATCGTCATGGCCGAGCGCCCCGTGCGCAAGCTCCCCCCCTGGGCACGAGTCCAGGAGCTCTACGTGCGGCCACCGCGCCCCACGGACTACACCTTCACCAAGGAAGACGGAATCCTCACCTGGAAAAACATCTTCATCGGCATCGACCATATCCTCAAGATCTATGAGGCGAGCCCCATCCGCCCCGGCAAGAAGAAGGCCACGGCCATCGCCGAGCAGTGGGTGCTGGACCACCAGGAACCCACCGGCGACTGGGGAGGGATCCAGCCGGCCATGCTCAACTCGGTGCTGGCGCTCCACTGCCTGGGCTACGCCAACGACCACCCGGCCGTGGCCAAGGGGCTCCAGGCCCTGGCCAATTTCTGCATCGAGGGTGAGGAGGAAATCGTCCTCCAGTCGTGCGTCTCGCCGGTGTGGGACACGGCCCTCGGCCTCATGGCCATGGTTGACTCGGAAGTTCCCGCCGATCACCCGGCCCTGGTGAAGGCCACCCAGTGGCTCCTGGACCGGGAGGTTCGCAAGCCCGGCGACTGGAAGATCAAGTCCCCCGACCTGGAGCCCGGCGGCTGGGCCTTCGAGTTCCTGAACGACTGGTACCCCGATGTGGACGACTCGGGGATCGTCATGATGGCCATCAAGGATGTGAAGGTTAAGGACGCCAAGGCCAGGGACGAAGCCGTGAAGCGGGGCATCGCCTGGTGTCTCGGCATGCAGAGCAGGAACGGCGGCTGGGGCGCCTTCGACAAGGACAACACCAAGCATATCCTCAACAAGATCCCCTTCGCCGACCTGGAGGCCCTCATCGATCCTCCCACGGCCGACCTCACCGGCCGGATGCTGGAATTGATGGGAACCTACGGCTATCCCAAGGACCATCCGGCGGCGGTCCGGGCGCTCCAGTTCGTGAAGGATACCCAGGAGCCCGAAGGCCCCTGGTGGGGGCGCTGGGGGGTCAACTACATCTACGGCACCTGGTCGGTCCTCTGCGGCCTCTCCGCCTATGGCGAGGACATGGGCCAGCCCTACATCCGCAAGGCGGTCAACTGGCTTGTCGCCCGCCAGAACCAGGACGGCGGTTGGGGCGAGTGCTGCGAGTCCTACTACGACCCGAAACTTGCCGGTGTCGGGCCGAGCACCGCGTCCCAGACCGGCTGGGCGATCCTGTCGCTCCTGGCCGCCGGCGAGGTGGGACATCCGGCAGTGGCCCGCGGCGTTCAGTACCTGATCGACTCCCAGAAGCCCGACGGGACCTGGGATGAGGAGCAGTTCACCGGAACGGGCTTCCCAAAGTACTTCATGATCAAGTATCATATCTATCGTAACTGTTTCCCCCTCATGGCCCTCGGCCGCTACCGGGCGATGAAGAGACGGACGGACTAACGGGTCACTCCCGGACAGAGGACAGAGATTCCGTAGGGGCGGGGCCGGGGACCGCCCCTACGTCAGTTTAAGGGCCTGTCAGGAAATTAGTGTGACAATATGGCGCTCAGATTTGGGTCAGATTTGGCCGGACGGATTGAGCCAAACCGCAGGCGTAGCAAAGCTACGCTGAGGATTTGGCGATTGAGGCCCGGCCAACAGATGGCCCAAAGATGAGATGCAAGATGTGACTCTTATTTCCTGACAGGCCCTAAGCGAGGTATATATGAAGGTTTTTGTCACCGGAGCCACCGGCTTCCTCGGCGCGAGCATCATCAGAGAGCTTCTGAAGGACGGCTGCCGCGTGCGGGTTCTGGCCCGCCCCGGTTCCGACCGGCGGAACCTCCACGGCCTCGACGTGGAGGTCCACGAGGGGGACCTTCGGGACCAGGGCTCGCTGGAGCGCGGCCTCAAGGGGTGCGAGGTCTTGTACCACGCCGCCGCCGACTACCGCCTCTGGACCCGCGACCCCTCCGCCATGTACGCCTCCAACGTGCACGGAACCCGGCACATCATGGAAGCGGCCCTCAGGCTGGGGCTCGCGAAGGTGGTCTACACCAGCAGCGTCGGCACCCTCGGCAACCCGGGCAACGGCATCCCCGGCACCGAGTCGACCCCGGTCACCTTCGCCGACATGGTGGGGCACTACAAGAAGAGCAAGTTCATGGCGGAGCGCGAGGCGGAGAAGTTTCTCGCCCGGGGGCTTCCCCTCGTCATCGTGAACCCCTCGACCCCCGTGGGCCCCCTGGACGTGAAACCGACCCCCACCGGCAGGATCATCGTCGACTTCCTGAACCGGAAGATGCCCGCCTACCTGGACACCGGTCTCAACATCATCGACGTGGAGGACTGCGCCCGGGGGCACCTCCTGGCTGCGAAGCACGGCCAGGTCGGCGGGAAGTACATCCTCGGCAACGAGAACCTGACGCTGCGGCAGATCCTCGGGATGCTCGGCACGATTACCGGCCTTCCGGCACCGAAGGTTCGGCTCCCCTACACACCGATCCTCATGGCTGCCTACGTGAACGAAGCCCTCTCCCGCGTCACCGGCCGGGAACCGCTTATCCCCCTCGCCGCGGTCCGGATGGCGAGGAAATTCATGTTTTTCGACTCGGCCCGGGCGGAGAAGGAACTGGGGCTCCCCCGCCGGCCGGCGGCAGATGCCCTGCACCGGGCGGTGGAGTGGTTCCGCGCCCACGGCTACGCGCGATGAAAACAGGCGGAAGTCTGAAGGAAAAATCGGTCGTCCTGTCCTCAAGCCTTCACCTTCAGCCTTTAGCCTTCAACCTTTAGCCAAGAGGTTACCCATGTACCGACTGCTCGACACCATAGCCAGCCCGACCGACCTGAAAGCCATACCGAAAGAGGAGCTTCCCCTTCTGGCGGAGGAAGTCCGCCGGTTCCTGCTGGAGACCGTCTCCCAAACCGGCGGCCACCTGGCATCGAACCTGGGTGCCGTGGAGCTTTCCATCGCGCTCCACTACTCGTTCGACTCCCCGGCCGACAAGCTCATCTGGGACGTGGGACATCAGGCCTACACCCACAAGATACTCACCGGACGCCGCGACAGCTTCCATACCCAGCGCCAGTACAAGGGAATCAGCGGCTTCCCCAAGCGGAGCGAGTCTCCCCACGACCCCTTCGGCGCCGGGCATTCCTCAACATCCATCTCGGCGGGACTCGGCATGGCGCTGGCCCGGGAGCTTCGGAACGGGGACAACAAGGTTATCGCCGTCATCGGCGACGGCTCCCTCACGGGCGGCATCGCCTTCGAGGCCCTCAACCAGGCGGGGCACCTCAAGAAGAACCTCATCGTCATCCTGAACGACAACGAGATGTCCATCTCGAAAAACGTCGGCGCCTTCTCCTCCTTCGTCTCCCGTAAGATGAACGGCAGCGACTTCCGGAAGCTGAAGAAGGAGATGCAGGGGCTTCTGGAGCATATCCCGGCCATCGGCAAGGACATTCTCCAGTTCGCCCGCCGGGCCGAGAACTCCCTCAAGGGGTTCCTCACCCCGGGTATGCTCTTCGAGGCCCTGGGCTTCGACTACATCGGCCCCATCCCGGGCCATGACCTGCCGCAGCTCCTGGAGGTGATGGAAAACCTGAAGGACATCGAAGGGCCGGTGCTGGTCCACGTGATGACAACCAAGGGGAAGGGATACCAGCCGGCGGAGGAGAACCCCGACGTCTTCCACGGGGTCGGCCCCTTTGACGTGGCCACGGGGAAACCTGCCGCTGCCAAGGGTGGCGCCGCCTCCTACACCGCCATCTTCGGCGACGCCCTGGTGAAGCTGGCCGAGGAGGACGAGAAGATCGTCGCCATCACCGCCGCCATGCCCGACGGCACCGGCCTCACCCCTTTCGCAAAAAGATTCCCGGAGCGGTTCTTCGACGTGGGAATCGCCGAACAGCACGGCCTCACCTTTGCGGCGGGACTTGCCGCCGAGGGGTTCCGCCCGGTGGCCGCCATCTACTCCACATTCATGCAGCGGGCCTACGACCAGATATTCCACGACATCTGCCTCCAGAAGCTGCCGGTGACCCTGGCTCTGGACCGTGGGGGCCTCGTGGGTGACGACGGACCGACCCACAATGGGACCTTCGACCTCTCCTACCTGCGACACCTGCCGGAGATGACCCTCATGGCCCCCAAGGACGAGAACGAGCTCCGGCACATGCTGAAAACCGCCGTCTACGCCGACCGTCCCATGGCGATGCGCTACCCCCGCGGCGCCGGCTACGGGCTCCCGCTGGACCAGGATCTCCATGCCATAGAGATCGGCCGGGGCGAGCTCCTGGCCATGGGTGACGACCTGACCATCGTCGCCATCGGCTCCACCGTCTACCCGGCCCTTGAAGCGGCAAAGCTCCTGGAAGCCAAGGGGATAAAGGCCACTGTTGTCAACGCCCGGTTCGTGAAACCCCTGGACCGCGACCTGATCCTCGGCACAGCCCGCCAGACCGGCTGCGTGGTGACCGTGGAGGAGAATGCCCTCCAAGGGGGCTTCGGCAGCGCAGTCCTGGAGCTCCTTTCCGACGAGGGGCTCACGGATGTGAGGGTGAAGCGGATCGGCATTCCGGACCGTTACATCGAGCAGGGCCCCCAGTCTCAACTCCGCGCTGATCTGGGACTGGACGCCACCGGCATCGCCGCCACGGTGGAGGCATTTCTGGCGGCCAAGGGGCAACCGGCGCTGGCTATGGTGAAATGATTTTCCACAGGGGCGGGGAAACCTCGCCCCTACATTTGACGTAACATCGAAAGGAAAAATTCTTTACATGCGTTTCCCCCCCAGACTCAATTACGACCTCACGAAATACATCATTTCGAACAAAATCCAGAAGAACGAGAAGTATCCCCTGGTACTGATGCTGGAGCCGACCCACCTCTGCAACCTGGCCTGCTCCGGCTGCGGCCGCATCCGCGAATACGCCGACACCATCCAGGAGATGATGAGCCTGGAGGAGTGCCTGAAGTCAGTGGACGAGTGCCCGGCGCCCGTGGTCACCATCACCGGCGGGGAACCGTTCCTCTACAGCCACATCTACGAACTGATCCCGGCGGTCCTCGCGCGCGGCAAGCACGTCTACCTCTGCACCAACGGCCTGCTGCTGGACGAGGCCCTGGAGAAGATCAAGCCCCACCCCAATTTCTACCTCAACGTCCACATGGACGGCCTTGAGGAGACTCACGACCGGATCCTCGAGCGCAAGGGGACCTTCAAGATAGCCATCGAGGGAATCAAGAAGGCAAAAGAGAAGGGATTCCGGGTCTGCACCAACACTACCATCTTCAAGGACACGGACCTGGTGGAGATCGAGATGCTCTTCTCGCACCTGACCGACTTGGGGGTAGATGGCATCCTGGTGGCGCCCGGCTTCGACTACGAGGCGGTGGGGGAAGACCTCTTCCTCGTCCGGCGGGAGATCGAGAAGAAGTTCGCCGAGGTCTACCGGATGAGCAAGCGGTTCCGCTTCTGGTCCACCCCCATGTACCTCCGCTTCCTGAAGGGGGAGAAACAGCTCCAGTGCACCCCCTGGGGAAACCCGACCCGTAATCCGCTCGGCTGGAAGGCCCCCTGCTACCTGATTACCGATGCCCACTACCCGTCGTTCAGGGAGATGATGGCGAAGACCGACTGGAACAAGTACGGCGTGGGCAAGGACGAGCGCTGCGCCCAGTGCATGATGCACTGCGGCTTCGAACCGACGGTGGTGAGCGAGATCGGGAAGAGCTGGAAGGATATTTTGGAGATGGCGATCTGGAACATGACCTGACGCAGGAGCGTAACGGCATAAAAAGAGAGGGGCGATCGCATCAGTGGTCGCCCCTTTTCTCTTATCACTCCACCGCCGCCCCGAACTCGACCCTGCCGGACGACCCCTTTTCGGCCGCCGCCTTGTAGATATCATCTGCCTTGAGGAAAAGGCGCGCCGGGTCCACCTTTCCAGCCCCCGCAAGACAGGCCTTCACCGCCCCTGCCCGCTCGGCGGCCAGGGCCTTCAACTCCCCTTCCCCCACTTGGGTATTGGCGAGGATCAGCTTCTTCATCTCCGCGTCGGGGAGACCCTTCTCAAGACCCAGAGCGTTGCGGGGTTTGGGGAATTTCTCCTTGTTGTACACAGCCTTCAGATAGCGGGAGGCTTCATCGGGGGCAATGGCCATGGATTCGGCCGAATCCCCCGGCTGGTTCCGCTTCTCCTTCACCAGCACCAGGAATTTCTCCCCCTTGATCTTCCGGTTCAGCAGTTCTGCCCGGTATCCTTCGGGGTCCCGCTCCTTGTCCACATACCCCTTTATGTCGACCTTGAGGGATGGCCGGTCATTGAGTGCCTGGGCGATCTTCGCCAGCTTCGCCTGCTCGGCCTCGGCCAGGTGGGTGGAACCGGGGGCGAAGGGGATGACGCTGAAGTCCTCCTTGCCGCCAAAGGCCGACTGGAGGAGGGAGAAGGGAGAGGTGGCCGCCTTGACGAGGAGGTTCTTGATGATCTGCCAGACCACCCGCCAGACACTGAACTGGGGGTCGTCGGTGCGGCCGGTGACCGGCAGGTCCAGGTGGATCTCCCCCTTGCGGTCCTTGAGGAGGGCCACCGCCAGCCGCACCGGCAGGTTCGTGGCCTTGTCGCTCTCGATTTTCTCCCCGAAGGTGAGCTGGTCGATGAAGACCTTGTTCTCGGAATTGAGCTGTTTGTTCTCGATGAGATATTTCAGGTCGAAGGAGACCTTCCCCCGGTCGATGCCGTATCCCACGTAGGTTCCCGAATAGGGGGTGAGGGGAGTCAGGTCGATGTCGTTAAAGCGGACCGTGATGTCGGCATAGAGGTCGTCCCGCAGGGGGTTCAGCTTGCCGGTGATCTGGAGGGGCGAGAGGTTCTCCAGGTTTCCCCGCAGGTCCACCTCGGCGAACCGGCTCTCCTCGGAGGAGAGGCCGCTGATCCTCCCTCCCAGGTTGTAGAGGGTGGTGTCGTACTCCCGGTTCATGTGCCGGTCGGAAAAGGCGAGGGTTCCCGCCTGGATGGTCACGGCGTCGATGGTGATCTGGCGCTGGGGCTTGGCCGGAGGAGCCGCTTGCGGGGCCGTTGGCTGGGCCGCTTGAGCCGGTTTGATCGCCGGGGCCCCTTCCCCCGCATCCCGGCTCTCGACCTTCGCGTCTCCCGCCTCCGGGGTGTAGAGCTTCTGGAGGTTGAGGCGCCCGTCCCGGTCGATGACGATCTTCGAGAAGAGCTTGGCGACGGATACCTCGCCGACCTTGAGGGAGAAGGGTTCCAGACTCCCCGACACCTTGTCGATCTGGAGGCTTTCCCAGGTGAGGAGGTCGTCGGCGGCGGCGTCGAGGCAGTGAAAGGAGCGGACCCCGATGGAGCCGCCGAAGGTGCCGCCGAGTCCCTTGCCCCGCGCTGCCAGGGTGTAGGTGAGGCGGGTGTCGAGGGAGCCGTCCGCCAGGATGACATTCAGCCCCTCGGGAAGGTAGGCGTCGAAGTCGGTGAGGGGAATCCGCCGCAGGGTCGTCTCCCCCTTGAGGGAAAAGGGAGCCGGCCGGAGGGTCCCTGACGAGGCGATGGCGCCGCCCCGTCCGTACCGGGCGCTGACGCGGTAGGGCATGGCCTCGCGCTCGGGCCAGACGAGGTTCTGGACGGTGAGGTCCCCCCGCGTCAGTTTGAAGGCGGGGTTGCCGACGGTCTTCCGGTCGGTGAAGGTGGCGTCAAGGCCGTTCACGACGAACTTCTTGGTCCGGTACCGGAAGGGAGGTCCCGACGTCCCCTTGGGCCGGGGGGGCTCCTTCCGGGCGGGCGGCTCCGTCTTCAGCAGCGCCAGTGGCGAGAACGATCCGTCCTCACGCCGGGATAGGCTGAGGTCCGCGCCGGTGACGGTTATCGTTTCGAATTCGAGGAGGTTCTCCTTCTGGCTGTAGTGCCCCCCCTCCAAGGCGGCGCGCCGGAACAGCACCCCTTCCTTCGGGCCGAAATCGACGGCAAGGCCTGTGAAGCGAATCGCCACCTTGTCGGCGCTGACGGCTCCGTCGCCGTAGGCGACCTCGCCGCCCACGTCGGCCCGCCCCTTGATGGGACCGTTGAGCACGCCGGCCAGGTAGGGATAAAAGGATTCCAGCACAATCCCCTTCACGTCAGCCATGGCAGTGACGGCCATCGGGTCCGGGGAGAAGCCCCCGGTGATGCGCACGGTTTCATTCCGCCCCGTGGCAAAGGAAAGCGTGTAATCGGCCTTCTTGCCCGGGCGGGTGGAGAAGCCGCGGACGGTGCCGGCGACCTCCCGGGACTCGGTCCTGAAGCCCCCCGGCGGCAGGGCGTCCGCAACCGTCACGGTGCCGTTGCGCAGCGTCACTTCTCCCACGTCGATGACCGGCTTCCCTTTTGCCGTATCCCTGGGTTCAGTGTGGGGCTTCGCCGGGGGAGGAGTCGCTTGCTCCCCCTGGGCAAGGCGGACAACGTTCCATACCCCCTTTTTGTCCCGCGACAGGTTGAACACAGGCGCGTCCAAGGTGACGGAGGTGAGGGATATGGCGGGGGCGAGTAGCTCGCTCCTGCCGACCACCACCCCCAGACGGTCCAGGGCCGCCAGGGGCGCCCCGTCCGCGCCGGCTGCCTTCAGGCCTGCCAGGGAAAGCTCGCCACTCAGCAGGAGTTCGGGGGGTCTGCTGGCATCGGTCCGGTAGGTCAGGACGAGCTTCGTGGCGGCCGTCCCCCGCTCCACCCGGACGGGGAGCTTTGCCGGCACGTAGGCCAGGTAGTAGGGAACGTCCAGCTCCTTCAGGTAGATGTCGAGGGAATACTCGGCGGCCGAGGCAAAGGGCTTCAGCTTGCCGTCCAGGGCCAGGGGGGAGCCGTTCACCACCGCCCGGAACCGGGGGGCGATGTAGCTGTCGGCATAATGGGGAATGGTGCTCACAAAGGGGATCCCCAGCTCCAGGCCGCTCACCCGGTGCCGCTTCTCGGCGGCAAGCCCCCGGTCGATGAAGTCGATGGCGCCGTTGGTGACGACAATGTTGGAGACGGCGAAGCGGGCCCGCTCCGTGGGCTTCTCCTGCTTCTCCGGCCCCTTCTTTTCCAGGAGGTCCGAGAAATTGTAGGTGTTGGCCCCGGTCCGCACCAGATGGACGTAGGGGGAGCGGAGCCGGGCCTCGGAGACGACCGGCGCCCCCCGGAAGATGGAGGCGGGGCTCACGGCAACCCGGGCGCTGGAGAAGGAGGCGAAGGTGGTGGTCCCGTCCCGCTCCGTAAGGCGAACACCCTTCACCTCGGCATTCCAGGTGACGGGATTGATGCTCACGTCGCCAATGGCGAGCTTGCGGCCGGTGGCCTCCTCCACCGCCCGGATGGCGCGACTCTTCACGATACCGGGAAGGATGAAGGCAGTGAACCCTGCGACAAGAACCAGGAACACTCCCGCCCCCAGTGTTCCCCTCTGCCATCGCTTCATCACCGCCCCCCTCCCCAGACTGCCATCGATCCATCCCCATGTCCGAGTCATTCACACAGGAATATTCTCTCAAAATTTAAGCCCTTGTCAAAAATTCCGCCTTCCATGAGGAGGCAAGCACGCGAAACACGATGGCTACAATTTTAATATTAAAATGCTACAGGATCGATTGAATTAGAAGCATTTTACCTTTTACTTATTGGGAACTCTCGTCGAAAGAAAGGAGGTGACTGAATTCACTGAATTTTACAAGCGAAGGAGGTGAAAAGGTACCCGAAAACCCATGAATTGCCAGCCAGCCCCACGCTGTTGCACCGGCCGGCCGGTATGGACCGCAAAAAGGAGAAGACACCATGAGGAAACCACAGAGCATACTCTTTCTGCTGTTGCTCTTCGTGATCGTACCAACCCTCTCCTGGAGCGCCGCCCTCATCACCGATATGGACTCCACCCAGCCCCGGGGCTTCACCGGGCCACCTGTTTACAATGATCAGTACCAATCACTCCTACCGGTCATCGAAGGCTTCTACTCCCCAGCCTTCCGCTACAGGGCGGGAAACGACGGCGACTGGCGCGAATGGGCCGGCATGACCATGGCCAACGCCGCCCGCGACCCCGCGTTCTACCCCACGGTGGGGGTTGCCAACAAGGATTTCGTCAACCTGCTCCTTGCGGCCGTTGCCGTGGGGATTGACACGCCCAACCCGAACCTCTACAAACTTGTCGGCCTCAATACCGCCCGGGAGGTTGCCTGCGCCCTCAAGATCTACGATCCCGTGGCTTCACCGAACGCCTGCACCCCCGGACAGCCGATCACCCTCCTCGCCGCGGACAAATTGCCGGTCACGGCCGACATCTGCCTCCGCTGCCACTCGCCTGTCGGCTGGATGGAAGGCCGCTCGGAACCGCCGTCACCCCACTTCCCCTACCTGAAGGGGCAGTTCTGGGGTGCCGCCTTCAAGGAATACCCCGGCCACAAGGCACCCTACTGGAGCCCAACCGACGCCTATCTCGCCGGGACCCCCTACAAGGTGGACCTGAAGCTTGACTCAGAAGCCGACATGGACGGCCTCCAGTGCGACTTCTGCCACCGGACCAAGGACAACTACAAGCGCTTCTCCCGCTATGACGGCAAGCCGATGGCGGCCGGCAGCGGCGGCTTCTTCGTGAACCGCTACAATATCTTCGGCACCGGCGAGGTCGACGCAGGAGACTTCGAGGGAAATGCCAACTTCTGCGGCACCTGCCACGACGTGACCAACCCTCTGATCTACACCAAGACAGAGGTCAACGGCCAGGCGCCCAACCTGATGAAACATCCCATTGAGCGGACTTACACCGAGTGGTACTGGAGCGGCATGCGGGACAAGAAATGCCAGGACTGCCACGAGCCGATGAAATTCCCCGCGGCCCAGACATGGCTCCTCTATCCGGGGCTCGACATGCTCTGGGGACCAGTGGACAAGGCATATGCTCAGTCTCCCTACAACTATGGCGTTCCGGGCTATCGGACCACCCAGTACAAGGAGGCCCTGGCACGCAACCAGTCTTTCATGAAGACCGCCGCCTCCCTCTCCTGGCCGGGATATACCAAGTCAACCGGCAATGTCCAGGTCAAACTACAAATCACCAACAACACCGGCCACAAGCTCCCCACCGGCTTCGCCGAGGGGCGGCAGATGTGGGTACACCTGAAGGTGACCGACTACGCGGGCAAGACCGTCTTCGAAGACGGCATTATCAACGCCGAAGGGAAGCTGGTCAGGACACCCAAAACCCGGGTGTACGAGCAGGTGGTGCTGGCCAAGGGGTATGAGAACTTCAAAGCCGACGGGTCATACAGCATCATCGACGCCAACAAGGACGGCTACGTCAGTCACTATGAGAAGGAGTTCCACTTTGTCCTGATGAACTACATCGAAAAGGATAACAGGATCCCGCCCAAGGGTTACAACAAGGCCGCCTACCAGGCCGACGGCGCCTTCGTGATCCCCTATACCGCCGACAACACCTTCGGCGCCACGGACAATGACTACCCGTCCGGCCAGAACTGGGACGTGCTCGCCTACGACATCCCGCTGACGGGGCTCGGATTCACCCCCAAGTTCCCGCTCAACGTGACCGCGACCCTCAAGTACCAGACCTTCAACAAGGAGTACATCGACTTCCTGGACGTCCAGGATGAGGAAAAGACCGTGAAATACGGCGGCAAGGCCCGGAACATCCCTGACGCCGGGATCTACGGCTCCTACCAGACCTGGGGCGACGTGCTGAAGGCCATCTGGACCGCCTCCAACAAAGGGCAGCCGGTGACCATGGCCACCTCCACCTACTCGATCAGGTAACGCGCCAGCTCCGCACTGCGAAAAGGGACGGCCCCCCCGGGAGCCGCCCCTTTTCTGCGTTCAGGCCTTCTGGAACAAGAGTTTCGCCGTGGGATTGGGGTCGACGGGAAATTCCGCCACATACCGGATGGTGCCGGGGTACGCCGCGAAGAGCCGCGCCAGCTCCCCGGGCTGGAGGAGGAAGTCCTTCCGGTGGGGAACCGGCGCGGTGGGGGATTCGAGGATCGTGTCGAAGAGGATGACGCCCCCCTGGGTGAGGGCCGCCACCTCCCGGGGAATCAGGTCCCGGAGGAGGAAGTTGAAGTTGATGATGAGGTCATAGGTTTCGGCGATCCGATAGTTTTCCAGGTTCACGAGGCGGAAGTCGCAGTCAAGCCCCTCCCGCTCGGCCCAGCCGCGGGCCTTGGCGAGCCCCACGGGGGAGATGTCGAGGCCGGTGACGCTGAACCCCTGCCGCGCCAGGAAGATGCTGTTCCGCCCCTCGCCGCAGGCGATGTCCAGGGCCTTTCGGCCGGGACAGAGGCGCTTCACCTCCTCGATCCGCTCGGCAAGAAACCGGGACGGCTCGGTCCCCAGGAGGAACTCCGCGCCCCGGTAGCGTTCATCCCACCGTGTGCTGTCGTCGTTCATGGCACAACCCTTATGTGTAGTGGACAGCAGTAGTCACTATACCTTTCTTAGACGGCTATTCATTCAATCTTGAAGGTTTGTAACAACGCAAAGTGTCACATTTACCGCACAGGTCCACTCTTTTCTAATTGTATCTATCATTGAAGACAAGACTGCTTGCAATAAGCTTAAAAGTAGTAAGATACAGCTTTTGGAGCTGATCAAGTGTATTGAAGTTGTTAGAATATTTGTACACTATAAATGAAAGAATGATAATTTTGTTGTCATTCCGAATAGTCACAAATTGAGTAGCTCTAGCTTTAGTAATCGTATCTAATCCTTGTTGGTAAATGTCATAAATAACCATTGCACCTGGTGCACCATCAATTACAACATTTTTTGACAGGATAAACTTTCCTCCTTCTGGAATGGTGCTTTTAAGTTCTGATGGCGTGAAAAAATCCTTCTGTTCTTTTTTTGAAAGTTTCGGCGGCGGAACAGACATCACCATCATCGCTGTGATAACAGGACCATGGCCCGCTCCACTTTGAAACATTTGAACCATATCTGGCCTATTTCCATCTTTTTGACTCCAACTTGCCGGAATGTTTACAGAACAATCTACACCCTTAGCCTCTGAATGCCCCTTGGACCGGAAAGTTTGCTTCCATCCTTCTGCTAATTCGCTTGCTGGATTTTTTGAATACCGTGGGTTAGCCGACAAAAGAGTTTTGAGTAAGTTTTTGGGTAGTTGGCCTTTTGATCGTCCATGCACTTCGTTGAGAAATTCCACAGCTTGGGCACGAGATATCTCCTGTTGATTGCTTATATCAGTCAACCTAGCTCTCATCTCTTCTTTGATTTTAGGCCAATTATCTCCAGCTTCCTTAATCAATTCCTTTTCAATACTCTTAGTGCTTTCTCCAAGCGCACTCGAATTATATGAAAACCAAGCTTCTTTTACATCTTTTGCAAGATCAGGAAATTTATTCTCAATTGCCTCCAATGAATGTTGTTGTCCTAAAGCAAATCCGTAGGCCTGACTAAGCTGCTTCCAGCGAGGCTCTTTTGTATCAAAGGTCTCTGCATGCGATTGAATGCTAATTACACAAAAAAATGTGACAAACCAAATGACAATAAATTTCATTGTGTGTTTATCCTTTATGCTTATCGAATAGTATCATTCTGACGCGTTAATTTTTCGTGATATCACTTCATATCAATCGGTTACGCGTTAGTCTGGCTTGTAAGCCCCAGATATTGCGGACATGATTTTGTCATAGTCCATATAACCTTTATCCTGGGGGTTAAAGCATGCTATGTCACCAGTAAAAACGAAGGAATCGCAGTCACAGACATCCTCTTGCATGCCACAATCAAGGCAGATTGGATTAAGATGGTCAACCAAGATATCTATTGCTTGGGTTGGGTCGCCATGATCAAAATCACAATTGTCGCAACAAAGGTTATATTCTCCGTGCAAGATATCCATCGATATGTCTTCGGGGAAATCCTCATAACTAATTGAGAAGAGAGAGGAGACATGTCTTAGAATTATTCGACCATAATCAAATCTATTTATTCCGTTATCAAACCAAATTCGACCATCTTTATCATTAAGCATTTGAACATTTAAGAGGCCATGATGGTCTTGAATGTCTGAGTTGTGCGTTTTAGCGCTATCAAGACCTACATGCTTAACCGAATTATTCAAAGCATTAATAAAAGCAAACGTACCAAGCTTAAACCTGTTACCGCCCAAGCCAAATTTTGCGTCAAGACATCTAATTATTTCGTGCCGCAGGGTTTGTCTGAGTCTTGATTTTTCGCACTCCCACAGATAGTCAATAAAATGAGAGACGACAAAATTATATGAAACGGCATTGATTAGGTTTAGATTGTCAGTCTCAACTTTGCTTTTAATATCACGACTAAATGGCGACACAAGGTTTATAAAAAAATAATTCGCCAATTCAATTGGTTGCATGCCAATCCTTTGGTCCAAGTATATGGATACTGCTTCTCGCATAGGAAACTTAAATTCTACCCTGCTACGCCGCCGTCTTCTTGCGCTGTTGCTCCATGACGGCCCGGAGAATCTTGTTTACCTTCGTCTGGTACCCCTTCCCCCCCTTTTTGAGCCAGTCGAGCACATCCGCGTCAAGACGAATGGTAACCGCCTGCTTGATCGGACGGTAGAAGCGTCCCACCACCGCCTTGTCCCAGTCAACGATTTCCGGTATGTCGGAGGTGTCGATCTCGTCATCGGGCAGCGCGGCAAGGGCCGCCAACTCTTCCGCCTGCTTTTCAGTGGCCTTCTTCATATCGTTGCCTCTCTTTCCGGGTTGCCTTGCGGGCCGAGATGATTCGGACAACCTCTTCTCCCCCCTCCTCCGTGAACGTGTGGGCCACCAGAATCACCACTACGCCGCCGGCTATTCCCAGCGTCCGCCAGCGTTCCTCGCCGTTCTCGATACGATCAAGGACGCTTATGTGAAGCGGGTCGGCAAAGACAAGAGTGGCAATCTCGAAACTGACGCGGTGCTTTACCCTATTGGTCCGGTTTTTCGTATCATCCCAGATAAAGCGCATCCTATGCCCTCATTTGTACATACAAAACCGTACATATAAACCATAAGCGAGTCAAGGGGGAATCTTGGAAATCATTACATTTCAAGACCTGCCACCCGGCCCTGCTCGCCCCCTCATTCTGCGGGCATTTCCCTACCTCTTGCCGCACCCTCCCCCCTCGCACCCGTGGCAGTGCCCCTTCTTCTTCCAGACGGAGCGGTAGAGGAGCCAGGCCGCCACCCCCAGGATGGCGGCCGCGACGATCATGTCGGCGGTCCCCATGGTTTACCCTCCCAGCCCCAGGAGCGTACCCCCCTGGTAGACGATGAACGCCACGGTCCAGGCCAGGGCCGTCTGGTAGAGGAAGGCGACCCCGAACCACTTCCAGGAGCCGAACTCCTGGCGCATGGCGATGGCCACCACCACGCACGGCATGTAGAGGAGCACGAAGCACATGAAGGCGTAGGCCGACAGCGGGGTGAAGGCCTGGCCCACCGCCGCCTTGAGGGACGACTGGTCTTCCTCCTCCCCGGCCTCCCCCGCGATGCCGAGGGTGGTGGTGACGGCGGTCTTGGCCGCCGCGCCGAAGGAGACGACGATCTCCTTCAGGTCCTCGCCCAACGTGGGGGTCTCCTTCTTCTCCTCTTCCTTCTTCTCGGGGGCGTAGATCTCACCCATGGTGCCGACGACGATCTCCTTGGCGATGACGCCGGTAATGAGGGACGATGCCGCCTCCCAGGTGCCGAAGCCGATGGGCGCCAGGGCCGGCGCCATCACCTGACCCGCCTGGCCCAGGTAGGAGTCCTTCTTGCTCTCCACCCCCCAGGGGAGGTTCAGGAGGAACCAGACGAAGATGGAGACCGCCAGGATATAAGTGCCGGCCTTGATGAGGAAGTGCTTCCCCTTCTCCCAGGTGTGGAGGCAGAGGCTTCTGAAGGAGGGCATCCGGTAGGGGGGAAGCTCCATGATGAACATGGGAGCCTCGCCACGGAAGAGGGTCTTCTTGAAGATGAGCCCCATGACCATGGCCAGGACGATCCCCATGACGTAGAGGGACCAGATGACCGTGCCGGAACTGGCGGCGAAGAAGGTGCCGGCGAAGAGGACGTAGACCGGCAGCCGCGCCCCGCACGACATGAGCGGCAGGAGCAGGGCCGTCAGGGCCTTGTCCCGGGGATTCTCCAGGGTGCGCGTGGCATAGATGCCCGGGACGTTGCAGCCGAAGCCCAGGAGCATCGGGATGAACGACTTGCCGTGGAGGCCGATGGCGTGCATGGCCCGGTCCATGACGAAGGCGGCCCGCGCCATGTAGCCGCTCCCCTCCAGGAAGGTGATGAAGAACATCATGGCGAAGATGACCGGCACGAAGACCAGCACGAAGCCGACCCCGGCGATGATGCCGTCGTTCACCAGGGAGACGGTCCAGGCCGGCGCGCCGATCCCCCCGAGGATCGCCTCGGCCCACCGCTTGAAGGGACCGTTGGCCATGGCGTCGATCCAGTCGGCAAAGGGTGCGGAGAGGTCGAAGGTGAGCTTGAAGACGAGCCACATGGCGGCCAGGAAGATGGGGATCCCCAGGAAGCGGTTCAGGACGATCCGGTCGATCTTCTCGGTCAGCTCCATCTTCCGCAGGTCGGGCTTTTTCAGCACCTCCCGGGTGAGGCCCGAGGCGAGGCCGTAGCGGGCGTCGGCCATGAGGGCCTCGATGTCCTCACCGTGGGCCCGGCGCAGGTGGTGGAGCGCCTCTTCAAACATGGCATCAGGGCCGATGTTCACCTCTTTGGCGACGTGGCCGTCCCCCTCAATGAGCTTCAGCACCAGCCAGCGCGAGGGGTACTTTTCCAGCAGACCGGGATGCCGTTTCCTGAGCACGCTCTCCACGAACTCGGCCGCGGTCTCGATGTCCTCCCCGTAGCTGAGCCGCCCCGGCCCATGGCCCGTGGGCTCGTCCGCCGTGGCGAGGACGCTGGTCAGGAGCTCATCCAGGCCGCTCTTTTTCGTGGCCGAGGTGGGGACCACGGTGACGCCGAGCATCTGCTCGATCCCCTTCACGTCGATTTTATACCCCTTGGCCTCGGCCTCGTCGTAGATGTTGAGGGCCATCACCACCGGAATCCCCAGCTCCATGAGCTGGATGGTGAGGTAGAGGTTCCGCTCCAGGTTGGTGGCGTCCACCACGTTGATGATCAGGTCCGGTCGCTCGTGGACCAGGTAGTCCCGGGCGATGATCTCCTCCTGGGTGTAGGGGGAGAGGGAGTAGGTGCCGGGGAGATCCACCAGCCGGATCTTCCGCCCCTGGAACTCGAAGGAGGCCTCCTTCTTCTCCACGGTGACCCCGGCCCAGTTCCCCACCTGGAGGCGGGTGCCGGCAATGGCGTTGATGAGGGTCGACTTCCCCGCGTTGGGGTTGCCGGCCACCGCCACGGTGACCACCCGCTTTTCCACCGGACGGAGGGAGCCCTTCCGCATCTCCTCGCTCTCCAGCGCCCCGTCATTCCTGGCTTTCGCCTGCACACTCATTGCGCCGCCTCCACCGCAATCCCCTCCGCCTCCTTCTTGCGGAGCGAGAGGTGGTAACTCTTGATGGAGACCTCCAGGGGGTCCCCCAGGGGGGCCACCTTGACCACCTTCACCTCTTCCCCCACCAGTACCCCCATATCCATGAGCCGCCGCTTCAGGGGGCCTATCGCCCCGATGGCGGTGATCGTTCCCTTTTCGCCCGGTTTAAGCTGTGCCAGATTCATCACTGGAGACTCCCTACCATTATTTTCATTGCCATGCCGCGGTCCACCGCGATGCGGGATTCATCGACCCTCACGAGGACGGGTCCGCCGCCGTTGTTCAGCATCTCCACCCGGTTGCCGACGCGGAGCCCCATGTCCTCAACCCGCACGTCGCCCTTTCCCCGCCCGTCATGACACGGGCCGGAGCAGCACCCCTGGCGGGACCTCACTTCCAGGATTTCTCCCCGTTCGCCGGGGTTCAACAGACCGAGGGGTATCATGGAACTCCTTTCTTGCTCATTGTGTCAGAACGTCGCCTGCCCACCATCGCGGCCAGCGCCAGCACCGCCGCCACCATCAACACCACTCCTAGACTTTCTTCAACCTCGACACTCCTCCGATAAATTGAGTCATTGCCTCGCCGCGCCTTGAGCCGGGCAGGCGAGACAGTTCAGACAGTCCCGGAGGGTGCAGACGCCGCAGGAGTGGTACTGGAACACCGGAATGCCGTTCAGCTTCGCCGCGGCCATGGCCTCGTTGCGCACCCGGTGGGAGACCTTGTTGGTGAAGATGACCAGGGCGTCGAAGCGCTTCAGCTTGGCGGCGATGTTGTTTTCCGACTGGGAGAAGACCCGCAGCTCGAAGCCGGAGCGGGCCGCCTCCTGGCGATAGTGTCGTTCGAGGCGGTCCATGCCGCCGATCAGTGCAATACTCATAACCCAGCCCTTCTAATTTTGATATTCACTTTCACTGAATGGAGACAAAAAAAGACTGCGGCCAGCCGTCAGGCACTCCAGGGCCGACGCACACCCGTTAAGATGTTCCGCCATCCGGTCCCGGCAGCAGCGGAACACCTCCGCGAGACGGAGGCTCTCCCGGGGGTTACCGAAGATCTTCCAGGGGCCCTGGCAGGCGAAGGGAATCCGCACCAGCCCCATGAAGGCGGCCACGTCCTTGAGGGGATAGCCGAGAAAGACGCCGATCTCGTGGGGGAACGAATCGCCCCCCATGCGCGAGGTCAGTTCACCGAGCGCATCGTCCAGGTCCGACACGTCGTCGTATCCGGCCCGCGCCAGGATGGCCGAGGCACTGGGGCGCCTCACGAGCTCCCCAAGCGCCTCGGCCCGGTAGATGAGGAGGAGGATCGAATCCCCCCGGTCGGCCAGTTCCCGCACGGCCAGGCCGCTCTCCGCAAGAACCGCCGCGCCCCACTCCTTCCAGAGGGTGTAGAGGTTGCGGCCGCAGGGGCGGCGCCGGTTGGCGATGCCAAGGAGGTTCGCCGGCTTCTCGCCGGCGATGACCTCAGCCGTCTCCAGGGCCAGGAACGACGCCAGGCACTCCCGGGGGTCGTCGAAACGCCCCGCCACATCCTGCCACGCCAAGCGACCGCCCCCCTGCTGCCGAACCGGATTTGCCTGTCCCATCAGCCGCTCCCTCCCCTTTTCCCAGCTCAGTACTTAACTTTCACGCCGTCCAGCTCTTCCTTGGTCACCTCGGGCCACTTCTTGAGGTTCCAGCTGCCGACCCATGCCTTGAAGAGGGCGAGGTTCTTCTGCCGCTCCTCCTCGGTGGCCCCCAGGTGCTTGTACATGTTCCCCGGCTTCCCCTCCTTGGCGTTCTTCCCGTCGTCGAGGCGGCGCATGAGGGCGCCGGTGTCGGGCCAGGCGGTGTAGAAGACCAGGTGGCTGTAGGTGTCCATCCGCATCCCCTGTCCCTTGGCGAGCCACTTCTCCTTCTCGGCCTTGAAGGCATGGTACTCGGGGGCGGCGTTGGAGCCGTGACACCCGACACAGTGCTTGTCGAAGAGCTGCTTGATCTGCCCGGTGTAGGTGACTTCCTCAGCGGAAGCGACCGATGCGATTCCCAGAACGATGGATGCTGCGAGCGCGAGTTTTTTCATGACGTCCCCCTGACAACGATTTTGAAATTCTATTTCATCTAACAGAAAACAAAACGCCCCGTCAAGATATTTTTTCGGGGCGTTTTGTTTCTCTGCCTGTTCGCTAGGCCGCGATCCGCTCCAACGCCGATGCCGCATGGCCGGCCCGCGCCACCCTTCCGTCCCGGATCTCGATCACCAGCTCCGCCTGACGGGCGATCTCCGGGTTGTGGGTAACGATGATCACCGTCTTTCCCTGGCGGTGTAGATCCCGTATCGCCGCCAGCACCTCCGCCTCGGCCTCCGAGTCCAGATTCCCCGTCGGCTCGTCCATGAGGAGGATGTCCGGATCATTGGCCAGAGCGCGGGCGATGGCCACCCGCTGCTGCTGGCCACCGGAAAGCTCCTTCGGCCGGGAGTCCAGCTTGTGGCCGAGACCCACCAGTTCCAGGAGCTGCCGGGCCCGCTCCTTCTGCGCCTTGTCCGGAACGCCGGCGAACATCATGGCCGCCGCCACGTTCTCCTCGGCGGTCAGGTTTCCCAGCAGGTTGAAGAACTGGAAGACGAAGCCGATCTTCTCCGCCCGCAGCCGGGCGAGCCGACTGCTGGAGAGGCCGCCGATCTCGGCGCCGTCGATCCGGACGCTGCCGGAAGTGGGGCGGTCGAGGCCGCCGATGAGATGCATGAGGGTGCTCTTGCCGTGCCCCGAAGGACCGATGATGGCGCAGAACGCCCCCCGGGGAATCGCCAGGGTCGCCCCCCGCAGGGCATGGGTCTCGGCCGCGCCGCTGCCATAGGTTTTGAACAGGTTTTCCGTCTGAATGATAGCGTCAGTCATGGTTGATTGCCTCCACAGGGGTGAGCCGCGCCGCGCGCCAGGCGGGGTAAAGCCCGGCAATCAACGCCACGGCAACGGAAAAGAGAATCGAGCCGCCGATCAGCTTCGGGTCAAGGGTACCGGAGCCGCTCCCCTTGACGAACGAGGTGAAGGCGTTCTGGCTCACCAGCGGTGCCGCAAAGGTGGAGACCAGCAGCCCGCCGATCACACCGAGGACACCGCCCATGAAACCGTAGCACCCCGACTCCAGGAGGAAGACGGTGAAGATGTCCCGCTGCCGGGCGCCGATGGCCTGGAGGATGCCGATCTCCCGGCGCCGCTCGTAGGCGGCGGTGAGCATGGTGTTGACAATGCCGAAGGCCGCCGCCAGCACCGCCACGGCGGCGATGAGCTGGAGCGTCACGTTCACCGTCCCGACGATGCCAAGGACCGACTTCAGCATCTGCCGGTCCGTCACCACGCCGGCATTGACCTCCTCCTTGATCTTCGTTACGTACTCGTCCGTGCGGGAGACGTCGGCCACCCGAACCGCCACGAAGGAGACCTTGTCGCCGGCCTTGAAGAGCTCTTGGGCCACCGCCAGGGGGATGAAGAGGGTGGAGTCGTCCTTGCTGCCGGTCTCCTTCAGGACCCCCTTCACGGGAAGCCGCATCCCCCTGATCGTCAGTTCGTCGCCCACCTTGAGGCCGAACTGCTCCGCCACCGATGCGCCGGCCACGACGGCCTCCTCGTCGGCACCGGCAAAGTAGGCCCCGGAGCCCACCTCCCACCCCTTGAACGCCCGCATCTCGGCGGTGAGCACTCCGGCCACCGGCACCGGCCTGTTTTTGATGGCGGTCTTCTCCGTGACCACCGGCACCGCCGTCAGCCCGCCGATGGCCTTGATCCGGCCGACTTCAGCCATGGTGATGGTGGCGGGGAGCTGATCGCCGGTCAGGACCGACACCTGCTCGTAGGCGCACGACCCCTTCGGCGTCACCACCAGGTTTGCCCCCAGGGCCGACGCCTCGCGCCGGATCTCGTCCTTGAGGCTTCCCCCCAGGGCCAGGAACGTCACGAACGACGCGATTCCGATGGTGATCCCCAGGAGGGTGAAGACGAGCCGGCCCCGGCGCCGGGTGATGTTTCTGACCACCAGGTTTCCGATGTTCATGTCACCCCCCCAGCTTGTGGTTCTTCACCACCTTGACCTTCTCGGCGGCGAAAATGTACCCGCCGGCGTCGGTCTTGAAGCTGCCGGTCACGCGCACCTCGTCCCCCAGGGCCGGGACCGGGCCGGCGGAACGAACCGGGATGAACACCTTGTTGCACCCTGGCGTGGTGCACTTCAACTCCTTCAGGTCCATGATGCCGAAGACTTTGGGGTCCATCCTCGACGTCCCCCCCATGACGCCGGTGATGGTAATGGTCCCGGCATAGGCGGCGGGGTCGGAAGCCACATCGTTCACGTTGAAGGCGGCGGCCTTGTCGCAGCCAGTCATCCCCACAAGGGCGGAGCCGGCCAGAATAAGCGCACTAACAATATAGAGATAGCGTTTCACGAAACTCTCCTTGTCGATCGATGGTGTGCCGGACGGGCGCGGATGCACGTCGGCCGGCGGCAATAAACGCAATGCTCCCGACGACGTGCGCAGGGCGACCACACCCCAGCCCACGCGGGACGGGGTAGTCAATCAGGGAGCGAACAGACGATTTGTGTCAGGGAGATCAGGCTGCTTCGGGGGGATAATCGATGGATGCCACAAAAAGCGATGGATGGGGAGTAAAGACCGTCGGAATGCGAACGAGAACGGCAACGGGAAAGTGACCGACAACAACCACTGGGGGTGCCACGATGACAAGGCAGGAAAGACAGGAACATTCCGTCGATTGGC
Source organism: Desulfuromonadales bacterium (assembly GCA_003712145.1). Lineage (GTDB taxonomy): Bacteria > Desulfobacterota > Desulfuromonadia > Geobacterales > Geobacteraceae > Geobacter. Next base: position 34,943 of record RHLS01000019.1, on the reverse strand, counting down.
AGGGAGCCTGTTCCTCACCGGCCGGCGCCGCGTCGCGCCCGCTGTCCCGGTCGCAGCACGAATCCGCCGCCACGGGAGCGGCGGCCAGCACACTCCGGGCTCCGGCGCCGCCAAAGACGCAGAGCAGCGTGAGGACCATGACGAGGGCAACTATGCGGGAGAACAATGCGCACATACACTATTACTCTAGTGATTCGCCAGCACCCTTGTCAACAGGTTTAATGAGCCACCCTCCTCCGGCAAACTGGCAAAACTTGACACAGGTCAAGGATAGCTCGGCCCCAATGGGGTATCACTACCTTACCAACGATTGAAAGCCGACCGAAAGCGGCTATAGTAGTAAGACCTTCCAACCATCACGAAGACCACAACCGTAAAAGGAGGAAACACCACATGGGAATGTTCTGTAACCAGTGCGAGCAGGCCGCCAAGGGCGTCGGCTGTGACATCCAGGGAGTCTGCGGTAAGAACCCCGAGGTTGCCGCGCTGCAGGATCTGATGCTCTACGGCCTCAAGGGGCTCGCCATCTATGCCGACAAGGCCCGGGAGTTCGGCGTCAAGGAAGAGAAGATCGATTACTTCGTCCTTGAGGGGCTCTTCACCACCGTCACAAACGTCGACTTCGACCCGGTCAGCCTCGCCGGCAAGCTCCGCAGGTGCTACGACTACAAGGAGCGGATGAAGGCCCTCTACGAGACCGCCTACCGGGAGAAGACCGGCGGCCACGCGCCCCAGATCACCGAAGGCCCGGCCGCCTGGGTCATCGCCGGCGACCTGGAAGGGCTCGTCAAGCAGGGCGTTGAGCACGGCGTCAAGACCCAGCACACCAACGCCGACGTCCTCTCGGCCATCGAGATCCTGATCTACGGCCTGAAGGGGATGGCTGCCTACGCCGACCACGCCTACATCCTCGGCAAGAAGGATGACGAAATCTTCGCCTTCTTCCACAGGGCCCTGGCCGCCACCACCGACCCGAGCAAGGGGCTCATGGACTTCGTCGGCCTATGCATGGAGTGCGGCAAGCTCAACATCACCGTCATGGGGATGCTGAACCAGGGGCACGTGGACCACTACGGCCACCCGGTTCCCACCAAGGTCCAGCTCGGCACCCGGAAGAACAAGGGGATCCTTGTCTCCGGCCACGACCTCCGGATGCTGGAGGAACTCCTCAAGCAGACCGAGGGTAAAGGGATCGACGTCTATACCCACGGCGAGATGCTCCCGGCCCACGGCTATCCCGGCCTCAAGAAGTACGCGCACCTCTACGGCAACTTCGGCGGCGCATGGCAGGACCAGGCCAGGGAATTTCCCCAGTTCCCCGGCGCCATCATCTTCAACACCAACTGCATCCAGCGCCCGGCCGACACCTACAAGGACCGCCTTTTCTCCTGGGGCCAGGTGGGCTGGCCCGGCATCAAGCACATCAACGGCTGGGACTTCAGCGAAGTCATCAACAAGGCCCTTGAGAGCCCCGACCTCCCCGACGCCCCGGGCAAGGAAATCCTCACCGGCTTTGGCCACAACGCGGTCCTCTCGGTGGCCGACAAGGTAATCGAAGGGGTTAAGGCCGGTGCCATCAAGCACTTCTTCCTCATCGGCGGCTGCGACGGCGCCAAGCCGGGCAGAAACTACTACACCGAACTGGCCGAGAAGGTGCCCAATGACTGCGTAATCCTGACCCTTGCCTGCGGCAAGTACCGCTTCAACAAGCTGGAGTTCGGCGACATCGGCGGCATTCCGCGGCTTCTGGACGTGGGGCAGTGCAACGACGCCTACTCGGCGGTCCAGATTGCCCTGGCCCTGGCCAACGCCTTCAACTGCGGCGTAAACGACCTGCCGCTCTCCATGATCCTCTCCTGGTATGAGCAGAAGGCTGTGGTCATCCTCCTGTCGCTCCTGCACCTGGGGATCAAGAACGTGAAGATCGGCCCGAGCCTCCCGGCCTTCGTTTCGCCCAACGTCCTCAACTTCCTGGTGGAGAACTTCAACCTGGGTCCCATCACCACGGTGGAAGCCGACCTCAAGGCGGCCCTGGGACAGTAACTCCCCACTGCCCCGCACGCCACAAAAAAGGCGCGGATAGTGTTCTCCGCGCCTTTTTCTTCACCTGCCGTCGTCAGACGGCAAACCTACACCTGGTACTTCCCGTAATGGACAATCTCATCCAGCGGCTTGCGCGGCGGCCCCGCCTTCGCCTCCTCCAGCGGATAGCCAAGGGGGAAGAGTCCCACGATCCGCAGTTCCGCCGGGATACCCAACAGCTCGCCCAGTTGCTCCTCGTCGAACACGCCGACGAACACGCTCCCCAGCCCCAGGGCGTGGGCGGCCAGCATCAGGTTTTCCGCGGCGATCCCCACATCGGCCAGGTAGTACTGCTGCCCCCGCAACTCTCCCGAGTTGTTCGGATCAGCACATGCCACGATCACCACCGGCGCATCGGCAAGGGCCTTCTGTGCCGGGTTCGACTTGTATCCCCGCGTCGCGAAGAACGCTTCCACGTACGACAGCTCGCTGATCCGCGCTTTTACCGCCGGCTCCTCCACCACCACGAACCGCGAACACTGCATGTTCGCCCACGTAGGGGCCTGACGCGCCGCCTCCAGCACTGCCTGGAGCTTTTCCGGCTCCACTGGCCGGTCCGAGAACTTGCGGACGCTTCGTCTGGTTCTGATTGCTTCAAGGGTTTCCATTGTGCTGCCTCCTTGTGAAAGTTCACATTGCCATGTGTGCTGCGCCTGACCGGACCGTACGCGTACTACCGTACCATTTCGGAGACACACCCGTCATCAATTCGTGGCCACTACAAAACTACCGGGATAACTCCCCCGCTCGAACTCCCGGCGGGCCTGCTCGGCCTTCTCCAGGGAGTCGTACCTGCCGACCCGCACCCGGTAGAAGCGGCTCCCCTTCACCAGCGCCTCCTGGATGGAGGAAGCCCCGTAGCGCACCTCCAGCTGGGCCGCCAGCCGCCGGGCATTGTCCGGCACGGTGAAGGCGGCCACCTGGACGGCATAGCTGCCGACGTCATAGCTTGCCGGCGGACGATAGGCGACGGTGCCGCCGGTCGTGTCGCTCCGGTACCCCAGGGCCTCGATCCTGACCGGCGCGGTCCCCTCGTCGGCGATTCCCAACTGCCGGGCCGCGGCGAAGGAGAAGTCGATGATCCGCTCCTTGACGAATGGCCCCCGGTCATTGATCCGGACTATCACCTCCCTGCCGTTGTTCCTGTTGCGCGCCCTGACGAACACCCCCAGCGGCAGGGTCTTGTGGGCGGCAGTCATCGCGTGCATGTCGTAGACCTCGCCGTTACTGGTCGGTTTGCCGTGGAAGTCGTCCCCGTACCAACTGGCCATCCCCTCCTGGACGAACCCCTCGTGGCTCATGAGCGGATCGTACCGTTTCCCGTTGACGATGTACGGTTTCTCCCACCCCTTGCGGCCCCGCGTTTCAGGGGTATCGACGACCCGTGTGCGATGGGTGCCGCAGGCGGAGAGAAGCCCAGCAAGCAGCACCGCCGTTATCACACATCCGTACGCTGATAGCTGTCGTTTTCTCAGGGTCACACCTCGCGCCGCGCCTGACTCAATGGGCAGGGGGCTCCTACTGCCCCGTCACTTCCCGGGAATCCGCTCCACCAGCGTCGCAGTCACGCTTCCTACCGGCACCTTAGTCCGCGCCCTCACCGGGATGCGTCGTTCATCATCGGTCAGCCAGATGTGGACCGTCCCCTTCCCTTCGAAGACCCCCTCTGAGGCGACCAGCGGCTGGATGACGATGGTATCCACATCGCCGAGGACCGTCTTCAGCCGTTCCTTGCGCAAGACCCGCACCTCGATCCGCCGCTGACGCTTACTGTCCAGGATGTTCACGAAGTGGGACTTCCCCACCACCAGCGGCAGGTAGCGGACGTAGTAGAAACTTCCGTAGACATCCATGGTGTCGGCAGGGATCGGTATATCCTCCTTCTCGCCAGTGCGGTTGTCGCGGAAAAGACCCAGATTTTTGGCCCGGTCGAAAAATATCTCCCGGTCGCGGTGGCGGTTCCCCTCCCGAGTCCTGAGCCGGTAATGCAGCGCCGTGCCGGGAAATCCCCCCCGGTCCCGGTCGTAGTCGCTCTCGATCCGGTCCTCAACGGGAAAAAAGACCGAGAGCCAGTCGTTGGAACGGGCCGTGGAGACGATCGTCCGCTTTCCCCCCTCGTCGCTGATCTCCTGGGTCGCCGTGCCGACTGAGATGCCGGTCCAGGAGAGTTCATAGACAAGCTTTTCCGGCACCCTGCCGGCCAGCGCCATCAACGGGAAAAGCCAAACGAAAACCACAGCGGCGAAGACGATACGTACTACCTTCATGGCTCCTCCCTTACCCCTCATTCTGAATAACAGTATCCCACGCGAAATCACAATCTCAACTGCCGCCAAGGGCTCACCCCTCCTTGACTAACACGCAGGGAGCGGCACACTATATGTATAGGGTCCGCTGAATACCGTGAGAAGGCAGCGGAGGAAGGAGAATGTTATGGCTGAAAAAATGCTCGTACCATCCATTGAACAGAGACTGGCCGGCATGCTCGAAGTCACCCGCAGGATGAAAGACGACGCAGAGGGGGGAAAAAGGCTGAAGCCGAAACCGGCCGTCACCATCTCCCGCGAATTCGGTTGCGAGGCCTATCCCATGGCGGAGCGGCTCAAGGAACTTCTGGAGCGCAAAAGCGGCGAGCCGTGGGTCATCATGGACAAGGCCCTTCTGGAAGAGACCGCGAAGCTCCACAACATCTCCGAAGAGGTCTTCCGGACACTGGGTCACCGGCCGCGCTTCCTTGACGAAATGGTCTCCACCCTGACCCCCCGCTGGAAAAGCGAGAAGGACCACTACCGGCTGCTCTGCGACCAGATCGTCTCCCTTGCCAGCGCCGGCAACGTCATCCTCATCGGCAGAGGGAGTTCCATCATTACCCAGCAACTCGAAAACTGCTACCACTTCCGGATCTACGCGTCCCATCAGTTCAAGGTACGCTCCATTGCCCGCAGGGTAAATATCCCGCCCCAGGAGGCGGATCACCTCATCGAGAGGAAGCAGAAAGAGCGGGACCGCTTCATCCGCGACTTCCTGGACTGCGACGCCCGGGACTTGAGCTTCTACCACCTGGCCATCAACAACGACCGGTCTCCCGCACCAAAGATCGCCCAGATCATCACCGACTACATCTATTTAAAGCCACAGGAGTGACGGCTGCGGGGAGACGGCGCGGGCCTCCTCCCCGCCATGCTTGCACACCGGGCCGTCGCCGTTTATACTCCCCCCATGCTAACCTATACGATCACCGAAAAAGACCACTGCCGACGGCTGGAGAGTTTCGTGCGCAATCTCCTCCCTGCAGCTCCATCCTCCTACGTGAAGAAGCTCACGAAGGGAGGCCACATCGCCGTGAACAGCCACCCCGCAGCAGCCGACGACCTCCTCGCCGCCGGCGATACGGTCGCCATCAAGGAGAGCGCAAGGACGCGGGAGCTCGTAGCCACCACACTCCCACCCCTCGACATTCTGTACGAGGACGACCTGATCGTCATCATCAATAAGGCGCCAGGGCTCCCGGTCCACCGGACAGCCGAGGAAGAACACAATCTGGTGAATCTGGCCGAGGAATTCATGACCGAACGTGGGACGCCGGTGAAACTGCGGCCGGTGAACCGGCTCGACCGAGGCACCTCCGGCGCCACCATCCTCGCCAAGAGCGCCACCAGCGCCGGCATGTTCGGCCGCTTCGTGAAGGAAACGGGACTCGACAAGCTCTACCTGGCCGTGGCCGAAGGAACACTGCCGGCCGAGGGAGTCATCACCGAGCCCCTCGAAGGGAAGGAGTCGGAAACCCGCTTCCGGTGCCTCCACCAAGGAAAAAGTACCGCCTTTGTCCTCCTGACCCCCATCACCGGCAGGACACACCAGATTCGCAAACACCTGGCCCACATCGGCCACCCGGTGCAGGGTGACCGCCGCTATCGCGGGGCGCCTCTGGCGGAATACGACGGCCACCTGCTCCACGCCTTCCGGGTCGCTCTGCCCCACCCGGCCACCGGTCAGGAACTCGTCATCCACGCCCCCCTACCCGAAGGGTTCATTGCCTGCGTGAAAGAGCTTGCCGGCGAAGCCTTCCCCGACATCTTCGGCCAGCTTGCCTGCCTGCCGCCGGCATAGACGCGAGGCATCGACCCCGGTCACACCGTGCCGGCCAGCCAGAAGGCCGCCATTCCGGCCACCACCGTCCCGGCAAGGGACCGGGTCTTCATCGCCACGAGAAAGGTGGGGATTGCCGCAAGGAGCTCCGGACGAAAAAAATCCAACTGCCGCGGCTCCGATGTGGCAAAGAGGGTCGGAGCAAGCAGTGCGCCGAGGATCGCTGCGGGAATCAGTTCAAGCCACTCCGTGAGCCAGCGGGGAAGCTGGCGCCCCGCAAGAAGGGCCAGAGGCAGCCATCGTGGGACATAGGTAACCACTGCCATTCCTGCCACCAGGAGGATAAACTCAGACATTTTCATCGCTCACCCTCCTCCGGCGATCACGTCGGCGCCTGAGTGCGAACCCCACCGTAGCGGCAACCAGCGATGCGGCAACCACGTAGACCGATCCGGGCAGCACCACATAAAACAAGATCGAAAACAGCCCTGACAGCACCGCCGTGACAATCATCAGACGGCTGCGGAGCTGGAACACCAGCAGGCAGATGAACATGGCGGTCAGGGCGTAATCGATGCCGAACGCCTTCGGCGGAACGAACCGGCCGGCCCATGTCCCGGCCACGCAGCAGACGATCCAGACCAGGTTCGCCGCCTGGTTGACCACAAGGGCCCGCCACCGGTCCCATCCCCCCTCCCGGAACCGTGCCATGTTGACCGCAAAACTCTCGTCGGTGACACCATAGGCATAGGCGGCAAGAAACCTCCCCCGGGCTCCCCGCAGGTGTACCGACAGCGCCGAACTCATCAGGAGATGCCGGAGATTCACCATGAACGTCGTTACGATGATCGGCAGCGCCGAAACCCCGGCAGTGATCATCGCCACGGCAATGAACTGGGAGCCTCCGGCAAAGACCAGCGCAGCAAGAAGCAAGATTTCCCACGGCCCGAGCCCGGCGTTTCCCGCCAGAACCCCAAAGGCGAGTCCGATGGGGAAATAACCGAAACATATGGGCCATGCCGCCCTCAGACCGTCCGCCACCACCCCGGATTGTTTCTGGTTATCCATGACATTCATCAAGACTGCCCCCTCAAAAGGTGTCATTATGCGACATGCCCGCCCATCCGTCAATTGCAGGTCATGGACGGGCCGTGGGGTCGCGAAGATAATGGACCACCTCGGCTGCGGAGAAACAAACGCAATTCCGGCAAGATGTCGATACACCACCTTATCTTTTTCTAATTGACTGAGATAAGCAGAAATGTCATAATCCCCGCGTTTGCGCCCGGGTCTGCCCGGCATGCGCCCCCATAATTCAGGCTCACTTCCACGTGGAAGGAGAGCCATAACCCTAAGGAATGTGCGAAGAGCACAGAGGAGGAACGATGAACGTAGCACAACACATCAGGCTCTTTGCCGTCGTTTGCCTGACCCTGGCAGTCACGCTCTGCCTGGGTGCCGGCAGCCCGGCGAAGGCCGCCCCGGCAGTCCCGAAGCTGGTCCAGGACGACTGTGTGAAATGTCACGCCCAGCCGCCGGCCGACATCGCCAGCGCCGGTGCAGGTCACAAGAAGATCACTTGCTTCGACTGCCACGCCGGCCACCGCCCCGCATCCAAGAACAACATCCCTCAGTGCAGCCAGTGCCACTCCGGCAAAAAGCACTACGAACTCACCGGCTGTCTCGGGTGCCACAAGAACCCCCACACCCCGCTCAACATCGTTCTTTCCGGCAACATCACTGATCCGTGCCTGACCTGCCACTCCCAACAGATGGAGCAACTCAAGCAGTTCCCGAGCAAGCACACCAAGCTCTACTGCTCCACCTGTCACAACGTTCACGGCAAGATTCCGGCCTGTACCCAGTGCCACAAGCCCCACTCCGCCGAGCAGTCCGCCGGCGACTGCAAGAAGTGCCACAAGGCTCACCAGCCGAAGAACGTTGCCTACGGCAAGGAAGTCCCCAACAAAGAGTGCGGTGCCTGCCACAAGAAGGCCGTCGACCTGTTGAGCGCCAGCCAGGCCAAGCACAAGTCGCTCGCCTGCGTCTACTGCCACCAGGATAAGCACAAGATGGTACCCGCCTGCCAGAGCTGCCACGGCGTACCGCACCCGGCCGCAATGATGGCCAAATTCCCGAAATGCGGCGACTGCCACAATATCGCCCACGACCTGAACCGGTGGACCGCCCCTGCAGCGGCCGCTCCGGCCAAGGCCGACGCAAAGAAGGACGGCAAGAAGAAGAAGTAGCACGTCTTGAGTTCTGAGAATGAAAAAGGGCCTGCACCGTTACAGTGCAGGCCCTTTTTCATTCTCCCAATCCATCGTTCCTACTGCGCGCCACGATCAACAGCACGGCAAGATCAAACATGCGCAGCCTCGCGCACCTCACGACGGACCAAAGCACCAACGTCCTCTCGCAGGGTAAACAGCTCACATGGGTGATGAAGTGAAACTGCCCTTCTCAGTGAGCGGTACAGCATGCAGAGCAAAGCGTTCAGCGAACGCTGGCGATGGGCGAGTCCGCAAGACCACCCCTGCATGCAGCCCGTTGAAGCGTTACGCTCGAAGTACATGCTTGGCACACATAAAAAAAGGGCGACCCCGTCGAGGCCGCCCTATCAGTTCATCACGAAACGCCGACGTTACACGGCTTTGGTGACAACCACCTTGAGAGTTGCGGTCACTTCGGGGTGAATTTTGATGGATGCAGTGAACTCGCCAGTGTGCTTGATCGGCTCGGCAAGAACGATTTTCTTGCGGTCGACCTCGACCCCTTTGGCCTTAAGGTGCTCAGCAAGTTCCATGTTGGTGACGGCGCCGAAGAGCTTACCCTCCTCGCCCGCCTGATGGGCGATGGAAAGAGTCAGACCCTCGATGGTGGCGGCAAGGGACTTCGCCTGCTCACGAACCTTGTTGCGCTTGTACTCCAACTGCCGCTTGGCATGGTCGAGGGCTTTGGCGTTCTTTTCGGTGGCCTCGATGGCAAACCCTCTCGGAAGAAGGTAATTGCGGGCATAGCCCGGCGCCACTTTGACGAGGTCGCCAATGTGACCGAGGTTTTCGAGATTTTCCTTGAGAATGACTTTCATGATGTTTTCCTCCCAGCCTGACTGTTACAGGTTTTTGTGAATTCGTGGCCTGCGGAAGTTGCCCCAGAGATCAAAGAGTCCCAGGAGTGCAACAGCAATGACCAGATACGCCTGCAGAACGAGCAGTACGTAGAAAAAAAATCTGAAGAACGTTGGGACGGCATAGGCGGTAAAGATATGGAGGACTACCGCCATCCCCTGCACGAAGTAGAGGAATCCGGACAACACGAGCACGTTCAGGGCTACCGCTTCAATGGCAGCATTATCAAGAAGCAACACAAATCCGGATGCAATAAGCCCCCAGACCAACCAATCAGGGTTCCTGAAGCGACTGAAGGGTGCCGACCCGATCTTCACAGCCAATCGGTCAGACACTCGTCGGAGTAGCAGGACATTAATCCCCGTGACCAGACTTTGACCAATCAGAAAAAGAACAGGGAAAATCTGCCCGATGAGCGCGGCAACCTGCTCCATTCCCTGCTTGAGGAGATTCAGATCTTCCCCAGATATCCCGCGCCCCTCATACAGCTTGAGGGTCTGTGCCATGCTCTCCCTGATCACTACGCCAAACTGGCCGTGGGGATCGACCTCCCGGACGAGGGAGTAACCGCCTGCTGCAATCGTTACCAGCACAGCAGTCACCAGAACCGTAAAGGCTATGGCTCTGCTGGTTGCCATCCCGCGAGAAAGGAACGCCGCAAGCGCCACGGCCGGGATACCCGCCTGGAACAGGTAGAGGAGACTGGCAGCAGGACCACCGGCAACGGCCAAAAACACCAGGGTCAACGCAACGATTGCCGCCCCGACGGTCACCCCCCCCCACTTCAGATCATAGTAAAGGGCAGGAAAGGGGGCGATGATTCCGACACCTATCCCCAGAAGTGGCAGATTCAGGGAGACGAGCATGATCGCCGCCGTCATGGCCCCCCCCTTTGCTATATCGAGCAGGGGCTGTCGGGCACCAGTCTCCATCGAGCGACGCGCCTCTTAGGCGACGACGTGCTTGGAGGCAATCGGAATCAGGGCGATATTGCGAGCCCTCTTGATTGCCTCGGAGATCTCCCGCTGGTGCTTGGAGCAGTTGCCGGATATCCGTCGAGGAATGATCTTGCCCCGCTCGGTGATGAAGGAACGAAGGACGCGGGGGTCCTTGTAATCAATGGCCAGGTCTTTGTCGGCGCAGAAGCGGCAGACCTTCCTGCGCTGAAACGGTCTCCGCTTGCGGGGGCCGTTGCTCCGCTGCTGCGGCCTGTCGCTCCGCTCGGGTCTTTCAGTTCTTTCAGTTCTTTCTTCGCTCATGGTATTCTCACCCTCCGGTCTGTTATTCAGTCTCAGCGGCCTCGGCGGCCGGAGCCACCTCGGCGGAGGCAGCCTTCGCGGCGGCAGCCGGGGCTGCAACTTCCTTCTCAAGGTGCACGCTCTGGTAGCGCAGAACCTTGTCGTCAAGCCGAAGGCGACGCTCAAGCTCGGCGATAAGAGGAGCATCGCCGTCGAAACGAAGGTAGTAGTAGCGGCCCCGCTGATTCTTCTTGATCGGATAGGCGAGCTTTCTGACCCCCCAATCCTCCAGCCGGTAAAGTTCACCCTTCATCGTGGCAATGATGTCCGTAACCTTGGCGGTGAGCCCCTTGAGCTCATCTTCGCCCAAGTCCGGCTGGACGATCATCACCGTCTCATACTTCCGTACCATGTGTATCCTCCTCACGGATTTGTAGCCCCGGGTCCGGCCCGGAACAAGGAGTATGCGGCCTTCGGCCGCTGAAAAATGAAATATATACTACATTACGCATTGAATTTCAAGGATTTTGTATCATAAAGAAAAAACAAAGGGCTCAATCTGCAGACCGCGTCAATCAGACATTGAATCGGAAGTGCATGACATCGCCGTCCTGCACTACATACTCCTTGCCCTCCAGGCGCATGAGCCCTTTTTCCTTGGCGCCAGCCTCTCCACCGGAAGCAATGAAGTCGCAATAGGCTATGACCTCTGCCCGGATGAACCCCTTCTCGAAGTCCGAGTGTATCACGCCGGCAGCCTGGGGAGCCTTGGTACCCACCGGAATGGTCCATGCCCTGACCTCTTTTTTCCCGGCAGTAAAGTAGGTGATGAGGCCAAGGAGGTCGTACCCCATCCGGATGAGCCTGTCCAATCCCGACTCGGCAAGTCCCATGTCGGCAAGAAACGCAGCCTTCTCGTCCCCATCCAGTTCGGCAATCTCGGCCTCAATCCTGCCGCAGATAACGACGACCCTGGCTCCTTCCGCCTCCGCCAAGCTCCGCACTTGGGACACGAACGGGTGCGCCCCCTCCAGGTCGTCCTCGGCCACGTTGGCCACATAGAGGACCGGCTTGTCGGTCAGGAGGTGCAGATCGCGCAGCCACGGCCGTTCTTCGTCACTCACATCCACATGGCGGGCAGGAATACCCTTTTCAAGAGCGCTCTTGATGCGGGCGTAAAACTCACTCTCCTCTTTGAGCTTTCTGTCGCCGCCCTTGGCCTGCTTTTCGACCCGTTGATACTTCTTGTCCACGCTGTCTAGATCCGCCAGGGCAAGCTCAGCCTGGATCACCTCGACGTCACGCACCGGATCGACGCTTCCGCTCACATGCACCACGTTCTCGTCATCAAAGCAGCGGACCACGTGAACGATGGCATCGACGGACCGGATATGGCCAAGGAACTGGTTGCCGAGCCCCTCACCCTGACTGGCCCCCTTGACGAGGCCGGCGATGTCCACGAACTCGATGGTGGTGGGGAGAACACGCTCGGGCACAACGATCTCGGAAAGGCGGTCAAGCCTTTCATCAGGCACCTGGACGATGCCAACGTTGGGATCAATGGTGCAGAAGGGGTAATTGGCCGATTCGGCTCCCGCAGAGGTCAGCGCATTGAAGATGGTAGACTTCCCCACATTGGGGAGTCCGACGATGCCGCAGTTGAGTCCCATGATACGCTCTTCTTTCTTGTGAAAATGGCAGTGGGGAGGGCAGCGGTCAGGCTGGCGACAGCAAATCCCTGTTATTGTAAAGACTCATGGCCTTGGGGAGTCCGCTCGTCACCAGCGCCTCCATCAGGTCGACAACACCATCCAGGACAGTGGCAAGCCCTCCCATCTCCTCGGTCGTAAAGTTGGTGAGGACATAGTTGACGACGTCACCATGGAGCGGCCTCCCGATGCCGACCCGCACCCGGGTGAAACCTGCCCCGCCGAGCTCCTGAACAAGGGAGCGAAGGCCATTATGGCCGCCATGCCCTCCCCCCTCCTTGAGCTTGACCTTGCCAAAGGGAATGTCGAGGTCGTCGTGGATGACAATCAGATCGGAAAGGGTGAGTTTGTGGAAGCGAAGCGCCTCGGCCACGGATCGGCCGGACAGGTTCATGAAGGTCTGGGGCTTCAGGAAAAGGAGCCGCTCCCCATGCCAGCTCACCTCCCCGAACAATCCGGAAAAGCTCTTCTTGACAACCGAAACCCCAAGGGAATGGGACAATCGGTCCAAAACCATGAAACCCGCGTTATGGCGGGTCCATTGGTATTTCGGGCCGGGGTTCCCCAGCCCGACTATCAGTCGTGCAGCCATCGAAGTACGCCGTGGGAAGAGCGATTACTCTTCCGCAGCAACCGGCTCCTTGGCCCGTCCATGAATGCTGACGATGGAAGCCTTGGGATCATCGAGAACCCTGATGCCGGCGGCAAGGGCCAGATCACCCACATGGATGGAGTGCCCGATGGTCAGCGTGGTCACGTCCACTTCCACATGCTCGGGAATCATGGCGGGAAGACACTCGAGATCAAGGGAGTGCAGCACCACGTCGAGCATCCCCCCGTCCTTGACGCCGGCTGCTCTACCGACAATGGCGACCGGCACATGCACACGGACCTTCTCGGCAAGGTTGATCTTGTGGAGGTCAACGGAGACGAACTCTCCCTTGAGAGCGGTCTTCTTAACGTCAGCAACGATCACCGTGACGCCGTCGAGGCTTCCGCCCCCCTGAAGGTTAATCAGGTTGTTATGCCCCCCTTCACCAGACATGGCGCCCTTGAGCTCCTTGGCATTGACGGTTACTGCAACCGGCTCCATCCCCTTGCCGTAAACAACGCCAGGAACAAGCCCCTGGACGCGAAGTTTCCGCGCCACCCCTTTACCAGCCTTCTCCCGCACCTCTATGCTCATCGTCTTCTGTTCCATTGAATTCCTCCACTGTCTAACGCTATCTGGATTATATCCTGCGACGGGCAAAGCCCGCACGATACTACACGAACAGAGAACTCACCGATTCGTCACCGTGAATGCGACGAATTGCCTCAGCCAGGAGGCTCGCGACGGTAAGCACCTTTATCTTGCTGGTCCTCTGCGCCTTTTCTCCCAGGGGAACGGTGTCGGTTATGACCACCGCTTCGATGTCGGACTCATTGATCCTGTCAATGGCCGGCCCCGAAAGAACCCCGTGGGTGGCACAGGCGTAAATCGCCTTTGCCCCATGCTCCTTGAGCGCCCGGGCAGCCTGGGTCAGGGTCCCGGCGGTATCGATCATATCGTCGAGAATGATGGCGGCCTTTCCCTTCACGTCACCGATCAGATGCATGACTTCAGCTACGTTAGGACCGGTGCGACGCTTGTCGATCACTGCCAGGGTACAGCCAAGCCTCTTGGCGAAGGCCCGCGCGCGTTCCGTACCGCCGGCGTCAGGAGAAACCATGACGATGGAATTCTCGGGGAAGCGCCGCTTGAGATCTTCGAGGATCACCGGCGCCGCATAGAGGTTATCAACCGGAATATTGAAGAAGCCCTGGATCTGGCCGGCGTGGAGATCGACCGTTACCACCCGGTCGGCACCGGAAGTGGTGATCAGATCAGCCACCAGCTTCGAGGTGATCGGCGTACGGGGTGCAACCTTGCGATCCTGACGGGCATAGCCGTAGTAAGGGATCACGGCGGTTATGGTGGCGGCCGACGCCCGCTTCAGGGCGTCAGTCATTATAAGGAGCTCCATAAGGTTGTTGTTGGTGGGAGCACAGGTGGACTGCACAACATAGGTATCGCGACCACGCACGTTCTCGCCAATCTCAACCATGATCTCTCCGTCGGAGAAATTCTTTACATTGGCCTTGCCAAGGGGAAGTCCCAGATTGGCACAAATCTTTTCCGCCAGCTCACGATTGGAATTGCCGCTGAAGATCCTGATCTTGTCGTCCATAGTCTTTATGCCTTGCCGCAATAAATAATTTCCATCGGGACAGGCGGATGGAAATGAGGGAAAAGTGGCTGGGGCGCCAGGATTCGAACCTGGGAATGCCGGAATCAAAATCCGGTGCCTTACCGCTTGGCGACGCCCCAGTGTGGGAATGGTGTCGGTTGTGTGTGCAGGGATGCCAGATACTACAGCGTCTTAACCACCGCTACGAACCAGTTGCCTGCCTCGGTGATGTCATGGGCCGCCCTTCGCGCCCCCTCTTCGGCCTCAAAAAGCCCGAAGACCGTGGGACCGCTTCCGGACATGAGGGCTCCAGCCGCCCCCCTTTCAATCAGCCGCTCCTTGATCTCGCCAACAACGGAAAACTTCCCTACAGTTACGGGCTCAAGGTCGTTAGCAAGAACAGTGCAGACCGCGCTGACATCCTTAAAGAAGCGAGGAATGTTAACCCTATTCCGCTCTCCTGTCAACTGCAAATTCTGGTAGACCCATGCGGTTGAAACGTGAATGTTGGGGTTTACGATGACGAGCCATGCCGGCGGGACCTCCTCGAGGGCGGTAAGCACCTCGCCGATCCCCTCCGCCAGCGCGGTCTTTCCGAAGATGAAAAATGGCACGTCGGCACCGAGAGTAACACCGATTTCCATGAGCCGCTCGGTCGAAAGACCAAGCCCCAACATCTCGTTCACCCCCATGAGAACCGTGGCCGCGTCACTGCTTCCCCCTCCGAGGCCGGCGGCCACCGGTATATTCTTGGTGATGGCGATGTCGATGCCGACCTGCGTCCCGGAGAGGCGCAGCAGCGCGTCGGCGGCACGCCAGGCTATGTTTCCCGGCCCATCGGGAACCCCCTCCCGGCCGCACGTCACCCGGACGCCGGGAGTATCGCTCAGGGCGATCTCGATGTCGTCACAGAGATCGATCCGCTGCATGATCATTCTGAGGTCATGGTACCCGTCGGGACGTCTGCGCAGCACATCGAGCCGGTAGTTGACCTTGGCGGGCGCCTTGAGTTTCATGGTTTTCATCGTTATGAGCACCTGGCCGCAGGAAGCGGAAAAATTTTTCTAGTCCAATTAAGAAGATAAATCAAGGGGAAATCATGCACACAGCATGCGTCATCTTATTCCAGCGGCAACTCGGAGAGCCGCACGAACCGGAAACCACGCCGCTTGAGCTCGGGGATTGCCGCCATGACACCGGCGGCGGTACCGGAACCCGGATGATTCATATGGAGAAGAGCAACGGCTCCTGGAGGTGCCTGAAGCAGAGCTTTACGGACCTGCTCCGCGCTGAACGTTGCACCGGCGTCTCCCAGAACGGAAAACCCCGCCACCTGCTGATCAAGGGCAGCAGCCACCTCCACCGCCACCTCGTCATAGTGGGCTGTGCCCGAGCGATAGAAACCGGGCCTCTTGCCGGTTGTTGCAGCAATTCGTCGGGCATTGAGCTCGATTTCGTCCACCAGTTCCCCCACATCCCTTGTGCCGTCGATGCCATAGGCTTTGCGCCCGACCACCGATGCCGGACGGTGCCGGTCGCCATGATTTGCGATCTCAAAGAGGGATGTGCCGGCAAGCCTTTTGAAGAGTTCCGGGTTAGCCTCGATCCACCTGCCGCTCATGAAGAGCGTCGCCGGAACCTGCTCCCGCTCGAGGAATGCAACAAGGGAAGCGTCAAACCCCTTCCCACTGGACGAGCCGCAGGCGTCGAAGGTAAGGGCGATGACCTTGTCGGTGGCATTCTTTATTCTGGTCCTCACTCCGGTGACGGTCTCGCCCCATTCACGGGGAACCCTCCCGGCGAAACGGGAGACCATTCTCTCCCGCAGAAGGCCGAACTCTTCGCTGACCGGGGGAGCCCCCGCAGCCGCCAAGAGCTGCGTGCCAAAGCCAAGCATGAGTATAACAAGAACAAGCAATCGCATCATGAAACCATCTCCCGTCGCTGATCTCCAACCATAGTAGCTTTACCTCACTGGCCTGAAAAGAAAAAAACGGGCCGCTCCCCGGGGAACGACCCGCACCCGCCCGGCTGGTTGTCGGCCAAGGCTTAATTTTTCTTTATGACGAGGCTGTCGCCGGCAACGGAGAGATCGACCCGGACCGTATCACCCTCAATGAGCTTTCCGTCCAGAAGCATGAGGGCCAGCGGATCCTGGAGTTTCCGCTGGATGGTCCGCTTGAGGGGCCGGGCACCGAAGGCGGGATCATACCCCTCGTGGGCCAGGTAGTCCCTGGCCTTGTCAGTGAGCTCCATGCCGATGTGCCGCTCCTCCAGACGCCCGCGCAACTGGTTCAGCTGGATATCGACGATCTGCTTTATGCGCTCCATCGGCAGCGCGTGGTAGATCACCACCTCGTCGATCCGGTTCAGGAACTCGGGCTTGAAGCTCTCCTTCAGGGTCTCGGTGACCATTGCCTTCATCCGCGCATAGTCGGTGGCGCCATACTGCTGAATCCACTGGGAACCGAGGTTGCTGGTCATGATGATGACCGTGTTTCGGAAGTCCACCGTCCGCCCCTGGCCATCGGTGAGCCGGCCGTCGTCCAGAACCTGGAGGAGCACGTTGAAGACCTCCGGGTGGGCCTTCTCGATCTCGTCGAAGAGTACCATGCTGTAGGGACGCCGCCTGACCGCCTCGGTGAGCTGCCCCCCCTCCTCGTACCCCACGTAGCCGGGAGGCGCACCGATGAGCCGGGCAACGGTATGCTTCTCCTGGTACTCGCTCATGTCGATCCGGACGATGGCCTGGTCGTCGTTGAAGAGGAACTCGGCCAGGGCCTTGGCGGTCTCGGTCTTGCCGACGCCGGTGGGCCCCAGGAACAGAAACGAGCCAATGGGACGGTTGGGGTCAGAGAGCCCCGATCGGGACCGACGGATGGCGTTGGCCACGAGCAAGAGGGCCTCTTCCTGGCCAACGACGCGGCTTTTCAGTCGATCCTCCATTCGCACCAGTTTCTCCGCCTCCCCTTCCATCATCCGGGAGACAGGGATGCCGGTCCACTTGGCGACAATCTCCGCCACCAGATCGCCGTCCACCTCCTCAGGGAGCATCTTCCCTTCCTTCCGGGTCTCTTCCAGCTCCTGCGCCTTCGCCTCTATCTCCCGCTCGATGGCGGGAATCTCGCCGTAGCGGATCTCTGCGGTCCGCCCCAGGTTCCCCTCGCGCTCGGACTTCTTG
The DNA here is from genome assembly GCA_003712145.1 of Desulfuromonadales bacterium. Lineage (GTDB taxonomy): Bacteria > Desulfobacterota > Desulfuromonadia > Geobacterales > Geobacteraceae > Geobacter. The sequence continues at coordinate 17,303 of RHLS01000019.1, read as the reverse complement.
GCCTCCTCCCGTTTCTCCTCGAGCCGCTGCTTCAGCCCGCTCACACCAGTGATGATATCCTTCTCCCGCTGCCAGTGGGACTTGAGTTCGGCGGATTTCGCCCTCAACTCCTCCAGTTCGTCGGCAAGCTTCCTCAGTCGCTCCTGGGCATGGGGATCCTGGCTCTCGCGCAGCAGAGCCTGCTTCTCGATCTCCAGTTGGATGATCCGGCGCTCCACCTCGTCGATCTCAGTCGGCATGGAGTCGATCTCGATCCGCAGGCGCGATGCGGCCTCGTCGATCAAGTCGATGGCCTTGTCGGGAAGGAATCTGTCGGTGATATAGCGGTCGGAGAGGGTCGCCGCAGCGATGATGGCGCTGTCCTTGATCCGGATGCCGTGGTAGTTCTCGTACTTCTCCTTCAGGCCACGGAGGATGGCTATGGTGTCCTCCACCGACGGCTCCCCCGTATAGACTGGCTGGAAGCGCCGCTCCAGGGCCGCGTCCTTCTCGATGTACTTACGGTACTCGTTCAGGGTCGTGGCGCCGATGCAGTGGAGTTCGCCCCGGGCCAGGGCCGGCTTCAGCATGTTCGAGGCATCCATGGCCCCCTCGGCTGCCCCGGCACCCACCAGGGTGTGAAGCTCGTCGATAAAGAGGATAACCTTCCCTTCCGACTTCGCCACCTCCTTGATGACCGCCTTCAGCCGCTCCTCGAACTCTCCCCGGTACTTGGCGCCGGCGATGAGCGCCCCCATATCGAGGGCCGCGAGGCGCTTGTCTTTAAGGGTCTCGGGGACGTCGCCGGAGACGATCCGCTGGGCAAGCCCCTCCACGATGGCGGTCTTCCCAACCCCCGGCTCGCCGATCAGGACAGGATTGTTCTTGGTGCGCCGGGAGAGTACCTGGAGGACCCGGCGGATCTCGTCGTCACGGCCGATGACCGGGTCGAGTTTCCCCTGCCGGGCCAGGTCGGTCAGATCCCGGGCATACTTGGCCAGGGCCTGGTACTTATCCTCGGGGCTCTGGTCGGTCACCCGCTCGCCGCCTCGGATTTCCTGCAGCGCAGCCAGGACATTCTCGCGGGTTGCGCCGGCATCGAGCAGAAGCCGCGTCGCCTCGCACTGCCTCTCTGCAAAAAAGCCCAGAAGCAGATGCTCGGTGGAGACGAACTCGTCCTTCATGGCGTCGGCCTCCCGCTGGGCTCCGTCGAGTATCCGGTTGAGGGCGGGCGAAAGATAGACCTGTGCCGTGGCACCGCTCACTTGGGGGAGCTTTTTCAGCAGCCCGTCAACCCTTCCCCTGAAGCTGGCGGACGGGGCGCCAACCTTTTGGAGGATGGAGCCAACGAGCCCTCCCTCCTGGTCGAGAAGGGCGGCGAGCAGATGTTCGGGCTCAAACGAACCGTTCCCCTGCCGTGCGGCCAACTGCTGGGCCGAAGCCAAGGCCTCCTGGGTCTTGATGGTCATCTTGTCGGGTCTGATCATGGGCGTGCTCCTTTGCTGATTCTGGGAAAAACATAGGCACGCGGCGGGAGCATGTCAAGGAAGGGGGGCAAGAAAAAGAGCGGGGGATCCCGCTGTCAGGACCGACCGATGGAAACCAGAGCGGCAACAAGGCATTCGTCGGCACACCGCCCGCAGGCGGAACAGCATGTGACGTCCTTCAGGGTGGCAACCTTGCGAAGACCCCGGACATCCAGAGTCATGAGCCTCAAAGGGCAGGCGGCAACACAACGGCCACAGCCGGTACAACGGAGTGTGTCGACAAGGAAGGGGCCGGTGGACACGGAATCAGCTCGCCGTGAGGTCCAGCTCCAACTGCTTCCAGTCCTGGCGCTTGATCCTGGGACCGGGATAGTAGCGGGGACAGGAGGCGATAACCGCGAATGCCGGCTGCTTGCAGGCACGCCGGCAAGAAAGGCAGAGTTTGTTGGGAGGGGTGTTCCGCTTCATGTGGGTCCTCATGGTGAGGTGCGAAAGGGAGACCATCCGCTTCCATGCATGGTAGCAGAAAAGAGGACTAAAAGAAAAGGCGGCCGAAAAGCCGCCTTTCCAGCATCATCATCCGATCTTCTTCACCCAGCCGAATTGGTCCGGCAGCTTGCCGTACTGGATGGCGGTCAGCGTATCGTAGAGCTTCTGAGTAAGCTCTCCCACGCCGCCGTCACCCACCGTATGACAGACATCGCGGAAACAGAGGGTGCCCACCGGAGTGATCACTGCAGCGGTGCCGCTGCCGAAGGCCTCTTTCACCTTTCCCGCTTCGATGTCGGCCATGAGTTCGTTCACGTCGATGGGACGCTCCTCAACCTTGTACCCGAGGCCCACGGCCAGCTTCAGGACCGAGTCGCGGGTGACGCCGTTCAGGATGGAGCCGCTGAGGGCCGCGGTCACCACGGTGTTCTCGTAGGCAAAGAACATATTCATGGCCCCCACTTCCTCAATATAGCGGCGGTGAACCCCGTCGAGCCAAAGAACCTGATCAAACCCCTTCTTTTTGGCCTCAAGTCCCGCCTTGAGGGATGAGGCGTAGTTGCCGCCAGTCTTGGCCTCTCCGGTACCACCGGGGACGGCACGCACGTAGCGATCCTCGACGAGGATGTTCACCGGCTTGAAGCCGGAGGCATAGTAGGCCCCCACCGGCGAGAGAATCACATAGAAATAGTAATGATCCGACGGCTTCACGCCGAGTACCGGCTCCACGGCGATCAGGGTAGGCCGTATATAGAGGGAAGTTCCTTCCGAAGTGGGTATCCAGTCTTTCTCCAATGCCACCAGGCGCTCGATGCCTCCGAGAAAAAGCTCTTCGGGCACCTCAGGCATGCACATCCGGTCAGCGGACAGGTTGAATCGGCGGGCGTTCATCTCGGGGCGAAAGAGGGCTACGGTGCCGTCGGGCCACTTGTAGGCCTTGAGCCCTTCAAAGATTTCCTGGGCGTAATGAAAAACGAGGGCCGCCGGATCGAGGACAAAGGGGGCGTAGGGCTCGATGCGGGCGTCGACCCACCCCTGGCCCGCCTTCCATTCGGCAATAAACATCCGGTCGGTGAAAAGCCGGCCGAAGCCGAGCTGCGATTCATCGTTATACTTAGGCTTTTTCCGTTCCTCCGGGAGCGGCACTACTCTGATCTCCATCTGCAGGAACCTCCGTTGGTCGGCGCGGTGCGTCGGAATGGGAAAACTCTTCTGGATTTACCACAGGATTGCACAGAGGGGCAAGGGTTTTCCCGGTCCGCAGCCCCGTATCCCTTGACACTCCGGCAGGTTCACCGTATCCTCGCCCCATCACCTTCCCGGGAGTCCCCATGAGAACAATCATCGTCCTCTTTCTGACAACACTCCTCTGCTCCTCCGCCGCCCTGGCGGCAACCCTCTTCGCCGGTTACGCCGGTACCCCGTGGGGCGCCGATATTCACAAGGTCATGAAAGAGTTCCCGAAGGGCGAGATGGGAACCATGGGGGAGATGGTCGTTTACCGGCAGCTGACCCCGAACAAGCAGATCAGGCAGAGGATGTTCGGCTTCGAGAACAACAAGCTCAAGGCGGTATCGGTTTCCTTCGACGGCAATTACGTGAAGAAGACCGGCATCGAAAAACTCCTGGCCGAGCACCGCAAAGCCTACGGCGAGGGGACGATGGACAACTCCAAAGCCCCCCACATGGTCTCCTGCGTCTGGGAAAACGACACGACGCGGATCGCCTTCACCTACGCCCCGAAACGCCCCGACATGAGCGTGGTGAACTACACACGAAAGTAACATCCAACCACTTGATTTTTCATTTACAGATTGTTACAGTATTAGCACTCGGAAGCTTCGAGTGCTAATTTCGTTTTCGAGACAGACGCATCAAGGAGGCATCGATTCATGACCATGAATCTCCCGGTTGTCACCGACAGCCTGACCCTCTACCTGAGCGAGATCAGGAAGTTCCCGGTTCTCACCCCCGAAGAGGAGCACCGTTACGCCGTCAAGTTCTTCGAGGAGAAGGATTTGGAGGCCGCCCATCGGCTCATCACCGCCAACCTCCGCTTCGTGGTGAAGATTGCCGGGGAATACAAATCCTACGGCATGAGGATGCTTGACCTGATCCAGGAGGGCAATATCGGCCTGATGATGGCGGTACGGAAGTTCAACCCCTATAAGGGTATCCGCCTCATCTCCTACGCCGTCTGGTGGATCAAGGCCTATATCCAGAACCACATCATCTCCGCCTGGAGCCTCCTGAAGATCGGAACCACCCAGGCCCAGAAGAAGCTCTTCTTCAAGCTGAACCAGGCAAAAAACGCCATTCAGCGGCTCACTGGCTCGGACGACTCCGAAGCCACCGCCCTCTCCCTCCACGTGAAGGAGTCGGAGGTGATCGAGATGGACCAGCGGATGCGAGGTGACTTCTCCCTGGACGCGGAGGTGATTAATGGTGAAGGGCTGACTCTCCTGGAGTCCCTGGCCGACGATCGTCAGAACCAGGAAGACGCCTTGGCCGAACAGCAGGAATCAGCCCTCCTGCAGGGCCACGTGGCCCAAGCCCTTGAGCGGCTTAACGAAAAGGAACGTTACGTGATCGAGAAACGGGTGACTGCCGAAACCCCCCTCACCCTCCAGGAAATCGCCGACCATTTCGCCATCTCCCGGGAACGGGTACGCCAGATCGAGGAAGGGGCGCTAAAGAAGATCAGGGCCTGCCTCGCCCCGGTCATTGCCCCGGCAATGCCCGCCTAAATTCCATCATCAGCCGATTTTGAAGCCCCGTCTTGACGAGACGGGGTTTTTTTATTATTACAGTCAAGAAACCCCCATTTCACTTCATGGAGAAAACCGCATGCTCAGCGAAAACCAGCGGGAACGGTATGCCCGCCACATCATGCTGGAGAACATGGGCGAATCCGGGCAGGAGAAGCTCCTTGCCGGGACGGTCATGGTCATCGGCGCCGGCGGCCTCGGCTCCCCCATCGCCCTCTACCTGGCGGCCGCCGGCGTCGGCACCATCGGCATCGCCGACTCGGACCGCGTCGAACTCTCCAACCTACAGCGCCAGATAGCCCACCATACCGCCGACCTGGGCCGGCCCAAGGTGGATTCTGCCCGGGAGAAGATGGCGGCCATGAATCCGGACGTCACAGTCCTCACCTTCCCGACGCGGGTCGATGCGACGAACACAGCCGACATCATCGCCGGGTTTGACTTCGTCATCGACGCCACCGACAATTTCGCCGCCAAGTTCCTCATCAACGACGCCTGCGTTGCCGCTGGCAAACCCTTTTCCCACGGCGGCATCCTGCGGTTCGACGGGCAGACCATGACCGTTCTGCCGGGAACATCCCCCTGCTACCGATGCATCTTCCCCGAACCGCCGGAGAACGACGAGGTGGCCACCGCCTGCTCCCGTGCCGGTGTCATGGGTGTGCTGCCCGGCGTCATCGGCACCATCCAGGCCACCGAAGCGATCAAGTACCTCCTCGGCATCGGCGAACTCCTGACGGGGCGCCTTCTCACCTACAGCGCCCTGGCGCTGAAATTCCGCGAGGTTCCCATCAGGAAAAAGACCACCTGCCCCGCCTGCGGCTAACCGAAGACCAGAACATCTCCCCCCTGCGACCTTCCCAAAGCATGGTACACTGTCACCAGACACGCGCCTGTGCGGCGTCCTCACCAGCGCTTCCCCGCCAATAATAACAGCAGCTTGAACTCAAAACAAAACAACACAACATCGGTCAACAATACCCGGATTTTATTTCTTGACAAAAATAATGAAATACTCAAAAATCAAACCATACTATTTTACACCAACACACTAAAGAGCCCCTGGGCCGACACCGACAGCCGCAGATACCGACAGTCGGGAGCATACCGATGGTAGTAGACGCCCCAAAACTCCGGAAACTCCTGACGGCTCCCGCCACTCCCGTCACCCCAAGGGATCTGCGTCGCGACGGAAATGTATTCCACGTGGGAGGCGAACTTGGCAGGGACCGGAGCTACGGGAAACTCCTCTTCATGGGGATTGGCTGGGGGTGCGTAATCGGCGGGATCGCGACGTTTCTCGGCGGCGCCCGGGCGCCGCTGGCGGTGGGGATACTCCGGGAGAATACCGGCCTCGATTTCTCCTTCGCCGAGTGGACCCTGGCCGCCCTCCCGCTGGTGCTCCCCCTTCTCGTGGTCGGCTTTCTCCTGCTGCTGCGGCTCTTCCCCCAGGACATCGACAATGTTGAGGACGGCATCAAATTCCTGAACCGCAAGCGGCTCGAAGCGGGGCGCATGGGCTACGGCGAGATGGTGGTGGCGGCGGTCACGGCCCTGACCATCCTCGGCTGGGCCATCCCCGGCAAGAAACTGAGACTAGCCCCCATCGCCATCCTGGGGACGGCGGTCCTCTTCGCCTGCCGGGTCGTCTCGTGGGAGACCATCGAGGAGTATGTCAACTGGGGGGTGATTCCCATGTACGGCGGGGCCATCGCCCTGGCGACGGCCCTGGAGAAGACGGGCGCGGCGGCCTGGCTCGCCCAGAAGGGGCTTGCCGGGCTCACCGATTCACCGTTCATCCTCATCGCCGTCATTTCGCTCATTTCGATCCTCCTTACGGAGTGCATCAGCAACGCAGCGGTCATTGCCATTCTTTTCCCAATCGGGACAACTCTTGCGAAGGCCATGGGGGAGTCATGACCCTGGCAATAACGCTCCCGGCAGGCCTGGCCTACTGCCTCCCCATGGGGACGCCGGCCGACGCAATCGTCTTCTCCTCGGGCTTTCTCAAGAGCCGGGAGATGATAGTGCCAGGGAGCATCATCATGGCCATTTCGTGGCTCCTCTTCCTGGCATCGGCCCGGTTCGTCTGGCCCCTGCTCGGATTCACCATCTAAGGAAAAAGGAAACCCCATGAGCACAGAATCAATCACCCAGATACCCGCCCTGCCGGCCAACGCTACGCCCCAGGACATCCTCCTGGCCGGCGTGAAGGCAGCTGAAGGGCCGGTCAGGCTTGCCTGCTCCTTTTCGGTTGAGGACGTGGTCATCATCGACATGGTCGCCGAACTGGGACTCGATATCGGCGTCTTCGCCCTGGACACGGGAAGGCTCCACGAGGAGACCTATGAAGTGGCCGACGCTCTCACTGAGCGCTACCGGATCGCCATCGAATGGTTCTTCCCCCGCCAGGAAGAGGTGGAGAAACTCCTCCGGGAGAAAGGGACCTTTTCCTTCCGGGAGTCCCTTGAAAACCGCCACGAATGCTGCCACATCCGCAAGGTGGAGCCCCTCGGCCGGGCGCTCAAGGGGCTTGCCGGCTGGGTCACGGGGCTGCGCCGGGAACAGAGCGTCACCCGCACCGGCCTCGCCCCCATCGAGATTGACGAAGCCAATGGCGGCATACTGAAAATCAACCCGCTCCTGGAGTGGACCGAGACCCAGGTCTGGGAATACGCCGAAAAACGCAGGGTTCCGGTGAACCGGCTCCACAAGCAGGGATATCCTTCCATCGGCTGCTCCCCCTGCACCCGCCCCGTGGCCCCGGGCGAGCATCCCAGGGCCGGACGCTGGTGGTGGGAAAACCCTGAGCACAAGGAATGCGGTTTACATCGGAAATGATAATGATTGTGTAGGGGCAATTCATGAATTGCCCCTATCGGTGGAGATCACGAATGAAAAGAAACCTTACTCACCTGCAGCAGCTCGAAGCCGAAAGCATCCACATCATCCGCGAGGTGGTGGCCGAATTTTCCAATCCGGTAATGCTCTACTCCATCGGCAAGGATTCGGCGGTCATGCTGCACCTGGCACGCAAGGCCTTTTACCCGGCGCCACCGCCGTTTCCCCTGCTGCACGTGGATACCACCTGGAAATTCCGCGAAATGATCCAGTTCCGCGACCGGATGGCAGCCGAATGCGGCTTCGACCTGATCGTCCATGTGAACGAGGAGGGGGTTAGGCAGGGGATTTCCCCCTTCACCCACGGTTCGGCCCTCTACACCGACATCATGAAGACCGAGGGGCTGAAGCAGGCGCTGGACAAGTACCGGTTCGACGCCGCCTTCGGCGGTGCCCGCCGGGACGAGGAAAAGTCGCGGGCCAAGGAGCGGATATTTTCCTTCCGCAGCGCCAACCACCGCTGGGATCCCAAGAACCAGCGCCCCGAGCTCTGGAACCTCTACAACACCCGCATCAAGCCGGGGGAGAGTATCCGGGTCTTCCCGCTCTCCAACTGGACCGAACTGGACGTCTGGCAGTACATCCACCTGGAAAACATTCCGATCGTGCCGCTCTACTACGCGGCGGTACGGCCGGTGGTGGAGCGGGACGGCATGCTGATCATGGTTGACGACGACCGCCTGGACATCAGGCCGGACGAGACGGTGCAGTACAAATCGGTCCGCTTCCGCACCCTCGGGTGCTACCCCCTCACCGGGGCGGTGGAGTCGACGGCCGACACCCTGCCCAAGATCATCCAGGAGATGCTCCTGACCCGCACCTCCGAGCGCCAGGGGAGGCTCATCGACCACGACCAGGCGGGATCCATGGAGAAGAAGAAGCAGGAGGGGTACTTCTGATGGCACACCAATCTGAACTGATCGAAAAGGATATCCTCGCCTACCTCAAGAGCCAGGAGGAGAAGTCGCTGCTTCGCTTCATCACCTGCGGCAGCGTCGATGACGGCAAGAGCACCCTCATCGGACGGCTTCTCTGGGACTCCAAGATGATCTTCGAGGACCAGCTGGCGGCTTTGGAAGCCGACAGCAAAAAGGTCGGCACCCAGGGGGGCGCCATCGACTACGCCCTGCTGCTGGACGGACTGCAGGCGGAGCGGGAGCAGGGGATCACCATCGACGTGGCCTACCGCTTCTTCTCCACCGACCGGCGCAAGTTTATCGTCGCCGACACCCCCGGCCACGAGCAGTACACCCGCAACATGGTCACCGGAGCCTCCACCGCCCAGGTAGCGGTGATCCTCGTGGACGCCCGCAAGGGGCTCCTGACCCAGACGCGGCGCCACAGCTACCTGGTCTCCCTCGTGGGAATCCGCCACGTGGTCCTGGCAGTGAACAAGATGGACCTTATCGACTTCGACGAGGGACGGTTCGCCTCTATCGTGCGCGACTACGAAGAGTTTGCGGCCCCCCTCGGGTTCGCCTCCATCACTGCCATCCCCATCTCGGCCCTGAACGGCGACAACATCATCGAGCCGAGCAGCAGCACCCCCTGGCACAAGGGCCCCACACTTATGAACTACCTGGAGACTGTACAGGTCGCCGAGGAGCGCGCGGATGAACCGTTCCGCCTGCCGGTGCAGTGGGTGAACCGTCCCCACCTCGATTTCCGCGGCTTCTGCGGCACCATCGCCGCCGGCACCGTCAGGCAAGGTGATGAAGTGCGGGTCGCCGCTTCCGGCCGCACCAGCCGTGTGGCACGCATAGTCACCATGGGCGGTGACCTGTCGGAAGCGGTAGCCGGCCAGGCGGTGACCCTGACCCTCACCGACGAGATCGACATCAGCCGGGGCGACATGCTGACGGCAACCGATACGCCGCCGCGTCTCTCCCGGCACCCGGAGGCCCACCTGGTCTGGCTCCATGACACACCCTTGGTGCCCGGGCAAGTCTACCTGGTCAAGACCGCCACCGCCGTGACCCCCGGCCGGGTCACCCGTGTCCAGTACGCGGTGGACGTCAACACCCTGGAACAGAGACAGGTGCCGACGCTGGGACTCAACGGCATCGGCGTAGTCCGTCTGGAACTGGACCGCGCGGTGGCCTTCGACCCCTACCGCCAGACCCGTGAAACCGGCAGCTTTATCCTCATCGACCGGTACAGCAATGCCACCGTGGCGGCAGGCATGGTGATCACCGCCGCCCCCTTGGAGTCGCCAGACGCTCAACCGGTGGAAGCGGGTACCGATGAAGGCGCATACCTCTCCCGGCAATTCATCCTGAGCGAAAGTTCCGTCAGCGGCACAGACATGGGGGTTGCTGACCTGACACGGGAATGGGGACCGATCGAGTTCGAGGTTTCACCGAGCTTCCTCGACCATCTCGGCAAGGGGAACCGCGTCCTCTTCAGGCTTCGGGACGTGGGGCAACTGGAACCGGTTGCCCGAATGGCCTACGAGCACAACCTCGTCTTCGAGTTCGGCCGGGACCGGGACAGGGTGAATGTGATTCTCTATAAAAGTGGGCCGGAGCCGCTCCCGCAGGATTTCGAGGAAGGCGGGCTCTAATACGCCTTAACACAAATAGTGGTTCCATTGCCGGGACCACTATTTGTGAATCTGGGCTCGGAGGTTGGAGTAATCCCTCCGGCACTCAGGCAGAGAACTTTAGCTATTTTCGGCTTATTCGATACTACAAGACCGGAAGTGCCAACCTAGTGCTTAATTGCATAAGTTAGCAATTGTATTTCTCAATTGAGAGCCTTTGACTTCTCGTTTCCGCCAGACAAAGGGTGCAGCGCTCTCATTGTATCTGGCAACAAAGCTCTCGATAGCCTCCACCAACTGCTCAGTACTCGAAAAGCTTGCTCCCGACAAGGTTTTACGGCCAAGGATACCGAACCATGTGATTTTTTACGACCATTCCCCCACCTTGAGCAGATTCCCTGCACGGCGCTCCTCACAACCGCTACCATCGCTTCTTCACCAACCTCGTGGAGGAAGCGATGGCGCATAAGGAGTACGGCGTGACAGATATTCTCGACATCTTACGCAGGATACGGGCCGGTGACAGCATCCGGAGATCAGCCAAGGCAACCGGCATGGATCGAAAGACCATCGGCAATTATCTGCGGATTGCCGCCGAGCACGGCTTTTGCGAGTCCGTAGCCGAGGAGCTTCTGCCGGAGCTTGCTGCGGCAGTATTTCGCACCGTCCACGGCACCGGGAGGAAATCGGCCTCTTCTCCAGCAGCCTGTGCACCGCTCATTCCCCACCGTGATCTGGTCGCCCACTGGCTGGAGAAGAAGGGGCTCACCTTGACCAAGGCGTACATCAAGCTGGAGCGCATGGGAGTGGCCGTGAGCTACAGCTCCCTCTACCGCTACGCCCGGGAGGAGTTCGGCTTCGGCGGACCCAAGGTGACCGTGCGGATGGCGGAGACCGAGCCCGGCGAGGTGGCCCAGGTCGATTTCGGCCGGATGGGGCTGGTGTTCGATCCCGAAACGGGGCGCCAGCGGGTGCTTCATGCCTTGGTGGTGACCTTGGTCATGAGTCGCCACCAGTACGTGTATCTTACCCACCGCCAGGACCTGGATGCGCTCATTGCCGGCATCGAGGAGGCGTGGGAAGCCTTTGGCGGCGTTACGAGACGCCTCATCCTCGACAACATGAAGGCCGCCGTTGTAAAGAGCGACCGCTACGAGCCGGTGTTCAACCGCACCTTCCAGGAGTACTCCCAGCACCGGGGCTTCATCATCGATCCGGCGCCGGCCCGGCATCCGGAGGCCAAGGGGTGCGTCGAGAACCAGATCAAGTACGTGCGGGACAACTTCTTTGCCGGCGAGGCGTTCACCGACCGGGATCATGCCCAACGGGCGGCCCGCCTCTGGTGCCGCACCACGGCCGGACTGCGCCTCCATGGCACCACCCGCAAACGCCCCCTGGTGGCGGAATGGTGGTGAAAATCAGGTGGCGGAATGCTCGTGAAAAATCACAAATGGTGTCAAATGCAACGCAACATCGTTTTGCTATAATGAAATAATTGGTCGTTTGATATCCAGCAGACCTTAGAGCAGCAACGAAACAGGCCGTCTGTGCGGCCCAGGGCTTTCGGCAACTGACGGATATGGGATCATGGAAATCGGAATCAAGTTTCCTGAAGTTTGCCTCGTTTCAGCAGGGGTGAGTTTTGCTTGGGTTCTTACCATTCTATTATGGGGGATAGGGATTACCAATGGCACGTCAAACAAAAGCGTATCGAGCACTGGCAACGCTGACGGCAATTCTTGTTTCCATGTCATTGCTATTATGTGCCATCTGGCCATCAACTGCAGCATCTGCAGAAGTGACATCGGAGTCAAGGGCCACGCAGCTGAAAATTCAGGCGATGGTCATGGGCATGGCCGATGATTATATCGCCTCTCTGGGTGATTCTAAGCACTTGCTGACCCGCAGCGGTAAACTCGATACGAAGGGGCGCTGGCTCGCTCATTCGTTTATTCGCAACGGCATCGATGCGAGCCTCGACATCGCCGTCGGACCCAACCCATCGGTAAACATGCTGGATTTGCTGGTGATGACTTCCTTGCAAAGGCGGTCTTTCGAGGACCATTGGATTCCGGCCGGGATTGGAGAGGCAGGGATGCCTGCCCTGGCTCGGCTGAAACGAGCAGAGGCAGATGCATGGGCTGCTGCCAGAAAAGTGCTCTCGGAGGAGCAATTGCACACCGTGCGGGAATTGATCGCCGCGTGGATCGCTGAGAATCCTGACCGAACAGTTGTTGCACTGGTGCGATTCCATGATTTTGCTGATGAACGAAAGATCAGTTCCGTGTCGTTGCGCGGCCAGGCACATGGCCTGTTGAGCGAAGTCAGTGAGGCGAGCGCTGCCGTTGACGACATGCGTTTCCTGGGAGAACGGTTGCTCTGGTTCGCCGGGAGATATCCGTATCTGCTCGGCGAGCAGACCGAACTCACGGCATACCGGCTGATCGACCAGCCAGAAGTTTCGCAGCTTATCGAGACGAACAAGTCTGCCCAGCGTCTCGGCGATGCCCTTGCCAAGCGGATTGAAACATTTGAAGGCGACCTTGAAGAGCAGCAGCAGCGTTTATTCGCGCAGCTTTCTGCCGAGCGAACAGCGGCGATCGTTCAGTTGCAGACCGCCTTGGATGCGACAGCGAGGAAATCAATCGAGCAGGCGGATAAAAGCTTCGGTGACCAGCGGAACAAGGCAATCAACCAGCTCTTTGACGGGATTGCGAAGGAACGGGCTCTCTTTCTGAACGACATATCATCCCGGCAGAACGAACTTATCGGGATCATGGCCGAACTCCGCCAAACGCTGACGGTTTCCGGGTCGACAGCCAAAGAGGTTACGGCGACGGCACAGGCCGTCGACAAGATGATGAGCCGCTTTGAACGCGACCCGGATAGCACGGCAGAGCCGTTCCGCATGACAGATGTCCGTGATGCGGCCGTCGAAACGGGAAACGCAGCGGACCGGATGACACGGCTGCTTGAGCGCGCCAATCAACTCCTTGACTCCAGGTCTTTAGACCGTACCCTTGCAACCATCAACCACCCGGCGGATGAGGTAATCGATCGGGTGTTCTGGCGGGGGGTCATTCTGATCTCTCTTCTGGTCGCCGGTATCGGGCTGCTTCGATTCGTGCCCCAACGGATCGTCGAAAAACGGGATGCAGCCTGAGGGCCTTGCACAACGTCATGGGGAGGCCGGGATGCTCGGCATGATACAATTGTTGTCGCCACTTCTGTTCGTGATGGTTCTTGCCGGTTGTTCTGCCCTCAAGGACCCCTCTGCCTTCAATCCGGGCCTTATCAACGAGGTCAGGTTCCGCGACCGTGTCCAGACGAAGTTCGATGGAGACGTGCGGGTGTCGGCGGCGGTTCCCACCGCCGAGGAAACCAGGACCCTCTTCAATGCCGATCTGACAGGGAAAGAGATTCAGCCCATCTGGGTGAAGGTGGAAAACCACAGCGACCGGACCTACTATCTCGTCAGCTCCGCCACGGACCCCAACTACTTTTCGCCCCTGGAGGTCACCTATGCCATGACCGGCGGCTTCAGCGGAACCTACCGGACTGAAATGGCCGACTACTACCGGTCACTGACCTTCAGAAACCCCATCGTGCCCCACACGGCGGTTTCCGGGTTCATCTTCACGAACCTCGATGAAGGGGAAAAGGTGGTGCAGGTCGATCTCATAGCCGATGAGTCGATAAAGTTCTTCACCTTTTTCGTGCAGATTCCCGGCATGCGGGTCGATTACCAGCAGGTGGATTTTGACAGCCTCTATCCTAAGGAGAAGATCGTCGAACTCAATGAGGAGGAGCTGAGGAGAGCGCTGGAGAAGCTCCCCTGCTGCACCACGGACAAGACGGGTCTGGAATCCGGAGATCCGCTCAATCTCGTGGTCATCGGCGAGTTCCAGGAAATCGCGGCCGCTTTTGCCCGTCGCGGGTGGCTCCCGGCCGAAGAGACCTACGCCACCGCCGTCTGGAAGACCATCAAGTCATTCTTCTTCGGAACCCTCTACCGGTATTCCCCGGTGAGTCCCCTGTACTATTTCGGCCGGCAGCAGGATCTTGCCCGTCAGAAGCCCCGCCACGACATCCACGAACGCAATCACCTGCGCCTCTGGTATACCCCGATGCGGTATCAGGGGAAGCCGGTCTTTGTGGGCCAGATCAGCCGGGATATTGGCGTACGTTTCACCATGAAGGCACGGCCGCCGGTCACCCACAAGATTGATCCGGATATTGACGAGGCGCGCCATGCCCTCGTGGAGGATCTGCTCTTTTCCCAGATGCTTGCCAAGGTCGGCTTTGTGAAGGGGGTTGGCCCCGCCAGGCCATCCAGGCCCAGGGAGAACCTGACCGGCGACCCCTACTTCACGGACGGCTACCGCCTGGTACTGGTCCTGGATCAGGGGCCGACCGCTCTGGACCAGGTGAGATCCCTTGACTGGGAAGAGCCCCAAACCTTTCACCCCGGTTCTTCACGGGGCAATTGAGAGAGGGCACCTGAAGAGAATGGCAACGGGCACCATTGCCGCAGGTGTCATCGCAAGCATGCTGATCCTGGGGGGGGCGTCGGGGCTTCGGGCCGAAGAGGTGTTTGTGACCATCGGCGGTGGCGATTTCACCGGGGTCTATTTAGCTTCGTCAGCTCGGGGGGGCGAGAGCCGCATCGAGGGGTAGCCGACGTTATGCACGCGGAACCCCGCGGCTTCGAGACGGTCCTGGAGGGGCCGCATGGAATTTTCCGTCCGTCCGTACCCGTGGAGCAGGATGACGGTTTCAGGTTCGGCAGGGAACGCCGGAGGCGCCATGGCCAGGCCGAGCACGAGACATACCAGCGCGATCAAGGTCTGAAGTGACATGGTTTTCATTCCTTTATCAGCCGACTTGCTGCAGGGCGGTACGTTCGCTTCCGTGATTCGTATCTTTATGAAGTCGTATCCGCTCTTCCATTGTGCCAGAAAGTGCCCCTTAGTCCATCCCTGAAGCAGCGGGTTGAAGCAACGTGCTGAAGGTGCGTTACTCCGTGAATCTGTGCTTTGCGCACCTTGTGAGACAATTGTGAAAGCGGCTGTGGATGCATGGCGTATTCACAATCAGAAACCGTAACAGGAGGGTTGCCATGAGAGCCTTGATCGCAACGGTCCTTTGCCTGATTCTTTTTCATGGCGTTGCCGGCGCGGCCGGTGACATCCGCAGGGAAGAGGTGCGCTTCAGGAAGGGGGCCTCCGGCACCACCATCACGGGGAAGATCAAAGGGCGCCATAGCGTGGACTATCGGGTGCAGGCCAGGGCGGGCCAGGCCTTGACCGTCACCTTCAAGCCGAGCAGCCTGTCGGCCTACTTCAACATCCTTCCGCCAGGGTCCGGAGATGTAGCCATGTTCGTGGGCTCCACTTCCGGCAATCACTTCGAAAATATTCTCCCCTCCGACGGTATCTACACGATTCGTGTGTACCTGATGCGCAGTGCGGCCCGGCGCAACGAATCGAGCACCTACACGTTGGCCGTCAGCGTAAAGGGGAAGCCCCTCGAGCCCACCCCGGCGTCCCTGGACGCAACAAAGCCCGGGACCCATTACCATGCCTCGACGAGTATCGCCTGCGTTCCCCCCTACGAGTCCGCGGCGCGGACGTGCGAAGCGTTTGTCATCCGCCGCGGCTTTGGCGGCACCGCCACAGTCGAGATCCGGTTGGCTGCCGGTTACAAGCGGAACATCCTCTTCGTGGCAGGAAAGCCGGTTGCTTCGGATTCGCAGACTGCGATGACTTTCACACGTAAGGATGATGTAACTTTCATCACCTTCGACTCCGGGGAACGGTATGAAATCCCCGATGCGCTGGTCTCCGGCGGCTGAGGAGGACGACATGAAGGATCCCTTCCTGATGGTGGCGCTGCGTTCTCTTGTCGGGTCTGTCTGCCTCGGTTCGATGACGGCCCTGGCCTGTGCCGATGCAGGAGAGGGGGCGGGATCGGTCATGCGCGGCATGTACAGGTACATGGCCGATGCGGCCATCTTCACGGAGTGCCGGACCGGCAAGAGCTTTCCGGTTGCCTTTGAGGAGGACAACCGCGCCCTTGAGGAGGCTTACCTGAGTGTGCCGCATCCTCCTGGAGAGCCGTTGCTCGTGACCCTCGAAGGGCGGATCGTGAAGAGGATGCCCATGGAAGGGCCGGGCCCGGTGTCGACGATTGTGCCGGTAAGGTTTATTGGTATTTCACCGGGAGAAATCTGCGATATGCCAGGCCGGTAATCTTTTCGACCTTCATCAGGGTTATGGACAGGAATTATCTGACTCGTTTCAAAGGAGGGTGTGATCATGGGCATGCTGTGTGTTCGGACCGTTGCACCCGTGGTGGCGCTGGTGCTGCAGGCGACGCTCCTGCTCGCCGAGAGCAATCGTCAGGAAAGGGTGCATTTCAAGGCAGGGGCCTCGTCGGCAACCCTCCGCGGCAAGATCAGGGGGTACGAAATGGTCGACTACGTGCTTGGCGCCAAGGCCGGCCAGAAAATGAGCGTCACGCTGAAGACCGGCAACGGCGCCAACTACTTCAACGTGCTGCCGCCAGGCGCTGATGCCGCCATCGCCATCGGCGCCAACCTTGGCAACAAGTGGACCGGTACGCTCCCCGTTGACGGCGACTACAGGGTTCGGGTCTATCTCATGAGAAACGCCGCCCGCCGCAACGAAACGGCCACATACACCCTGACGGTAAGTGTCAGCGGCCGAGCCGATGCCACGGTGGCGCAAACGCCCTATCACGCTACCGGCATGGTGCCCTGCTCGGTCGGCACGGATCCGAAGGGTTCGGTACGGTGCTCATTCGGCGTCATTCGGGGCGCCCCCGGAGAGGCCGATGTCCACCTCGCATCCCCCGGCTATGACGTGACATTGCACAGGGATAAGGTGCGCGTTCTGAAATTCGCGGGGGGGACGGTGACGAGCCCGGACTCCCGGGACAGGGTGACAATCGAAAAGCAGGGGGACAACTGGTCGATTGGCGTCAACGACTTCGATTTTTTCCTCATCCCGGAAGCGGTGATCTCCGGTGGATGATTGAGCGTTTCGGGGCTGCGGATTTCGGCAAATAGGCCTGAGTTTCCTTGGAAATATGCGCAGAATGGTTATCCAGCACCAG
>RHLS01000018.1 GCA_003712145.1 Desulfuromonadales bacterium | reverse complement strand
AGCGGGTGGTGCAGGTCTCGCACGAGGCGCAGTACCAGATCGAACGCCCCGCCAGCACCCGCTCGTACTGCCCCAGTTGCAGAAGCCGCACGATCCGGTTGGGGGGATGCTCCATGAAGCTTCTCATCGGGCACCCCGCCGAGCACTTGCCGCACTGGAAACAGCGCCGCACCGAACTGCCGGAAAGCGCTTCCACTTTCTTTACGAAACCGAGATTCATCGTCTCGGTCGAGAGCGTCATCTTTGTGTGCTTCACGGGGCCTCCATGGGGAGTGTGCAACGCGGCATAGCTCTCAACGGACGACATCACGTCAGCAAGGCCAAAGCATCCGCATCGATGGGGACGATGACTGTTTCTAGAGCAAGAGACACGCCAAAGGAAAAAGGGCAGGATGAAGAGTAGTGTAACCTGTTGCGGTAAAAAGAAAAATTGAAAAACGGCAGACTCGGAGGGTGAAAGATATACCCGTAGGGGCCAGTGATTACCACTACGGGCTAATCAACTGCTCGGGTGACACAACGTGGCGCTGAGTCGGCATTGATATGAAGCAGAGGGGGGCAGAATCGTCAATCGATCATTTATGTAGCAAATTACTACACTGACGACTAATTCCTCACTGTCTTGAAGATTCCTCCTTCTAAAGCAACAGGTTGAAGATGCCGGGCACCAGCGTGAAGAGCGTTAGAAGAGCGGTTCCCAGAAGGACACCTCCCCACGCGGTATTCTTGCCAACTTCACCCGTCGCATCGTCAACCGCCGGAGCAGTCGAAAACAGGCGGAAGGCAACGCTCAAGTAGAAGACGGCGCCAAAGTAGCTACCGAGAAATGCCAGGACAGATGGAAGAAGGAGTCCCGAGGCGACGACATTCTTGAAAATGAACACTTTCGCGAGAAAACCCGGAAGTGGAGGGATTCCGGCCATGGAGAGGACGGCCAGCGCCAGGACTCCGGCCGGTACCGGATGGGTGGCGAAGGCACCGTCCAGCAGATCCAGGGAATCACCCTCCCCATGGGAAATCAGGCTGAAACAGGTGCAGGCGATGATCGTGGTGAGAGCATAGACTGAAACGTAGTAGAGTAGTGCTTCCACCCGTGCGCCGGTGCTGTCGGCAAGGGCAAACATCATGTAGCCGGCATGGGCGATGGAAGAATACGCCAGAAGCCTCTTGAATGTGGTCTGGCGAATGGCGGCGATGTTGCCGTAAAAAATGGACGCGAGCGAAAGAACGGTGATGGTCGCCACGATCTCACCGTTCAGTAAAAGTGATGTGAGGATCCGGGCCAGACCGAGGACGACCGCCCCCTTGACCAGCGAGGCAAGGAAGGCGGTCACTTGCAGACGCGCACCCGCGTAAGCGTCGGGGGCCCAGGCGTGGAACGGAAACACTGCTCCCTTCAGGAAGAAACCGCTCAGCACCAGGAAGGCCGCCGTCAGATTCTGCACGCCTCCTGATGAAAGGGAGGCAGCGAAGGCGCGGATCGCGAGGGAACCGGTGACACCGTAAGCAAGGGAGATGCCGAAAAGGATAAGTGCGCTCGCCACCGAGGAAAGGAGCAGGTACTTGAAGGCCCCCTCGCCGGTGCCGGCAGAGCCGGTAAAGGAGACCATAAGGGCAAAAGCGGGAAGCGATAGCATCTCGATCCCTATGAACAGGGAGGCAAACCCGGCGCTGTCCATTATGATGAGCGCGCCCAGAAGCGACGAGACCAGCAGTATCCAGTACTTGCATGAGTTCGCCTGCATCAGGGAGCAGAGCCCAAAAACCAGGCCGCAGCCCAGGATCACCAGTCTGCCGAGCAGAGCGAAACGGTCGATGACGATTTCCGAAGGGACCAGTTCGATGCTGTACCCCCGGAAGAGTTGGTACAACAGTAAAGAGCTGCCGACGGCAAGGACCGCGGCAAAGAGCGCCCCCCCCAACTGCCTGTTGGCCCGGAACATGTCCAACAGCATCAGAATGAAGATCAGTCCGAGGAGAAGATGTTCCGGCAGAAGGCCATACAAGAGATCAGCGGCCATTGGCGCCCCCGTCAGGTGAAGTGAGAGAAGACAGTGCAAGCGGAAGACCGGACTTTCCGGCGACCTGCTGCGTCAAACGCGACACTGCCGGCCCCACCCTGGTCATAATCGGGTTCGGCCAGATGCCGATCCAGACGATGACAAGGAGCAGGGGGAAGAATACCATCGCTTCGCGAAGATTGAGGTCCCACAGGGGAGTGCCGCAGGATGACTCGCCGAACAGAATGGTGCGGCCGAAGCGGAGCATGTAACCGGCGCTGAGCACCATGACGGTGGCTGCGACCACCACGGCCCCGAGTTGGATGGGGAGTGCCCCGGACGTCCATGCCGCCATCGCGTGCTGGAAGGCGCCGAACAGGATCATGAACTCGGATGTGAACCCGCTGGTGAGCGGCAACGCCACGGAGGCGAGGATGAAAAGCATGAGCACGATGGCCAGATGCGGCGCGGAGGTGGCAAGGGCATTCACCTGCCGCCAGGATGTTCCCAACCGCTGCTCCAGCACGCTCAGCACAAGCAAAAGGCCGACGACAGTCACGCCGTGACTCAGGACCTGGAACAGGGCGCCATGCATTGCGGTGTTCTGCAGGCTGAAGATCCCGAGAACGATGTAACCCATGTGGCTCAGGGATGCATAGGCCACAAGCCGCCGGAAATCCTCCTGCCGCAGGGCAATCACGGCGCCATGGACGATGCTCGCGACGGCCAGCATCTCAAGGTACGGAGCCATGACGGCGGAAACCTCGGGACAGAGCGGCAGCGCAAGTTTAAGGATGCCGAATGCCCCCATCTTGGAGAGCACCCCCGCCATCAGGGCGGTCCCGGAGAATGGGGCCTCGCAGTACGAAAGCGGCAGCCAGGAGTGGAACGGAAAGAGCGGGCACTTGATGGCGCAGGCGAGAACGATCGAGCAGAAGACGAAGAGCTCGGTTTCCCACCCCAGGTGCAGTTGTTCCAGATGGCCGAACTCGAAGGACCATCTGCCGGTCTGATGCAGCCCCTCCACTCCGAGCAGGAGCACGGCGGCCAGGAGGAGCACGCTTCCCACCAGGGTATAGAGAAAGAAGGTCATGGCCGCCTGCCGGCGCTGCTCGCCGCCGAAGGCCAGGATCAGCAGGCACATCGGTATGAGGACCGCTTCCCAGAAGACAAAGAAGATCATCAGGTTCTGCGCGAGGAACGTCCCGAAAAGGCTCGCTTCCAAAACGAGAAGTAGTGCCAGGTAAAGGGTGAACTGGGCCTCCCTGGTCCGCCAGGCCGAGCCGAGCACCACGGGGAAGAGGAGCGCGGTCAGCAGGAGGAAGTAGGCATTGAGTCCGTCCACAGCGAGATGGAGGTTAACGCCCAGAGAGGCGATCCAGGGGACATTCAGGCCTAGGGGCTCCCCTGCGATTGTGCCGTCGAAGTTGTAAAACAGGCCTGCGGCCAGCACGAGCACCACAAGCATGGAGGCCATGGCGACTATGCGGGGAAGAATGGAGTTCCTGGCGGGGAGCACCCCCACCAGGAGCGCGCCCGCCAACGGAAGGGTCAGCAGGAGAAGAATCGTCAGGGATTCAGGCATGGGCCACCCCCCACCAGAGAATGAGGGCAAGCCCCATGAGTGCATAGAGGAGATATGCCTGCACGTTGCCGGTCTGCAGGCGTGCGAATAGCCGTGTGGTTGCCCGGACCCCTTCCGATGGTTTCACGAGCGTCCCTTCGTGCAGGGCGCTCTCCACCCTTTTGGCCAGCACCTCCTCGGAGAGCCGGTCGACTCCCCGGACCAGGACCCCCTCATAGAGCCGGTCGAAGTAGTAGCCCCGGCTCACCAGCTCGTGCACCGGCCCTGCCCCCCTTCTCACCCTGTCTGCAAGCGACCGGCCGCGGCCATAGAAGACCCAGGCGAGCAGGATGCCGGCACCTGTCACCACCACGGAAATGAGCATGAGAACGAGTTCGGTCCCGTGACCGGCCTCGCCCGTGGCACCAGGGGCGAATACGGGAGAGAGGAAGGAGAAGAACGGCGCGGAGAGTCCGAACTGTTCGCGCAGAACGCCCGGCATCCCGAGCAGGCCGGCCCCCGCCGAAAAGATCGCCAGCACCACCAGCACGACGGACATGGAGGCGGGAGGCTCGTGAATTCCCTGCTGCTTCAATAGAGGCACGTTGCTGGGGCCAAAGAAAGCCAGAAAAATGGCCCGGAACATGTAGAAGGCCGTCATGCCCGCAGTGACACTCCCCACGAGCCAGAGGGCCGGCGAGCCGTTCGGCGCGGACCAGGCGCTCCAAAGGATCTCGTCCTTGGAGAAGAAGCCTGATAGCGGCGGCACACCGCACAGCGCCAGACTGGCCAGGAGGAACGTGCTGAAAGTGAACGGAATCCGTCCCGCCAGGGCACCCATCCTGCGCATGTCCTCCTCCCCATGCAGCGCATGGATGACCGCGCCGGCGCCGAGGAAGAGGCACGCCTTGAAGAACGCGTGAGTGTAGAGATGAAACACGGCCGCCGGATAGGCCCCGAGACCGCAGGCCATGAACATGTAGCCGATCTGCGACATGGTGGAGTAGGCAAGCACCTTCTTGATGTTGAACTGGGTGAGCCCCATGGTAGCGCCGGCAAAGGCGGTGAGCGCCCCGCCCCAGGCGACGATGGTCATGGCTTCGGGTGCGTGGAGGAAGACGCCGTTCAGTCTGGCCAGCAGATAGACGCCGGCGGTTACCATGGTGGCGGCATGGATGAGGGCTGAGACCGGCGTGGGGCCGGCCATGGCGTCGGGGAGCCAGACATGGAGCGGAATCTGGGCGGATTTGCCGCAGGCTCCAATCAGTATCAGGAGTGCGATGGTGTTCATGACCGCCGGCGTCGGCTGGTTGGCGTTGAAAAAGGCGTTGATCTCCAGGAAATCGAGGGTGCCGGCGAAGAACCATATCAGAAAGGCGGCAAGCACAAACCCGGTATCACCCACCCGGTTCACGACGAACGCCTTCATGCCGGCGGTGGTCTTCTCCGGGTCCTCATACCAGAACCCTATCAGGAGGTAGGAGGCAAGCCCCACCCCTTCCCACCCCGCGAAGAGGAGCAACAGGTTTTTCCCCATGACCAGCAGGAGCATGAAGAAAAGAAAAAGGTTAAGGTATGCAAAGTACCGGGAGAACCCTCTGTCATGGGCCATGTAGGCCGTCGAGTAGACATGGATCAGCGTGCCGACCCCTGTCACCACGAGGCACATGACGGCAGTCACCTGGTCAAAGTAAAAAGCCGCATCGAGCCGGAACCCGGGGAGTGCCGCCCAGGTGAAAAGGGTCTCGGTGAAGGGGGCGCCCCCTTCCGCAAGCCTCAGGAAGAGGCCGAGGGTCAGCCCGAAGGAGACGGCGGGAAGCCCGCAGGCCACAAGCGCAACCAGCCTTCTGGGGAGACGGGAGCCGAGGAGGCCGTTGATGAGGAACCCCAGCAGCGGCAAGAGAGGGATGAGTGTCATCTGATTCATTGCCTAACCTTTCAGGTCCTGGTGTGCGGCCAGATCGAGCGAGCACCGGTGCCTCAGGAGCAGCACGACGATGGCCATGGCGAGGGCGATCTCGCATGATGCCGCCACGTAGATGAAGAAGGTCATGGCGACACCGGCGAGGGTCTGGCTCCGCACGGCGAAGGTGACGAAGCTGAGCACGACGGCATTCAGCATGATTTCCAGGCACATCATCACCACGAGCAGATTGCGGCGGACCACGACACCGGCGAGTCCCATGGTGAAGAGCAGCGCCGACAGAACGGTGAGGAACTGGTATTTATCCATTGCTCCCCTCCTTGATCGCCGCCCAGGCGGCGATGATGCCGACCAGGAGCAGCACGGTCGCCAGTTCGAAGTGAAACCAGTAGTGCCTCATGAACGCCACGGAAAAGGCGCTGAAGGTAAAACTCACGCCGCCCCCTTCCGCCGGAACCGGGACCGACGGCAGACTGCCGAGGAGCAGCCAGAGGGCCGCTGCAACCAGAGACGCGACCGCCGCGGCCGGCAGGGCGAGCCGGGAGAACACCTGGCGGTAGGAGGTATCACGGTCGTCGAGGAGCATGATCGTGTAGACCATGAACACCATCACGGCGCCGACGTAGATGAGCACCTGGAATATCGCCACCACGTGCGCCCCGAGACAGGCATATATGGCCGCCAGGCTGACCATGAGCCCCACCAGGGAGAGGGCGGCGCGCATCGGCTGGCGCAGCGTGATGACGAGGACCGTAAAGAGCACCGCCAGCAGGCTGAAGAAGAGGAGCATCACGCCGCCCATGGATGCACCTCCCCATTCTGAGGTTGCGTCGGGTAGACCTTGGCCGGGTCCCGCGTCGGCCGCCAGTTCAGGAGCAGGTCGAGGGGGGCACACATGGTGTCCCGGTCGAATGCGGGGAAGTCAGGGATATCCTTGATCATCCGTATTGCGTCCTCCGGGCAGGCTTCCACGCAGAATCCGCAGAAGATGCAGCGGGAGTAGTCGATCTCGAACCGCTCCGGGGCCTTCGGGTGGAAGACGTCATCGAAGTTGGCGGTGGAGAGGATCTCGATGCAGTATGCGGGGCAGACCGTCGCGCACATGTTGCACGACACGCACTGCACTTCGCCGTTCTCGCGCTGGGTGAGGACGTGGCGGCCGCGGTTGTTCGGCGAATAGTCGCTGCGCACCTCTTCGGGATAGTAGGCGGTGAGAGCCCCCTTGCGGAGGGTGAGCCATTTCCACATGTTGCCGAAAAAGACGGAGCCGGTGATGCAGAGCCCGCGGATCACCTCGAAGATGTAGAGGCGCTCCCAGAGGCCCATGGCCGGTTTGTTCCAGTAGTCCTTGTTCATCTCATCCTCTCACAAATTCATCCAGCGCACGAAGACCGTGGCCACGAGGTTCAGGGCCGCCAGGGGGAGCAGGAACTTCCAGCCGAAGCGCATCAACTGGTCGTAGCGGAAACGGGGGAGCGACCAGCGGATCTGGATCTGGAAGCAGCCGGCGAGTACCACCTTCACCGTAAACGTAAGAACCTGCAGGAGAACCACCGCCGGCTGCGGCATGGCCCAGGTCGCACCGTTCGGAAAGGCGAAGCCGGCATCGGTCAGCCAGGGAAGGTTGTACCCCCCCAGAAAGAGAGTGACCAGGAGGGCCGAGACCACCACGATCTCAATGAACTCGCTCAGCATGAAGAGCCCCATCTTCATGGCGCTGTATTCGGTGAAGTAGCCGGCCACAAGTTCCGACTCGCACTCGGGAAGGTCGAACGGCACCCGCTTGTTCTCGGCGATGGCCGCGGTCAGGAAGAGGAGAAAAGCGAGCGGCTGCATGAATATTCCCCAGGTCGGGAGTGCACCGTACAGGATCCCTGACTGGTACCGGACCATCTCGTTCAGGTCGAGGGTGCCGTAGGTCACCACCAGACTGATCAGCGCCAGCCCCATGGATATCTCGTAGGAGATCATCTGGGACGCGGCCCGGGCCGCCCCGAGAAGCGAAAACTTGTTGTTGGATGACCAGCCGGCCAGAATGGTTCCGATGATGCCGACCCCCGAGATGGCGAGGACCACCAGGATCCCGGCATCCAGCCTCGCCACCTGCATCTGGTAGCTGCGGGCGCCGAAGAAATCCTTGAGCGGCTGCGCAAGATGGGGAAAGGGGACGATGTCCAGCAGGTTGCCGGGGACGAGGGTGCCCCCGAACGGGATTACGGCGAAGACGAGCAAGACCGGCACCGCGGCCAGCCACGGCGCCAGGTTGTAGCAGAAGCGGTCATAGGTGGTCGGCGTGAAGTTCTCCTTCAGGAGCATCTTCGCCCCATCGGCGATACCGTGGAAGAGTCCCCACGCCACCAGCTTTATGTCCGTGAACGGGATCCGGATGTAGCAGCGGTTGGCGCCGATCCTGTCGGCCATGATGGCGGACTGCTTCCGTTCCACCCAGGTGAAGAGCGTGGCGAGGCCCAGCATGAAGGCGATGGCATACCCCATGAAGACGAGATGAATGAGCAAGTCCTGTATCATGCGGCAAGTCCCCCGAATAGTTCGCCGGCGTGCTGGACCAGCTTGGGTTTGTCGAACACCTGGTCGAAACGGTTCGCCTTTCCCTCAAAGTTGGTGAAGGTCCCGCTTCGCTCAAAGACGGTGGAGATCGGTATGAGGAGGTCGGCGCTCTGCCCCTGGGGCGGCACGAATGAAGTCAGGTGGAGTATCCTGGCCTTCCCGAGCGGGGCGTAATCATCCAGGTCGCCCCAGACCAGGACCAGGTCGTGTCCTGCCGTCGCATCATAGGGCCGATCACCGAACAGCTCCCGAACTCCCCGACTGTTCGGGTTCTTGTCGGCCCGAATGAGAAGGTCGTCTTCCAGCACCTCTCCGGGTTGGGGGCTGTGGTCTTCACGGGTATAGACTCTCATCCTCGATCCCAGCGCGATCCTGAACGCCTCCAACTCCTCATTGGAGGCGTGGGCGGAGATCAGCGCAGCCGGGTTGACCGCTTCCGAAAGCATCTTCATACCTTCCTGGAGCGCCTCTTCCACGCTCGCACTTCTGCCGGCAATCAGCGGCGCGAGAGCGCGGGGGCGGCCCATGGCTTTATGCAGGTCGAAACCTTTGTTGCAGATCCAGTGACCGTTGATCTCCGGATTTTCCCCGGGAGTGATCCGGTAGGCGGCAGCATTCTTCTCCGCTCCGAGGGAACGGACATGCCACCGTTTCCTCCGCCGCCAGACGTTGACGCTGCAGCAGCGGGCGCAGCCGGTACAGACCGAGCGGACAGGCTCCAGGTACCAGACCCTGCTTTTGTAGAGGAAGTCCCGGGAAAGGAGCGCACCGGTCGGGCAGATGCTGATGATGTTGTCCGAGTAGGGGTCGTCAAACACCTTTCCTTCCAGCCGCGCCACCCGTGAGTGGCACCCCCGCTCGACAATTCCCAGCATGTGGCTGCCGGAGACCTCGCGGGTGAAGCGGACACAGCGGCTGCAAAGGATGCAGCGTTCGTTGTCCAGTGAGATCCGGGGGCTCAGGTCGTACAGTTTGGGCTTGCGATGCTTGGGCTCGATGGAGACCGGATCGATCTCGCCGTATCTGACGTGATAGTCCTGTACCCGGCATTCGCCCGCCTTGTCGCAGATGCCGCAATCGCCGGGATGGTTGAGGATGATGAACTGCATCACCGCGGCTCTCGCCGCCAGCACTTCTTCCGACACGGTCTCAATGCGCATCCCCGGCGTCGCCTCCAGGTTGCAGGAAGGCATCAGCTTGGGCCGCCCGTCCACCTTGACCAGGCAGACCCGGCAATTGCCGGCGATGGAAAGGCAGGGGTGGTAGCAGAAGTGGGGGATCTCGATGCCGTGCTTCAGGGCCGCCTGGAGCACGGTCTCCCCTTCATGGGCCTGTACAGTCATGTTGTCGATGGTCAGTTCAATCATGGTTATGCCTCCAGACGGCCGTCGTACATCGACTTGCCATGCCGGATGAAATGCTCGAACTCGTGCCTGAACTTTCGGAGAAAGCCCTGCACCGGCATGGCGGCGGCATCGCCGAGGGCGCAGACCGTGTTCCCCATGATCCCGGCGGTCACCCGTTCCAGTGCCTCCAGATCCCCCGCAACACCACGCCCCTTGGCGATGCGTCCGATGATCTTGTCCATCCAGGCGGTTCCTTCACGGCACGGGGTACACTGACCGCACGACTCGTGGCTGTAGAACCGCGAGAGCACGTGAAGCAGGGACACCATGCAGGTCCCCTCGGCAATGACGATGACGCCGCCCGAGCCGAGCATGCTCCCCGCGGCCTGCACCGCTTCCGTGTCCATGGTCAGGTGCTCGATCTCCGCGGCCGTCAGAACCGGGGTCGAGGAACCGCCGGGAATGACCGCCTTCAACTGTTTTCCGCCGAGGATGCCGCCGCAATCCTCGTGGATCATCGTCCGGAAGGGATAGCCGGTGGGCCTCTCGTACAGGCCGGGCCTGTTCACATGCCCCGAAATGCCGAAGAGTCGGGTGCCGCTGTTCTTCTCGGTGCCGATGGCTGCGTAGGCCGCGCCGCCGTTGGCGACGATCCACGGGATGGTGGCCAGGGTTTCCACGTTGTTGATCACCGTGGGAGCCTGATAGAGCCCCTTCACCGCCGGGAACGGGGGTTTGTTGCGCGGGTACCCCTTGAACCCTTCCAGCGAGGATAGGAGGCTCGATTCCTCGCCGCAGACATAGGCACCGGCGCCGCGATGAACGATGATGTCGCAGGAATAGCAGCTTCCCAGAATCTTCTCTCCCACCAGATTCGCCGCCCGGGCCTCGTCCAGCGCCTGCCGCAGCCGTTTCAGCGGCAGATCGAACTCGCCGCGGATGTAGATGAAGGCATGGCGCACGCGCAGGGCGAAGGCAGCAAGGAGGATCCCTTCGATCAGTTGATGGGATGCATTCTCGAAGATCCAGCGGTCCTTGAACGTACCCGGCTCCCCTTCGTCGGCGTTGCAGCAGAGGTAGACCACCGGGCTCTTCTTGTCCACGAAGGACCATTTCATCCCCGTGGGGAATCCGGCCCCTCCGCGGCCCCGCAGCCCGGATGCCTTGACCTCGTTTTCGATGTCCAGCGGCGCCATCGTCTGGAGCGCCTTTTCCAGAGCCCGGTACCCGCCGCGCTGCCGGTAGGCCGCCAGGGTGTGTGAGTCGGCCGTAACCTCGAAGTTGAAGAAGATGCGGGGTTCGCTCATGGCAACTCCTTCAGGATCTGGTCGATGCGGGCCTCGGTCAGCCGCTCGTGGTAGGTGTCGTTCACCTGCATGGCAGGCGCCGTACCGCAGGATGCAAGGCATTCCACCGCCAGCAGGGTGAAGCGACCGTCGGCGGTGGTCCCCCCCTGGCGAACCCCCAGCCTGCGCTCCAGGTAGCCCATCAGGCGGCCGCCCCCCGTGAGGGAGCAGGAGATGTTGCGGCAGACCTTGATCACGTGGCGTCCCACCGGCTCGCGGTAAAGCATGGTGTACCAGCTCAGCGCTTCCACGACCTGCATGGCGGGCACCCCCAGGTAGTCGGCGATGAACACGGCATCGCTCTCGGTCAGGTGACCCTTGGCCTCCTGCGTGAGCTGCAGCAGCGGCAGTACCAGCGATGATGCCATCTCCTCGGGATAGCCCCCCCGCAGTTCGCTGAATTTATCCACCAGGGCCGACATTCCTTCCGGTCCGTTGGTGGTCAATCGGTCGAATTTCTCTTTCAGGCAACTCATCGGTCGCACTCCCCGCCAATCATGTTCATGGAGCCGAAGGTGGCAATGATGTCGGCCACCTGGTACCCCTCCAGCAGCGTATGCATACCCCCCATATGGGCAAAGCTGGGGGAACGGACGTGAAGTTTGTAGGGACGCTCGCTGCCGTCGCTCACCAGATAGAAGCCGAGCTCGCCGTTGGGTGCCTCGTGGGCGAGGTAGATCTCGCCGGCCGGCACCTGGATGCCGTCTATGATCAGTTTGAAATGGTTGATCAGCGCTTCGGTCCGGGTGTAGACCTGCTCCTTCGAGGGCAGGGTCACCCGGGGATCGTTCACGCTGACCGGACCGGACGGCAATCTCAGCATGCACTGGCGAATCATGGAGACGGATTCGTCCATCTCTCTCATCCGCACGTAGTAACGGTCGTAGTTGTCGCCTTTGATCCCCACCGGCACCTCGAAGTCGAGCTCGGGATAGGCAAGATAGGGGATGTCCTTGCGCAGATCGCACGCGAGTCCCGTGGAACGGAGAATCGGGCCGGTGAACCCCCAGTGAAGGGCCTGCTCCTGGGTCATAACCCCCACGTCGCGGGTACGGTCGATGAATATCCGGTTGCGGTCGAGGAGTCCGTGAATCCGCTCGATGTAGCGCTCGTAGAACAGGAGGATCTCCTCGAGCCGCTTGAGCCACTCCTCCGGCAGGTCCCTGGCCAGCCCTCCGATCCGAACGTACGAATAGGTTAGCCGGGCGCCGGTCAGGTGGTTCAGGTGCTCGAAGATGTAGTCGCGGATCGTCATGAGGTAGAGGAAGGCGGTCATTGCCCCCATCTCCATGACCGTGGCGGCTATGCAGGTGACATGGTCCGCCAGGCGGTTGTACTCGCTCAACAGTGTCCGCAGGTACTTGCAGCGGGGAGTGATCTCGATTCCCAGGAGCCGCTCCACCGCCCCGGCAAAGGCGAAGTTGTTGTTCAGGCTCGAACAATAGTTCAGCCTGTCCGTGTAGGGGATGATCTTATGGTACGGGTGGTGCTCGGCGCTCTTTTCGAACCCACGGTGCAGGTAACCGCAGTGCACGTCGGCACTCCTCACCGTCTCCCCTTCCAGTTCGGCGATGATCTGGATGGTGCCGTGGGTGGCGGGGTGCGAAGGTCCGATGTTCACCAGCACGTTGTTCGGGTTGGCGGTTTGTTCCAGGTATGATCTGACCGGCGATGCCTGCTCCACGTTTCTCACCTACTTCCGGTATGCGACGATGGGCTGTTCCCCGTCGATGGGATAGTCTTTTCTCAGGGGATGGCCGTCGAAACCTTCGTACAGAAGAATCGGTCTCAGGTCGCCGTTGCCCGAAAACTCGATGCCGTACATCTCGTGCGTCTCGCGCTCCGCATAGCAGGCCGAGCCGTAGAGCCCGGTGAGCGTTGGTACCGCCGGGCAGGACTCGGGCACCGGGACCTTGAGCCGCAGGCGCCTGTTGTGCCTTGAGCTGTACAGGTGATAGACCACCTCGAAGCGGAGTTCGCAATCGGGATAGTCCACCGCGGTAACGTCCAGCAGGAGGTCGAAGCCACATTCGTCCTTCAGCAGGGTGACCAGGGGGAGGAGATCCTCTCCCTTCAATTTGAGGACCGTGATCCCGAAATTCTCTTCGGAGCTCTCGTACAATTCCTTCAAGATGCGTGTATTCATGGCCATTTTCTCTCGATTGAGTCAGTTTCTCACCGGGTTCTGCTTCTCGAACGGCAGAATGGGGTGCCGTTCCCGGGAGATCCGATCCTGAAGCTTCATGATGGCATCGATCACCATCTCCGGCCGTGGCGGACAACCCGGGACGTAGATATCCACGGGGATGACCCGGTCCACACCCTGAAGTACCGCGTAATTACGGTAAAAGCCGCCACTTGTGGCGCAGGCGCCGAACGCCATCACCCACTTGGGCTCGCACATCTGATCGTAGACCCTCTTAACAATTGGTGCCTCTTTGTGGCTTATTGTCCCCACCACCATGAGCAGGTCCGACTGGCGGGGGGTGAAGCGCGGCAGGGCCGCTCCGAATCGGTCGGTATCGTACAGGGTGGAGCTTACCGCCATGAATTCCATCCCGCAGCACGCGGTAACGAAGGGATACGGGAAGATGCTGAACTTGCGGACCCAGCCGACCAGTTCATCTCTTCTTGTTGTGAGGAAATCCATCATCGCCATTCCAAGCCCCCGTCCTTCCAGAGGTACACAAAGGTAAGCCCCAGGACACCGAAGAAAAAGATAAACGACACAAATGAAAGGGTTGTCATTTCACGGTTCCCGCAGGACATGGACCAGATGAAGAGGAGCACCGTTTCCAGGTCGAACAGCAGGAATATGATCGCCACCGGATAGTACTTGATGGAGAGTGGGCGTGTGTTGCGCGTCTGCAGCGGACGGGAGCCGCACTCGAATGGCTCCAGCTTGACAGCCGTCTCAACCGTGCGCGGCCCCAGCAGAGAATTGAGCAGCACGATCACCCCAACCAGGCCTACCGCTGCCAGAAAAAACAAAAAAATCGAAAGATACGGATTCATGCCGATGCTCCGGTTTTTCAAATATTCGGCTTCAGATGCTTCGTATGTGAATGAATTTTCAGCCTGTATCCCGCTTCTGCCGATGTTGCCGGGGGGCGTCCCCCCCGGCATGAAAGGAGCACACATGGCAGTATGTGCTCGTCCAGCCCCTGCTTTCAAACCTCAGTGGTGAGCTTCAGTGACTCGGCATGGGCAAACAGGGCTGCCCTCATCAGGTCGCTGATATTGGTCCCGTTGCACCTGACCAATTCTTCCAGCATGGCCCTCTCTTCATCGGTCATTCTCAGAGAAATCACGTTGTACCTGGGGTCTTCCTTGTATCTTCCCATGGGGGAACTCCGCCCGGTCAGTTGGGCCGGTAGATCTTCAGGAGCGCCTGGGCCATGTCGGCGGGGCTCTCCGCCACGCTGATGCCGCACTCCCTCAGGACCGCCACCTTCTCCGTCGCCGTCCCCTTACCGCCGGAGATGATGGCGCCGGCATGGCCCATCCGCTTGCCCGGAGGTGCGGTGACGCCGGCGATGTAAGCCGCCACCGGCTTGGTCATGTTCTCCTTTACGAAACGGGCAGCCTCCTCCTCGGAGTTCCCGCCGATCTCGCCGATCATGATCACCGCCTCGGTCTCCGGGTCCTCCTCGAACATCCGGAGGCAGTCCACGTGGCTCGTGCCGTTGACCGGGTCGCCGCCGATGCCGACGCAGGTGGACTGGCCAAGCCCGTAGCCGGTAAGCTGCCAGACCGCTTCATAGGTGAGGGTGCCGCTTCGGGAGACGACGCCGACCTTCCCCGGCTTGTGGATGTAGCCGGGCATGATCCCGATCTTGCACTGGCCGGGGGTGATGACCCCGGGGCAGTTGGGACCCACGAGCCGGGTCTTCTTCCCCACCATGTACTGCTTGACCTTCACCATGTCGAGGACCGGGATCCCCTCGGTGATGCAGACGACGAGGTCGAGCCCCGCGTCCACCGCCTCCATGATGGAGTCGGCGGCAAAGGGGGGCGGGACGTAGATCACCGAGGCGGTGGCCCCGGTCTGCTCCACCGCCTCCCGGACCGTGTCGAAGACCGGGAAGCCGTCGATGGTGCTCCCCCCCTTGCCGGGGGTGACGCCGCCCACCATTTGGGTGTCGTACTCACGGGCCCCCTGGGCGTGGAAGAGGCCCGTGGCCCCGGTGATCCCCTGGGTAATTACCTTGGTGTCTTTATTGACGAGAACGCTCATTAGGCAACTCCTTTCACGGCCTGGACGATTTTCCGGGCGCCGTCGGCCATGCCGTCGGCGGCAACGATGTTGAGGCCGCTCTCGGCCAGAAGCTGCTTTCCCTTCTCCACGTTGGTCCCCTCAAGCCGCACCACCAGCGGCACCTTGAGTTCCACCTGACGCGCCGCCTCGATGACCCCGGTGGCGATGACGTCGCACTTCATGATGCCCCCGAAGATGTTGACGAAGATCCCCTTGACGTTTTTGTCGGAGAGGATGAGCTTGAAGGCCTCGGTGACCCGCTCGATGGTGGCCCCGCCCCCCACGTCGAGGAAGTTGGCCGGCTCGCCCCCGGAGAATTTGATGATGTCCATGGTGGCCATGGCAAGACCGGCACCGTTCACGAGACAGCCGATGTTGCCGTTGAGCGATACGTAGGAGAGGTCGTGCTGGGAGGCCTCCACCTCGTTGGGATCCTCCTCGTCGTAGTCGCGCATGTCGCCGATCTGGAGATGCCGGAACATGGCGTTGTCGTCGAAGCCGAACTTGGCGTCCAGGGCCAGGAGTTCGTCCTCGGCGGTGACCACCAGGGGGTTTATCTCCAGCAGGGAGCAGTCGCAGGTGACGAAGGTGGTGTAGAGCGCTTCCAGCATCTTGGCAGCCTTGGGTATGAGCTTTCCATCAAGGCCGAGGCTGAAGGCGAGGTTGCGGCACTGGAAGGGGGTCAGCCCCACCAGGGGATCGACCACTTCCTTGAAGATCTTCTCCGGGGTCGCGGCTGCAACCTCCTCGATGTCCATCCCCCCCTCGGTGGATGCCATGACCGTCACCTTCGAGGTACTCCGGTCCACCAAGAGGCTCACGTAGAGCTCCCGGGAGATGTTGCAGCCGTTCTCCACGAGCACCCGGGTCACCACCTTCCCGTCGGGGCCGGTCTGGTGGGTGCGCAGGGTCATGCCGAGCATGTCGCGGGCGATCTGGCGTACCTCGTCGGAGGTGCGGGCCAGCTTGACACCGCCCCCCTTCCCCCGCCCGCCGGCGTGAATCTGGGCCTTCACCACCCAGGGACCGGGACCGAGACGCTTGGCCCACTCCCGGGCGCTGGCGCCGTTATAGCAGACGTGGCCGTCAGGAACCGGCACGTTGAATTTGCGCAGTATCGCTTTTGCCTGGTACTCGTGGATGTTCATGGGTTCTCCTTGACAATTTTTTAATTATAAACGGCGCGACGCCTTGTGAATATAGTCGCCGTACCCACAGCATGGCTGGATATCCCCTTCGGGGAGAATCGCTACATTGTGCTATTTATCCACACCCTACCTTCATGCACTAAATCACTGGATTCAGCCGATGCCGCGCGCAGGGCGCACGTCACCCGTGCCATCCCGTCTCCCTATTCTCCAGGTGGCTTAATTGGGGCGGGGCCGCGCGACATGCTGCGACCCCGCCGGGTTTGTACCATGGGGAGCTAATTGACTCAGGCAGCCTTTCTTCTGGCAACCCGCTTGATGTTGAGGAGATTCTTGAAGCCGACGTTCTCGGTGGTGATGTTGCCGCCCATGGCGCCGCAGCCAAGGGTGAGAGAGGGGACCAGGTCGTTATAGAGGGCGCCGATGGTGCCGTGGACCGAAGGCTGGTTCCAGACGACCCGGTTGGCGGGTACCCGGAGGGCAAACTCCTTGGCCACTTCCTCATCCTCGGTGAAGACCACGGCCGAGTGGCCGGCGCCGCCGAACTCCAGCTGGCAGACCGCCGAGGATATGGCCTTCTCCCTGCTGTCCACGATGAACCAGCCGAGGACCGGCGAGAGCTTCTCGTGGCTCATCCAGTCCTCGGGGCCGGTGGTGGTCAGCGGCACCATGAGAAGCTTTACGTCTGCAGGGACGTCAAACCCGGCCAGCTCGGCAATGTATTGGGGCTTCTTGCCGACAATGGCCATTGAGGGAACACCCCGCTCCTTGTCGAACATGACCGCTTCCAGCTTTGCCTTCTCCTCTTTCGTGCAGAGGTAAGCCCCCTGCTCCCTGAAGAGCTGGAGCGCCTTGTCCGCAACCTGGGCGTCGTCGAAGATGACCGACTGGTCCGAGGAGCAGATGGTGCCGTTGTCGAAGGTCTTGGAGGCGATCACGTCCGGGATGGCGATCTCCAGGTTGGCGGTCTTCTCGATGAAGACCGGCACGTTGCCCGGTCCGACGCCGAGGGCCGGGTGCCCCGAGCTGTAGGCTGCCTTGACCATGGCGCCGCCGCCGGTGGCGATAACGAGGGCCACGTTGGGGTGTTTCATGAGGGCATCGGTCGCCTCGATGGAGGGCTCGGTGACCCACTGGATGCAGTCGGCCGGCGCACCTGCCTCAACGGCGGCCTCCAGCATGATCCGGGCAGCTTCGGCACTGCACTTCTGTGCCTTCGGGTGGAAGGCGAGGCAGATGACGTTGCGCCCCTTCAGGGCAATGAGGGATTTGAAGAGGGTCGTGGCGGCCGGGTTCGTCACCGGCGTCACGGCGGCGATGATGCCGAACGGCTCGGCGATGGAGAGGATGCCGTCCTCCTCCTCGATGATCCCCACCGACGGCTTGCCCTTCATGTAGTCATAGACCACCTGGGTGCCGAAGTGGTTCTTGATGACCTTGTCCTCCACGTTGCCGATGCCGGTTTCCTCCACCGCCATCTCGGCCAGCTTCCGCTCGTTAGCCACGCCGGCCCGCGCCATGGCAGCCACGATCCGGTCCACCTGCAACTGGTCGAACCCCCTGAATACCTCCGCCGCCTTTTCCGCCTTTTTAATCATCTGATCGATCTGCGCTGATACATTCGACATGACTGTTTCCTTTCTCCCCATTGGTAGTTGAATGTTTTGGGCGAACCCTTTTGACGTTTATCTGTAGCAGCGCGTATGCCAAGACATAAAACTTGGTTCTACAATAATAAGTCTGCTTGCGTGCTGCCTCAAAAAGTACGCAATTCAAGGCAATTAGCAGGTAGAAGAGGACATGGAAGGAATAGTGACACCCGTTGTAAACGGAGTCGGAACAGGTCGAGTGTCGCAGGATGGCACAGGTGTTGCTGTATCAACTGTTGCAAATGAAAACAGTGTTCCAACTACGACAACTCGTATGAGGGGGGCAGATATGACCTGGGCAGCATCCAGCCGGATGGCACACTCGTTCGACACCAGATCACGTTTTCTTGCGGGAGAAATGCTCCCCGACGGACTCCTCCCGGACGTCATCAGCCGTTCCTGGCAGCGATGCGTCGACCGGAAGGTCAACGTCGGGAGGCAAGCCCTGGAAATTCCGGTGGTTTCCGCTGGGGCGCTGAGCGGGTTTCGCGAACGGAGCCGACGACTGATCCTTCATGCGGAGCCGGTCATGGATCAGCTCTATGAGCAGATTTCAGGGACTTCCAGCGTGGTGGTACTGACCGACACGACCGGAGTGGTGCTCCATTCGGTGGGTGATCCGGATTTCGTGGACAAGGCCCAGCAGGTGACGCTCCAGCCGGGGGGGATCTGGACCGAGGAGGCGAGCGGCACCAACGCCATCGGCACGACCCTTGTGGAGCAGGCTCCGGTGTCAGTACACAGCACCGAGCACTTCATCGACATCAATCAGTTCCTAACCTGCTCGGCAGCCCCCATTTTCGACCCCCAGGGGAAGATGCTCGGCGTACTCGACGTCTCCAGCGATTCGGCATCCTACCAGCGCCACACCATGGCGCTCGTGCGGATGTCGGCCCAGATGATCGAGAACCAGTTTTTCGCCCACGAATGCACCGACCAGATCCTGATCCATTTCCACCTGCGGCCAGAGTTCATCGGCACCCTATACGAGGGGATCGCGGTCTTCTCCCTGGACGGGCGCTTTATCGCCGCCAATCGCTCGGCCCTTCTCCAGCTCGGCCTCAACCGCTACGATGCGGAAAAGCGGACCATTACCAGCATCTTCGACCTGACCCTTGCCGGCCTCTTCGAGCAGGCCCGCTCCCTCCCCCAGCCGGTGATACGGCTCCGGCTGCGAAACGGCGTGGAGGTCTTCGGCCGGGTGAAGTTCGGCGCCTCGGTATCACCCGTAACCTGTCTGCCGATCCGCAGGCCCGATGCAGCCTCCCGCACCTTCGCCACGGAGCCGGCGAGCAACTCCATGGTGGCCCTCGACCTGGGGGACCCGACGATGAGTGCGGCCATCCGCAAGGCAGGCAAGATCATCGGCCACGACATCCCACTCATGATCGAAGGGGAGTCGGGAAGCGGCAAGGAGATGTTCGCCCGGGCCTTCCACGCCGACGGTCCCCGGGGGAAGGGGCCGTTCGTCGCCCTCAACTGTGCGGCCATCCCCGAAGGGCTCATCGAGTCTGAGCTCTTCGGCTACCGGGAGGGGGCCTTTACCGGCGCCCGCCGCTCGGGGAGCGTCGG
This sequence comes from Desulfuromonadales bacterium, assembly GCA_003712145.1. Taxonomy (GTDB): domain Bacteria; phylum Desulfobacterota; class Desulfuromonadia; order Geobacterales; family Geobacteraceae; genus Geobacter. The sequence continues at coordinate 61,254 of RHLS01000018.1, read as the reverse complement.
CAAGATCCAACAGGCCGACGGCGGCACCCTCTTCCTCGACGAGATCGGCGACATGCCCCTCACCCTCCAGGCCAGGCTGCTGCGGGTGCTGCAGGACCGGACCGTCACGCCGCTTGGCGCAACCAAGTCCCACCCTGTCGACATCAAGATCATTTGTGCCACCAACCGCAAGCTCCGTGACGAAGTGGCCGCCGGTCGCTTCCGGGAGGATCTCTACTACCGCCTCAACGGGCTCCTTCTCACCCTCCCCCCCCTGCGGAGCCGTACGGACCGGACCGCGCTAAGCATCAGCCTTCTGAAAAATCTCTCCGACAGTGATGAGCAGATTACCTTCTCTGCGGAAGTGCTGGACCTTTTTTACCGGCACGCCTGGCCGGGGAACATCCGCCAGATGATGAACGTCATCCGCACGGCTCTGGCGCTTCGGGACGGGGAGAACGAAATACGGATAGAGCATCTGCCGGAGGATTTTCTTGAGCAGGCTGGTGAGCGAATGGAAGCGTCTTTCCCACATGCAGGGCGGGAGGGGGACGGCGGATCGGGGCGCCTTGAGGAAGTGGAGGCAACCGCCATCAGAGAGGCACTCAGGGAGTGCCATGGGAATGTCTCTGCCGCGGCACGAAAACTGGGGGTTTCCCGTTCGACCCTTTACCGGAAGGCGAAGGGAACCCCCGAGTCGTTGCAGTAAACTTTTTCGTGGAAAATTCCTACTTGAACTGGATCGACTTGATCTCCAGGAACTCCTCCAACCCGTATTTCCCCAGTTCCCGGCCGTGCCCCGACTGCTTGTAGCCGCCGAAGGGGGCGAGGATATTGAAGGCACCGCCGTTGATCTCCACCTGGCCGGTCCGAAGCCGCCGTGCCACCCCCTCGGCCCGCTTCACGTCGCCCGACCAGACGCCGCCGGCAAGCCCGTAGATGGTGTCGTTGGCAATTCGAACCGCGTCGTCCTCGTCCCGGTAGGCCATGATGGAGAGGACCGGCCCGAAGATCTCCTCCCGGGCGATGGTCATTTCCGGCGTGACCCGGCCGAAGACGGTGGGCTTCACGTAGTAGCCCCTTTCGAGCCCTTCGGGGGGCTCAGTTCCGCCGCAGAGAAGCTCCGCCCCTCCATCCACCCCTTTTGTGATGTAGTCCAGTACCCGCTCCCGCTGCCGGGCGGAAACCAGGGGACCGAGCCTCGTCTGCTCCGAAAGGGGGTCCCCCGGCACGAAGGTGGCGGCGGCCTCCACGGCCAAGGCCGCGGCCTGATCGTAGAGGGACTCAGGAACAAGCATCCGGCTATGGGCGCTGCAGGTCTGGCCGGAGTTCACGAAGGAGCTTGCCGCCGTACCCTTGACCGCCACGGCCAGGTCAGCGTCGTCGAGAATGATGGCGGCCGACTTTCCGCCCAGCTCCAGGGCAACCCGCTTGAGGGACGCCGCCGCAAGGCCGGATACCGCCATGCCGGCCCGCACCGACCCGGTGAACGACACAAGGTCCACCCCGGGGTGGCTTGCCATGGCCTCCCCCACCGGCTCGCCGTAACCGCTCACCAGATTGAAGACCCCCGCCGGAAGCCCTGACTCGTGGATGATCTCGGCAAGGATGAACGCGCTCAGGGGAACAACTTCGCTCGGCTTGAGAACAACAGTGCAGCCGGCAGCCAGGGCAGGCGCCACCTTGGCAACAACCTGGTGGAGGGGGTAGTTCCACGGCGTGATGCAGGCCGCCACCCCCGCCGGCTCCTTCACGACGAGGGAGTTGCCGATCCGCTCCTCAAAGGGGTACTCACCGAGGAGCTTCACATAGCTTTCCATGACGACGGCCGGCAGCCCCGCCTGGATGCGTCGGGAGAGCTTGATCGGGATGCCGAGCTCCGCCGTGATGGTCTGGGCAATCTCCTCGCTCCGTTGCACCATCCCCTCGTGGATCCGGCGGAGAAACGTCATGCGGTGATCAACCGAGGTTCTCCCCCAGCTTTCAAAGGCCTCGCGGGCGGCCGCCACCGCCCACTCCACATCTTCCTCACCGCATGAAGGAATCTGTCCCATCACCTCCTCGCTTGCCGGATTGACGACGTCGATGAACTCACCTGTCGAGGACGTGGTCCAGGCCCCATTAAGGTATATCTCCTGTCGATCGTGCATTGCTCCCTCCCCTTTAAGAATACAGTGATGTATCTTCCGGCTAGACGTCCTATGCGACTAAGTATAACAAAAAAGCCGCCCGGTGTTCCCGGAACGGCTTTCGTCATCACAACCCGATGGCGGACGATGTCTGCGTCTGTTATGCGGCCTTCTCCTCGGCCTTCTTTACCTCTTCGAAGCACTCTTCGTAATTGTTGAGACAGTTAGGGCACTCCAGCGCCCTGAAATCGGCACTGACGGTGACGGGGGCAAAATCCCGGGCTATCCCCTGAAAATAGCAGATACCGCATTCGATGATCTTGTTCGATTCCATGGTGTCCTCACTTTCCTGGCTGGTTTCGCCGCCGCATGGCGGCATGGTGTGCAATTACCATCGTCCGAGGCCATGACATGAGTCAAACAAACGTTTGTTTCTTGCGTTGGCAAAAAAAAACTACTTCAGCACCCCCCTCGTAAAAATGTCCATGATGTGCTGGATGAGCTCTTCGTCGCGCTCCGGGGAATGGTCCACGAGTTCGCCCGTCGCCGGTTCCAGGAGGAAGTAGAAGTTGATCATGCCGGCCAGGGCCAAAGCCGTGTCGGTCGGGTCGAGCCCCTCCCGGAACTGGTGATGGGACAGACCGTCGGCAAAGGTCTCCTGGAGGATCTTCACGACACCCTGAATGGCCGGTTTGACGATGGTTACAAAGCAGGGAGTCGGATTGGTGAGCTCGCTCGTATAGAACCTGAGGAGATAGGGATTCCTCCGGTACCGGGCGACGGTGGCCCTGACGTACAACTCGAACTTCTTGAGGGGATCGATCTCCATCGTTCTGATCTCCGCAACACGCTTCAGGACGCCGAACTGCTCGTTGAGGACGGCGGCGTAGAGCCCTTCCTTGCCGCCGAAATAGTAGGAAATCATGGAAACATTGACGCTGGCGTAGCCGGCGATTTCCCGGACGCTGACACCGTTGAACCCCTTCTCGGCAAAAAGGGGCGTGGCAAAGGCAATGAGCGTTTCACGGCAATCGGCGTCTGTATTCTCCAGGGTCCGCTCTTTCATGCAGCCTTCTCCGCCTCCTCCGCCACGCCTGCAAAGGATTCAACATCGTTGTTGAGACATTGGGGGCATTCCGGGGCATCGGGGTTGGCGCTGGCCGTTGCCGGCAGGAACTGTTCCGCGCTCCCCCGGTGGAAGCAGATGCCGCATTCGAAGAGATACGATGCGAACTTTTTGTCCACAGCGATGTGACTGTCGGCTATTGCGGCTATCCGCCCAAGCCCGGCGAATTGGTCGCGGATCACGGCGGCGTACAATCCTTCCTTGCCACCGAAGTGGTAGGAGATAAGCGCTGGATTGACCCCGGCAGCCCGTGCTATTTCTCTGACGTTGACGCCGGAGAGCCCCTTTGCGGCGAAGAGCGGTGTAGCCGCGGTAATCAGGTGTGAGCGGGGGTCAAGGGTAGACATGGGATCCTTGTTCAAACGTTTGTTTAACACTAGTGTACGCGCCGATTGTACAAATTCAAGCGAAAACTTTTCCCGCTTTAAAAAAATCAGATCATCTTCCAGAGGGTAATGTCAATGGGTTCAGCCAGTATTTCCGGGGCCTTCGCCTTGAATGCCTCCAGGTAGGGCATGGCCAGGTGCTCTTCCAGGTCTTTCAAGCTGACCCAGTTCTCGTAGAGCATGAAGAGAGCCGGGTCATCAGCGGACTGGTGCAGATCGTAATTTATGCATCCCGCTTCGGCCCGGGTCGGCGCCATGAGGGCCATGATTTCCTGACGTACCTGCTCTTCCAGCCCGGCCCTTGCTCTGGCCCGGGCAATTACCGTAACCTTTTCGTCTGCCATGGTGCGCCTCCTTGCGTGGCAATCTCTTTACGGTACTTACTACAGTTCATCCAGGATCCTGAGTCGCTTGGCCCGATACTCATCATCGGTGATCAACCCCTTCTGCTTCAGGTCATTGAGCAATATGAGCCGCTCCTCCAGGCTTTTTGGCTGGGCGGCAGGCCGTTCCACTCTTTTCGGCGTTTCCAGGGGCGGGGCTGCCGGCACGACAACCGGGGCAGCCGGTTCCGGGCGGGGCTGCACGACCTCCACAACCGGTGGTGCGCTACTGTACGGGGTAAAAACAAGCCAGTCCGGCCGTTTCGAGGTGAACGGAACTCCGCCCGCTGCCGCCGTAATTCGTCCGGCAATGGCGGACTGCTTGAGACGGGAGCCCGGAACGAACGGGTTAAGCCGACGGTCTTCATTGTCCATCACCTCTCGCTGGACGACACCGAGGATCAGGTTGAGTCTGCCGTCCTGGTAAAACATCCGGCCGGTGGTCACTTTCGTTTCCTTGAGAAATCCATGGAGAGTTGAGTAATAGCCGAAGACCGCAAATACAACATCCTCGTCGGGGCCTGCCTGAAGCAATCCTTTAACACCGGCATCCTCCAGAACCTTCAGTTCAGTATCGGAAAACAGCGGCGCCGGAGTCCCGTTTCCCGGCTGTGAAAGGGCCACCGAAGCAAGGAGTCGGCGGATTTCAGCGGGAGTAACCGATGCCGGATGGTCATTGGCGACTGAAGCAGTGTCGGCTCCCCGCTCCCGCGGCACCACTTCCACGTACTGCTCCCTCACCTTCCAGACGATTCGCCCCGCCGCCGTGTCATCGGCACCAGACTTCATCGACGCACAGCCGGCAAGGCAACCGGCCATGAACACCACCATTGCGAGCAACCGCCCCGCCACACTGCTCACCGAGCCCCGTTTTGTCGTTCCCATGATGTTCTCCTTCCCGATGTCATACAGACGCAATGCAGTCGGCAGCTGCAGAAGAATGGTACCACACTTCGAGAACCGTTTTGCCTGGCTCGGGATATGGAGAAAAGGGGCGTTTCCGCCCCTCTCCCTTCGGGATGATCCCGTACAAGCCTTGAACACCTGCGGCAGATGATATAAGCCACATATCAGACGACTACTTCTTCACCGGTGTTCCTTCGATCTTGTCCAGGATTTCCTGGGCTTCCTTCAGCTTTTGCTCGAGCTTCTGCACATCTTCAGCCGAATACGTCTTGGTGCCCTTCTTCATATCGGACTGCATCTTCTTGACCCTTTTCTGAAGTTTTTCCGTTTCACTCAGGCAGTTCTTCGCAGCAAGGTTGCATATGACCTTGTCCTGCTCGGACTGCTCCTGGGCAAATGCCGGTACCGCGGCGGTCAGCATCAATCCTGCAAGTGTCACGAACACGATTCTTTTCATATCTCTCCTCCATTCCGGTACGTATTGATTTTTTGACTAAAATGGCAGCTTGCCATACCCCATAAGGCCAATCGAGGGGACCAGGAGACAGGTGAAACTCAGCACGATGAACATCCACGCAGCAACCTTGGCTGCCACCTTGCCATAGGTCACCCCGACTACGGTAAAGCAGATAACGACGAACGTAACGTTCATGAATGACAGATAGGGAGTTACGGTGACAAACGTCTTGCCATCGGGTTTCACGCCGCCGCCGGTGGCAAAGAGATACGCATAGACGGCACAGATGATTCCGACGACCAGCGCACCATTGCCGATAGTACGCATGTCTGCCAGACCCGTCCAGAGGGCATGGGCAGTCTGGAGATAGAGGACGCCGAAGACGAAGAGCAGCCCGGCGGTAAAAGGATCGGCAAATACCGCCGCCTGAAGAATCGCACCAATGACAACGAGTATCCCGACAACAGCAGTAACAAAACCGGTACTTTTCGCTTCGCCGTAGCCAAGGAAGAACAGACCAACCGGAACCCACATCATGCAAATCAAAAGCAGTAGAGCTAACGTCATGATATTTTCCTTTCCCGTCTGATGGCCACTCCCGGGCCGGCCCCATTGGCGGCCGCGGGGAGGGGGTAGCGACCGCAGCCTATTCGGCGGTCGTTGGATCGATCACGGTCCTGACTGCCGATATCCGGTTGGCCGGGAAGCCGCCCCGGGTGGCATGTTCCCGGACCATCTCCTCGTTCGGTGCGATATAGATACAGTAGATCTTATCGTCGGTCACGTAACTCTCAACCCATTGAATCTGCGGGCCAAGACCGGAGAGGACGCCGCACGACTTCTGTGATATGGCGTGCAGATCCTGCGGTGGCAGCTTGCCGGCTCCCGGCAGATCGCGTTCGATCACATACTTTGGCATGGGTAAACTCCTTTCATTGTTTGTATAGGTGTTTTGCGGAGCCACCGGGGTTACCAGTAGAAGAACGTGCCGACCGCTCCCATGTTGCCGTTCTGGTGGGATCCGTTGAACCACTTGTCCTGGGCCCAGGTATACTCTGCCATTACTTGCCAGTTCTTGTTGATGCTGTAGGTGATTGCAGCCACTGCCGCATGCTGGAGCTTGATATGGGAAACCGAATCAGCATCGTCCGCGTCCGTTGCAAGGGCTCGAGACTGCCCATAGTTGATGCCGAATTTCCACTCGGGATTCAGCTGATAGGTGGTCTGGGCAAGAAAACCCCAGTTCTTCCGCTCCTTGCCGACAGCGTCGGTGGCATCGCCACCTTGCATGCCGAGCATGCCGAGTGCCTGGCCCCCATAAACCGAGGCAAGGAGCTCAAGCCCGCCGAGAAAAACCTGCACGCCGCCCGCACCACCAACTGACGTGGCATGGCCGCCGGGACGAATCGGGCTGCTGTTGGTGAATCCAGCCGTCTGGTAAAGACCTTCCAGCCACGCCTGCATCTTCCCCCCGGTGAAGGTGGTGGCATAGGAGACTTCGGCCTCCAGGCGGGGAATGTTACGCTCGGTCGCGGAACCGATATCGTTAGTGTCGTTGACGCTGAAGGCCACCTTCACGCCGCTGAGGTCCGGCGTGGTGTACCGGAACTGGGCGCCAAAGTTGGGATAGAGGTAACCGTATCCGATGTGACCCATGGTCGGGCCAGAAGTAACCGGGCCCACGACGCCGACACCGAAGAGACTCATGTCGGTCAGAATGTTCTTGGACTGGTAGAGGTTGATGGCGCGGCCGGCAAGAAACTGTCCGAACTTTCCATCGGCGGTGAAGTAGATTTCACGAAAGTCGATGTTGGGGGCCAGGTCGGTTCGGCTGCCGCCGTTGTTCTGGATCTGCGGGTAGAGCCCGAGTCGGACCGCGTAGTCGACGCCGTTGATGGTGGGGGACTTGATGTTAAACCCGATACCCACCGGCAGAAGACCCGTCCTGACCCTGAACTGCTGTGATGCCTGGTCCGTGGGGAGATCGCCGTTAAGCTGCCCTCCGGTGACGCCATCAGGCTTCCTCTCCAGCGACTCATAGGTGGCGAAGACGTTGATGAAGCCGTCGGTGGTGAACTGCCACCCGTTTTCACCTCCGACGACGAAGGCCGCCTGCGCAGTCCCCGCCGACAGTCCCCCCAGGAGCATTGCTGCAATGATTCCGGTTTTTCTCATAAAGTACACCTCCCCGTTGATAGTACGACCCGGTCACAACCGGATTATCGTCAGCACATAAAACACTGTTATTTCGGCGCATTAAGACAAGAAAAAGGGGGCAGGAGAGTGAAGGAGGTCCCCCCTGCCCCAATGGAGTAACAACCTGGCTGCTGTCGGTCAGCTCTTCCTGTTCATGCCTTCCGGCTGCGATGCCCGTGTTGCCATCTGCCTTGTGCAACGGTGGTGCCATAAATAAAACGATGGTTTTTTAACACAGGACTTCGATGAAACAGATGAGGCGCAAGAATCTCGTTCCTTGCAACCAGCGGGTTTGAGCTCAATTAAGCGGGAATTATCGGCAGGGTAAATTACGCGGAACATTTGGGGAGTATCGCCACAGCGGGGAATTTTTTCTCACCACACCCAGGCGACAGCCGCATGAAGGTGGTCACCGGAAGCTGTGCCCCCTCCTTCTCGAAAAAGAGCCGACAAACCCAAAAACATAAAACCTCGTTTGACATTCGGGCACGGCTATTGCTAATCTGTTTACAGTATCTACATCTCCCAGTCGGCTTCCGACTGCCAACAATACTTTTCCAATCGACATACAGACCAGACAAACGGGGTATCAATGGAACAGGGCGTAAACATTCTTCACCACTGCAAGTTCGAAGTTCCGGAGATCATCTTCGGCCGGGGACTTCTGAACCAGATCGGAGCCTGTGCTCGCCGCCTTGGCGGACACAAGGTATTCCTGGTGAGCGATCAGGGGCTGTTCTCCGCCGGATGGGTGGACCGGGCCCTCAAGAGCATCATGGATGCGGGCCTTGAGGTCATCTACTTCGATCACATCACGCCGAACCCCAAGGATGTGGAGGTGGAAGAAGGTGCGCTGGAATATATCCGCCATGGCTGCGACGTCATCGTTGGGCTTGGAGGCGGCAGCTCCATGGACGCAGCCAAGGGGATAGCGATCCTGGTCTCCAACGGTGGACGCATCCGGGACTTTGAGGGGTCGGACAGGATCATCCGGCCGCTCCCTCCGCTGGTTCTCTGCCCCACCACCTGCGGAACCGGCTCAGACGTCTCCCAGTTCGCCATCATCAACGACACCGAGCGACGCTGCAAGCTGACCATCATGAGCCGCTGCGTGGCCCCGGACATCAGCCTCACCGACCCGGACACCCTGGAAACCCTACCCGACGAGTACGTCTGCACCACCGCCACCGACGCCCTGAGCCACGCCATGGAGGCGTTCTTCTCTGTGGCCTCCACAACCCTGACTGACGTCCACGCCATCAAGGCCCTGCGGCTGGTCTCCACCAGCCTGGTCAATGCCGTCAGGGAACGGAGACCGAACGACCTGGAGAACCTTGCCCGGGCCAGTCTCCACGCCGGGATGGCCTTCTCCAACTCGCTTCTGGGCATCGTCCATGCCCTCGCCCACCCCATCGGGGGGCTCTACGACGCCAACCACGGCAGCATCAATGCCGTGCTCCTGCCGGAGGTGATCAAGTACGACATCCCGGTGGTCACCGAAAAGCTCCCCGAGCTTGCCTGGGGGCTTGGCCACCGCACCGAGGGGAATGTGAACACGGCGTCCGAAGTGGTCCAGGAAGCCCTTGAGGACATGCTCGACGCCGCCGGTGCCCCCCGGAGCCTGAAGAGCCTTGGTGTCCAGCGCAAGGACCTGCCCGAACTGGCTTGTCGTGCCCTCAAGGACGTCTGCATCGTCACCTCACCGCGCCAGGCCGACGAGAAGGACCTCCTTTCAATTCTGGAGAAGGCGTACTGACATGGCAGAGATCAAGCGCACCCGGATCGATGAACCGAGCCTCGAACGGCTGCTGGGGCTGGAAAGCTCAAAGATCGGTTTCTATGCCGAGGTGAAGCAGAAGATCCAGGAGCTGGAGGCCGCCAATCTGGGGCTCCGGAGCAAGACCAGCGAGCTCCAGGCGGTGTTCGACGCCATCAGCGACGGCGTCGTCGTGTATGACCATCACGGCAATGTCCAGCACCGAAACCATGTCTGTCCCCGCCTCTTCCCCACCCAGACCCTGGTCGGCAGATCCTGCCGTGCACTCTTCCACCCCGACACCGACCACTCCCCCGGACAGTGCCCGGTGGAACAGGCCCTGTCCGGCGAGAGCATGCAGATATCGTTCACCATCTCCAAGGGGGGGAGTGAGACGCGCTACTTCGACGTGACCGCAACCCCCATCGACGACCCGAAGGGCGATCCCCGGGCACTGGTCTTTCTCCGGGACGTGACCGAGAAGCGGGTCAGCGAACTCCAACTGATGCAGGCCGAAAAAATGTCGAGCATCGGCATGCTGGCGGCGGGGGTGGCCCACGAAATCAACAACCCCCTCAATTCGGTGGCGGGATACGCCGAGGCCCTGCTACGGCGGCTGCGGGACATGCCGGGATTGGCGGAGGACCCGCGGCTCGTCGACTTCAAGAAGTACCTTGAGGTCATCATCCGCGAATCGTACCGCTGCAAGGGGATCATCGACAGCCTGCTCTCCTTCAGCAGGAAATCCGACGGCTCGGTGGGAGATGTGGATGTCAACCAGTTGCTCCGGGAGGTGCTCCAGCTGGTCAGGCACAAGTCCCGGTTTGAGATGATCGATATTCAGGAGGCCTTCGAGGAAGGCCTTCCCGTGGTCCAGGGAGATGCATCGGGGCTTCGGCAGGTGTTCCTGAACCTGACCATGAACGCGCTGCAGTCCATCGAGGGAGCCGGTCTGGTGGAGATCGTTACCCACAGCAACGGTGAAACGGTGTCAGCCACCATTTGCGACACCGGTTGCGGCATCCCGCCGGCCGTCATGGATCAGATATGGGACCCGTTTTTTACCACCAAGGACGTGGGAAAGGGGCTGGGGCTCGGCCTGGCGGTCACCTACAACATCATCAAGAAACACGGTGGCGAAATTCACGTTGAGAGCGCGCAGGGGAAAGGATCGAAATTCACGGTGAGGCTTCCGCTATGTCAGGCATAGGAACACGCAAAGAGGCAAAAATTCTCGTCGTTGAGGACGAGCGCCCCCTCAGGGAGCTGCTTGAAACGGAGTTGCGGCGAAGCGGCTACAAGGTCGACTCGGCCGCCAACGGCGAGGAGGGGCTCGAGAAATACCGCCAGGAGGTTTTCAACGTGGTGCTCCTCGACGTCCGGATGCCCGGCATGGACGGCGTCGAAACCCTCAGGCGGATGCGGAGCGAGTCCAACGTGCCGGAGGTGATCGTCTTCACCGGTCACGGCACCATCGAGACGGCGGTGGAATGCATCAGACATGGCGCCTATGACTACCTCACCAAACCAGTGAAGCTCGATGAACTGGAGATGGTGATCGACAAGGCCTACGAAAAGAACCGGCTGCGGATCGAAAACATCAGCCTGAGGATGGAGATCAGCAAGCTGGACGAACACCGGATCATCGGCAAGAGCCAAGCTATTACGAAGGTGCTCGAAACCGTGAAGCGCTGGGGCCCCACCGACGAAAACGTCCTCATCTGCGGAGAAAGCGGAACCGGCAAGGAACTGATCGCCCGGGCCGTCCACGACGCCAGCCGCCGCGCCAACAAGCCGTTCATAACCGTGAACTGCGGACGTCTCAACGCCAACACCGCGGAGAGCGAGCTATTCGGCCACATGCAGGGGGCGTTTACCGGCGCCACCAAGGGGCGTGCCGGCCTCTTCGAACTGGCCGACACCGGCACCCTCTTCATGGACGAGATCTCGGAAATGCCGCTGGACGTCCAGGTTAAGCTTCTCCGCATCCTGGAAACCGGCACATTCCGGCGTCTCGGGGGTAATCACGACATCAGCGTCAACGTCCGCTACGTCTTCGCTTCCAACAAAAAGCTGGACGAGTGCGCAGCCCGCGGCGAGTTCCGGGAAGATCTTTACCACCGGATCAACCTGTTGCCCGTTAACCTTCCAGCGTTGCGTGAAAGGCCAGACGATATCATCCCGCTTTCGTACTACTTTCTCAAGTCAACCAACGAAGGCAACTGTGATAACTGGGAGATCACTGACGAAGCAATGGCTGCCCTTTGCGCCTACTCCTGGCCCGGCAACGTCAGGGAACTGCGGAACACCATCCGTCGCGCCAGCATCCTGGCAACCGAGCCGGTCATCTCGTCCGATCTCCTTCCTTTTTCGCCACCCAAATCAGCGCCGCTCCCCGCCGCCAAAGGCTCGTCCGACGTTCAGCCGCTTCCACTCTGGGTAGTGGAGCGAGACCACATACAGAGGGTGCTCGAAAAGGTCGAAGGCAACAAGAGCAAGGCGGCCAAGGTCCTGGAAATCGACCGCAAGACCCTGTACACCAAGCTTGAGCGCTACGGCCTGCCAACCTGACGGGTTTATGCGCGATCTCTATTACCATCTGTAGCAATTCTCTACACAGAGTTATAAGGTGATGGCGCCAGGGCTCACTTCAGGACACCCACACTTCAAGAAAAACATATCCCCTGACGCTGTGCTGCGGAGTTTTGCCTCAAACGGTCCCAACTCAAAGCGTCTTTTGTAGACAAACTCTACAGTGGTGCATTGCGCTACACTCGAGGATCGTCCGAGACAGCTCACTCCCGAGACTTTCACCATCTTTACCACCATTACCGCTCAGCGCCCCCCTCCCGAGTCGGCATCGCCGTTGCAACTGAATTGGAATACGAAAGGTGACCAGCACCAGAGGAGTGAGCGATGAGGTCGGATGCCTCGGAAGCCTTGAGGATACTGCAATCCGCGGGACTGCGGCCGCCCAAGACCCTGACCATGGCAATTACCGGGGCCTGCAACCTCAGCTGCGGTCACTGCTGGGTCAATGCCGGCGAGGCCGGCGCCACGGGTCACCTGCCCGAGCGGACCGCGCGCCGGCTGATGGAAGAGTTTGTCGCCCTCGATGGTAAAGGAATCCGCCTGACCGGGGGAGAGCCCCTCTGTCACCCAGCCTGGCTGCAGCTGCTGCGGTTCAGCCGCTCCCTCGGCCTGGAGACCGTGTCGGTCCAGACCAACGGCATGCTCCTCACCGCCGCGTCGGTTGCCGCGTTGCGGGAACTGGACTTCGCCCGCCTGACCCTGCAGATCAGTCTGGACGGGGCGACCGCCGCAACCCATGACCTGGTGCGCGGGGCAGGCGCCTTCGAAAGGGTGCTGGAAGGGCTCAAACTGCTGGTGCGGGGAGGGCTGGGCGATTCCTTATCGCTCTTTTTCACCGAGATGCATCACAACCTTTTCGACATACCCGCCCTCCTCCGGCTGGCCAGCGACTTGGGAATACGTTCGGTGGTCACCGGCTCCCTGGTGCGATGTGGCCGCGCCGCCTCGGGATCAACGTTGGCTCCGCCCGATCTTGAGCAGTATCGTCAGCTTCTGCGACACTACGACACCGACCCCGAATTCCGCCGACTCTACGAGCGGATTGGCACCGTGGCGGCTCTGGAGTGGCGCCGGGAGGAGACGCCCAGCACGGAACACTGTACGTTTGTCGAGAATCCCTACCTGACGGCCGACGGAAAACTCTATCCATGCGTCATGTGCCATGCAGACAGTCATGCGGTTACCGGCGTGCTGGGGAAAAGCCTTGCATCCGCCTTTTCCGAAGGGGCCCCGCTCTGGGCTGAGCTGATGAAGACCAGCAGGAGCCGCGCCGAGTCCCTTGCGCTCTGTCGCGACTGCCCCGGCCGGCTGGTCTGTGCAGGGGGCTGCATGGGACGGGCGTGGGGCAGCTGCGGCGATTTTCTCGCCGTCGATGACCGTTGCCAGATCAGACGCCCCATTTATCAGTCCTCCTGCAGGTGATTACTCTAGTTGCTCTACCGGCTGCCAGTATCGACCACCCTGGACTATCAAATGAAGGTTTCGGAACTCTTCTTACACTAGTCGAAAAAGGCGTTCATGTAAAAGCTACTGGATTCGGTCGAGTTAATTTTGATGTCAGAAGTGCGTTAAAAGCTATTTATTTGGCCAATCCGAGTGCCTTAATGTTTGGCACCGATCTGCCATGTACACGCGCTTCTCGCCCCTATACTGACGACGATTTTGCTCTGCTTGTAGAAGCTCTGGATGACGAAAGAGCCATAAAATCTTAGCTAAGGATATTGATTCCGCAGTTCACTCCTTATCTTTGCGACCCCGGCGGCGATAGCTGATGCCAAGCTTGGCTAAACGTGAACGAAGCGTACTCGGGTTGATCCCCAGCAACTCAGCGGCGCCTCCAGGTCCATCGATCTTGCCCTTGGCCAATTTAATAACCTCAGTGATATGCATTGCGTTAGCCTCGTCCAGGTTGAGAGGATAAAGCGAGTGGCCGCTGTCGGCGACGGGCGCCATGTTTTTTTGTTCCGGGCCAGGGAGAATCGTGCTGAAGGTCAATGGCCCGCCACGATGCAGAATGAGTTCACGTTCGACCAGGTTCTCCAGCTCCCGGACGTTGCCGGGCCAATCATATTCCATGAGCCGCTGCAGTGCCCCCGGTGCGATTGACGGGGGTACCCCGATGCCGAGATCCCTGCTCCTGGCCGTTACGAAGTGGCGGGTAAGGGCCGGCACGTCCTCTTTGCGCTGCCGCACCGGCGGCACCATGATGGGAAAGCCGCTCAACCGGTACCAGAGGTCCTCGCGGAAACTTCCTTCCGCCACCATGCTTTGCAGGTTGCGGTGCGTGGCCGCAATCACCCGTATATCGACCGGGATCGGACGCTTTCCGCCCACTCTCTCCACTTCGCGGTTTTGCATCACCCGCAGCAGCCGTACCTGTGCGTTCAATGGTAGCTCGCCGACTTCATCCAGGAAGATGGTTCCGCCGTCGGCCCGCTCGAAGCGCCCCCGGTTCTCGGCCATCGCCCCGGTAAAAGCCCCTTTCTCATGGCCGAAGAGTTCGCTGTCGATCAGATTTTCCGGTAACGCGCCGCAATTCACCGTAATGAAAGGACCATTCCTGCGCGGCGAAGAGAAGTGAATCGCGTTGGCGATCAACTCCTTGCCGGTCCCGGTCTCGCCGAGGATGAGTACTGTGCTGTTGAGCGGCGCCACCTGGCGCACCATCTCCATTACATTGCGCAGCCCCGTATTGCCGCCAATGATTCCGTCTGCGTCTCCACCGTGCAGTTCCCGGTTCAGGAAGCGCTTGTCGTCCAGCAGGACGGCCTGGTAGCGGAGTACCTCCTCGTGGGCGAGGGCGTTAGCAAGTGCAATCGCAAAAGGCTCGGCAATTTGTCCGAGGAGTGCCGTTTGCTCAATGCCGTACCTTCCTTCCCCCACCGTACGCAGGGCGAGCCCACCAAGCAGTTCCCCTCTGACGCGCAAAGGAACGATCAGGTCCGAGGTGCCTTCGAGCTTCAAGTGTGGCGCGAGGATGCGGAAAATGTCGTCCTCCGCGTTCACGACAAATGGTGCGGAAAAATTCCGGGCGTCTATCTTCTCCGCCATCCCTTCCGGCAACGGTATTATGTCATCGGGGGCAAGTGTGTCATCATCAAAGGCATGCGCAATGCGCCGGATCGCTCCCAGGCGTTCGTCGATAATGAACACGGTCAGCATGTTGAGCGGGAATTGCTCCTTCAGATACTCGAAGGCACTCCGCAACGATTCTTTTATTTCCAGGCTGCTGCAGATTCTAAGGGTCATCTCCCTTGTGAGTTCGTCGAGGTTGACCTTACTCTTGTCGCTCATCTCTCCAGTTCTGACGCTCTCTTCCGTTGTTGTCTTCATCTGTTTTTAGACCTCCAGCCATATCCGCGATATTTCACACAATACCAACTAACCTTGATATTTCGCAACACATAATCGTTAAATATCGCGTAGACACAAATTTTGCCATGTAACTTGCCGTAATGTTTGACTTAGTTTGATTGGCACGCATATCGCTATTATGAGAGCAGCATCAATACAAAGGAGAACATCATGGCCAACCTGCTTTATGTCACCTGCAATGTCAGACCCCAGGATAGATCCCGTACCCTTTCGCTGGGCAATGAATTCCTGGAGGAATACCTGATCGGGAATCCGCAGGACGAGGTACAGATTCTCGACCTGTATCGTGACAGCATCCAGCGTGTTGATCTGGACGTGCTCAATGTCTGGTGGCGGATCGAATGTGGTGAGGACTACAGCTTTATTTCGGATGTAGAGCGGAACAAGGTCGCCCGGCTCATTCGGCTCGCCGATCAGTTTCGCAGGTGCGACAAGTACGTCTTCGTCACTTGCAGCCTCAATCTTTGGTTTCCGGCCGAGTTCAAGATGTACATCGATGCGATCGCTATTCCCGACCCGACCAACCATATGACGCCGCTGGCGGCGAAAAGCATGTTTCCCGGCCAGCGCAAGAATTCCCTGCATTTGCATGCATGTTCACCTCACGGCTACGTGCAGGAGCAGGACTTGAGCGTTGCCTACCTGCGGTCAGTGCTCAGCTTTCTCGGTGTGGCGAGTCAGGAAGTTGTGCTTCTCGAGGGCGACCACCCTAAAAAAGGCTCCAAAGAAGAATACGAAGCTGCTCGGCGCAGATTGTTGGAATTGGCTCGCCGTTTCTGACAAGGAAAAAAGAATGGGACTCGTGGTTGGATTTATTGAAGTAATCTGGCTTCTGACAGCGCTTCTGGCGCTGGGAGCCCGGAAGAAATAGAAAAATGGACAGATTGGCCAGTAGATGGGTCGGCTGACAATTCAGATGAGAATATCAAATTAAGGAGTCAACAATGCAAGGCAAATTCAAATCCATTCTGGCGGGTTCCGTGTTCATCTTGGGAGCTTCTCTGTCGGCCTGCACAAGTGAACAGCACAAGAAGGAGTCGAATGGCGAGGCCGTCCCCGTGACCGTTGGGAGAGTTCAACACGTTCAGGAGCGCGAAACGGTATCGGTGAGTGGGACGGTTGCCACGCCGAACTCTCCGGTAAACGTATCGTTTCTCGTTTCCGGCAAAGTCGTGTTCGTGGGACCGCGGGAAGGGGAATACGTAAGAAAGGGGCAGGTCCTGGCCCGGATCGACCCCACCGACTTCAACCTTTCCGTCAAAAGCGCTACTGCACAGGCGGCCAACGCCCAGGCGGCCATGGAAAAGGCAATGAATTCCGCGAGACCCGAGCTCCTGGAGCAGGCCCGCATAGCCTTTGAGCGGGCCGAGGACGAGCATCGACGCATGAAAATGCTCTACGACTCGAAGAGCCTGGCACCAAATGACTATCTGAAATACAAGGCCGCATATGACCGGGCAAAACAGGACTATGAGCAGGCAAAGATCGGGGGACAAAAGGAAGACAAGGCCTTGGCGAAGGCATCGTTCAACCAGGCTGTCGCCCATCTCGACGTAGCCAAGAAAGCGCTCTCCGATGCGACGCTGTGCGCACCGATGGACGGATACGTCGCCAAACGGTCCATAGAGCCGGGCGATACCGCCGCTGTGGGGCGTCCGGTCTTCGAGATCGTGCAGATGGACCCGGTGGAGGTTAACGTCGGCGTGCCGGAGACGGACGTGCATCTAGTCAGAATCGGACAGAAAGCTGATATCAGTGTCCCAGCTCTACCGGGAAAGACATTCCAGGGGACGGTGCGGGTCATCAACGTCTCTGCAGACCCCAGCACCCGTACCTATATGACCAGGATCAGTGTGGCGAATCGCGAGCACCTGCTGCGAGTCGGTATGGTAGCGGAAGCAACCATACGTGGCGACCGGACAATAGACATGACGACTCTCCCCGGGGATGCTGTGGTGCGCGATCCTCAGGGGGCGACCCAGGTATATGTCTACTACCCCGACCAGAAGCGCGTCTACGCCAAGCGGGTTGAAATCGGAGCGGCAGTCAATAAGAACATCCAGATAAAGAGCGGTCTTTCCGGGAATGAACTGATCGTTCTGGCCGGCCAGACGAAGCTGAAAAACGGCCAGGTCGTAGCGGCAACAGAACAGACAGTTCGGAAATAAACCGCATCAGCGAGAGGATACATTGTATGAAACCGATAAAGTTTTCGCTTCGCTACCCCGCCGTGACCCTCATATTGACGGCAATGGTTGTCATGATCGGCATTCATGCCTTCCTGAAGATGCAACGGACGGAAGATCCGACAATCACCATCAGAACCGGGCTGGTGGCCGCTTTTTATCCCGGCGCGACCTCCGAGCAGGTGGAAAAGCAGGTCACCAAGACCCTTGAAAAGCACATCTTCAAGTATCCCGAGGTGCGGAAGGAAAAGACCTATTCCACGAGCCGGCCCGGCGTGGCCATCATCAACGTGGAACTGGAGGACCACGTCAAGAACTCCGACCAGTTCTGGGCCAAGCTCCGCCATGAGCTGAATGTGGTTCGCGCCACGGAACTCCCCGAAGGGGTCAAAGGGCCGGTGGTAGACTCCGATTTCGGAGATACCGTCGCCATGCTGGTTTCGGTCCGCGGTAAACGGTACGGGTACCGCGAGCTGCGTGATTTTGCGGACAAGATCCACGACGAGATGCGCACCGTGCGTGAAGTGGGGAAACTCGTAACCTACGGGAACCAGAACGAAGAGGTGTGGATTACCAGCAGCCTTGAACGGATGGCGCAGTATCTGGCCAACCCGGGCCAGATAGTGAATGCCCTCAGACAGCGAAACGTCATCCAAAGCGGAGGGAATTTTGAGGCCGACACTTCGAAGATTCCTATGAGGACCACGGGGATCTTCAATTCCGAAAACGAGATCCGCAATGTGCTCGTGGATGTTTCCAGGGACGGTCATCCCGCCTACATCAAGGATTTCGCCAACGTGGAGCGCCGCTATCAGGACCCGACCTTCCTGGTGCGCTACGATGGCGACCCATGCCTGCTCCTCTCCGTAGAAATGCAGAAGGGGAAGAACATCGTCGAACTGGGCGAACAGCTGGATACGGTCTTCAAGCGACTCAAGGTGCTCCTCCCTCCTGACGTGCAGCTGGACCTGGTCGCCAACCAGCCCGGGGTCGTCAAAGAGCGGATTTCGCATCTGAGCCATGAGTTCCTGCTGGCCATCATTTCGGTGGTTATCGTCACCATAGTCCTTCTCCCCCTGAGGGTCGCCCTCATCGCGGCGCTTGCCATACCGGTCACCCTGTGCGGCACCCTCGGTGTGATGAACTCGATGGGCATTGCCCTGCACCAGGTCTCCATCGCCGGGCTCATCGTGGTTCTCGGTATCGTGGTGGACGATGCCATCGTGATTGCCGACCAATACGTGGAGCTCCTGGACCACAAGGTGCCGAAGGCGGAGGCGGCGTGGCGGTGTGCCAGCGATGTCTTCGTGCCGGTCCTGACCGCTACCATCACCATCATTGCATCCTTTCTGCCACTCCTCATCCTGACCGGGTCGGTTGGTGAGTTCATCATGGCGCTCCCTCTCACGGTGGCAATCGCCCTGGCGGTTTCCTTCATCGTGGCGGTCATGCTGACCCCTCTTCTTTGCAGAACCTTCATCCAGAAGGGGCTGCACGACCATGATGCCGTGGAGAGTCACGGCAAGGAGAAGAAGAGCCTGCTGGACCGGCTCCAGGAACAGTACGGGGTATGGATCGGCATCTTCATGAACCGGAAGTGGCTCGCCTTCATCCTGGGCGGATGCGCGTTCGCCTTCGGGGTGGCGCTCTTCGCGCTGGTGCCGCAGCAGTTTTTCCCCTCGGCCGAGCGGGACCAGTTCGTGATCGACGTCTGGATGCCCCAAGGAACGCGGATCGAGGCCACCGACGCAGTCATGGGTCGAATCGAGAAAGCATTGGGTGGCCGCACCGGTGTGGCCCACTATGCCGCCTTCGTCGGTCAAAGCGCCCCGCGCTTCTACTACAACGTCAATCCGCAGCAGCCCGACGGCGCCTACGGCCAGTTCATCGTCAACACCACGTCGGTGAAGGACACCTCTCGGTTGGTGAAGGAACTGCGCCCGGCGTTGGCAAAAGTGGCTCCGGAGGCGATGGTGATTGTGAAGGAACTGCAGCAGGGGGCGCAGATGGAGGCGCCTATCGAGGTGCGGATCTCCGGCGATGACATAGGCGAACTGAAGCGGCTGGGGGAAAAGGTGCAGGGCATCCTGGAGAACGTAGCGCAAACCGATTATGTGTTCCGGGACTACTTCAACGACTCGTACATGGTGGATGTGAAGGTCAATGACGAACTGGCCAACCGCCTCGGATTGACGGAAGCATCGGTGTCGCAGACGTTGTCCGGCGCCTTCGACGGCGCCGCGGTCAGCACCTTCTGGGAGGGAGACCGACCGGTCACCATCAAGCTGCGCCTCGATCAGGCCGCCCGCTCGAACTTTGCTGATATCAGCAACACCTATCTCAATTCGGATCTGACCCGTGCCAGGGTCCCGCTCCGCGCCGTTGCCCAATTGTCGCCCGAATGGCAGACCAGCAGGATTGTTCGCCGCAACGGTGTGCGCACCCTGACGATCCGGGCCTTTGCGAAACCGGGACACTACGCTTCAAAAATACTGGAGGAAGCCATGCCGAAGATCAAGGCCCTGGAACTGCCCGCGGGCTACCGGATTTACTACGGCGGTGAAAAGGACAACCAGGAGGAGACCTTCCCGCAGATGCTTGGCGCCCTTGCCATCAGCCTGCTGGCAATCTTCCTGGTTCTGCTGGTGCAGTTCAGGAACATCTCCGACCCCCTGATCGTGATGGCCGCTATCCCGCTTACCCTGTTCGGGGCAATCTTCGGGCTTATCATCACCCATAACCCGTTCGGTTTCACCGCGTTCATGGGGCTCATCAGTCTGTGCGGCATCGTGGTGCGAAACGGGATCATCCTGGTGGACTACTGCAACGAACGGGTCGCCGAGGGTGAAACACTGGAACAGGCGGCGCGTGATGCCGGTTCCCGGCGGCTTCGGCCCATCTTTCTCACCACCATGGCCGCCGCCGTGGGGGTCACGCCCATGATCCTGTCGGGATCAAGCCTCTGGGCCCCGCTGGCGAGCGTCATCGCCTTCGGCCTCATCTTCTCCATGTTCTTTACGCTCCTGGTGGTGCCGGTCATCTTCGTGGCGGTCAAATCCCGCTCCTCCCGGGATGCGTCCGCTAAACCGGCCGCCGCTGTCACTGTTGTGATCCTGGCATGTCTGCTTCTCGCCGGGGGACGGGAGGCTTCGGCCGAGCCGGTAAAGCAAGCCCTGACTCTGTCGCAGGCGGTCGAGCTGGCTCTCAAGCAGAATTCGGTGCTTAAAATCGGCCGGGCAAAGGTGACGGAGAGAGACCAGAAAATCGTGTCAACACGGTCCCAATATTTCCCGCAGCTTTCCAACAACACAAAGCTCATGGCCTTCTCGGACAGGCAAGAGATCACCATTGGTGCTGGCAGCCTGGGGAACGTCTCCGGGAGCCCCTTCCCGAATCAGGATGTAAAGATGAAGCAGGGAGACTCCACCATGCTCTACAGCGAAACCACCCTGGCACAGCCGACGACACAGCTTCTCAAGATTCATGAGGCCAATCAGATTGCCCAAGCGGATCGCGGTATTGCGCAAGCGGAATTGAATAATTCGGAAAACGAAACGGTCCTCGCGGTACACCAGCTCTATTACTCATTGTTGATTGCCCATAAGGAGAAAGACGCCGCTCAGGCCGCTCATGCAGCCGCGCAGGAGAATTTGCGAGAGGCCGAGGAAGCAGTAAAGGCGGGGAATGTCCTCGATGTTGCTCTCATCTCTGCCAGGGCCAATCAGCTCCAGTGTAAGCAAGCGCTCATTGCAGCGGAAAACCGCATCTCGGACGTAACTTCGGAGCTGGGCGACCTGTTGGGTCTGCCGAGCGACGCTATCCTGGAAGTGACCGAGGCCGGTTTGCCGGTGCAGACGGAATGGGCAAAAGACCAGTCCTATGTCGAGGCCAGAACGAGAAATGGCGAGCTTATAGCCGCCCGCCAAACGCTGGAAAAGTCGCAGCACGCAGTGAAGGCGGCCAAATACGAGTACATCCCCGACGTGACGCTCTTTGCCAAGCACGGCTACCAGGATGGAGCGCCGTTTCTGAAGGACAATATTGGCATCTTCGGGGTGGAGCTGACCTGGAACATCTTCGACTGGGGGAAGCGCAAGGGGGAGATTGGACAGAGGGCCGCCCAACAGTCACAGGCGGAAGAGAACCTGGCGCGGATCGACAAGCGGATCGGAATCGAAATCGACAAGGTGTACCGGAAGCTGGAGCGCTCTAAACAGATGGTGCAGGTCGCTCGCGAGGCGCTGTCCGTGTCCCGTGAAAACGCGCGGCTCAGTGAAAACGGCATCAAGGCGGGGACTGTCACGACGGCAAAGCATGCTGAAGCGGTTGCCATGCTGAAAAAGGCAGAAATGGTTGAGTTGCAGGCTTCGCTGCAATATCGGCTTGCCAATTCCGAACTAAGGCGGATTACCGGCGACCTTACTGCAAGTCATTAACTACGATTGCCCCCACACCGGGTACCCTCCTCGAAGGGGTGGGGACTCTTTTTAGTCACGATCTACCCAGGTATAGCGTGGGGTGAGCGGTTCGGGCTGGAAGGAGCAGGTATGAGAATTTCAGGATGGATTGTAGTCGGGTTACTGATGCTTCCTGCTTTTTGCTGGGCAGGCGGCGCAGGTTACGGTTATCCGATTGACGACTCCTACGCGGCGACGATTCTGGGCACTCCGAAGCACCTGAGGCCGGATCTGCCCGGAGATATTCCGATCAAGATCATGGTCCTGGAAACGGACCAGCAGAAGCCGGAGATCTTCTTTTATGACCGAGGGCTGCGCTACACGGTGGCGTTTCAGGACCATAACGCTCCCCTGGTTTTCCTCATCGCGGGGACCGGCGGCAGCAGCAGATCGGCGAAGATAACTGCCCTCATGACGAACCTGTATCACGCAGGGTTCCACGTAATCGCGCTTCCCTCGCCGACCTTTCCCAATTTCATCATCGACGCCTCCACCACCCATGTCCCCGGGCATTTGTCCGATGACGCCGCCGATCTCTATCGGGTCATGGAGCAGATCTGGATCCAGACAAAGGGGCGAATCGAAGTTTCTCATTTCCTCCTCGCTGGCTACAGCCTCGGCGGGACCGAGGCCGCATTTGTTGCCAAGCTCGACGAGGAGCGAAAGGTCTTTGATTTCCGCAGGGTGCTGATGCTCAACCCGGCGGTGAGCCTCTACAACTCCGTGTCGAGGATAGAGGGGCTCTTGGACCGCATCCCCGGAGGCCCCAGGCGGATCGGAGCGTTCTACAACCGGGTCATGGCCAAAAGTACCGACTTCTACCGCAAGGGTGACTTCGTTGCCATCGACGACGATTTCCTTTTCGCGGCGTACCAGGCCCAGGTACTGAACCGGGACGAAGCTGGAGGGATGATCGCGGTCTCCTTCCGCATCAGCTCTGCCGGGATGATCTTCGCTTCCGATGTCATGACCCATGGCGGCTACGTGGTGCCGAAGGACCGGGAGCTGGAAAACAGCGATTCCCTCGACGACTACTTCTGGACCTATCTGCACCTCTCCTTCCTGGACTACTTCAATGAGTATTTCGTCCCCTATTTCCAGAGCAGGCGTCCCGGCCTCACCAGGGAGAAACTTCTCGAAGCGTTGAGTATTAATAGCATCGAAAGTTACCTCGCCTCTTCGGCAAAGATAGGGGTGATCACCAACGAAGATGATTTCATCCTGGCTCCGGGGGAGCTCGATTACCTGCGCCGGGTTTTCGGCCCCCGTCTCAAGGTCTATCCCAGCGGCGGGCACCTGGGTAATCTCGAATATCGCAACAACATGGCCTTTCTGATCGACTGGCTGCGCTCTTCGGCGCAGTGAGGAGGCACGGCATGTATAGCACCGCAAACAAGTTGATCATCATTGCCGCTCTGTTCCTTTTCCTCGCCGGCTGTGCCGGGAGGCCTGCGGTCCTCCCTGGTGAAGTGCCGCCTATGCACACGGTAGACGAGTTCAGGGACGACGAGAATGTTTCGCGCACCCGCGACCCGTGGGAGGGCTTCAACCGGAGCATGTACAAGTTCAACTATGAAGCCGACCGTTTCGTACTCCTTCCGGTGGTTACCGGGTACGAGGCCGTAGTTCCGCAGTTTGCCCGGACCGGTGTGAGCAATTTTTTCGCCAACATCCGGGAGGTCAGGACCTTTTACAATTGCATCCTGCAGGCAAAGGGAAAGAAGTCCCTGGTGACGCTTGGACGGTTTCTGACCAACTCGACCATCGGCATCGGCGGCCTCTTCGACCCGGCAACCGCCTTCGGGATGAGGCAGGAACACGAAGACTTTGATCGTACCCTGGAAACCTGGGGGGTCGGCACCGGACCATACCTGGTTCTGCCCATTCTCGGCCCGAACACGGTCCGGAGTGCGGGGGGACTTGCGGTCGACGGCGGGGTCCGCTGGGCTATTGCCAACGCCATCGATCCCTTCGGCGGGACCGGGGCCAGTACCGAGATCGAGACGGGCATTACCGGTCTGGAGACGGTAGACCTGCGCTACCGGGAAAGCTTCCGCTATTACGACAGCGACTATCCGTTCGAATACTACATGGTCCGATACCTCTTCAGCCAGGAGCGGGAACTGAAAATACTCAGATAATGCATTCGTTGCTATACAGCCGTACACAAAGTAACCAGATTCCGCGGGCCTGCCCGTGAGAATATCACACCACGTTAAGGAGAAGATGATGAAGAAAACCATTATTGCCATACTGATGGCCGGCGCACTGATGCTGAATGCCGGCGCCCTGTTCGCGCAGACGCCCACGAAAGTGTTAGCGCAGCCCCCCACGAAACTGTCGATGGAGGATGAGGAGATCAAGTTGAAGCTGCAAGACCTGCGGTCGCAGAAAAAACAGATCGTCTCCGCGAATATGTCCAAAAAATTCAACGGATAACAAAAAAAATCAGCCGATTTTGTCTCTCCTCCCCTCCCCGATTCGTCAATCTCCGCCCTCAAGCGGGGTGAAATTCCCCAGTGTGGATATTATCCATACCAGCTTCAGGGCGCGCGGACAGCGTATACCTAGAAAGATGTTTCATAATTCCCCTCACCGCCAGACGACATTTCAGGCATCACCACCGGCAAACCGGCATAAAACGGCAAAAATAAACCATTGTTTGTGTTGGCACCAGGTTTGCTCTGGGACATAAAGCATCGGCCAGAACGTCAGAGATTGTACCACTGGACAGCACGAGACGTATTTACGGCTTGTTCATATAACATAGTTCTAGGAGGTGAAAGACAACTAGATAAAACGCAGTACCTGCCGTTCATCGCACTCAGTCGTAAGCCCATGTTCTCTCGCCGAGAACTACATCACACCAAGGAGGAAGTACCATGCCACATTTCAGAGATGCAAAGCGGACCCTCAGCCTCGAATCCCGTGAATACCCGATCAAGATGCAGCACGCCTATCCTTCAGTGAACATAGGCATTGGTGCCCACACCATGGTCGGCAATGACGCCAAGGCCCTGGGAATGACCAACGCCCTTATCGTCACGACGGGCCTCCAGGGGACCGGCATCATCGAATCGATCCAGGGTGTGCTGAAGCACGCCGGCGTTGCCTCTGAAGTCTATGACAAGGCGACCCCGAACCCGAAGGACTACGAAGTCATGGAAGGGGCCAAGGTGCTCGCCTCCGGCAAGTTCGACGGCATGATCACCATCGGCGGCGGCTCCACCACCGACTGCGGCAAGGCCATCAAGCTGGTCTACAGCCACGACGGCCAGGATGTGCGCAGCTTTGAAGGCGCCTTCAAGTGCACCAAGAAGAACAAGATTCCGCACCTCGCCATCAACACCACCTCCGGTACCGGTTCGGAGATCTCTTGCTTCTCCATCATCAACCACACCGAGAAGATGTACAAGATGGCCCTCTTCGATCCCAACTGCACCCCGAGCAAGTCGGTCAACGACCCGCTGCTCCATCAGTGCATGTCATCGAACCTGGCCGCCTACACCGGCATGGACGCCCTGACCCACGCCGTCGAAGCCATTGCCTCCCGCCTATGCGTGCAGTCCGCCTACGGCCCCGGTCTCTGGGCGATCACCGAAATTTTCGACAACCTGCGCCAATCCTCGGCCAACCGGAACAACATCAAGGCCATCGAGCAGATGGTCTGGGCCGAAATGGCCGCGGCCTACAGCTTCAACAGCGCCGGCCTCGGCATTGTCCACTCCATGGCCCACGCCATGGGCGGTCTCTATGACTCCCCCCACGGCCTCTGCAACGCCATCGCCCTGGTCGACGTCTGCCGTCTCAACCTCCCGGCCTGCCCTGAGCGCTTCGCCATGATGGCCCGCGCTGCCGGTATCGACACCCGCAACATCTCCGACATGAAGGCTGGCGAGCTGTTCATCGACATGATCCAGGAACTGAAGGACGACCTGGGGATCACCACGAAGTTCGCCGACCTCGGCCTGCAGGAGAAGGACCTCGACGGCCTGGCCAAGTTCGCCGCCGCCGACATCTGCTCCGAAGGTAACCCGATTGACATCGGCTTCGACAATATGCGCGCCGTTTTCAAGGGTTGCATGTAACATTTAAAGCAGCACAGCAAGTTCAAGCTGGACTGAAAAGCCGCTGGGCCCGGGGAGACTTTCTCTCCGGGTGCCAGCGGCGCTTCTGCATCATCGCGAGTATCATCGGAACAGACCGCAGCACCAGGATTTCACCGTCACGAGGTTTCCCCATGATTACCGAACTTGAGGTTAAAGACCTTCTCCGTCGCGGCGGCTACATTGCCGATGAAACCATCTCCACCGCCGTTTTCCTCGCCCTCCGGATGGAGAAGCCGATCCTCATCGAAGGCCCACCCGGCGTCGGCAAGACCGGTCTTGCCAAGACCCTCTCCGAGGTCATGGACTTTCCCCTGGTGCGGCTCCAGTGCTATGAGGGAATCGACGAGGGAAAGGCGCTCTACGACTGGGAGTACGGCAAGCAGCTCCTCTACACCCAGCTCCTGCGCACCCAGCTCGACAGCTACCTCTCGGAGTCTGCCGACCTGCGGGCGGCGGTTGAGCGTCTCTCGGCGGAAGAAAGCCTCTTCTTCTCCCGGAATTTTCTCGTGCAGCGGCCCATCCTGCGGAGCTTCCTCTCCGAGAAACGCTCGCTGCTGCTGATCGACGAAATCGACCGCTCCGGCGACGAGTTCGAAGCGCTCCTCTTGGAATGCCTGAGCGATTTCCAGGTCTCGGTCCCCGAACTCGGCGTCATACCGGCACGGAACAGACCCCTGGCGATTCTTACCAGTAACGGCACCCGGATGATCTCCGACGCCCTGCGGCGGCGCTGTCTCTTTCTCTACATCGGCTACCCCGAGTTCGACCGGGAGGTGGCCATTGTTCGCTCTCGCTTCCCGGAGCTCTGCGAGGGACTCGCGCTGCAGATGGTCGAATTCCTCCGCAAGGCGCGGGAACTCAACCTCCGCAAGCCCCCCAGCGTCTCCGAGACCCTGGACTGGGCCCAGGTCCTCTCCATCCTCCACACGAAACAGCTGACGCCGGAGGTGGTTGCCAATACGGTCGGGGTGATCGCCAAGCACCAGGCGGACCTCCAGCAGGTGAACGAGCTGGCCGCCCAGATGATGGGATAGCCATGGAACGGATCATCACCAGATTCGTCACGGCCCTGCGGGAGCGGGGGATCAGGGTATCTCCCGGCGAGAGCCTCGACGCCGTGCAGGCCCTGACCTTCGGCGGCCTGTCGGGGCGGGAGTCGGTGAAGGCGCTCCTGCGCCTGACGCTGGTGAAGAACGTGAACGACATCCCCGCCTTTGAGGAGGTCTTCGACCGGTTTTTCAGCACCGGTCAGCAGAACACCCTCGGCCTCGACGCCATGGATCTCCTCACCGCCTTGATCCACATAGTCGAAGGGGAACAGCTGAAGGCCGAGGAGCACCGGACCCGGGAAAAGGACGATCCGCTCCTCATCGTTGACGAGGAAGTGACCGCCGAGGATCTGGAAAATCTCCTCGCCATGGAGGAGAGCGACGACGAATCGGCCGGCGCCGAGATCATGGTCCAGCTCGACGGCCACCGCGGCAAGATGGAGGCCCCCTCCCCCTCGGACTACTACATGAAAAGCCCCCCCACCGTCGCCTTCCAGCCGTCGAGCAGCAAGCCCAAGGTGGCCCCCTTCACCCCCGAAGAACTGGCGGATATGCAGGAGGTCGTCTCCCGGATGCTCGTCCGGATCCGCAAGGACGTTAAGCGGATGAAGGAGCTGGAGAGCCGGGGGAAGCTCCACGTCATCCGCACGATCCAGAAAAACTACCGTCACGGCATGGTCCCGTTCCTCTTATCCCTGCGGCGCAAGCGCAAGGAAAAGCCACGGCTCGTGGTACTGTGCGACGTCAGCTACTCCGTCAGCCACGCCACCCGCTTCATGCTCCTGCTGCTCCACACCCTCCAGAACCGGCTCATGCACGTCCGCAGCTTCGTCTTCAACAGGGAGCTGGCCGAGATCACCCCCATGCTCCGCAACATGCCGGTAAACTGCCTGCTGGAGACCATCGACCGGGGGGACATCGTCAACCTGGACGACAACAGCGACTTCGGCAACGTCTTTGTCGAGTTCAAGAAGAAGCACCTGGAGAACATGCGGGGGAAACCGGCCATCATCATCATGGGGGATGCCCGCAACAACTACAACGACGCCAACGAGTGGGCACTGGAGGAGATTCGGGAGAAGGCGGGCTACATGCTCTGGCTCACGCCGGAGGAGCGCGAGACCTGGCACCGGGGGGATTGCCTCATGGAGCTCTACGGCACCTTCTGCGACCGCGTCGAGGTGGTTCGTGACGTGGACGAGCTGAGCCGGATGGTGGAAGACCTCTTTTACACCCTCTATGACCACCACGACACCCGGTCATGGAAGGGGCGCCACCGGGAGCAGAAGGACGAAGAGCCCCAAGACTACCGCTCCTACTACACCCGGAAGGGGGGCGCGGCGCCGGCCTTCGACGCCACTGTCCGCAGGCAGTGGTAGGGGGCTGCACGTTGATTCCACAGAGACCATGACACCGAGAGAGCTCCATGAAATTGAAGCCCACCAGGCCGAACTGGAGAAGACGATCCAGGAGCTGCGCCGATCCCGGCAGGAGCTGGAGGAATCGCGCAACAAGTACGCCCTCCTGTACGACTTCGCCCCGGTCGGCTACTTCACCCTCAATCGCGAGGGGGTGGTCCAGTCGGTGAACCTCTTCGGGGTCACCCTCCTCGGGGTGGGACGTGCCGAGCTTATCAGCCGCCGCTTCGAGGGGTTCGTTGCCGATATGGATCGGTTCCTCTTCAGCAGATTCCTGGAGAAGGTCTTTGCCGGCAAGGAGAAAGAGACCTGCCGGCTCCTCCTCAATACCTGCAGGGAGAAGCCCCTGTACGTCCGGATCGAGGCCATGGTCACCGAATCGGGAGAGGAGTGCCTCGCCGTACTCATGGACATCACCGAGCGGAGACGGGCGGAGCAGGCCCTGTCGGAGAGCGAATACAACCTGGCCAAGGCCCAATCCATGACCCACGTGGGCTCCTGGAGCTTCAATCCCTCAACCGGCGAGGTGAAGGCCTCGGCAGAGCTGCTCAGCATCATGCGCCTGCGCCCTGATGAGACGACCCATGAGGCCTTCGCCGGCGTGGTCCATCCGGAAGACCTGAATAACGTCATGGAGCACCTCCGGCTCGGCATCGAACACGGCAAGAACTACGAGATCGAACATCGCCTCCTGTTCCGCGACGGCACCCTCAAGTGGGTTTACACCATCGTCGAGCCCCTGGTCGACAGCGCCGGGACGGTCGTCATGCTCTACGGCACCACCCAGGACATCACCGAGCGCAAACAGGCCGAGGTGGACCTGAGAAACAAGACCAACGAGCTGCAGGCGATCTTCGACTCCATCACCGACGGCATCACGGTCTATGACCATGACGGGAGAATCCAGCACCACAACCTCGTGGGCCCGCGGCTCTTCCCCCGGGAGATCCAGCCGGGGAAATCCTGCAGCGAGCTCTTTCACCCCGAGTCCCCTTCCCTCCCCCAGGAATGCCCTGTCGAAAGGGCGCTGCGGGGCGAGCGGGCGGAGACCTCCCATGTGTCGGTGCGGGAAGGACACAAGACCCAGTACGTGGACATCACCGCCACCCCGATCAAGGATGCCCTGGGGGAGAAAAACCGGGCCCTGGTCTTCTTCCGGGATGTCTCGAAAAAGCGCCTCCAGGAGATGCACCTCATCCAGTCCGAGAAGATGTCGAGCATCGGCGTCCTGGCCACCGGCATCGCCCACGAGATCAACAACCCCCTCACCTCCGTGGCGGGCTATGCAGAGGCGCTCCTGCGCCGCTTCCGCGACGAACCGGCCCTCGAGCGGGATTCCCGCCTGGATGTCTTTCCCCGCTACCTGGAGGTAATCGTCCGGGAATCGTACCGCTGCAAGGGGATCATCAACCACCTCCTCAGCTTCGGCAGGAAATCGGACGGGGTGGCTGTGCCCGTGGACATGAACGCGATCCTGCGGGAAATTCTCGAACTGCTGAGTCACCAGCCGAGCTACCGGCAGATCACGGTAGTCGCCAACCTGAAGGAGGACCTCCCCCGCGTCCTCGGCGACCCGTCCGGCCTGCGCCAGGTCTGCATGAACCTCCTGGTGAACGCCCATCAGGCAATCACCGGAGACGGTCGGGTAGAGGTGACGACGGTGGCCGCCGGTGAGGCAACGGTATCGGTCACGATCCGGGATTCCGGCCCCGGCATCTCCCCGGACATGATCGACCGGATCTGGGACCCCTTCTTCACCACCAAGGAGGTCGGCAAGGGGATCGGCCTCGGCCTTGCCCTCACCTACGACATCGTCAAGCGGCACGGCGGTGAGATCCAGGTGGAGAGCAGGGTCGGGGAAGGAACGCAGTTTACGGTGATTCTGCCGGTCTGCGGCAGATGATCATCCTGAAATACACCACAGAGAGAGGGAGAAAACACGATGAGCTGTACCGGTGAAACCCACAAGCAACACATGTGCTATCTCAAATCACAGGGAGAAGACGAGCGCATCAGGACCCTTTCGGACAATCCCACCGTCGAGTGCAGACAGTGCGGCGCCAAGGCAAACAGCAGCGAATACGTCTGCGCTGCCCACCTGCGGGAGACCGCACCCAACGTGGAAGGGGGTCACGGCAGCGTGGGGCTCGACGAAATCGGCAAGCCCCACGCGGGGTAACCACCCAGAGTTAACTGCAGCCCCTGGCGGGAACGGGGGCTGCGGTGGAATCTTCACAATCTACTGCCCCTCCGGTTTTGAACAGAGGTGGGTCTGTGGCACGTCGGGATATGGCTCATATCGCAAAACTCATCGGTAACGGCATCCGCTACCGCCGGCTGAGATCGAGCTGAAAAGCCTACCGTCCTGAGTCCCTGAGCCTCGAAATCACCCACCGCTGCATCTACCGGTGCAGCAAATGACGAGACGCACATCGGTCGGAAGGAGGGAGTGCCATGACGGTCGCGTATATGGGAGAAAAGGTCTTTCTGGAGGAGATCCGGGCAGCGAATCAGGTGTGGGTGGCCAAGGGCACCTACAACAACATCTACTCGCAGGAACTGGACCGGGGAGAGATTTCCCTGCCGGTCTGGTCCAGCAGCGAGCGAGTCAGCAGCTTTCTCAAGCATGCCCTGCTGGTGGGGACAAAATATGAACCGCACGCCGTAAGCCTCGAGGTCTTTACCAATGCCTGGCTGTCGGACAAGATGAAGGGGATTACCGAACTGCAGCTCAATCCGGACGGGAAGTCCGATCGGGTGTTAGCGTACACCAGCGATGAGTTCATCTCCGCCCTGTCCGCCTAACGGCAAATGCAAGGCGCACGGAGCCGAATGCCCGAGACATATCGGATTAGAGAGGCAAGAGGTGCGAGGAGGGGACGTAGAGGGTCAACTCTCCATTTTCCACTTAGAGGGGACGTAGAGGGTCAACTCTCCATTTCCACTTATTGATTGTTGTCGTCAAAGTGCCAATCAACTTCTGCAACGCTTTGTCTCCCTCTATCTTCTTTTGAATTCGTTTGCTTGCTTCACCTATCGCTGTTACTCCAACATCGAACTTGGTAGCAATTTCCTTCAATGGTGCGCCGCTGTACTTATGACAAAGGTATATGCTCACCTGTCGGCCCAGCTTATCATTATTCTTCATCGCGCCTCTAGCGAGTTCGATTATCTCTTCAAGTGGCGGCCTATTTGAAAAGTGCAGCAATGCCGGAATATCTTTGTCTGCTCTTCTCTCATTGAGGTGTGTTTCTGTTATTTCTTCGACAAATTCGGGACTACCGAGGACCGACCCCCCGACAGCGCTTTTCAATGGGCTTTCATAAGCTTCAATTTCAACCTTTTCCATAAACTCCCTGTAATTCTTGCGGGAAACCGGTTCTGTTTTCCCAAAGCTCCCGAGGATAAATCCTGATCTTAACCATTCTGGCGTCGGTGCCGCGCCTATGTATGCTCGACAACTTGACCATTCATATTCATCTGCCTTGGCGGTTATCCCGGCCTTTACGGGATTAAGGTGAATATAGCGGGTCAACTCGGCGGCGTATTCGTTGGCTTCCACCAGGATTGATTTGTACCTCCCCTGAAAAAGGTGGCCTGCTCGTTTTCGCTTAATATTGAAATAAGTGGTGTATGCTCCGATTATGTGTCGCATGATCTGCGATAGATTGCCTTCCGGCGTTTGCAGAAACAGATGAATATGGTTGCTCATCAGGCAGTATGCATAGATCACGGCTCCATAACGCTCCGTTGCCGACGCCAGATATTCAAGGAATTTCTCCCGGTCTCTCCGGCTCTTAAAAATGTCCTTCTTTTCATTACCTCGCGAAGTCACATGGTAAAATGCGCCCGGATAAATAATTCGTAACGGTCTAGCCAATATTCTGCTCCCCAGATGATATTGCCGCCATCATATCAGAGCTACAATAAAAATGGAATATGGAGAGTTGACCCCTCTATCTATTACCGCATTGAATCTATGGTAATTCGGTAAAAAACTGGTGAGTGTCCCTAGTTTTCCCTGGAGAGTTGACCCCTCTATCTATTACCGCATTGAATCTATGGTAATTCGGTAAAAAACTGGTGAGTGTCCCTAGTTTTCCCTGGAGAGTTGACCCCTCTATCTATTACCGCATTGAATCTATGGTAATTCGGTAAAAAACTGGTGAGTGTCCCTAGTTTTCCCCCTTCCCGGCCCTTGGGGCCCCCCGGTGCCTGGTTCGATCCCCGGGAGGTTGCCCCCGGCTCGGCCCCGCCGGACATTGGTGTGGGCTCGACGTTTCTGTGTGCATTGGTTTCTCCTCGGCGCCGCGATTCCGCCCGGGTAAACCAGGGTAAACCAGGGACACTCCCCAGGGTAAACCAGGGGTAAACCAGGGACACACCCCGTATTACCGCATTGGGGGTAAACCAGGGGGTAAACCAGGGACACTCCCCGTATTACCGCATTGAATCTATGGTAATTCGGTAAAAAACTGGTGAGTGTTCCTAGTTTTCCCACACGTTTTACTCGCTGTTACGACAAGTTAAGTTGGGTTGCCGAAAAATTTACCGGACAGTAGTGACTTAAAGTAGCACTTGATCCTGCAGATACAATCACCGATACAGCAGAGGCGGCAACGTCAAAATACGGTGGTGATCATCTCGCGCCAGTAGCGGGGCCGGTGTGCTTCGCCTGACCAGATGTGGAAGGAAGGGGTGATCCCTTTGTTAGTGAGGGCATCACGGAATTGCAGGTTGTTTTCCAGAAAGGAATCTTCTTCGCCGATTACGATGGTCATCTCTATCCGGCGCATCGTATCCAGCAGTTCGTGGTCGCTGATGTTGGAAATAAAGTGCGACGGGTTGTGGAAATAGACATCCTCGTCGTAGTAACCGTCGAACAGGTCGCGGAAGGAGCCGACCCCGCGCGTCAGGTCGTACCGGCCGCTCAAGGCAATGACCCGGCTGAATAGAGCCGGATGGCGCATGGCGATGTTCACCGCATGGTAGGCTCCCATGCTGCAGCCGTGGGCGATCAGGTAGGTGTCAGGGTTGCGCTCCAGGGTGAAGGGGATGACTTCATGCAGGATATAGTGCTCGTACTGCTGGTGTCTGATGATCCGGTCGCGCGGGGGGCACCAGTCGCAATAGAAGCTCTCGGCGTCGATGCTGTCGATGCAGATGAACTGCAGCCAGCCGTTGTCGATCTTGTCCCGGACGGCATTGATCAGCCCCCAGTTCTCGTAATCGTAGAACCGCCCGGCGCGGGTCGGGAAGACGATCACCCGGGCGCCGCTCTGACCAAAGATGAGAAGTTCCATGTCCCGCCCCAGATGGGGGCTATGCCAGTAATGATACTCTCGATGCATGCAAAGAGTATATAACTGGAATTTCATATAGTTATGACGGTCAGGTTACTTTTCTGTTAAAAAATCCGGCCGGAGAGTTCGCCGAGCAGTCTTTTCCAGACCAGGTACCCCCTGGCGCTGACATGCAGTCCGTCCTCTAGGAAGAGAGAAACATCGGGCAGGCCGTCGCTGCCGAGCATGGCGGGGAAAAGATCGATGCAATAACTGTTGTCGCGGCACTGCAGTTCGCGGCGGAGCAACCCGTTGGTCTCCCTGATCCGGTCCGCCAGGTGCCAGCGGGCCGGGCTCGGTTTGATCGACAGCAGGGTAAAAGGGATCGCTGGGAAATACGTATCGATTTTCCCCAGCATCTCCCGGAATGAGGCAACCACCTCCTCCGGCGTCCGCCCGTCCCCCAGGTCATTGTCCCCGGCATAGCAGACCAGCGAACGGGGGCGGCAGGGGACCACCAGCCGCTCGAAAAACCAGGCGCACGCCGCCATGGTCGAACCGCCAAAGGCCACGTTCAGCAGGTCAACTCCCGGGAAATCAGCCGCAAGCGTGTCCCACATCCGCATGGAGGAACTGCCATAAAAGACCACCTGCCCGGCGAGGGGCCCTGTTTCCCGCAGGCGCTGCTCCATGGCGCGCACCTCTTCTTCATACCATTCCATGATCAATGCCCGCCTGTTCTGATTTTCGCTATCGTCCGGTTTAAGCCTACATTTTTCAGCCAGATGAAAGATAGTCAAGGCAATTTTTCATTACCCTGAAATTTCGGCCAGAAATATGATCAGCCCACAAATTATATTCAGGTGGCCGGGGTTCAAAACTTTTTTCACCGTAACGATATTGTTTCGTTCTTTGCATGTTTTTTCAACTTTACCTATATATAGAGAGTACCGTAGACGAAAGTACGATAGTTGGTCTGTGGCCCTGGTAAACGGCCGAATATGACGAGGCATTCGCAACCTCTTCAATATCAGTTAGTTACGAATGCGCGCGTGCCGATTTTTACTCAATGTCAAGCAAAAAATGCAGCAACCAGATATTTTTATTCACTTTTTATAGAACGTTCCGGTCCTGGGAGAAAAATATGGTGTCAGGTCTACACCTTGACACAACCCCTATTTCCTCTGATTATCAAAATATAGGGGAGAAAAATATGGTGGGAGAAAAATATGGTGTCAGGTCTACACCTTGACACAACCCCTATTTCCTCTGATTATCAAAATATAGGGGAGAAAAATATGGTGGGAGAAAAATATGGTGTCAGGTCTACACCTTGACACAACCCCTATTTCCTCTGATTATCAAAATATAGGGGAGAAAAATATGGTGGGAGAAAAATATGGTGTCAGGTCTACACCTTGACACAACCCCTATTTCCTCTGATTATCAAAATATAGAGCACTTCCCTTCAGTGCAATTTCACCAGCCTTCTTCCGTCTTCTTTGAAGGGCAACCACACCTACCAGCCCCAATCCGATAAGAAAAAATGTGGATGGTTCGGGTACGACAGCCTGCTGGGCAACATGCACCCCGACCCCCTGCGGATGCACCTCGCGAATCTGGCCGATGGGGTAGAAATCATTGAAAGTAATGGGGAGCGGACCGATGTGGCGGTTGGCGTCCTGGTCTCCGACAAAGCCATCCACAAAGACGATGGGACCAAGCGGCGGCTCGTGACTCCAGAAGACGGGCTCGGCCGTTTCGAGACGTATGGTGTCGGAGATGCCGAATCCCGCCCCGCCGCCCACCGGGGAGAAATATGCATCGAAGAAGATGTCGAAAAATGAGGTGAAGGTCCCTTCCGGAGCGGGGGTGCCGTTATCGGGGAATTGATGGGTGACGGTCATTGATCCGAGTGATCTCTCCCCAGGAGTGAGGCCGACGGAGACATCGAAAAGCGAACCGCCGATAGTGACAGGATTGACACTGACCAGTGAAAGTGCCACAAGCTCAATCGGTATCGTGTCAGTGCCGCCGACGTAAGGTGGTCCCAGAATGGCATTTGCTTGTCTTTGCACAATCGTGTCGGTAAATCCCGGACCGACAGGTTTCCCTTTCAAGGGAACTTTCCCGATCCCCGTCCCAAAATCGAAGAAGGTCCCTTCTTCGGTCATGAGATAATCGGAGCCCAGCAGGATGTTCGAGGCATCGACGTCGGCTCTCGTGTAACCCAGGAGCGCAAGGCTGATCACAACGGCAAACACTATGCGTCCGTTTTTCCCCAGCATGTCTTACCTCCGTCATGAAGAGTGTCAGGACCACTCCCTGGCACTTCATCCGCCTGCTGCCCCTGATGTTCAAAAACAACCGAAGGAGCATCGAACTCCTGTCGGATTTTTTAACTGCCGAACAGCGAAAAAGGAGAACGGTTTTTGATTGATGGCAAAAATAACGATCACACGGAGAGGACTATCGGCGGGTCATGGAGCCTTCACAGAGGCTCCGCATCGGCAGCATAAGGAATGACCGGAAAGGGTTAAAGGATTTCCGGGAGGAGAGAGGGCCATCAATAGCAAAACCTTATGCAATTACCTGGAATCACTGCAATATTCGCTCCAGATTATAACGCATTGATTAACCGCTATTTCTGGATCAAGGGGTTCACGGGATGTAAACATCCTCGACGGTTTTTGCGGTGTTAATGAGAATTTGTGTAGTGATTTTCGACAAGTACCTCTCACTTCATGAGAAGAAGTAAGACTCTCCTCCCACACCATCCACGGCAATTATTGCTATTGCTAAGGGAATAAACATAGTATATAATTTCTACAGAATGGTTGAGCAGGAGGAATGATATGCCACAAACAGTCAGCGCACCACAGAGTGTCACCAAAGAAGCGGTGCTATCCAAGGCGGTAGTCAACGCGGCGGAGTTCCTTGGCCTGTCCCAGGCCAAACTAGCTGGAGTCCTTGGCGTGAGCAGGGCCACGGTTTCCCGGCTTTGCGCCGGTACCTACCAGCTTTCCAGGGAAAAGAAAGAGTGGGAGTTTGCCGTGCTGCTGGTCAGGCTGTTCCGTTCCCTTGACGCCATCGTCGGCGGGATTGCCGAGGATGTCCGGCGGTGGATGAACAGCGACAATCATGCACTGGCTGACAGAAAGCCCGTGGAACTCATCTCTTCGACGGAGGGGCTTGTTCGTGTCGTCTATTACCTGGACGCCAGACGCGGTATCGTCTGAGGCCCGCCGCCGCGCGGAAACCATCTGGCGCATCGTCGAGGCCCAGCACACAGCTTCGACCATGAAGCTCGTGGACACGTTGACCGAGCAAGACCTTCTCGAGGATATCATAGAGGAGAACAAGCCGCCGGTTCCCTCGGACACCAGTGGACTGGATTATCTCCTCGCGAGCCCGTTCCGGTATATACCCTTCCCTCCCGGCTCACGGTTCCGAGCAGTCTCTGATCCCGGTGTTTTTTACGGTGCGGCATCGGTTCGTACGGCGGCGGCCGAGGTTGGTTACTGGCGATGGAGATTCCTCCAGGAGACTTCCGGTCTCGAACGCCTGGGACCTGCCCCCCATACGGCCTTCAGCGTACCGATCAATGCCCGTACCGTTGACCTGCGGTTGCCTCCCTTTGACCGGGATGCGGCGGTCTGGACAGACAAAAGGGACTACAGCGGGACCCAGGCATTTGCTCAGGTAGCTCGCAGGGCTGATGTCGGGGTTATTGTCTACCGTTCCGTGAGAGACCCGGACCCGTCGTGGTGCGCTGCCGTCCTGACACCGCGGGCCTTCGCCTCTGGTCGTCCTGATGGTGCAACGCAGACATGGCACCTGGTGGTTACCCGGGAAGAAGCCATCTGGCGCCGGGCCTTTGAAGGGACTTTTTCATTCTCGACCTCCCCGTGGGTCCTCCAGGCACCGTGAATGGAAAAAGCCGGGGCGTCCCACGGCTATGGAAAGGAGCCCACAGGGCAATGTAAGCAGAGGCTTGTGGTGTTTTTCCGCAGTATTGTCCGGTGGCGGCAATAAAGATATTCTTCGACATTGCTTCTTGCTGATGTGTTTCAAGTCGATAGCGTCAGTGTCGCATCCGGAGTTGCCGGATGCGACACTGGTTCACTATCACAGACATGCCGGTGAGCTATTTCTCTCCGACCCCATAGGTCAACGCTGCCAGCTTCTGATAGTACTCGAAACGGCTGGCGGTCCAGGCGCTGGCCTTCTTCATCAGCACTGCCGATGCTTCCGGGTCGATCTTCTTCAGCGCCCTGTAGCGGTTCTCGCCATTGGCAAAATCCTCGAAGGAGGTGGTAGGCGCCTTGCTGTCCAGCTGGAGAGGGTTCTGCCCTTCGGCTGCCAGGGCCGGGTTGTAGCGGTACAGCGGCCAATAGCCGGATGAAACCACTTTCTTCTGCTCATCCACGGCGGTGGTCATATTGATGCCGTGGGCGATGCAGTGGGCATAGGCGATGATGATCGACGGTCCGTCATAGGCCTCCGCTTCGATGAAGGCTTTTACGACCTGGGCCGGATTGGCCAGGGAGACGTTGGCAACATAGACGTAGCCATAGGCCATCGCCATCATGCCCAGATCCTTCTTGGCCATGATCTTGCCGCCGGCGGCAAACTGGGCCACGGCGCCGATGGGGGTCGACTTGGAGGCCTGACCGCCGGTGTTGGAGTAGACCTCGGTGTCCAGCACCAGAATGTTGACGTTCTTGCCGGAGGCGATGACATGGTCGAGGCCGCCGTAGCCGATGTCATAGGCCCAGCCGTCGCCGCCTACGCACCAGACCGATTTCCTGACCAGGTAATCGGCCAGCGGCAGCAGCTGTACGGCTGCCCGTTCATTGCACCCCGGGAGGGCTTCCTTCAGTTTGGCAACCCGTTCACGCTGGGCTTCGATCTCGGCCTGACCGTTCTGCTCCGAGGCCAGGATCTCTTTCATGACCGGCAGGATTTCCATGCAGGATTTGCAGCTGCATCTGGTCAGCTCGGTCAGCAGTTCGCGGGCCGATTCGGTAAATTTGTCCACCGCCAGACGCATGCCGAAACCGAACTCGGCATTGTCCTCAAAGAGCGAGTTGGACCAGGCCGGTCCGCGCCCGTCGGCACGCTGGGCCCAAGGGGTGGTCGGCAGGTTGCCGCCGTAGATCGAGGTGCAGCCGGTAGCGTTGGCGATCATGGCCCGGTCGCCGAACAGTTGCGACAGCAGTTTCAGGTAGGGGGTTTCTCCGCAGCCGGCGCAAGCGCCGGAGTATTCGAAGATGGGGCGCACCAACTGGCTGCCGCGCAGCGTGTCCAGTTTGAGTTTGGCCGGGTCCATGTCGGGCAGCGACAGGAAGAAGTCGTAGTTGACGGCCTCTTCTGCCCTGAGCGGCGGCTGGAACTGCATATTGATGGCCTTGTGGTTCGGGTCTTCCTTGCTCTTGGCCGGGCAGTTGTGGACGCAGGCGCCGCAGCCGGTGCAGTCCTCGGGGGCCACCTGCAGGGTGTATTTCATCCCCTTGAACTCGGGCAGTTTGCAGTCGGTGGACTTGAAGGTTTTTGGCGCATTGGCCAGCAGTTTTTCGTCGTAGGCCTTCATGCGGATCGTGGCATGGGGGCAGACGAAGGAGCAGATCCCGCACTGGATGCAGAGCGTCTCGTCCCAGACCGGGATGTCGACGGCGATGTTGCGCTTCTCGTACTGCGACGTGGCGGTCGGGAAGGTGCCGTCGATCGGCATGGCCGAGACCGGCAGGTCGTCGCCGAATCCGGCGATGATCTTGCCGGTGACCTCCTGGACGAATTTGGGTGCGTGTCTGGCGACCGAGGGGGGCATGGTGATGCTGCTGCTGGCTGCGGCCGGTACAGCTACCTCATGGATGTTCTTGAGCGCCTCATCCACGGCGGCGTTGTTCATGGAGACGACCTTGTCGCCCGCTTTGCCGTAGCTCTTCTTGATGGCGTCCTTGATCTCGGCGATGGCCTGCTCCAGCGGGATGATGTTGGATATCGTGAAGAAGGCGGTCTGCATGATGACGTTGATACGGGCACCGAGCCCCAGCTCCTCGGCCAGCTTGATGGCATTGATCACGAAGAACTTGAGTTTTTTGTCAATGATCTGCTGCTGCACTTCCACCGGCATCCGGTCCCAGACCTGGTCATGCTCGAAGGGCGAGCAGAGCAGGAAGGTGCCGCCCGGTTTGGCTTTGCTGAGCATGTCGTACTTCTCCAGAAAGGTGAAGTTGTGACAGGCAATGAAGTCGGCATGGTCGATCAGATAAGGAGCATTGATGGCCTGTTTGCCGAAACGCAGGTGCGAGGTGGTGATCGTGCCGGCCTTCTTGGAGTCGTAGACGAAGTAGGCCTGGGCATAGTTGTCGGTGGTCTCACCGATGATCTTGATGGTGTTCTTGTTGGCGCCGACAGTGCCGTCCGAGCCGAGTCCGTAGAACATGGCTTCGTAGGTGCCGGCCATGGCGTTGCGGAAGGAGGGGTCGTAATCCAGGCTGCAGCCGGTGACGTCTTCGTTGATGCCGACCACGAAGTTCTTCTTGGGCTTGGCTTCTTTCAGGTTGTCAAAGACCGCCTTGGCCATGGCCGGGGTGAATTCCTTGGAGCCCAGGCCGTAACGGCCGCCGATGATGACCGGATAGCAGGCAAAGGAGATCTTGCCGTCCGCCCTGGCTTCGCCAATGGCGGTGCGCACATCCAGGTAGAGCGGCTCGCCGATTGAGCCCGGCTCCTTGGTGCGGTCCAGGACCGCAATGCTCTTGACCGCGGCGGGAAGGACGGCGGCAAAGGCCTCCACCGGGAAGGGGCGATAGAGGTGGACCTTGACCACGCCGACCTTCTCACCCTGCTTGACCAGCGTATCGACGGTGTCCTGAACCGTGTCAGCCCCGGAACCCATGATGACGATCACCCGCTCGGCATCGGGTGCGCCGGCGTATTCCACCAGGCTGTATGAGCGGCCGGTGATTGTGGCGAATTTATCCATCTCTTCCTGGACGATGCTGATGCAGGCCGGGTAGAAGCCGTTCACCGTCTCGCGCCCCTGGAAGTAGACGTCGGGGTTCTGGGCGGTGCCGCGCATGACCGGGCGGTCGGGGGAGAGGCCGCGGGCGCGGTGGGCGTTGACCAGCCCGTCGTCGATCATGGCGCGCATGTCGTCGAAGGTGAGCTCCTCCACCTTCTGCACCTCGTGGGAGGTGCGGAACCCGTCGAAAAAGTGGAGAAACGGGACGCGGCTCCTCAGCGTCGCCGCCTGGGCGATGAGGGCGAAGTCCATGACCTCCTGGACGTTGTTGGAGCAGAGCATGGCCCAGCCGGTGGAGCGGCAGGCCATGACGTCGGAGTGATCGCCGAAGATGGACAACGCCTGGGTGGCAAGGGCACGGGCCGAGACATGGAAGACGGTGGAAGTCAACTCTCCAGCGATCTTGTACATGTTGGGGATCATGAGGAGAAGCCCCTGGCTGGCGGTGAAGGTGGTGGTCAGGGCGCCGGACTGGAGGGCGCCATGGACGGTGCCGGCGGCCCCCCCCTCGGACTGAAGTTCGGATACCAGCGGCACGGTGCCCCAGATGTTCTTCTCGCCGGCGGCGCTCTTGGCATCGGAGATCTCCCCCATGACCGAGGAGGGGGTGATGGGGTAGATGGCTATGACTTCGTTGGTGGCGTGGGCCACGTGGGCGGCGGCGGTATTGCCGTCTATGGTTACGGTTTTTCTTGCCATGTATCGCTATCCTTTCAGGTTCACTCGTTGCCGTTCTGGGCGTCCACCACGGCGATGGCCGCCATGTTGACGATGTCGTCCACGTCGTCGCCCCGCTGCAGGACGTGCACCGGCTTGTCCATCCCCATGAGGATCGGTCCGATGGCCTCGGCCTCCCCCACGTGGTGCAGGAGCTTGTAGCAGATGTTGCCGGAGTTGAGGTCCGGGAAGATCAGGGTGTTGGCCGGCGCATCGAGCTTGGAGAAGGTGAACCCCTGGAGGAGTTCCTGCACCACGGCGGTGTCGGACTGCATCTCGCCGTCGACGGCCAGCTCCGGAGCCCGCTCCTTGACGATCTCCGCAGCCCGCTTGACCTTCTTGGTCTGGGGGTGGTCAACGGAGCCGAAGTTGGAGAAGGAGAGCATGGCCACCCGAGGCTCCACGTCCAGCATCCGGGCCTTCTCGGCGGCCAGGATGGCGGTCTCGGCCAGCTCTTCCGGGGTGGGGTCGATGCAGACGGTGGTGTCGGCCAGGAAGTGGACCCCCTTCTTGGAGACCATCATGTAGAGGCCATGGACGCTGGAGAGCCCCTCCTGCTTCCCGATCACCTGCAGGGCCGGCCGGATGGTCTCGGGGTAGTGGGTGTCGATCCCCCCCAGGAGCGCATCGGCATCACCCTTGCGCACCATCATGCAGCCGAAGTGGACCCTCGACTTGCGCCGCATGATCCTGGTCGCCTCCGAGAGGGTGAGCCCCTTGCGCTGGCGCAGGGCGTAGAGTTCCTGGGCATAGCCGTCGGTCAGCTCCGAATCGGCCGGATCGACAATCGGCACATCCAGCTCCAGCTTCAGGTCGGCCAGAGTCTGGGTGATCTTCTTCTTGTCGCCGACGAGGATCGGGTTGGCAATCCCCTCTTCCACCAGGACCTGGGCGGCCCGGAGGATCTTCTCGTTCTCCCCCTCGGGGAAGACGACCTTCTTGGGGTCGCTCTTGGCCTTGTTGATGATCATCCGCATGATCTCTTTGGATTTCCCCTGGGACGACTCCAGCTGTTCCACGTACTTGGCCATGTCCTCGATGGGCTGGCGGGCGACGCCCGAGTCCATGGCGGCCTGGGCGATGGCCGGGGCCACGTGGAGGAGCACCCGCGGATCGAAGGGCTTGGGAATGATGTAGTCGGGGCCGAAGGAGAACTTCTTGTTGCCGTAGGCCTTGCAGACGGAGTCGGGCACCTCTTCCCGGGCAAGCCGTGCCAGGGCGTGGACGGCGGCCAGCTTCATCTCCTCGTTGATCCCCGTGGCACGGACGTCGAGGGCCCCCCGGAAGATGAAGGGGAAGCCGAGGACGTTGTTCACCTGGTTCGGGTAGTCGGAGCGGCCGGTGGCCATGATGACGTCGCTGCGGACCGCAAAGGCCTCCTCGGGGGTGATCTCCGGGTCGGGGTTGGCCATGGCGAAGATGATGGGGTTGGGGGCCATGCTCCGCACCATCTCGGGGGTGAAGGCACCCTTCACCGAGAGGCCGAAGAGGACGTCGGCGCCGGCGGCGGCCTCCTCCAGGGTCCGGAAGGGGGTGTCGGCGGCGAAGAGCTCCTTGTAGGGGTTCATCCCCTCGGTGCGCCCCTTGTAGATGACCCCCTTGGAGTCGCACATGATCATGTTGTTGGGCTTGACCCCCAGGGCGATGGCCAGCTTGGCGCAGGAGTTGGCCGAGGCGCCGGCGCCGTTCACGACGATCCGGATGTCCTCCATCTTCTTTCCCACCAGGTGGAGGGCGTTGATGAGGGCGGCGGAGGAGATGATGGCGGTACCGTGCTGGTCGTCGTGGAAGACCGGGATGTTCATGGTCTTCTTGAGGGTCTCCTCGATGTAGAAGCACTCGGGGGCCTTGATGTCCTCCAGGTTGATACCGCCGAAGGTGGGCTCCAGGAGCTGGCACGCCTTGATGATCTCGTCGGGGTCCTCGGTGTCAAGCTCGATGTCGAAGACGTCGATGTCGGCAAAGCGCTTGAAGAGGATCCCCTTCCCCTCCATGACCGGCTTGCCGGCCAGGGCCCCGAGGTTCCCCAGCCCCAGGACCGCGGTGCCGTTGGAGACCACCGCCACCAGGTTCCCCTTGGCGGTGTACTTGTAGGCGTCCTCCGGGT
The DNA here is from genome assembly GCA_003712145.1 of Desulfuromonadales bacterium. Taxonomy (GTDB): domain Bacteria; phylum Desulfobacterota; class Desulfuromonadia; order Geobacterales; family Geobacteraceae; genus Geobacter. The sequence goes on along the minus strand of RHLS01000018.1, from coordinate 17,614 downwards.
TCTTCTCGATGGCGAGGCAGGGCTCCGCCACGCCGGGGGAGTAGGCCAGGGAGAGGTCTGCCGCCGTCCGGCACGGTTTGGTGGGGATGACTTCGATCTTTCCTTTTCTGCCGCTTGCGTGGTACTCCAACGAATCCTTGTATTTTGCCATGTGTCGTTCTCCTTTGTTGTTAGGGTTTATAGACTTTCAAAAGGGCCTGGGCCATATCGGCGGGGCTCTCCGCCACGCTGATTCCGCACTCCCGCAGGACCGCCACCTTCTCCGTCGCCGTCCCCTTCCCTCCCGAGATGATGGCGCCGGCATGCCCCATCCGCTTTCCCGGAGGGGCGGTGACCCCGGCGATGTAGGCCGCTACGGGCTTCGTCATATGCTCCTTGACGAAGCGGGCCCCTTCCTCCTCGGAGTTGCCGCCGATCTCCCCGATCATGATCACCGCCTCGGTCTCCGGGTCCTCTTCGAACATCCGGAGGCAGTCCACGTGGCTTGTGCCGTTGACCGGGTCGCCGCCGATGCCGACGCAGGTGGACTGGCCGAGGCCGTAGCCGGTCAGCTGCCAGACCGCCTCGTAGGTGAGGGTGCCGGAGCGGGAGACCACCCCCACCTTCCCCGGCTTGTGGATGTAGCCCGGCATGATGCCGATCTTGCACTGGCCGGGGGTGATGACGCCGGGGCAGTTGGGGCCGATGAGCCGGGTCTTTTTCCCCTGCATGTACTGCTTGACCTTGACCATGTCGAGAACGGGAATCCCCTCGGTGATGCAGCAGACGAGATCAAGCCCCGCGTCCACCGCCTCCATGATGGAGTCGGCGGCAAAGGGGGGCGGCACGTAGATCACCGAGGCGGTAGCCCCGGTCTTCTCTACCGCCTCCCGGACCGTGTTGAAGACCGGGAAGCCGTCGATGGTGGTTCCCCCCTTGCCGGGGGTGACGCCGCCGACCATTTGCGTTCCGTAATCCCGGGCTCCCTGGGCGTGGAAGAGGCCGGTGGCCCCGGTGATCCCCTGGGTGATGACTTTGGTGTTCTTGTCGATAAGTATGGCCATCTCTCTCTTCCCCCTAGCAGGCTGCCACGGCCTGGACGATTTTATGGGCCCCGTCGGCCATGCCGTCGGCGGCGACGATGTTGAGGCCACTCTCGGCCAGAAGCTGCTTCCCCTTCTCCACGTTGGTCCCCTCGAGCCGCACAACGAGCGGCACCTGGAGGGATACCTGCTTGGCAGCCTCGATGACCCCGGTGGCGATGACGTCGCACTTCATGATGCCGCCGAAGATGTTGACGAAGATCCCCTTCACGTTGGGGTCGGAGAGGATGATCTTGAAGGCCTCGGTGACCCGCTCGATGGTGGCCCCGCCGCCGACATCAAGGAAGTTGGCCGGCTCGCCACCGGAGAACTTGATGATGTCCATGGTGGCCATGGCAAGCCCTGCCCCGTTCACCAGGCAGCCGATGTTGCCGGTGAGGGAGACGTAGGAGAGGTCGTGCTGGGAGGCCTCCACTTCGTTGGGGTCCTCCTCGTCGTAGTCCCGCATGTCGCCGATCTGGAGATGCCGGAACATGGCGTTGTCGTCGAAGCCGAACTTGGCGTCCAGGGCCAGAAGCTCGTTCTCGGCGGTGACCACCAGGGGGTTTATCTCCAGCAGGGAGCAGTCGCACTGGACGAAGGTGGTGTAGAGGGCTTCCAGCATCTTGGCTGCCTTGGGTAGAAGCTTTCCGTCAAGGCCGAGGCTGAAGGCGAGGTTGCGGCACTGGAAGAGGGTGAGCCCCACCAGCGGGTCGACCACCTCCTTGAAGATTTTCTCCGGAGTTTCAGCCGCCACCTCCTCGATGTCCATCCCTCCCTCGGTGGAGGCCATGACCGTCACCTTCGAGGTGCTCCGGTCCACGAGGAGGCTCACGTAGAGCTCCCGGGCGATGGAGCAGCCGTTCTCCACGAGGATCCGGGTCACCACCTTCCCCTCGGGGCCGGTCTGGTGGGTGCGCAGGGTCATGCCGAGCATGCCGCGGGCAATGTCTCTCACCTCGTCAGGGGTCCGGGCCAGCTTGACGCCGCCCCCCTTCCCCCGCCCGCCGGCGTGGATCTGGGCCTTCACCACCCAGGGGCCGGGACCGAGACGCTTGGCCCACTCCCGGGCGCTGGCGCCGTTGTAGCAGACGTGGCCGTCGGGGACCGGCACGCCGAATTTCCTGAGAATCGCTTTTGCCTGGTACTCGTGGATGTTCATGGGTACTCCTTGTCATGTCTTGGGATAATTGATGAACGGAGGAGGAAATTCGTCTACCTCATCACGACGGCCAGGACCTTCACCTCGCCGCCACCCGACGCGAGGAGACGGTGCTTGAGGGTAGAATCAAAATAGACCGAATCCCCCTCATTGAGGGTAATCCGCTGCTCGTCGAGGATCAGTTCCGCGGACCCCTTCATGACAAAGAGAAACTCTTCCCCGTCATGACTGTAGGTTCCGGTGTTCGTTGCAATATCGTTCAGGGTGAGGAAGAAGGGGTCCATCTTTTTGTTCTTCTTGTTGCGTGACAGAGCTTCGTAAAAATAGCTATGGCTGGTGCCATCCTGCGATACGACCCTGGGGATTACCTTGCGCTCCTTGGCGCGTACCACCTCGAAACGACATTCTTCCTCACCGTCGTTGAAGAAATGGCTCATCTTGACATCGAAAAACTTGGCCAGCTTCGAAAGCGTGGCAATGGGAGGGGAAACGTTGTCATTCTCTATCTGCGATATGAGGGCGGTTGAAAAACCCGTCTCATTTGCCACGTCCTGAAGCTTGAGCTTCTTTGATTTCCGCAATTCTCTGATTTTCTGGCCAATCTTGTATTCGAGCATCCTTACAACCTCATGTTCTGCGAAGTGAACGGCAGCAATAAGATCTCTTCCGGAATGGTGTGCCGGCCAGTCGGGAGCTTTGTCCACGATGTACAACACTTCAAGTCAAGATCCATTTACTCTTCATAAAATAATTTAGTTACAATAAAGTGTCAATCTTGATTTTATTTATGATGAAATGTTTTATCTAAAATAAATTTGCGGCATATAAAAAAACCGGGGCGTCCCCCGGCGATAGAAAGGAGTAACTACGGCAGACTGCCTAACCCATGCATGCTTCCGGACATGGGAGTGGAGCATTTCCGTGCCTCGCATCAGGCCCTCTCGAAGGCGGCCTGCTCGTATGCTTGCGTGCCATCAGGCAACAGGAGGCCTTCCACAATTGTTTCAGGCTCTTCGGCTTCCACCTCGGTCTCGCTGTTCAGCACCCGTGCCTTCCGGTTCGTGTCGAGCTCATTCTCCCAGCGGGAGACAACCATTGGTATTCGTGGATGTTCACGGGTTCTCCCTTATCGTTATGTAGTTTTCTAGAATCACGACGTCTTGTCACGTTCGAGGTCCATTGTGCCTAATCACCTTCATGGCTGTATTCCCGGTACGCCCCACAGCAGAGAATGATGTCATCAACCCTCAGAAGGTACGTCGTCTTGTGCTCCATTTCTTTCGTTTCCGGATTCAGATAGAGATAGTCGACCCATCCGAAACCCTTCTTCTTTGCCTTTTCCACGATCTCCCTGCGGAACAGTTTCCCTTCGCTGTCCGGAATGTCGATCAGGTTTTTCCCGATGAGTTCCGGATTCTTCGGGTGCGCAAGCATGACCCCCTGGAGATCGTAGGCAAACACATACATTTCGCCCTTGTCGAAGGTACCCCTTGGTTTACTGATCTCTGCCAGAGCCTTCCCTTTTCCCTGGTATTTCAAATAGGCAGCCGCTCTCTTCACCAGAGCCTTTGCTTCGTCTTTGCCGGATGAGTGCGACAGACCGGTAAATGAGAACAATCCGATCAAAACGATGACAAGTATAAGTACCGACTTCCTTTTCATGGCTGTCTCCTCCCCTGTTTCCACTGCTGTTCCTGCCCCAGGGCCGTATCTGAACGTCCAGCACCTCTGACTACGCACATTTCCGGATATGGGAGTGGAGCATTTCCGTGCCTCGCATCAGGCCCTCTCGAAGGCGGCCTGCTCGTATGCTTGCGTGCCATCAGGCAACAGGAGGCCTTCCACAATTGTTTCAGGCTCTTCGGCTTCCACCTCGGTCTCGTTGTTCAGCACCCGCGCCATCTTGGCCGTGTCGAGCTCGTTCTCCCAGCGGGAGACGACCATGGTTGCCACGCCGTTGCCGATCAGGTTGGTGAGCGCCCGTGCCTCGGACATGAAGCGGTCGATGCCGAGGATCAGGGCCAGGCCGGCTACCGGAATGGTGGGGATGACCGCGAAGGTGGCTGCCAGGGTGATGAAGCCGCCGCCGGTGACCGCCGCCGCCCCTTTGGAGGTGAGCATCAGCACTGCCAGGAGGGTAAGGGTCTGGCCCCAGGTCAGCGGGGTGTTGGTGGCCTGGGCCACGAAGACCGCTGCCATGGTCAGATAGATGGAGGTTCCGTCCAGGTTGAAGGAGTAGCCGGTGGGAATGACCAGACCGACAACCGATTTGGAGCAGCCGACGTTTTCCAGTTTGGCCATCATCCGCGGCAGGACCGATTCGGAAGAGGAGGTCCCCAGGACGATCAGGAGCTCTTCCTTGATGTACTTGATGAATTTGAAGATGCTGAAACCGGACAGTTTGCAGATGATGCCGAGAACGCCAAAGATGAAGATGATGCAGGTAAGGTAGAAGCTCCCCATCAGCATGCCGAGCTTGGAGAGGGAGCCGACGCCGAACTTGCCGATGGTGAAGGCCATGGCGCCGAACGCGCCGATGGGGGCCACCTTCATGATGGCGCCGACGATCCCGAACAGGACATGGCTGAACTGGTCGATGAACTTGTAGACGGTCTTCCCCTTCTCGCCAAACGCGGCAAGGGCGTAACCGAACAGTATGGCGAAGAGGAGTACCTGGAGAATCTCACCCTTGGCGAATGCGTCCACCACACTGCTCGGGATGATGTTCATCAGGAAATCGACCGTGCTGTGCGACTTGGTGGCGGCCGTGGTGTAGGCGCTTACGGCCTTTGCGTCCAGCTTGGCCACATCGGCATTGAATCCTGCGCCCGGTTTTATGAAGGTCACGACCGCAAGACCGATGGCGAGGGCCAGGGTGCTGACCACTTCGAAATAGAGGAGTGCCTTGCCGCCAACCCGGCCCACCTTTTTCATGTCCTGCATGCCGGCGATGCCCGTTACGACCGTACAGAAGATGATCGGGGCAATAATCATCTTGATCAGCTTCACGAAGCCGTCGCCGAGGGGCTTCATGGCGGTGCCGGTCTCGGGCATGTAGTAGCCGAGCAGGACGCCGAAGGCGATGGCGACCAATACCTGGAAGTAGAGATGCTGATAGAACTTTTTCGTTTTCATGGTCTCTCCTTTTTGTGAGGGGGGTTATTTACCGCAATGGTGAGTAGTTACGGGTGGGGCGGCCGGAAGCGGCATCCAGTGGGTGAAAATGGGAGCCTTTTTCCGACCGAACGCAATGGTACAGTTGCGGATGCTTTCGGAATTGCCGATGCATGAGTGGAGATCACCGAAAAAGTCGTGCGGTGTGAACAGCACAACCGGTGTGTTGTCTTCCGGGAGTCGTTCATTGATGCTGATCCATTCCATGGTACGTTCCCCTTTTGGTGTGCAGGATGACCTTTGCCAATACAAAGCCATATCAGCAAGACGAATACCATGTGCGCACTCACAGCACAACATGCCGTATTTATTGAAAAAATGATGTTCTATATAGAATTTTGAAGGGGAATGGCCTTAACCTGCGGAAATGGCTTAGGGGCCTACAACTTGAAATGGTGAGCTAATTCAGTAGGATACAAGGGCTTAACCATGGTTAAGCGATTAACCCAGGTTAAGCCCATTCGGATCCGGGGAGGATTGTGGAGGGTATTTTTATTGCTGAGGGAGGGGAAATCAGGATTATTTTCGCAGCATCTTGAGTCGCTTGTTGAGGGCGGGCGGGGAGATGCCCAGCAGTCGGGCAGCTATGGCCTGCACGCCATTTGCCCTGGAGATGGCCTCGTCGACGAGCAGTTCAGCCGCTTCAACAAAGGTGGGGAGACGCTCGAACGATCGAAACGGATTCTGGTTCTCCGCGGGGATCGCCTGTTCCGTCCGGGAATGCCCCATGGCCTTCAGGAAACTGTCCATGGAGAGAATCCTCTCCTTGTGGAGACTGACGGCATTGTAGACCATCCCGCGCAGCTCGCGCACATTGCCGGGAAAGCTGTAGGTGGAAAGGATCTGGGGGAGCTCCTTGGGGGGGGTCGGCTTGCGCTTGCCGAGGGATTTAGCCGCCTCTCCCAGGAAGTAGTCCAGGAGAAGCGGGATGTCTCCCGGCCGCTCCCGCAGGGCCGGGACGTGGATGTGGTGGGTGCAGAGCCGGTAGTAGAGGTCGCGGCGAAACGTCCCGGCCGCCTCCTTCGCTGCCAGATTGCAATGGGTGGCAACGACAATCCGCGCATTCATCCGCTTGGGGCGGTCGCTTCCCAGGGGGAAATACTCCCCTTCCTGAAGGAGCCGCAAGAGCTTCACCTGGGATGCAATGCTGAGATCGCCGATCTCGTCAAGAAAGAGCGTGCCGCTGCCGGCCTGCTCAATCATGCCGGGACGCGCCTGGTCCGCGCCGGTATAGGCGCCCCGCACATGACCGAACAGGGTATCGGCAAAGACCGTATCGTCGAGGCCGGCCACATTGACCGCCACCAGCGGGCCGGAGCAGCGGCTCAGGGCATGGACCGCCCGGGCGAACAACTCCTTGCCGACACCGCTCTCCCCGGTGATGAGGAGGGGCTGGTGGCTGGGGGCCACCGCTTCCACGTAGGTGAAGATGTCGTGCATTGATCGATCGCTCGTCACGATGTCGATGAATGCCTCCGGGTGCTGCAGGTCCCGGGAGAGCACCCGATCCGACATGGTGCGGACCTCGTGCTGCAGCTCCTGCATCCGGATGGCCCGCAGAACCCCCCCCACCAGCCGGTCCTCCTCGTCGGTCTTCACGAAATAGTCGAAGGCGCCGAGCTTCATGCACCGTACCGCGGTTTCCAGCTGGTTCAACCCGCTGACGATGATCGTCATGATCTCCGGATGGGCCTCGCCGATCTGCTGCAGGAGCGCCTCGCCGGAGAGGTGCGGCATGGTCAGGTCGAGGAGGACCAGGCCGATTCCCCCCTTTTCGAGAAGCCCCATGACCTCCCGGCTCTCCTGGCAGAGATGCACGTTGTTGATGCCGGCGCGACTCCTGAGGGTCAGGGAGAGGGACTTGAGCCAGGCCGGCTCGTCGTCGACGAGAAGTATGCCGAAGTCCGGATACGTGGTGGTTTTCATGTCATGACCTCTTTTGGGTGACCGGGAGGGAGAGGGTTACCGTCGTCCCGATGTCTGGCGTGGACTCGAAGCGGAGGGTCCCTCCATGCTCCTTGACGATCCCCGCCGAAACCGACAGGCCGAGACCCGTGCCCCCCGTCTCACGCTTGGTGGTGAAAAACGGATCCATCAGCTGGTGGAGATGCTCCTCGGCGATGCCGACCCCCTCGTCCCTGACCTGAATGACGACCAGGTTCCGCTCCCTGTCCAAACCGGTCGTGACCGTCACCCCCTTGTCCACGCTTTGAAGAGCCTGGCAGGCGTTCAGGACCAGGTTCACGATCACCTGCTCTATCCGCTGTGCATTTCCCATGACCTGTGGAAGCTCCTCGGCATAGGAGACGGCAAAACGCTTCGTGGAAGAACGGATGGTCGGGTCGATGAGGCGCAGGGCGGTCTGCACCGTGGCGTTCAGATCGATGAGTTCCATCTCGCCGGCGTCGTCACGGCGGGCAAAGTCCTTCAGATCGTTCACGATCCGCTTGATCCGCTGGGCGCCGTCCTGCATCTCCTGGAGGATGCGGGGAATCTCTTCGCGCATTTCGGAATAGGGGACGCCACCGAGCATGAAATCGCCATGGTCCCGGAAACGGTCTTCGAAAATCTCGTCGGCATCGTCGTGGACCCGTTTCAGGATCGGGATATCAAGGAGGAGCAGTCCGTTCGGGTTGTTGATCTCATGGGCGACACCGGAGACAAGGGTGCCGAGGGACGCCATTTTGTCGGCCTGGATCAGCTTGTCCTGGTGGCGGCGCAGTTCCTCCAGCGCCCTGTTCCGCTCAACGACCTCCTGGGCCAGTTCCGCCGTCCGCTCCTCCACCCTCCTGTGCAGGGTACGGGACCAGACAACCGTTCCGATCAGGATTGCCAGCAGAGGCGCCAGAATCATCGCACCGTACCGGAGGGCCAGCTCCCTGGTTATCCGCGGAGGCTCGTGGACGCCGAGCCATCGGTCGTAGATCTCCTTGTACTGGCCAGTCTTTATCAGAATGGCAAGCCCCTCGTTGAACCGGGAGAGGATCTCGCTGTTTCCCTTGAGGACGGCGTAGCAGTACTGCTCGCTGACCACCGCCTTCGATACGGGAACCAGATTGGAGAGGTGGAGCTCCCGGATCAGGTACATGCCGGGGAGCATTGCCACGACCGCATAGTCGTGCTGACCCGAAGCCAGGAGGCGCAGAGCCTCCGCCGGCGTCGGCGTAAGGATGAGATCTTCGCCATATCCCATCCGTTTCAGGCGCTCGTGCATGATCCCGTCCCGGAAGACGATGACCTTCTTTCCCCGCAGCTCTTCCAGGGTCTTGACCGGCCTCATCTCCTTGCGGGCAAAGATCGCGTGGTTCACGATGGTGTGGGGCGGAGAAAAATCGAGGGATTTGGCCCGTTCATCCGAATACGATATCCCCTGGAGGATATCGATCTTCCTCGTGCGCAGCGCCGTCCGCATGTCGGACCAGCCGCCGAAACGAAACTCCACCTTCATCCCCATGACCTCGGCTATCGCCTTGGTGAGTTCCACGTTGTATCCGGCCGGCTTGCCGTCCTTATCGATGAATTCATAGGGGGGGTAGGCCCGGTCGCCACCGACGATGATGGGGGGTGGGATCTCGGCATTTTCGGCACTGTTGGAAATGACGAACTCAGCATGTGCGGTAACGGCACACAATGAAACCACGAAGACAACGGCAACAAGAAGCCTGCGGATGAGGTGCCACATTCTACCCGAGCAGGAAGAATCCGCTGCGAACCATGCGACGGATACTTTCCCTGTCTCAGCTAACCGGGTTTTGACAACGGAAATGCCGTTAAACACGATTGAATCCTTGTGCTGCACATTGTTGTACCCGTCAGGGTTAGATCGCCTGTGGTGACGGAGAGCGACGGCACTCTCCTTCATGGCCTGATGCGCGGGACAATTACACATAGCACTGTATCGACATCATCAGTACGAAGTCAATTGCCAAAGAACCACAACGGATGTCCCACGTGCTCGTCTACCTGCATGCCAGGCGCGGTATCGCCTGAGACCAAGCGCCGGTCGACGGGACGTATTCATTCTCAACCTCCCCGTGGGGATGATCTGGGTCTGTTGCTGTCCATAATTTTATCCTTTCCCCCGTTTCCGTTTTCCTCTCCTGAGATATACTCTCAAGGCGCTCTCATTAATTCCATTCGGTAAGCCCAGAGACAAGGAGGAACCATGACAACAGGTACGCTGTACGAGAAAATCGGCGGGGAAAAGGCGATTGATGCCGCGGTGGATCTGTTCTACAAGAAGGTGCTGGCGGACGACCGGATCAAGCATTTCTTCGACGGTGTCGACATGAAGAAACAGGGAAAGATGCAGAAGAACTTCCTCACCTTTGCCTTTGGGGGGCCGCACAACTACAGCGGGAAAAACATGAAAGCCGCCCATGCACGGCTGATCGCGGAGAAAGGGTTGAATGACAGCCATTTCGACGCGGTTCTCGAAAATCTTGCCAGCACGTTGCGGGAGTTGGGTGTTGCCGATGAACTGATCAGGCAGGCCGCTGCCGTTGCCGAGAGCGTGCGGGATGATGTGGTGGGCAGAACAGCCTGATATGGTGAAACCATCAGGAGACTGTAATGGGGCCGCTCCACCCTTTCCGGTGAAGCGGCCCAGCCATGGTGCAGCTATCTGGCCGCTTTGGCGAGGCTTGAGCGCAACTCATCGGCCTTTTTGTTGCTCGCTTTTTTGAAGACGATGATCTCGACGGGACGGACATCCTTGCCGTAGTAGCCCTCATTGAGGCCATCCCGTACGGTCAGGATTGAACCCTCCAGGTTCAGCCCCGCATAGAGCCCCTTCGATTTGGCGAAGGAGATGATGTCGGTGATCACCTCCCCTTTGGCGCCGGCGCCGACCGGACCGATGGAGATCGAAGTGTCTCCCCCGAGCTTGACCGAGGAACTGTAGAGGGAGTCGACCCCCTTCTTGGTCATGACGAGCATGACCACCTCCGCTGCCTCCCCCCCGAACTGCAGGCCGAAGCTTATGGACCCCATCGTGTAAAAGGCGGGATAGCTCCACTCACCCGTCTTTTCGTCCTTGACAAGAAGCACCCCCGTTCCGCCCGATCCCCCCAGGAAGAAGCCCCCCTTGAGCATCTGCGGGAAGATCAGCACCCCCCTGGCGTTCTTGAGCTGATTGTGGAACCATGAGTAGTTCGAGTCGTCCATGAAGTTGATTAACGTGATCCGGGCCTTGTCGACGATTCCCTCTGCCTCGAGGGTGTCGGACGCCGCCGCTGGCCCGGCGACCACGACGAGCAGCGCGAAAACGACTGTGGCTGCGGCCATGAACGCCTTCATCCTCGACAATCCCTGTCCTTTACTGGTCATGAGTACGTTCTCCTTCCTGGTGAATTCGTAGGTGCACCCGGTCTCACCCGGTCAGGACGCATGTTTTAGTGCGCACGTGGCTGAGTCCGGGGCAAAATGCTGTCGATAGACCTCCAGGGCCGCCGGAAACTGGCCGAGCGCCCGTGGCAGAATCCCCAGGGATAAGGCAATCGTCAGGCCGTAGTTGCTCATCGGCACGCCGGCCGACCGGCACCGGACAATCCGCGAGAGGATCTCCCGCCGGTTCCCCATGCAGGCCCCGCACTGCACCACGAGCCGGTAGGGGCTCAGGTCGTCGGGAAAGTCATGCCCCTGGACGTGGGTAAACTCCAGCGGGCCACCCACGTAATGCTGAAGCCAGTGGGGAATTTTCACCCGACCGATGTCTTCCTCGACCGGGTGGTGAGTGCAGGTCTCGCAGATCAGTACACGGTCGCCGGGCTTGAGCCGGTTGATCCCCATCGTCCCCCGGACCAGCTCGCCCAGATCTCCCTTGATGCGGGCGAAGAGGATCGAGAAGGAGGTGAGGGGTACGCTGTCCGGAGTAGTAGCGGCGACCTCCAAAAAGGCCTGGGAATCGGTCACCACCAGCGCCGGTGGACGTTTGAGTCGATCGAGGGCGCTTTGCAGCTCCCGCTCCTTGACCACCATGCAGTAGGCGTCGTGGTCGAGGATGTCGCGGATCGTCTGCACCTGGGGGAGGATGATCCGCCCCTTGGGGGCTTCCATGTCGATGGGAACCACCAGCACCACCAGTTCGCCGGGGGGGACCAGGTCGCCGACAATGGGAGGGGTCTTGATGAAATCATCGGGGACCGTGCAGACAAGGGCCTCACGGAGGTCGGGGAGTCCCTCTCCTCCTTTGGCCGCAGTGTGGACGCACGGAAGTTTCAGCTCCTTGAGCCGCACCAGAAGGGGAGCGTCGGGGCGGGCCAGATCCACCTTGTTGAAAACCACGATCACCGGTATCCCGCGGCTGCGCAATTCCTCCAGGATGGCATCTTCGAAGGGGGTCCATTCGCCCGCGGCGGTAACAATGATGCCGACGTCGGTGCGGTCGAACACCTGTCGGGTGCGCCGGATCCGCATCTCCCCCAAGGCGCCCACGTCATCGATGCCGGCCGTGTCGATGAAGAGGACCGGCCCGATGGGCTGCAGCTCCATGGCCTTGTCGACCGGGTCGGTGGTGGTGCCGGCCACATCGGAGACGATGGAGACGGACTGGCGGGTGAGGGCGTTGAGAAGTGACGACTTGCCGACGTTGCGGCGACCGAAGAGGCCGATATGTAAACGAAATCCTTTGGGTGTGGTTTGCATGGGATGTTCCTTTCTAAAAATAGCAGTCCCGGCTCTTCATCTCCCGAATGTCGGCAAGCCGGGCGCATATCGTTTCCTTAAAATCACCATCCTCCAGCCTCCCCAGCTCCTCGACCACAAGAGCCTCCCCTACCCTGCGCGTCTCGGGCGAGGCGTAGTCCTCCAGGTACTCCTGGAGGGTCAGGAGGGCGTTGGGGGTGCAGAACTCCTTGATGAAGCCGGGGATGCTGAACTCCATGAAATGCTCGCCGGTGCGGCCGCTGCGGTAGCAGGAGGTGCAGAAGCTGGGGAGGTAGCCGTCCTCCATCAGTTCGCCCATGACCTCGTCAAGGGAGCGGATGTCGCCGAGGCAGAACTGCTCCCGCTCCATGACCTGGGCATCCCCGGCCTCGGTGTAGCCACCCAGCTCGATCCGGCTTCCGGCATCGATCTGGGACACCCCGAAAGCCATGAGCTCCCGGCGTACCTCCGGGTTTTCCCGGGCCGTGAGGATGAGGCCGGTGTAGGGAACCGCCAGGCGGAGGATGGCGATGATCCGCTTGAAGTCGGAATCATCCACCAGGTACCGGGAATCGACCTCCACCCCGTGGGCGGGCCGCAGCCGGGGAAAGCTGATGGTGTGGGGCCCCACCTGGTAGTGGTGCTGGAGGTGGAGGGCATGGCTCACGAGCCCCAGCACCTCGAAGCGCCAGTCGTAGAGGCCGAAGAGGACCCCGAGCCCCACGTCGTCGAGGCCCGCCTCGAAGGCCCGGCTCAGCCCGTGGAGGCGGTAGAGGTAGTCCCCCTTGGGGGTGTTGCCGGGATGGATCCTGGCATAGGTGGGGTGGTGGTAGGTTTCCTGGAAGATCTGGTAGGTGCCGATCCCCGCCTCCCTGATGGCGGCGTACCCCTCGTGGTCGAGGGGGGCGGCGTTGATGTTGACCCGCCGGATCTCGCCATGGCCGGAGCGGGTGGCATAGACGGTGCGGACGGTGTCGGCGATGAACCGGGGGTCATACTGCCGGTGTTCCCCGAAGACGAGGATGAGCCGCTTGTGCCCCTTGTCTTCCAGGGCGACCACCTGCTCGCGGACCTCCTGCTGTGAGAGGGTGCGGCGCACCATCCCTTTGTTGGAGCGCTTGAAGGAACAGTAGGAACAGTCGTTGACGCAGTTGTTGCCGATGTAGAGGGGGGCGAAGAGGACGATCCGGTTGCCGTAGACCTGCTGCTTGAGCTGGCGGGCGGCCGCGAAGATCTCTTCCACCAGCTCCGGTTGATCGGCTATGACGAGGGCCGCCGTCTCTTCGACGCTCAGGGCCTCCTTGGCCAGGCTCTTGGCGATGATCTCCCGAATCTGGCCGGCATCGGGGCGCTTCCCCGAGAGGAGGCCGGAGAGATGGGCTTCATCGATGAAATCGTAGGCTTTTGCCGGTATCTGTATTGCGGGCATTCCACACATGGTTCACCTCGTTGATAATGGTCAAGCGGCCAAAGTCCGCTTCGGAGAGTCTCCCCGGCCGACTCCGACGGTCCTGCCGATGGAGCGGATGCGGCCTGCCATACATGCCCGGCACTGGTCGGCGGTTTCGTCGATGCAGGCCTTGGCCGGATAGATCTCGTACATGGCCCGGTACTTTTGGGGAGTGAGGTTCGGCATGACGATGTTCCCGCCGCGCACCAGCCCCAGCTCCCGCCCCCGTTCAAGGTTCAGGGTAGCCAGGGCGGTGGTGGCGGGGATGTTCGCCGCGGGACAGACCAGACGCGCCAGGGCCATGACCTTGTAGGTCATGGCCTCGCTATTGGGCACCTGCTCCCCGGCCGCGGCGTTCAATCTTTCGGCTGCCTGCCCCAGGGGGGTATCGGGATGGGCGATGAAGGGGCCGACCCCGATCATGTCGAGATCGAGGGTGCAAAACATCTCGATATCCCCGGCCAGGTCTTCGTAGCTCTGGCCGGGGATGCCGATCATGATGCCGCTGCCGATCTCGTAGCCGAGCTTTTTCAGGGTGCGGAGCATGGCAAGCCGGTCGGAGTGCCTCCCCTGCGAAGAGGGATGGATCGCCTCGTAGAGGTTCCGGTTGGCGGTCTCGAACCGGAGCAGGTAGCGGTCGGCCCCGGCCTCACGCCAGAGCGCGAAGTCGTCGTCGCTCCGCTCCCCCAGGCTCAGGGTGACGGCCAGGGGGGTCTCCCCCTTGATGCGCCGGATAACCCCGGCCATCCAGTTTGCTTCGATGCCAGGGTCCTCCCCCCCCTGCAGGACGACCGTTCCGTACCCGAACGCAACGGCCTGGCGGGCGCAGGCGAGGATCTCCTCCTCCGTCATCCGGTAGCGTCGGATGCGGGTGTTTTCCGCCCGAAGGCCGCAGTAGTGGCACTGTCTCGCGCAGATGTTGGAGATCTCCAGAAGTCCCCGCAGATGCACCTCCTCGCCGACAAAGCAGCGGCGCGTCTCGTCAGCCCACTGCCACAACTCCTCCAGGCGGCTTGGGTCCTCGGTCTTCAGCCAGTCGACAATCATGTCTCTTCTCATGGTCACAGGCTCTGCCTCTCGACGTAATGGGTATGGAGGAGCTCGTGGGATTTTTCGCTCAGGGGCTTGCCGAGGAAGTTCCGGTACAGCTCCTGGACGTAGGGGTTCTCGTGGGACTTGCGCAGGGGCTTGTTCCGGTCGTCCCGGTAGATGGCCGCGGTCCTCTTCTGGAGGATCTCTTCGCAGCCGTGGTGATAGGGCTGGCCGCCGCCGCCGATGCAGCCCCCGGGGCAGGACATGACCTCGATGGCGTGGAACTGCTCCGCACCGGAGCGGATCTTTTCCATGAGTCCCCGGGCGTTCCCCAGCTTGTGGACGACCCCCAGCTTCAGCTCCAAGTCGCCGATCGCGACCGTTGCGGTTCTCACCCCTTCACTGCCGCGCAGTTCCTGGTAATCGAGCCTGGGAAGCTCCTGGCCGGTGGCAACCTCATAGGCGGTTCTCACCGCTGCCTCCAGGACCCCGCCGGTGGCGCCGAAGATGACCGCGGCACCGGTGGACTCCCCCAGGGGCTGATCAAATTCACCATCGGGAAGGGAGGCGAAGTCGATGTTTGCCGTTTTGATCAGCCGGGCCAGCTCCCGGGTGGAGAGGACGTAATCCACGTCGGGGCTGCCGCCTACGGCAAACTCGGGGCGTGCCGCCTCATACTTCTTGGCCAGGCACGGCATGATAGAGACAACCACCATCTTTTCCCGGGAGATGCCGATCTTCTCCGCGAAGTAGCTCTTGGCGAGGGAGCCAAACATCTGCTGGGGGGACTTGGCCGTGGAGGGGAGATCGAGGAGGTCCGGGAAATGGTGCTCGTAGAACTTGACCCAGGCAGGGCAGCATGAGGTCAGGATTGGCAGCTTTGCCGATTGATCCCCGGACAGGTGCCGGTTCAGGCGGTCCAGGAGTTCGGACCCCTCTTCCATGATGGTGAGGTCGGCGGTGAAATTGGTGTCGAAGACATGGTCGAAGCCCAGCTCCCGGAGGGCGGTGACCATCTTCCCGGTCACCAGGGTGCCCGGTTCGATCCCGAGGGATTCGCCGAGGGCGGCCCGTATTGCCGGTGCAGTCTGGACCACCACCACCTTGTCCGGGTCGGCGAGGGCTTCCATGACCTCCGCGGTGTGGTCCCTCTCCGTCAGGGCCCCGACGGGGCAGACCGCCACGCATTGGCCGCAGTTGGTGCAGACGGTTTCGTCCAGGTTCAGCTCAAAGGCCGGCGCCACGACGGAGGTGAACCCCCGGTTGACCCCCGACAGGACCTTGCAGGCCTGCACCTCGTTGCACATGGTCTCGCACCGCCGGCACATGACGCACTTGTCCATGTCCCGCACGATGGCGGGAGAGTGGTCCTTGGGGTAGGTGGACATTTCCCCCTGGAAGCGGACTTCCCGCAGGCCGAACCGCTCCGTCAGGTTCTGCAGCTCGCAATCCCCTGACCTTGAGCAGATCAGGCACTCCCGGGGATGGTCGGAGAGGATCAGTTCCAGCACGGCCTTCCGGGCGTCCATGACCCTCAGGGAGTGGGTTTTCACCACCATTCCCTCTGACACGGGGGTTGCGCAGGCCGGAGCGAGATTTCTCCTCCCGTCCACTTCCACCACGCAGACCCGGCACGAGGCCGGCTGGTTCCTCACGTCCATCCGGTGCAGTTCCAGGTGGCAGAGGGTCGGGATATGGATGGCGAGCCCCTTGGCCGCCTCCAGAATGGTGGTCCCGGGGGGGACCGCGGTAACTTTTCCGTCTATGGTTATATTCGCCACGCTCATAGTTGGTTCTCCTCTACTTTTTCTCAATCGCTGAAAACTTGCATTTGTCGACGCAGACACCGCACTTTACGCACTTGCCGGTGTCGATGCTGAAGGGGCTCTTCGGCGTGCCGGAAATGGCCCCTGTCGGGCAGACCCGTGCGCAGAGGGAGCAGCCGATGCACGTTTCAGAGACAATGGAAAAGCTGAGGAGGGAGCCGCAGACCCCCGCCGGACACTGTTTCCCGTCCACGTGGGCCAGGTATTCGTCCTCGAAATACTGAAGGGTGCTCAGCACCGGATTGGGGGCGGTCTGCCCCAGGCCGCAGAGGGCCGTGTCCTTGATGATCGCCGCCAGCTTCCGCAGGGATGCCAGATCCTGCCTGGTCCCCTTGCCGTCGGTGATCTTTTCGAGGAGCTCGTGCATCCGCTTGGAGCCGATGCGGCAGGGGGCACACTTGCCGCAGGACTCGTCCATGGTGAATTCCAGGTAGAACTTGGCCAGGTTCACCATGCAGTCGTCTTCGCTCAGGACGATCATCCCCCCCGAACCCATCATGGAGCCGATGGCGGTCAGGGACTCGAAGTCAATGGGGGTGTCGAGGAAGCGGGCGGGGATGCAGCCGCCGGAAGGGCCGCCGGTCTGCACCGCCTTGAACTGGCGCCCCCCTCCGATGCCGCCCCCCACCTCGTAGATGATCTCCCGAAGGCTTGTCCCCAGGGGAACTTCCACCAGACCCACGTTGTTGATCTTGCCGGCCAGGGCGAAGACCTTGGTCCCCTTGGACTTTTCAGTGCCGATCCCCTGGTACCACGGGGCTCCCTGGAGGATGATCGGGGGAATGTTGGCCAGGGTCTCCACGTTGTTGACGTTGCTCGGCTTGCCCCAGTACCCTTTCTCGGCTGGAAACGGCGGCTTGGTGGTCGGCTCGCCCCGCTTCCCCTCCATGGAGCGGATGAGGGCGGTCTCCTCGCCGCAGACGAAAGCGCCGGCTCCGAGCTTGATCTCGATGTCGAAGGCGAAGCCGCTCCCCAGGATGTCGTCCCCCAGGAGGCCGCGGGCTCTGGCCTGGTGGAGGGCGGTCAGCAGGCGCTTGATGGCCAGGGGGTACTCGGCCCGGATGTAGACGAGACCCTTGCTGGCCCCGATGGCGTAGCCGCCGATGGCCATGGCCTCGATCACCGAGTGGGGGTCCCCCTCCATGATCGCCCGGTCCATGAAGGCGCCGGGGTCCCCTTCGTCGGCGTTGCAGATGATGAATTTCTGGTCGGAAACCTGGGCACGGGCGATGTCCCACTTGACCCCCGTGGGGAAGCCGCCCCC
>RHLS01000108.1 GCA_003712145.1 Desulfuromonadales bacterium | reverse complement strand
GTGCCGATTTTTACTCAATGTCAAGCAAAAAATGCAGCAACCAGCTATTTTTATTCACTTTTTATAGAACGTTCCGGTCCTGCAATTTTCTAACCGGACAATGCTGAAGCAAAATGAAAATATTT
This sequence comes from Desulfuromonadales bacterium, assembly GCA_003712145.1. Taxonomy (GTDB): domain Bacteria; phylum Desulfobacterota; class Desulfuromonadia; order Geobacterales; family Geobacteraceae; genus Geobacter. Next base: position 1,080 of record RHLS01000108.1, on the reverse strand, counting down.
GATCTCTGCCGGTACTATGAGCTCCTGTCAGGTGGGCGCTGAAGCGCTGTCAAAGACATCGAACGTCGCCATTATAGTAGTGGGAGGATCGATGGTCAATCACGATTGCGAAGCGAAAATGTCGATGAAATGGCGAGCAATTGGTAGTCATCTGCTGAATGAAGGCCAGAAATTATATGGCGGGACTCGTCAGTCGGTGGCCATTTGCAGAAAGGAAAGTAGATGGAGTTGCGATCAGTTCCTGGCGATACTTCTCAGTCGTTCCATCACGATGGAAACCCTTTTCTGACTGGCGAAGTCCGGGGGAAGATGGCCCGGCAGGGCGTTAAGGAAGTCTCTTGTGGACAGGAATGCATTGAACTCGGCGGAGAGGAAATCGCTTACATCCCGAGGGGGCTGACCGAACTTCATCGACCAATTCGCTGCGACCATCGATTACAGCGATTATGTCCTCCAGATCGTGGCTAGCGCGGCAAAGCCTATTACGCACAGTACTACGTCGGCGGCAGGCAGAAGCGGGGCAATCTCGAAACCACATCGCTTCAGATCGCGAAGGAGAAGCTGCGCCAACTCGAATCGGCGCTGTTTCGCGAAGAAGACATTCCTCTCCCCACCAGGACCCCCATCGGCGAAATTCTTGAGAAGTACATTTCCTACCTGCGGGGCCGGACTTCCGACAAAAATATCCAAAAAGTGACGACCTACTTGAGGTCGACGTTCGGCCAGATCTGCGAGAGTCTGAAAATTCGAAACTAGGCGATTGCGCAAAAAGCAGCGAAACGCCCGGCGACCGGCCCCGATCCCAGGATCGAAATCTCGTACCTGGAGCAGTTGACGACACAGTTGGTGTCGGAATTTCTCTCCCGTTAGGGGGAGTTAGTAATTATGAGTAATTATGGTGAGATAGCCTCCTTGACAATGGGTTAAACAGTTGTAACGTTTACAGTAAGTAGCCGAATATGTCTTGGATTTTCTCTCGCCTCGGGATGAGATGTTGCGTATTTATAGTACAAATTTAATTAAAAGGTTCTTCCGCAGAATTAGTGGGTAGCTTATCCCGCATCAGGTCCTAAAACGGCA
>RHLS01000077.1 GCA_003712145.1 Desulfuromonadales bacterium | reverse complement strand
CCTGCTCGGCACAAGGGCCGCCTTCACTTGCAAGTCCTTAACCGGACACTGCTGGGTTTTTACCAAAAAATGACCAACCCACGAAAGATGGGTCAGCACTGAAGTGCATTTGCAACTCAAATTAACTTCTAACGCCGTGAGTCCTGATTTACGAGGTCTCACGGCGTTAATGTATCTACATTTATCAAATCAACAACTCTGAAAAATCACAGCACCTTGTTCAGCGAGTACTCGATGATCCCCTGGGCGCCGAGGGCCAGGAGCTCCGGCACGATGCGCCTTACTTCCTTCTCGTGGAGGATGCTTTCGATGGAAACCCAGTCGGAATTATAGAGATGGGCCACGGTGGGGTGGTTGAGGCTCGGGAGGATCTGGGTGATCGCCTCGACCCGGTCGTTGGGGGCGTTCATCTTGAGGCCCACCATCCCTTCGGCGGCCAGGGACGCCTTGAGGAGCGTGGCGATGGTTTCGATCTTCTGCCGCTTCCAGGGATCGGCCCAGGCGGCCCTGTTGGCGATGAGGACCGGCACCGATTCCATGAGGTCGCAGACGATCCGCAGGCCGTTGGCCTTGATGGTGGAGCCGGTTTCGGTCACCTCGACGATGGCGTCGCAGAGGCCGTCCACCACCTTGGCCTCGGTGGCCCCCCAGGAGAACTCCACGTTCACGGGGATGTTGCGCTCGGCGAAGTAGCGCTTGGTGAAGCCGACCAGCTCCGTGGAAATGGTGGCGCCGTGGAGGTCTTCGGGCTTCTGCACCGGCGAATCCTTGGTGACCACCAGCACCCAGCGGGCCGGGCGGCGGGAGACCTTGGAGTAGACCATCTCGCAGACTTCCACCACGTCGGAGTCGTTCTCCCGGACCCAGTCACGGCCGGCGATGCCGGCGTCGATGGTGCCGCGCTCCACGTATTTCCCCATCTCCTGGGGACGGATCAGCTTGCAGTTCAGTTCGTCATCGTCAACGCCGGGGAAGTAGCTGCGGGAGGAGATACTGATCTGCCAGCCAGCCTTCCTGAAGAGGTCGACAGTGGCGTTTTCAAGGCTCCCCTTGGGGATGCCGAGGTTGAGAAGGTTGCTCATTTCTTGTAGACCTCCTTCGGGTCAAAGAGCGGATTGGAATGCTCAACCCACTGGCCGTTCTCCCACCGCACGTAGAAGCAGCTCCGGTTGCCGGTGTGGCAGGCGGCCGGACCGTTCTGCTTCACCTTGATCACCACCGAGTCGGCGTCGCAGTCGGTAAGCACTTCTACTACCTCCTGGGTGTTGCCCGACTCCTCGCCCTTCATCCAGTACTTGTTGCGGCTGCGGCTGAAGAACCAGGTTTTGCCGCTTTCCAAGGTGAGGTTCAGGGTCTTTTCGTCCATGAACGCCACCATGAGCACCTCACCGCTCTGGTGATCCTGGATGATTGCGGGGATGAGCCCCCCCATCTTGTCGAAGTCGATCTTGATCATGCGTGTCTTTCCATCCCTTCGTCGTAATCATGAATAGAATAACAGGAGCACGGATTATAGATACCCGTGTACAGTGAGTCAATGTGATTCATGACGACGGCTACCGCGGCGGCGCCGCCACGGCACGGAGCGCCTGGGCGAGATCGCGGCTCAAGACGGCCAACGCCCGACTCTGGGCAGCGACAAGGGCGTCATAGCCGGCAGCACCGGCAGGTTCGCTGACAACGGAGCGGCCATTCTTCGTTGCGTCCTCTCCAGTGCGGCGGACCGACCAGAGGGCGTCGAGGGCTACTCCTTCCCCGGCAGTCATCTCGAACCGCTGAATATCGACCAAGATCCGGTATTCGGCATCCAGACCGGCATTCTGGGGGTAGGCTGATACCCGGGCCTGATTCAGCAGTACCGTCAGGTCTGCCGCGATAATCCGCGGAATCTGGCTCTTCAGAGGTTCGGCCCAACGGTGCATTTCCAGGATGTCCACCCGGTTGGTGGTGGTCCGCACGACGAGTTGCGGGCTGTCCAGCAGGTCGGGCAGGGTGACGGGACCGATTGCCACCGATTCGAAGGCCGGGGTTGACGACTCGGGTGTCGCGGCGGCGCTCAGAGTGTAAAACGTAACCCTTGGGGATCTGCTGCAACCAGCGAGAAGGGCCATTGCCACGCAGACGGCTATCATGCTGATCATTAAACGTCGTGTGGTCATTGGGCATCCTCCTGTTTGCCGCGGATCAGTGCCTCCGGGTGGCGCTCCAAGTAGTCGGTTAATACCCGCAGCGACTGGGCGGTCCGCGCCAGTTCGCGCAGAGCCTCCCGCAGGTCCTGCTGCAGCGGCGCGTCGGCCGCCAGGGTCTGTTTCGCCGCGCCCAGGGTTTTGCGCGCCTCCTCCAGCGCGGACCGCGCCTCGGGCACGACCTCGGCATCCATCCTCCGCACCACTTTGTCGGCACTTTTGAGGGTGGCATCGAGGGTTTGCACTGTCTGCCGCACCTCGCCGACGACCTCGTCCAGCGGCAGTTTCTCCAGCTTTTTAATAATTTGCGTGAGCGTCGTCTGCATCTCTGCCAGGCTGCCGGGGGTGGTGGGGAATTGGGGCGGGGTCGTCGCCCAGTTTACCTTCGCCTTCGGAGCGGTGGGGAAGAAGTCGAGGGCGACCAAGAGCTGCCCGGTCAGGAGGTTTCCGCTCTTGAGCTGTGCCCGCAGACCGTTTTCGACCATCTTGGTGATAATTGATTCATGGTCCTTCAGGGAGGGGATCGGTCCGATGGCTCTTGAGCGCAATCGTTGCGGATAGTAGCGGATATAGACGAGCATGTTGACTCCCTTGGTGCGGTTGTCAAGTTCCACCTGGATATCCGTGACCTCGCCGACGGTCATGCCCCGGAAGTCGACGGGCGCCCCGACCGTCAATCCCCGCACAGATTCCGTGAAGGCCAGGACATAGTCCTGGCTTATGGTGTCCTGACGTTTCATCGCCTCATCCCGGCTGGCAAATAGCGTGAACGCCGTGTTGGGGCTGGGTGGAGGCGCATCGCCTCCCTCGTCCAGGGTCTGGAACGCGATCCCGCCGATGAGGATCGACACCATCGATTGCGTGTTCAGCTTCAGGCCGCTGGCGTCCATGGAGAGGTCGATGCCGCTGGCATTCCAGAACCGGGTGTTCGCCTTGACATGCTGGTCGTACGGCGCGGCGACGAAAACCGTGAACGTCACCCCCGTGCCCCCTTTGTCGAGTTCGTAGGAGACAACCTGTCCCACCTGGATGCGGCGGAAATAGAGCGGCGATCCAATGTCGAGGGATCCGAGGTCCGTGCTGTGTAGCAGGAAACGGCTTCCCGGCTCATCCATGGTGACAGCCGGCGGCTCATCAAGACCACGGAACGTCCGCTGGGGCTTCTCGGATTTGCCGATGTCTATCCCGATGTAGGAGCCGCCCATCACCGTCCCAAGGCCGGAGACGCTCCCTCCGGAAATCCGGGGACGAACCACCCAGAACCTGGTGTCCTCAACCAGGTATGGCTTGGTTTCTTTCTTAAGTTCGGCGGTGGCAATCACGTGCTTGAGGTCTTTGGCGACGACGATGCTCTTGACTAGCCCGACCTCGACATCCTTGTACTTGATCTTCGTTTTGCCAGCCTCCAGACCCTCGCCGGTCTTGAAGTAGATGCGGATGGTCGGACCTTTCTGCAGGAAGGTCTTGACCGCCAGTGTTCCCCCGATGATGGCCGCCACGATGGGGATGAGCCAGACCAGTTGCACGGAATGGCGCCGCTTCGGCTCGGCAACCGCTTCGGGGATGTCGGAAAGTTCCTGATTCTGCTGCGCGTCACTCATGCTCGGGTCTCTCTTTCTGAAGGGGGTCCCAGATAAGACGGGGATCGAACTGCATGGCGGCAAACATGGTGAGTACCACAACCGCGCCGAAGGCAACCGCCGCCGGCCCGGCCTTGATCGTCGCCAGGGATCCGATCTGCACCAGGGCGGCGAGGATCGTGACCACATAGACATCAAGCATCGACCAGCGGCCGACAAACTCGACTATTCGGTAGAGCTTGGCACGCTGGACCGGCTGCCACACGGATCGGCGCTGCACTGAAATCAGGAGCACGGTGAGGGCGATCAGTTTCAGCAGCGGCACCATGATGCTGGCGATGAACACCACCAGGGCAAGGTCCCAGGAACCCGAATGCCAGAGGTAGATGACACCGCTCATGATGGTGTCGTCCTGGGAGCCGAACAGCGAGCCCGTCTCCATGATCGGCAACAGGTTGGCGGGGACATACATGATATACGCCGCGATGAGCAGCGCCCAGGCTCGCGCCACGCTGTCGGGCTTGCGGTAGTGGAGCAGAGCGGAGCAGCGTGGGCAGTGGGCGGTGCCACCCGTCCGCGCCGCTTTCGAGACAAGTCCGCAGACGTGGCAGGAAAACAGACCACGGGCCGCAGCGGTTTCCGGTGCCCCGCTTATGCTACACGTTCCCCTTGTGGATACCCGGTCCCAGATATCACGGCTGTCGAAGGATGACGCAGCGGCGGCAAACAGCAGAGTGAGAGCACCGAAAGACCAGAGGGCCAAGCCGGGGATGACGCTGGCAAAGTGGGTTAGTTTCACCAGGGCCACGAGCACTCCCAGCATGAACACTTCCACCATGCCCCACGGCTTGACATGCTGCAGAATGCGCATGATGACGGCGAACCCGGTGGGGATTTGCCTGAGTTTCAGCGCCAGGAGAAGATGCAGCATGACCGTCAGTTCGACGGCAGGCACCAGAAAGGTGGTCGCGAACACGAGCGCGGCAACGGACCACATCTTATGGCTCCAGAGTGTTTGGACAGCGCCAAGGAGGGTGGTGTCATTGCGCGTCCCCTGTAAATCGAGGCCGACGATGGGATAGGCGTTGGCAACGATGAACAGCACGGCCGCGGTCAGAGTGAAGGCAAAGCAATGGTCGATGCTCTTGTGGGCAGAGCGGTACAGCTCCGCACCGCACCGGCAGCACCGTGCCACCCTGCCGGGAGGAACGGGAACCTCCCGCTGGATGAGGTCACACTCGTGGCAGGCAATGACTGGCCCGGGAACGCTCATGACTTGCCCCTTGCAACTATCGGGACGGCGTCGGGTTGTAAACCAGCACCCGGCACAGAGATCAGGCAAGCGCCAGCACCATGAAATGGTGCCATCCTAATACTCATGGTGAAACCTGCCGGGGCCTGCCGCAAAACATCCCTCACCGCCATCCGGACAGATAACGACGAACATCGCCTTCTTGCCGCAGCCTGATATGCCGATGGTGTACTCAGCCCGTTGGATCCCGTTTACCCATGGACCCTGCAGGGCAGGCTGGATCACTTCTCTCGAGATAACGGTTGCAGATGTATCCTGACAGCTCAGCTCGAACTGAGCGCGGTTTGAGGCGGTCTGGATCGCCATGCTCTGCTTATTGTCGAGAAATTGGGCTTGTGACACGCACCCTGCCAGGATCAATAGTACGATAAGTGCCATGAGAGCTCGTAGTGTAGCCATATGCTGCCTCCTTTCGACCGTGAAATGGGTGACAAGGCTCCCGACTGTGCCTCCATCTATCGAAAACCATGTGTCAGCACTCTAGTACCATGTAACAGTTGCGTTTTCGTATAACCTGTGACAAATTGGCGGAAACTCACTCAAGGAGGCCGCCATGTCACCAAGATATCGAGTTACTCTTACAGCAG
>RHLS01000017.1 GCA_003712145.1 Desulfuromonadales bacterium | reverse complement strand
TTGAAATATCACCCACCCCCTTGCCCCCTCCCGTCAAGGGAGGGGGATGACCTTGGTGGCGGAAGATCAGAGATAATCAGCAAAAATAATCCGTACACCACCTGGGACTCTAAACCTCAACCCGGCTGTCGAGGACCTCTCGCACCTTTTCGGTCAACCCGTCGGGCGTGAAAGGTTTTCGTATGAAGGCTGTCTGATGATCGTTCATATGCTGCGGTGCAATAGTATCATCCGTGTAACCCGACATAAATATGATTTTGAGGCCGGGACGTTTACCCCTGAACTCCTCCACCAGCGCCGGGCCGTTTTTTCCCGGCATGACCACATCGGTCAGCACCAGGTCAACCCTGTCGCGGTTGTGTTCGAATAATTTCTCCGCTTCTGCGGGCCTGCTGGCCTGCAGAACATTGTAACCTTTGAGGCTGAGTGTGCGAACCGCAAGGTTGAGAACACCGGCTTCGTCTTCTATTACAAGAATTGTTTCCGTGCCTAACGTTGCTGCTTTCCCGGAACTTATCGTTTCAAGTTCTGTTGCGGATTCGATGCGCGGCAGATAAATGAAAAAAGACGATCCATTGCCCGGTTCACTGTCTACCCGGATATAACCGCCACTCTGCTTCACGATCCCATAGACGGTGGCAAGTCCCAGACCCGTGCCCCGCCCTTGTTCCTTCGTGGTGAAGAAGGGTTCAAATATCTTCCGCTTCACCTCCTGCGACATACCAATTCCATTGTCATGAACCGCCAGCATGACATAGCTGCCGGCAACGGCACCCGGATTCTCCCTAGTGAAGACCTCATCAAGAATCGCGTTGGCGGTCTCGATTGTGACAACGCCTCCGTTCTCAAGGGCATCGCGTGCGTTGACCACCAGGTTCATGATGATCTGCTCTACCTGTCCGGGGTCCGCTTTAACCATCCCTGGCCGATCGGCAAGGCGCGTCTGCAGCACAACGTTCTCCCTGATGAGCCGCTTGAGCATCTTTTCGACATTCTTGACCAGCTGATTAATATGTATCTCTTTCGGTTCCAGAATCTGTCGGCGGCTGAAGGCCAGAAGCTGGTGAGTGAGGTCGGCCGCCCTCTCGCCAGCGTGCAGGATACGTTCTATTTCGAAACGGAAAGGGTCCTCTTTGGGCATTTCGTGCAGGATAAGGGAGCTGTAGCCGTTGATGATGGTGAGCAGGTTGTTGAAATCGTGGGCAACTCCCCCAGCCAACTGCCCTATGGCTTCCATTTTTTGCACCTGGCGCAACTGGTCGCTGGTCCGCCGTTGTTCGGTGATATCCTCTTTAATTCCCACAAAGTGGGTGATGATTCCATTGGCATCCCTGATGGCCGAGATGGAAGCTCGCTCCCAGAAAAGCTCGCCGTTTTTCTTCTTGTTGAGCAGTTCACCGTGCCACTCCAAGCCCTTGGTGATGGTATCCCAGAGCTGACGGTAATCTTCGTCAGACACGTGCCCCGACTTAAGGATGCGGGGATTCTGTCCGACGGCGTCTTCCGCACTATACCCGGTTACAAGGGAGAACCGCGGGTTGACGTATTCGATGGTGCCGTTTCGGTCGGTGATGACAATGGAGACGGGGCTTTGCTCAACCAGAATGCGGTACTTCGCTTCTGTAAGCCGGAGCGCGTTCTCCGCCTCCCGCCGCTTCCGCCGTACCGCTGCGTCTTTGAGTTCCCTTGTGATAGCGGGAACAAGCCTTGCCAGATTATCCTTGATGATATAGTCACTGGCTCCGGCTCTCATCGTCTCAACGGCGGCGTCATCGCCAACCTTGCCGGAAACGACGATGAGCGGCAGGTCATGGCCCTTGTCTCTCAGCAGTGCGATGGCGTTAAGTCCGCTGAACAGAGGCATGACATAGTCTGAAATGACGATATCCCAGGATCCGTCCGCAAGGGCGTCCAGCATGCCTTGGGCGGTGTCGACCCGTACGTGTTGCGTAGAAAAACCTTTACGCAATTCCCTGAGGATGAGTTCGGCATCGAGGGGAGAATCGTCGATAATCAGAACACGCAGCGGCGGCATTTCGGTCATCAGTGCTCCGTCCCGATTCCGGGGCAGGGGATTGGCTTTCTCATTCTTCTCTTCGGCAGGGAGGCTCACAACGTTAAGTATTTTAGAGGGACCAATGCCGTCTTCGTGCGGGAAGCGGAAGTCGTCAATAACTGTATATGACTGAAATATAGTGGAAACCTGCAACAGGCGATGATGTTGTGTGTTGCGAGCATTGAGCAATGACCGGTATCAGGATGCTATGTGGATTTTGGTGAACTTGTTCTGATACATTCTTTTGTCGGCAAGTTTTTGCATCTCCTCAAGGCAATCACCCTTGACAGCAGTTGCCGTCCCGAATGACATGCTTAGATTAAGGGGGTCGCCGGGTGTGTTGCACGCCCTGATCTTGCTGGATACGCGGTGAAGCGCCTCTTCAACGGCGCTTGCATCTGCAGAGGGGAGCAGAACGGCGAATTCGTCTCCGCCGATCCTGGCCACAACGTCTTCGGCGCGGAAAGCCCCTTTCAACGCAAGGGCCGCTCGGATGATAAGTTCATCCCCCGCGGCATGTCCCAGATGGTCGTTTACGTGCTTGAGGCGGTCCACATCCGCCACCACAATGCTGATGGGGAACTGCCGACCCTGCTCCAGCCGTTCCATCTCTTCCTGGAAGTATGCTCGGTTGTACAGCCCGGTCAGTGGGTCGTGGGTACTCATGTAGCGAAGTTTTTCCTCGGTCTGTTTCCTGTCGGTGATATCCAGGATCGTGCCGACAAGGCCGCCAATGGTATTGTCGATGGTGTTGAAGGTGGCTTTGTAGAAAATGACGTCATGGAGCGCGCCATCGGCAAAGGAGATGGTGCTTTCGTAGATCTGGGTGCCACCCTGGTCGTAGAGCTCTTGGTCGGCGTCGCTGAATTGCTCCGCGAGGTAGTGCGGTACCATGTCGTAAATGGTCCTGCCGATCACTTCGTTCTGGCTGAGCCCTGAAAAGCCTTCGAACGCCTTGTTGCAGCCGAGGAATACACCTGCGGTGTTCTCGAAGTAGATGGGTGCGGGGATGGAGTCCATGAGTACCTGTCTGAAATGGAGCTGCTCGCGCAGTCTCTGCTCTGCCAGTCGCCTGTCCCGGCGAATCTCAGCCTCCCGCAACTCACGGCGTATTGCGGGGGTGAGACGGGTCAGATCCCCCTTCATGATATAGTCGTGGGCACCTGCCTTCATGGCCTTAACCGCCTCGATCTCGCCAACCCTGCCAGATACTATGATGAACGGGAGGTCTATCTCCAACTGCTGGAGAACGGAGAGTGCCGCCAGTGCGTCGAATTGGGGCATGAAATAGTCGGAGAGGACAATATCCCATTTCTGGTCGCGGAGAGCCTTGCGCATCTGCTCCGCCGTATCGACCCGCTCGTGGGCAACCTCGAACTCGCGCTGGAGGGCCCTGACCAGAAGGAAGCAGTCGTCGACAGAGTCTTCGATAATGAGTGCACGCAACGGCTGGCTCAATGGTGTCTCCACATTTCAGATGCCTTATAACGGAACAGGATGGTAAAACCCAATAACAACGATTACAGTGCGACACTGTGTGATGATATCATCGGAAATCCCAATTGGCAATTGCGGTTGGCTGTGCTATAAGGACACCCGCGCGTCATATAACAGAAAACGGTGCGGAGGGACGGGATGAACGCCACGGTACGGGCAGTCGTTATGAATGGTTTGGCCCTGCTTGCTTTGTGCGGGAGTTACGTGGCGCCTGGTGTATGTGTCGCGGAGCAGTCATCCCCTCAGGATGTACTAACCCACGCTGAATGTGCCGCCCGCATCGTGAAGGAGCTTGGCTGGCAGGCGGGGTTGCCCGCTGAGCCCAAACCTGCTGATTACCTTGCGATTCTTGCGGGGCTACGTCACTTCCGTTTTGAGGCAGAAGAGGTGTACAACGTCCGTGGCGACAACGTCTCGGTTCGGAGCTATCCGCTCTACGGTCCTTTCTCGGGAAAGGGATGGATCAATGGTCCCGCAGTGCCGACCACGGTGAGGTTTTCCATTTTTCTTCCGAGGGCTGGAGACTATCGGCTTGCCGTGATCTCCCGGGGAGATGGCCAGCGCTGGCGAACCGGAGAGAAGGTGTTTACGGTAAGCACTGGTAGCGCCCTGCGCGAGGCCATTGCCGGACAGACACATTATGCAGCCGGCGCCCAGGAGGTAACGGTTGAGCTTCCTCCCGAAGGGGGAGTCGATTCGTTCAGCCTTACGGCCACCAGTGATTTTCCCGCTATAGAACCGCTGGGAGGCTGGCGCCCTGACTCTCCTCTCACCTGGGGTGAGTATGCCGAAGCCATGGCGTCTCTGCTGGGGCTTGAAAAGGACCTTCAGGCTGACCCGGCAGAAAGGCCCAAGCCTCTGGCTTTTCGGGGGATTGCCGATCTTCCGCCCTCTGTGACCATAACGTCTGCCGACTTTCTGGGCACTCACGTCTCGCCACAGTGGGTGAGGGCAGGGGCGGAAGGAGCTGTCATCGAAGTGCCTGTCGAGATACCGGCAACCGGCATCTACGGCATCCGCCTCCGTCTTCTCGGCAAACGTCTGGCCGTCACGCTTGATGGCAGACGATGGGAAAGAGAGGGAAAGCCTTTCCTGGATTGGTTCGATTTTGGTGTTCAGCGCCTGAAGCGCGGAACCCACGTGATAAAGGTCGAGCTCCCCTCCCAGGGAGGAGCTGATGTCGTAGAACTCGCAAAACGCAAAAGCAGCCCCGCCGATTACGTTGCTGTTATCGGCCTCCCTCAGGGAAAGAGCCCGAAGGGGTTCGTCTCTCGCGCGGAACTGGAATCGCAGCTTACGCAGGATGTTGCGCGATTCCGCGCCAAGCGGTAGGAGAGGTGAGGTTTTTCGAGCGGCCCCTGCTCCTGCCGCTCATCGGCATGACGGCAGGGCTCGCCTCCGCCCACCATTTCGGAACCATTCTTCATCCAGCACTTTTCGCTCCGCCTGTCGCTGCCGCCTTTGCCGCCTCGTTCCTGCGGAGCCGGCTTCCCCTCGCGTTGCTTATCCTGTCAGCCTTTTTCGTCTGGGGCAGCGCTTCCCTTTCTCCATTCATTGAGCCACGAGTACCTGCGGACCACCTGAGCCACGTCGTATCTTCCAATCCGGTCATTGTCGAAGGAGTTGTCGATTCCCGTCCGGAGGCCGACGGTGAGGGTGCGAAGCTCACTTTGCGCGCCGAGCGGATTCTTCGCGACGGCAGGGAAGTCTCCGTCAGCGGACGACTCCTGCTCTTCGCGAAGGAGGGGAGGGGGACTTTTCTTGCCGGCGACCGGGTGCGTTTCGAGGCTCGGCTGCGGTATCCCGAGAACTTCGGGTTACCGGGAGAGTTCGATTACCGTCGTTATCTGGCCTACCGTAGCATCTTCGTGACCGCGTTCGTACCACGGGCCGATCATATCCTCCTGATGCGCGAGGGGGTTGCATTTCCGGTGCAGCGCTGGTTCGACCGCCTCGCACGGGAACTCGGGGAGTTCATCGGCTCCCGATTTCCCGTGGAAGGAGGCGTTCTGCGGGCACTACTCGTGGGGGAGCGCGGCTTTGTGCCGGATCACACCGAGGAGGCCTACGCCCGGGCCGGTGTCAACCACATCCTTTCCATCTCCGGCTTTCACGTGGGAGTGATCGCTCTTACTCTCTACCATCTGCTCTTCAGGCTCCTCTCCCTCTCGGAGTCGCTTGCGATGCGCTTCAATCTCCGTCGCGTGGTCCTTTTTGCGACACTTCCGCCCGTGTTTTTTTATCTTTTGCTCGCGGGTCTTGCCCCCGCCACCGTCCGGTCGGTGCTGATGATCGCAGTCGTGACCCTGGCGTTGATCCTCGAGCGGGAGACTGATTCCCTCAATACCCTGATTCTGGCGGCAGTCGGGATTCTTGTTGTAACCCCCCAGGCTCTCTTTGACATCTCATTCCAGTTGTCGTTTCTTGCACTATGGGGCATTATGGTTCTTTCGCCGCTCATTATGGAATCCAGTGCGCCGATTCCCGACGGCGTCGGACGAAAACTCCTCCTGTTTGTGGCTGCTTCGGTGGCCGCCATAGTTTCAACCCTTCTGCCGGTGGTGCATTCTTTTCATCGTGCCTCCATGGCGGGGCTCATAGGCAACATCATAGCTGTGCCGCTCTTGGGCTACGGTGCCGTGGTGGCCGGTTTTGCCGCGCTCCCCCTGATTCCGGTATTTCCGTCGGCAGCGGGTCTGCTGCTGGGCATTGCGGCGTGGATGGTCAAAATTTCGGACGGTTTCATCGCCGCTGTCGCACAGATTCCGCCTTTCCCGCTGCGAAGCGCGACACGCATCGACCTGCTGGTTCTCTATCTGGCCCTGCTCGCCGTGTCGCTCGTCAAGGGGAGGCGGACCCGGTTCGCCATCTGCGGCGCTGCCGCTGCGATCGTCATCGTTTTCCACTTGCCAGTAGCAAGCGCCTCGGGAAAGCTCCGGATAACCTTTTTCAGTGTCGGGCAGGGAGAGTCAACTCTCATCACCTTTCCCGACGGCAGGACGATGCTGGTGGACGGCGGCGGATCGCCCCACGAGGGGGGAATGGACGTGGGGGCGCGACTCCTGGCTCCCGCCCTCTGGTGCGTGGGAGTGGACTCTCTCGACTACGTTGTCCTCACCCATCCCCATCCCGACCATATGAAGGGACTTGTCTCCCTGGCCGCCATCTTCCCCATAGGCCAGTTCTGGGAGGGGGGCACACCTGCGGAGTCCGGCGATTACACCCGCCTGAGAGGGATACTGGCGGCCCGGGGCGTTCCCGTCCTTACCGTGAATGGCACAACGGCTCCAATGTCGTTCGGTGGTGCCTGGATCGAGCCGCTCGGCCCGCAGCGCACTGCGTCAGATAATGTACCACGCGACGTAAACGATGACTCCCTCGTCTTCCGGCTGGTCTTTGGGGACTTTTCCATGCTCTTCACCGGCGACATCGGCTATGGGGAAGAGTACCGCCTTCAGGCGACTCCAGCACGGCTTCGAAGCACCGTACTCAAGGTGCCCCACCACGGCAGCCGACATTCCTCCTCGTCTGCCTTTCTCGATGCCGTTTCGCCCCGCCTTGCTCTCATTTCGGCCGGCGTAAGGAACAGTTTCGGTCTGCCGTCCCCCGAAACCCTCTCACGTCTCCAGGAAAGGGGCATCGCGGTATACCGGACCGACCGCGACAAGACGATTCAGGTGGAGAGTTCCGGAACCGGATACCATGTCAAAACCTTTGCGGAGGGGCATTTCCATTGACAACGGCAGCGTTTTGACCGATAGTTTATGGGTTTCGGATACTGCTTTCAGCGCCATTCCCCTCTTCAGGAGTATCTTTTCATGGAAAGGATTCTCGTTGTCGAAGATGACCGTTTTTTCCGGCAGATGTACGCCGATCTCCTCATGGAAGAGGGGTACACGGTTGATACCGTGTCATCCGGCGCCGAAGCCCTTGAGCTGCTGGGTGAAAACGACTATCAACTCGTCATTACCGACCTGGTCATGCCCGGTATGGGCGGCATTGAGGTGCTCTCCAGGGTAAAACAGCAGATTCCCACCGTGGATGTCATCCTCGTCACCGGTCACGCGAACCTGGAGTCGGCCATCCTTGCCCTCAAAAACGGTGCCCGCGACTACATCCTCAAGCCGTTCAACCACGACGAATTCAAGCACACCGTTGCACTCTGTTTTGAGCAGCGCCGTCTTATCAATGAGAATTACGAACTCAAGGAATTGCTGAACCTCTTCCAGGTCGGTCAGAACATTGCCAACTGCATCGACATGGAACGTCTCTCCGAAGTGGTGGTAGATTCCCTGGCCAAGGCGATTGGTGTCGGCCGGGCTGTCGGACTCTTCCCTGAGAATAACGGTGAATTGGTCCTTAAAGAGGTGAGGGGCTTCAGTGATGAGATGGCAGTGATTCTGGGCGACATCGTCCGGAACCGCCTGGTCGATGTGACGGAAACCGGCCCCGGTTATTTGCGAATGGAAGCAGTCTTGTTTGACTCCGTTGAGAGTCTTGCCTCCGAAGGGTTGTCGGGAGGCCTCCTGCTCGTCATCCGCTCCCGTTCCTCAGTACAAGGCGCGGTTGCGCTCTTCAACGACTCCGGAAAATCGTTGCCTTCAGACTTTAAAACAAAGAGCATCCACTTCCTGCTGGAACAGTCATCGCTTGCAGTTGAGAACGCGGGGCGTTATTCAAGTGCCCGCGACATGCTCTACGTGGATGAACTGACCGGCCTTTTCAACTATCGCTATCTGGATATTTCTCTTGATCGGGAACTCAAGCGCGCCGACCGCTTCGGGTCGGCAGTTTCCATGATCTTCATCGACCTGGATCGCTTCAAGCAGGTAAACGATACCCACGGTCATCTGGTCGGAAGCCAAGTTCTCAATGAAGTGGGGATGCTCCTCAAGAAATCGGTCCGGGAGGTGGATATTGTCATCCGGTACGGCGGTGACGAGTTCACCATCATCCTCGTGGAAACCGGCGAGATTGGTGCCGCCACCGTGGCGGAGAGGATACGCCGCTCCATCGAGTGCCATACGTTCCTTGCACCGGAGGGGCTTGACATCAGGTTGACAGCAAGCCTCGGCTACGCATGCTACCCCGTCGACACCCAGTCCAAACTTGAGCTCTTGGAACTGGCCGACAAGGCCATGTACCGTGGGAAGGAAGAGGGAAAGAATTGCGTGTTCAGGGCAACCGCAATCAGGTGACGTGTAACACTATAAGGAGCTGACGACGTAATGATAACGGGCATCAAAGGTTTCAATGATATTCTTCCGGGCGAGGTGGAGAGCTGGCAGCACATCGAGGCGACTGCCCGTCGGGTTTTCGAACTTTACGGCTTTGCCGAGATCAGGATTCCGATCCTGGAGAAGACTGAGCTCTTCTGCCGCTCCATTGGTGACGCCACCGATATCGTGGAAAAGGAGATGTACTCCTTTGTGGACAAGGGAGAGAACAGCGTTACCATGCGGCCGGAGGGGACCGCAAGCGTCATGCGGGCCTTCATCGAGCACAAGCTCCACGCCCTCGACCCGGTGGCCAAGCTCTACTACCTGGGCCCCATGTTCCGCTACGAACGGCCCCAGAAGGGGCGCTATCGCCAGTTTCACCAGATCGGGGCCGAAGTGACCGGTGTCACCGACCCCAAGATCGATGCACAGGTTCTGACCATGCTCTGCCATTTCTTTGCAGAACTGGGGCTCACGGAGCCTGCTCTCCAGATCAACTCACTCGGGTGTCCCGACTGCCGTCCTGCTTACCGGGAGTCCCTGAAAGCTTTTCTTCGGGAGCGGCTTGACCGTCTCTGCGATGACTGCCGGCGGCGGTATGAAGCAAACCCGCTACGCGCCCTCGACTGCAAGTCGGCCCACTGCAAGGAGGCGACCGCCGACGCCCCAGCCATGCTTGATCATCTCTGTACCGGTTGCGACGACCACTTCTCCGCTATGCGCCGGCACCTGGAGCGGGTCGGTACCACCTATAGCATCAACAACCGGATGGTGCGCGGACTCGACTATTACACCCGCACCACTTTCGAGCTGGTTACCGGCCTGCTGGGCGCCCAGAGCGCCGTGGCCGCCGGCGGGCGGTACGACGGCCTGATCTCTGACCTTGGGGGCCCCGCAATCTCCGGAATCGGATTCGCCATAGGCCTCGAACGGGTGGCACTACTCCTCAAAGAGAAGGAATTCACCCGTCGCCCCGATCTCTTCATCGCCGCCCTGGGTGACGAGGCCCAGGACGAAGCATTCCGGCTCATGTGCGGACTTCAGAAGCTTGGCTCTGCAATTGAGATGGACTACGAAGGGAAAAGCCTGAAGAGCCAGATGCGTCGCTCCGACAAGCTGAAGTCGCGCTTCACCCTTATTCTCGGCGGGGATGAACTGGTCAAGGGAGGCGCCATGCTCAAGAACATGGATGCCGGCACCCAGGCTGAGGTTCCCCTCGATATCAAAGCAATAGCCACGCACCTGAACCCCTGACACCTGCTAAGAACCTTCCCCTCAGGACCGGGCGGGACTGTTCCGCCCGGTGTTTTCTCCCCACGCTGTACCTCATATCCTTTCTCTAAGTTCCACTTAAGGAATTGACAAGGCACCATAAAACTTGTATACAGTATCCATTTGGACAACCCGGATAGTAAAGTTAATACACTGAAATAACGGTTTAATTCGGTAGCAATCACACGGGAGGATATGACCATGATCGAAGCGTATCTCATGCACGAAGCCGAACGTAAAGCCCAAGGGATTCCGGCAAAGCCCCTTGACCCGGAGCAGACTGCCGGCCTCTGCGCACTGCTGGAGAGTCCGCCCGCAGGCAAGGAGGAATTTCTCCTCAATCTTCTGAAGGAGCGGGTTTCCCCGGGCGTTGACCCGGCAGCCGAGGTTAAGGCGGCATTCCTGGCCGAGATCATCAAGGGAACGAAGAAGTCTCCACTTGTATCCCGTAATGACGCGGTCCAGATCCTGGGTACCATGCTTGGTGGCTACAACGTGGCACCCCTGGTTGAAGCCCTGAAGGACGCCGAACTGGCCGACGAGGCCGCCAAGGCCCTGTGCGGAATCACCCTCGTCTATGACGCATTCGATCAGGTTCTTGAGCTCTCCAAGTCCAATGCCGCAGCCAAGAAGGTCATGGAATCCTGGGCGAATGCCGAGTGGTTCACCTCCAAGGCGGGTGTTCCCGAGACCATCAAGGTGAAAGTGTTCAAGGTCGAAGGTGAAATCAATACCGATGATTTCTCCCCTGCCGGCGACGCCTGGAGCCGCCCCGATATCCCGCTCCACGCCCTGGCCATGGGCAAGACCCGTTTCCCCAGTGGTCTGGAAACCATCGCTAAGTTCCGTGCTGACGGCTACCAGGTTGCCTTCGTGGGCGACGTGGTCGGTACCGGTTCTTCCCGCAAGTCGGCCTGCAACTCTGTGCTGTGGCACATCGGCCAGGATATCCCCTGCGTCCCCAACAAGAAAACCGGCGGCGTCATCATTGGCGGCGTTATCGCTCCGATCTTCTTCAACACCGCCCAGGATTCCGGTGCGCTTCCCCTAAAGGCGGACGTCACCAAGATGAACACCGGCGATGTGATTGTCATCGATACCGTCAAGGGCGAGATCAAGTCCGAAGGGGGAGAAGTTCTCTCCACCTTCAAAATCAGCCCCAACACCCTGGCCGACGAATTCCGCGCCGGTGGCCGCATCCCGCTCATCATCGGCCGTGCCCTCACCGACAAGGCCCGCAAAGCCCTTGGTCAGGGAGTCACTGACATTTTCACCCTGCCGGTCAATCCGGTGCCGAAGGCGGGGCAGGGGTACTCCCTGGCACAGAAGATGGTTGGCAAGGCCTGCGGTATGGAGGGCGTGCTTCCCGGCACCGCCTGCGAGCCGAAAATGACCACCGTCGGTTCCCAGGACACCACCGGCCCCATGACCGCCGACGAACTGAAGGAACTGGCTTGCCTCAAGTTCCTGGCCCCCATGTTCATGCAGTCCTTCTGTCACACGGCTGCTTACCCCAAGCCGGCAGACGTGAAGATGCACAAGACCCTGCCCAAGTTCATCATAGAGCGTGGCGGCGTGCCCCTCAAGCCGGGCGACGGCGTCATTCACTCCTGGCTGAACCGCCTGCTGCTGCCAGATACCGTCGGTACCGGTGGCGACTCCCACACCCGCTTCCCCATCGGCATCTCCTTCCCGGCCGGGTCCGGCCTGGTTGCCTTTGCGGGCGCCATGGGCTTCATGCCTCTGGACATGCCCGAGTCGGTGCTGGTTCGTTTCAAGGGTAAGCTGAATCCCGGCATCACCCTGCGCGACGTGGTGAACGCCATACCTTACTGGGCCATCAAGCAAGGGCACCTCACCGTGCCCAAGAAGAACAAGGTCAACATCTTCAACGGCCGCATCCTGGAGATGGAGGGCCTGCCCGACCTCTCCGTCGAGCAAGCGTTCGAACTGACCGACGCCGCCGCCGAGCGTTCGGCGGCAGCCGGCTGCATCCAGCTCTCCAAGGAGAGCGTTGCCACCTACCTCCGCTCCAACGTGGCCCTCATGAAGAAAATGATCGCCGAAGGCTACCAGGATGCCCAGACCCTTCAGAACAGGATCGATGCCGTCAACGCATGGTTGGCAAAGCCCGAGCTGCTGGAGGCAGACAAGAACGCCGAGTACGCAGCGATCATCGAGATCGACCTGGCTGAAATCACCGAGCCGATCCTCGCCTGCCCGAACGACCCGGACGATGTGAAGCTGCTGTCTGAAGTAGCTGGCACGCCGATTCAGGACGTATTCCTTGGTTCCTGCATGACTAACATCGGCCATTTCCGCGCAGCCGCAGAACTTTGGCGTGGCCAGAAGTTCAACCCCGAGGTCCGTACCTGGATCTGCCCGCCGACCCGGATGGATCAGCAGCAGCTCAAGGACGAAGCGCTCTTTTCCATTTACAGCGCGGTCGGCGCACGCATCGAAATCGCCGGCTGCTCCCTCTGCATGGGGAACCAGGCCCGGGTACCCGCCGCGGTGAACATGTTCTCCACCTCCACCCGTAACTTCGACGACAGGATCGGGGATGGCGCCAAGGTGTTCCTCGGCTCCGCCGAGCTGGGCGCGGTCATCACCAATACCGGCAAGATCCCGACTCCGGCCGAGTATCTGTCGGTTTACAAGGAAAAGATCGAGCCCAAGAAAGAACAGATCTACAAGTATCTCCAGTTTGACGAGATGGACGAGTACAAGTAGACTGCCTGCGCTGTCGGGTCAGCCTGTTTGATCCCATCGCTCAATGAAAAAGGCCGTCACCCCTGGAGGGTGGCGGCCTTTTTACCTATATTGAGGAACTGATCGGTTTCAGTACTATCCCTTCATGTTTTCATAAAAAAGAAAAACGAGGAGTACTACGAGGGCCGAGGCAATGATCATCAGGATGAACGCTATGACAGTATTGACCGTATCCTGGATTTTCTCCTGCGTTGTTCGTCCTTCCCGTATGTATCTGCCCATGATGGTCCCTATATCTGCTGTTCGGAACATGACGTAAACGTTGTATGGAAACAGTAGCCAATTTAAGGAATAATGGCAAGCATCGAATAGTGCATGCAAACCTTTTGAGTCCATGCCATGGCTCGATAATTGCTTGGTTTAGCGATATGCGTGGTGGCCCGCATGGGGGCAAGGTTGATTGGCCACGCAGCCCTCAGATTCGCAATACATCACGAAGAGGTAGACGCGGATGATCATTAAACGTCTTATTTTCAAAAAGATGCTCAGTTCGGGCAGCTTTGCGGAATTTGTCATCGTGAAAAACGAAGGGCGTTACGAAGCTGCCCTGTACATCAACGGAAAATATATCCCTGGCCCCTCAATTCCTAGGCCACTGCAACCTCCAAAGGACGATATTACTCACTGGATGGGCAATAGGCCAAGTGTCGGCCTGACCCAGGGCGAGGCGGAGCGAATCCTGGAGGATGTTTCATTCGAGAATGCGGTTCTTGACCATCGAAGGAAACGTAACTGGGAGACCTGACGGAGCGGATCGTCACCACTTTGCCGCCGATGGTGAGCGCGGGTTAAAAAACGTGTTGCGCCGACAAGCTGGTCTGGTATTGTATACTGTATGATCGTCGAGAGGAATTGGGCCGTGTCGTGAAGCCAACGGAGGCATCGGGGCTGGCATGGAGTGCGCATCACTCAAAAAATTCATAGCCGCGGACAGTCAACTTGCGCAGTTACACCACCTCGTGAGGACAAAAGCACGGCGTGGGGAAACGTTTGCCATCGCCTACAACGCAGAACGATTTTTCGACCTGCACGAAAAGAATACCCTGAACTCTCTGGTAGCATTCCGCAGTGATTACCTCGAAAATGCCATTTCCCGTGGACTCATGAGACTGGGAGGTCTGATCCTGGCAGGTGGATTTGTCTTCCTCGGCAAGCCCCTCCTGAGTCTCTGCGCCATTCCAGTTGGAATCTTCCTTCTGCATGGAGAGTACAGGCTCATTCTCAGAGCACACTCCCATGACCGTTCCCTGAAGAGCTATATCAGGACCCTCCACGAGTCGAGGCTCAGACGGCGGACGGAATTCGTCCGGGATATGGTGGAAAACTTCTCTGTCATCGCGGAGTGCCCCCGGTCATAACAGCACTTCATTGCGGACACCGTTGGCACAACTCCCGTAATACCACTTTCCCACCACTCCCTTTTTCCCCTTAACGACATACACTCTTGTTTACAGTTGCATGGAGCCATTTGCTCCTTATACTTGTCTCGACCGTCGTCACAAGGTCGCTCTTCGCACTGTGAAGGAATGCGGCGCCGGAATTCACTGTATTACGGGATGCCAATGGATACCCTTTCTTGCCTCTTTGCCAGTTTTGAGAAGTGGGGAGACAATACAGCCATAATTTACCGGACGGGAGTCCGGCGTCACACTATGACCTACCGAGAGCTTTATGATCTATCGCTTCGCATGGGTCAGTGGCTCGCGCTGCAGGGTGTGGGAGTAGGGGACCGGGTGGTGCTCTGGGGGCCCAACTCCCCTTGGTGGTGCGTTGTCTTCTGGGGTGCCGTGGCCCGAGGCGCGGTGGTCGTGCCGGTCGATTTCATGTCCGGAACCGAGCGAGCCACTACCATTGCCGGTCTCACGGAGGCGAAACTCGTCGTGCAGAGCAGGGACAAGCTCGACCGGTTGACAGGAGTGTCATCCGTTCTGTTGGAAGAGTTGAGCTTCCTCATTGAGGAGGTCGAGCCGCTCAGCGAAATTAACCGTCCCTCCCCTGACGACTGTGCCGAGCTCATCTTTACGTCAGGCACAACGGGAATGCCCAAGGGGGTTATCCTTACCCACCGCAATCTTATTGCCAACCTCCACCAGGTCAACGGCCACATACCGGTTGTGACCCCGGATTTTACCTTTCTGTCGCTCCTGCCGCTTTCCCATATGTTTGAGCAGATGGGCGGATTTTTCATCCCATTCCACTGTGGCGCAGCAATAACCTACATCCGGACCCTCAAACCCTCGGCGATCATGGAGGCGCTGGGTGACGAGGACATCTACGCGATGATCGCCGTCCCGCGACTACTCCAACTGCTCAAGGGTTCCATCGAGCGGGAACTGGAGGCGAAGAGACTCTCGACGGTCTTTTCCCGGCTCCTGGAGATCGGCGCACGAATGAGCCGCGAGTGGCGTAAAATTCTTTTTCATACGATCCATGCCAAGTTTGGCCATAATTTCAGACTCTTCGTTTCAGGAGGAGCTCCGCTCGATCCGGATGTCTTCCAGTTCTGGGATACTCTTGGCTTCATGGTTCTTGAAGGTTACGGCCTCACCGAGTGCTCGCCGGTCCTGACGGCCAATACCGTTGATCGGCAAAAGATGGGAGCCGTGGGACCCGCTCTCCCCGGCGTGGAGATCAGGCTTGAACAGGGAGAGATCCTCGCCCGAGGGGAGAATATCTTCCCCGGCTATTACCGAAACGAGAAGGCTACACGCAATGCCTTTGTCAACGGCTGGTTCCGCACCGGTGACCTGGGCGAATTCGATCCGGACGGATGGCTGAGAGTGAAGGGACGGAGCAAGGAGCTGATTGTAACTGGCGCCGGAGTAAACGTTTATCCTGATGAGATAGAGGCGATCCTCAACAGACTCTCCGGAGTACGCGAATCATGCGTGATCGGGCGCGACCGGGGAAAGGGGGAGGAGGTCCACGGGGTTCTTATCCTTGACGGGAGTGGCCGCTCTCCCGAGGAAATCGTCCGGGAGGCCAATGCCGGACTCGACCGACTTCATCAGATAAGCGGCTTCACCCTCTGGCCCGAGCCGGAGTTCCCCAAGACGACGACCCTCAAGATTCGCAAATTCCAGGTCAAGGAACGAATCGAGAAGGGGATGGTCGAAGGTGGTGGAGGGCGGGGAGCTGACCGCCTCGTTTCCCTCATTGCATCCATAACCGGTTCACCTCCCGAGCGGGTCACGGAGGAGGCCATACTGGCCACCGACCTGGGGCTTACCTCCATCGGAGGGCTCGAACTGGTGAACGCCCTGGAGATGGAGTTCCGTCTGGATCTCGAAGATTCGGTCATCGGTCCCCAGACCAGCGTCGGCGAATTGCGGGAGATCATCCGAAAAAGGGAAAAGGTGGGAAGCCGAGAACGGTTCCGCTTCTGGGTCACCCGGCCGTGGGCTTTGGCAGTGCGGCGCTTTCTCGACGGGGCTTTGCACGGACCGCTTTTCCGCTCCTACGCGACCCTGGAATCAAAGGGAGTGGAGAACCTGCCCGAGACTGACGGTCCGGTCATGTTCATCTCCAATCACCTCAGCTACTTCGACCACCCCGCCATCATGTTCGCCTTGCCGAAGCAGTGGCGCTACGCCACGGCCACAGCTGCCTGGGAGGAGTTTTTCTTCAAGAACTTCAAGAATATCCCTCAGCGGCTCTGGAAGTGGTTCGCCTACCAATACGCCAGTGTCGCTTTCACTGTCTTCCCGCTTCCCCAGACCCGGGGGTTCCGGGGGGCGCTCCATTTCATGGGGAGGCTGGCCGACAATCGGCTGAGCATTCTCCTGTTTCCCGAAGGTGAACGGAGCCGCGACGGCACGCTCCTCCCTTTTCAACAGGGACTGGGGATCATGGTTCACGAGTTGGGAATCCCGGTCGTACCGGTCAAGATCCGGGGGCTGGAAAAGGTATTCCCGCGCGGTGCCGCATGGCCCGTAAGGGGTGAGGTGTCGGTGACCTTCGGCATGCCTCTTCGTTTCAGGGGCGAATCCCCCGCGGAGATTGTCGCCATGGCCCGGCGGGCCGTAGAGGAACTGTGAAACATGTCGTGGCACCTGAAGTCAACTGAAGAGGCACTTTCAGAGCTCGGCAGCTCCCGGGAGGGTCTCACGGAGGAGGAAGCTCGTCAGCGCCTGTCCGAAGGCGGCCCCAACGAGTTGAAGGAGCAGGCTGGAAGATCCCCTTTCGCCATGCTTCTCTCCCAGTTCACCGATTTCATGATCCTGGTCCTCCTCGTCGCTGCCGTCCTGGCCGCGGTGGTTGGCGAACCTGGTGATGCCGTGCCGATCATTACTATCGTCATCATCAACGCGTTGATCGGGTTCGTGCAGGAGTACCGGGCCGAGCGGGCCATGGCGGCCCTGCGGGAAATGTCGGGAAGCAGTGCTACCCTTTTACGGAACGGCAGGACATTGACTGTGCCTGCCCGGGAGATCGTGCCGGGAGACCTGGTGCTGTTAGAGGCCGGGAATGTTGTGCCGGCAGACCTGCGGCTGGTGGAGACTGCACATCTTACAGCGGTTGAAGCTGCTCTCACCGGCGAGTCCCTGCCGGTCGAAAAGGGAACGGAACCTCTTGCCGACCCCGAACTCTCCCTTGGGGACCGGCTGAACATGGTCTACAAGGGAACTGTAATCTCCTATGGCCGAGGTCTCGGGGTTGCCGTGGCCACTGGCATGACAACGGAACTGGGGCGGATTGCCGCCATGCTCCAGAGTGCAGGGGAGGCCAGGACCCCCCTCCAGAGGCGACTTGCCTCCTTTGGCCGCCGTCTTGCGGTGGCGATCCTGATCATCTGTGCGATCATTTTTGCCCTCGGCTTCCTTCGGGGAGAGCCATTGCTCCTCATGCTCCTCACGGCGATCTCTCTTGCCGTGGCCGCCATTCCCGAGGCCCTTCCTGCTGTGGTAACCATAACGCTCGCCCTGGGTGCCCGGAAGATGGTACGTCAGAACGCCCTGATCCGCAGACTCCCAGCGGTGGAGACCCTCGGCTCGGTCACCTATATCTGCTCCGACAAGACTGGAACGCTGACCCTGAACCGCATGACGGTGGAGGCGGTCTTCGTTGGGGGAGCTGTGCGTCGGGGCGAAGATGTCTGCGTCATGGATGAGCCAGGTCGTCTCCTTATGACCGCCATTGCCCTCTGCAACGATTCACGTGTCGATACGAAAGGCACATTGATCGGCGATCCGACAGAAACGGCCCTTTTATCCGCAGCCCTCGCATGCGGCTTCGACCGGAAGACGCTGGAAAACGATTTTCCCCGCGTGGCGGAACTCCCCTTCGACTCTGATCGCAAGTGCATGACCACCTTCCACAGCACATCCGATGGCATTGTCGCCTTTACCAAGGGAGCGGTTGAGGTTGTCATGATGCGGTCGGCTACGATGCTCGGTACCAGCGGTGAATGTACCCTTGACCGGGAGGCAATAACCAGGGCTACCGATGATATGGCGGCCGGCGGACTGAGGGTTCTTGCCGTGGCCCGTAGGCGATGGGAGTATCTCCCCGAAGCTCTCGACAGTGAAACGGTCGAGCGGAATCTCGTTTTCGTCGGCCTTGTAGGGATGATGGACCCGCCGCGGGATGAGGCGGCCGACGCAGTTGCCCAGTGCAGAACAGCAGGGATCACACCGGTCATGATCACCGGTGACCATCCGCTCACCGCCCGGATCATCGCCCAGCGGCTCGCCATGATCGAGGAGGATGGCGATGCCGTCATCAACGGCCGGGACCTGGCCAACCTGACGCAGGAGGAATTCGAGCGACGAGTGGAGGAGATCCGGGTGTATGCCCGGGTGGCGCCGGAGCAGAAGCTCAAGATCGTGAAGGCGCTTCAGGACCGGGGACACTTCGTCGCCATGACCGGCGACGGGGTGAACGACGCGCCGGCCCTGAAGCGCGCCGATATCGGGATTGCCATGGGGATCACCGGCACCGACGTGTCAAAGGAGGCCGCGGCCATGATCCTCCTGGACGACAACTTTGCAACCATTGTCAAGGCGGTGCGGGAGGGAAGGCGAATCTACGCCAACATCCTCAAGTTCATAACCTATTCCATTACCTGCAATGCCGGCACCCTCGTCGCCATTACACTGGCACCATTCTTTGGCCTGCCGCTGCCACTGGTACCGATCCAGATCCTCTGGCTTAATCTTCTGACCGACTCGCTGCCGGGACTGGCGCTGGCAGCCGAACCGGCCGAACGCGATATCATGAAACGGCCACCGGTGGACCCCCAGGAAAAGATCTTCTCCGGGGGGCGTGGCATGTATGTCGCCGGTTACGGCATCCTGATCGGTGCCATCGCCCTGGCGTTCCAGTCGTTCGCCATCAGCCGGGAACTCCCCTGGCAGAGCATGGTCTTCACCTTTCTCGTCCTGAACCGGATGGCAGTGGCTTTGGCGGTGCGTTCCGACCGGCAATCGCTCTTCAGGATCGGGTTTCTCACCAATCGCCCTCTCTGCGGAGCGGTCGTCATAACCTTCATCCTCCAGTTGGCGGTGATTTATATTCCCGTCCTCAACCCGGTTTTCGTCACGGCGCCACTCTCGGGCGAAGCCTTGGCAATGACCGTAGCCCTGGCGCTGGGGATGCTCTCTGTTTCGGAACTGCAGAAGGTTCTGCTGAGGAAGATGCGCCGGGGCTAGATGTCGAGGATAACCGTGGCGTACCAAGTGCCGTCGCGTTTCTCGACAGCAAAACGGTGGAGCGTGACGGCCTTCACGTCAACGGCCATGGGATGGCGTTCAGGTTCAATCGCTTCCCCCCCGAGGGTGGCCCGGAGCGTAAAGGCTGCCCCCTCATCGACGACGGTGAGGGTGTTGACCCTGAGCAGCAGTTGCCGGGCGTCCTTGTGGAAAACAAATTCTTGCAGGAAGGCGAAAAGGAGAAGATCGAGTTCCTGGTTTTCGAGGGAAATCTCAACGTTCTCCCGGGGGCGGATGGTGGCAAGGTCCTCCACCATGACGCCCATGAGGGCATCTGCCGCTGACGCGAACATCTCCTCGCGGGACGCGCCGGTGGCCTCGAAGGCAACATCGGCAGTGGCGATGTCTTCCAGGTAGCGGTAGGGCATGGAAGGGGATGATCAGGCGCTACAGGAGCGCGTCAATCGCCTCGAAGTCTATCTCGTTCTCGGCGTTCGCCGTTATCCAGGCGAGTTTCTCCTGATCCTCGACTGTGATCTTTGCCACGTCTTCCCTGAGGGTAGTAAAGACGTCGGCCGTCGATTCGTGGACCCGGATGTAGGGTATATCGCTGTCGTCGAGAATCTGCTGGGTGATCTCTGACACCGGAACATGGCCGGCGATGACGAGTCCCACGATTTTATCCCGGTAGGCCGGGATGTGGTACAGGGATGAGAGGGTGACGATCAGCTCGTCGCGGGAGCTGGTAATCACCACAATGGTCGATGGCTCCAACGCGTCAGCCACCCGCTGGGATGACGCTGCTCCCAGGTGGATGTGGTGGATGATCCTGCTTCTCCCCTCTGGATCGCCGTGGACCGGGAGGTTCAGCAGTTTCCCTATATGGGAGAGGGTCGGGTTGGCAAGGATGGGAGAGTAGTTGAAGCCGCCGGAGACCTGCAGCTTTTTCCCGGGAAACCCTTTGTTAAGGAAACCGAGGACTGACTCCCGCTTGTCGGAGCGGAGCTTGTTGACAATTACCATCCTGACATCGGCCTCTTCTTTCTCGTAGAGAGCCAGGTTCAGGTGGACCGCGTCGATGGAGCTCCCAATGCCGCTGTCGGTGACCATGATTACCGGAGCATTCAGGGTATGGGCAACACAGGCATTGCTGAGGCCGATGACCGACCCGACGCCACAGTGCCCCGCGCCCTCGATGATAAGGAAGTCGTATTTCTTGTCCAGGAGATCGAATGCCTCGATGATCCTGGTCTTGAGGATTCGGCAATCCATCCTTCCGCTCAGATAGTCACGGGTGAAGTTCTTGTGGAGCGCCACCGGGTTCATGAGGGGAAGATCTTCCTCCAAGCCGAAGGTCCTGGCCATGAGGATGGCATCCATGTCAAAGGTTTCTCCGTTGAAGGTCTCGATCTTCGGGCCTATGGGCTTGATAAAACCCACTTTCTCGTATTTCTGCCGCGCCAGGTGCATGAGAGAAACGCTCATGGTGGTCTTGCCGCAGTTCTGACCCGTTGCGCCTATGAAGACTTTCTTCGCCATTGCCCCTCCCGTGTGTGTTGGCCCGATTTCCTGCCCTGAAACCAGAGTGCAGAACGGCTTGCAGTCGAGTATACCTCATCTTTGCCGCAGGTGAAGGGGAAAACTCCCTGCATGTTTCCGGGTGCGGGGAGAGCCCTTTGACCATCTGGAACCAAACGGTGGCGTGTTGGCCTGCTTCGTGCTTGTGAATGGTGATAATTCTCAAGGAAGGTGTGCCGTGAAACCCTTGCGTCTGATGTTTCTCCTGTTACTTCTCCTGCCGACGGGGTGTTCACCGGTCCGTGAACAGCTGGTTGCCTGGCAAGGAGCGCGGCTTGATGAACTGATCGACCGGGTGGGGCCGCCATCATCGGTATCGTCCGACATCGCGGGCAACAAGCTCTATCACTGGTACGAAGACCGTGGACGAGTCTATACATACGGGGGCCAGGTGGGGCTGAGCTGCGAAAGAACCTTTGGAGTCGATTCACGGGAACTGATCACCACAATAACCTGGACGGGCAACTGCATCGCCGTTCCCGACTCGCCGTGGCAGCGCAACGCGCCGAACGAAGACTAGGCCGATTCAATGCGGATCAATGACAAAATATCGTCACGGGATGTCGACAAAAAGACAGGTAAAGGTTCGCTCCTGAGGGCAGGGGAGGGGGGGTCGTCCCCCTTTGTCCAGGTCCTGTCGCGGCGCCGGACCGAAATTGACAGCTACGAACAGGAGCTCCAGGACCTCAAGGATGCCATCGACCAGGCGGGCACCGATCTGGAAAAGGAGCCTACCGTCGCCAACTTCCGTGCCTTCCGCTGCCTCGTCGCAGATCTGGCCAAGAAGGTGACCGCCAACGCCTACCGGCTGGAACGGGTTGGCGGCACGACCCTCAACCCGCGCTGCTTTGAGATCATCACGGTCATCGACCGGGAGGCCGATAGCCTGCTGCGCATGATCATGACTGAAAACAGGGACCGCCTGGCGATTACCAACAAGATCATGGACCTCAAGGGACTGATCGTCGACTTCCTCACCTGATTGTGTTTCGGGGAGAAGAGCGCTACCCTTTCACGTTGCCGATCGGCAGAAGCCTCACTACCCGGCGGCTCAGACCCGCGTGCTCCGTCGCCTCGGCCACATCGTCGATGTCCTTGTAGGCCTGTCCCGCCTCCTCTGCCAGCCCGCCCCAGGAGGCGGTCCTGACGTAGATTCCCCGTTCCTCCATATCCCGCTGAAGTTTTTGCCCCTTCACCATCTTCTTCGCCTGATGCCGGCTCATGGTCCGGCCGCTGCCATGGGCTGTGGTGAAGAAGGTGTTACTCCCTCCGGTCATCCCTGCCAGAAGATATGAACCAGTTTCCATGCTCCCGCCAATGATGACCGGCTGGCCGGTTTCCCGATAGCGGTCGGGCATACCCTCCATGCCGGGGCCGAAAGCCCGTGTGGCTCCTTTGCGGTGGACGAGGAGTTCCCGCTTCTTTCCGTCCACCGTATGGGTTTCGAGCTTGGCGGTATTATGGGCAACGTCATAGACCATATCCATCCCCAGGTCGGCGGGACTGCGGCCGAAGATGTCCGAGAATACCTCGCGGATGCGGTGAAGGATCACCTGGCGGTTGGCAAAGGCCATATTGACGGCGCACTTCATGGCGGCAAAATAGTCCTGCCCCTCGCGGGAACGGAACGGGGCACAGGCCAGTTCCCGATCGTTCACGTGCAGTCCGTACTTACGCTCCATGACCGAAAGAAATATCTGGAGATAATCGGTTGCCACCTGGTGGCCGAACCCGCGGCTGCCGCAGTGGAACATGATCACCACCTGGTTCGGGATGGTGATGCCGAAAGCCCGCGCCAGACGCTCGTCGTAGACATTCTCGGGTCGTGCCACCTGGATCTCCAGATAATGGTTTCCCGAACCGAGGGTTCCGATCTGGTTGAAGCCCCGCTCCACTGCCTTCTGGCTGATCTTCGAGGCGTCGGCGCCGGCGAAACACCCACCCTCTTCGGTCATCTCCAGGTCTTCGGGGAGAGCATAGCCATGCTTGAGGCACCAGCGGGACCCCTGCTCCGTGACCTTGCAGAACTCGTCATGGGAGAGTCTCACGAAGCCATGTCCACCCACGCCAGCCGGCACCCGCGCGAAGAGCGTATCCACCAGCTCCCGCAGACGTGGCTTGACTTCGTCATAGGTGAGATTGGTAAGGGCGAGCCGCATGCCGCAGTTGATGTCGAACCCGATGCCGCCCGGCGAAATGACGCCAGTGTTCGGATCCATGGCTGCTACGCCGCCAATGGGGAAACCGTACCCCCAGTGTCCGTCAGGCATGCAGAAAGCGTATTTCTGGATACCGGGGAGACAGGCCACATTGGAAACCTGATCGAAGACCCCGGCATCCATGGCATTGATCAGCTTCTCGGAGGCGAAGATGCGAGCAGGGACGAGCATGCCCGGTTTGTAGGATATCGGGAGTTCCCAGATCGAATCGGATACTCTTTTAAGCGCAGCCGGAACGGACATGCTGTGGTCCCCCTTTATCGCCTTATTTTTTAATAGTTTTCGTCCGGAAACGGATCTTTTCCGCCCTGGCGGTGTCATTCTGCGGGATTGCTTGTGCGGCGTACACTAGTACGCCTCCGCGCAATTCCTTGATTTCCTTGCCAGGACGAAAAATCCCTCGTTTCCGAATCGAAAACTGGTAGTTGCTCATCCGGAGTTTCCGGATGGCAACTAAATACTACCACGGGAACTGTCTGACGGCCCGGAAGGAATTGCAAGCGGTACAGGTAAGCATGTAAACGTATCAGTCTTTAAAGAGCTTTGCCCAGCGATCGAATATGGAAGGTTTACTCTCTCCGTGGCGGAGCAGACTCTTCCTGACCTCCTCGTGGGTTTTTTCGCGATCCAGCGCTCCCCCCTTCTTCGAAAAGAAGAGGTCTGAGTAGCAGATTATCTCTTCTTCGCGCGTAAGGGGAACCATATCCCGCAGCGGAAGAGGGAGCCCCTGCCTGACAATGTCGCTGACGGTAAGTCCGACTCCGATGTGCCGTTCACACACCATGGCATGGCGCGGGAGTCCTTCTGCTTCAAGGATATCCCTGCCGATAATGCCGTGGACAATATACGGGGCATCGCCAGTACAGCCGATGCCGGCGGCGTTCGTGCGGCAGACGCCGATGTCGTGGAGGAGCGCGGCTTCCATGACGAAGTCAAGATCCAGCGCCGGATCATCGAGGTTGCGGGCGATGCGGCGCGCCTTGTCCGCAACCATCCGGCTGTGCTCAAGGACGATGGCGCAGGCCCTCTCGGTGGCGCCCGCGAGCCTGAAGTGTTTTACGAGAATCGATTCCGCGTTCATGTCTTGCCTCACAGGTATAATACGTTATTATGGTGCCGCGACCCAAATGCTGTCAATACGACTCTACCCCTACTGAAATCATGATCGAAATCAAAGAATCAGACCTTAAAATCGAATACTACCGCGGCTCCGGGCCCGGCGGCCAGCACCGCAACGTCACCGACAGTTGCGTTCGCATCCGTCACCTTCCCACCGGCATCGTCGTGCAGGCGTGTGAGAACCGCTCTCAGTCCAGAAATCGCGAGATGGCCATGGAGCGCCTTCACCAGGCCCTTGAACGCCGTTACCGCCGCGTAAAGAGCCGTGTTCCGACCAACGTTCCCACTGGTCAGAAGAAAAAACGGCTTGAAGACAAAAAACACCGCGCCCTCACCAAGAAGCACCGGACACTTACCGACGAATGATGTGTTGCTTCACCAGGGGGTGCCATGTCGGCTAATTCCTTGACCTGACGGGTTTCATCGGGTATTCTGGCCCCCATTTCGCGCAGGGAGAACACCTATGAACCGTCCTACCTGGGACGAATACTTCATGGAAATTACCCACCTGGTGGCCAAGCGGTCCACCTGCCTTCGACGGCAGGTCGGCGCGGTCATCGTCAAGGACAAGAATATCCTCACAACCGGCTATAACGGCTCCCCTTCGGGGGTTGCCCATTGTCTCGACGTGGGGTGCCTGCGGGAAAAACTTCAGATTCCATCGGGGGAGCGCCACGAGCTCTGCCGCGGACTCCACGCCGAGCAGAACGCCATCATCCAGGCAGCGAAACATGGCACGAACATAGACGGTTCAACCCTCTACTGTACCACCATGCCGTGCATCATATGCTCGAAAATGCTCATAAATGCCGGCATCCGGCGTATCGTCTACGAAGAGGGGTACTCGGACGACCTTGCCCGGGAGATGATCGGCGAATCGGGCATAACTGTCGAGAAGTTCAGTGACCTCAAGGGGGGCAACCCGTGAAATGCCCGTTCTGCGCCCATCCGGACAGCAAGGTGGTTGACTCCCGCCCCGACAAGGGGGGGGCAGCCATTCGCAGGCGGCGCGAGTGCGAGTCGTGCGCCAAGCGCTTCACCACCCATGAACGCATAGAGGAGACTCTCCCCCTGGTTCTCAAGAAGGACGGCCGCCGGGAGCCCTTTGACCGCCTCAAGGTTATCGCCGGCATCCAGAAGGCGTGCGAGAAGCGACAGGTCTCCCTCGAAACCATCGAGAAGCTCGTGGACCGGCTGGAAGGGCGCCTTCAGGAATCGGGCGAGAAGGAGGTTTCCAGCACGATCATCGGTGAGTGGGTTATGACCGAGATCCATGACATCGACGAGGTTGCCTATGTGCGTTTCGCCTCGGTCTATCGTTCCTTCAAGGACGTCAACGAGTTCATGTCCGAGCTTCAGGACCTCCTCAAGAAATAACGGCTAATGTCCGATTTCAACCAGCGCATGATGCGCCGAGCCCTTGCCCTTGCGCGGCGGGGCATCGGCAAGACCTCTCCCAACCCCGCGGTCGGTTGCGTGATCGTGCGCGACGGCGCCATTGTCGGCGAAGGCTGGCACCACAAGGCCGGCACCCCCCATGCCGAGATCCACGCACTGGCCCAGGCAGGTGAGCGTGCCCGAAGCGCCGATGTCTATGTGACCCTCGAACCCTGTTCCCATTTCGGCAAAACCCCCCCGTGCGCCGATGCCCTCGTGGCGGCTGGGGTCGGCCGGGTCTTTGTCGGAATGGTCGACCCGAACCCGAAGGTCAGCGGCAGCGGCATCGCAAAGCTCCAGGCCGCTGGTATTCCGGTGGAGTCCGGTGTCATGGAAGAGGAGTGCCACCGGCTCAACGAGCCGTTCCTAAAACATATCACCACCGGCCTTCCTTTTGTGATCCTCAAGTCCGCCATGACAATGGACGGCAGAACCGCCACTGCATCCGGCGACTCGCGCTGGATTACCGGCGTGGAATCAAGGCGATACGTCCACAAACTGCGATCTGAGGTTGATTCGATAATGGTCGGCATTGGCACTGTCGTGACCGATGACCCCCAACTTACCGCACGGCTGCCCCGGGGGCGAGACCCCTTGCGGGTTGTTGTCGACAGCACGCTTCGGATCCCCCTTGATGCCCGGTTGCTGCACCAGAAATCCACGGCTGCGACCCTTGTTGCCACAGTTTCGGATGACGCGGTTCGGATAGGGCAGCTTGAGGCAGTGGGAGCCGAGGTGGTCCGGTGCCGCGAACGGGTTGGTCGTGTTGATCTTGGCGACCTACTTCTCCGGCTTGGCAAGAGGGGGGTCCAGTCGGTGCTGGTTGAAGGGGGGCGTGAACTGGCTGGCGAGGCGCTCCGATCCGGTCTCATCGACAAATTCATTTTTTATTACGCTCCGAAGCTCCTTGGCGGTGCTGATGGGTACGGACTCTTTGGTGGCCGCTCCGTCGACCGCATGGATGACAGTTTCAGGCTCAGAACCGACCGTGTGCGGCGCTTCGGCGGAGACATCATGATCGAAGCCTATCCGGAGGAATCATGTTCACCGGGCTCATAGAGGACGTGGGATTTTTCAGGAGGATCGAACGGACCGGCGCTGCCGCGCGACTCACCGCCACAACGTCTCTATCCCTCGAATCCGTCGCTATCGGCGATTCCGTGGCGGTAAACGGTGCCTGCCTGACGGTGGTTGCAAAAAAGGGGGGGGATCTCACCTTCGACGTGTCGCCCGAGACGCTGGAGCGGACCACGCTCGGCACAATCGGCTCCGGAGCCCCGCTGAACCTGGAGCGTGCGCTGCGAATGGGCGACCGTCTCGGCGGACATATTGTCACCGGGCATGTGGACTGCATCGCAACGGTCGTCGAACGGCGGGAGGTATCCGGAAACATTCTCTTCACCTTCCGCATTCCCCGGGAAAGCGCACGCTATTTCGTGGCCAAGGGTTCGGTGGCCATTGACGGAATCAGCCTCACGGTCAACACGGTTTCCGATGACTCCTTCACCGTCAACATCATCCCCCTCACGGCCGTGAAGACCACGCTGCTCGTGCGGCGGGCGGGCGACAGGGTCAACATCGAGACCGACATCCTTGGAAAGTACGTGGAGCGCCTCCTTGGATTCACTCACAAGGGTGCCAATGACGGGGGCGTAACCCTGGAGTTGCTTGCAAAAAACGGATTTCTGTGAGATATGAATAGTTTGTTTACTTCACCGGACGGAGCGTTCAATGCCAGTTGCCAGGATTGAGGAAGCGATAGAGGATATCCGCCAGGGTAAGATGGTTATCCTTGTGGATGACGAGGACCGCGAGAACGAGGGCGACCTGACCATGGCAGCCGAGAAGATAACGCCCGAGGCCATAAACTTCATGGCCCGGTTCGGTCGGGGACTCATCTGCCTGACCATGACCTCCGAGCGGTGCGAATATCTCCGCCTTCCCCTCATGGTTTCCGACAACACCTCTTCCTTCGGTACCGCCTTCACCGTCTCCATTGAGGCCAAGAAGGGGGTCACCACCGGCATCTCGGCGGCCGACCGCGCCCATACGATCCTCACCGCAGTGGCCGACGCAACCAGAGCCGAGGACCTTGCCCGCCCGGGACACATCTTTCCGTTGCGAGCGAAGAACGGTGGGGTGCTCGTCCGTGCGGGCCAGACCGAAGGGTCGGTGGACCTGGCGCGGCTGGCGGGGCTGAAGCCTGCCGGGGTCATCTGCGAGATCATGAACGACGACGGCACCATGTCCCGGATGCCGGAGCTCAAGAAGTTCGCCAAGGAGCACGGAATCAAGATCTGTACCATCGCCGATCTTGTTGCCTACCGGCTGAAACACGAGTCCCTGGTGCGTCGGGCTGCCGACGCTGAGCTCCCGACCGAACTCGGCGAATTCCGCGCCATAGCCTTTGATAACGACGTGGACAAACTGGAGCACCTGGCCCTCGTAAAGGGAGAGATCAGGGGGGACGAGCCGGTGCTTGTGCGGGTCCACTCCGAATGCATGACCGGAGACGTCTTCGGCAGTCTGCGCTGCGACTGCGGCAGCCAGCTCCACCGGGCCATGGAGATGATCGAAGCGCAAGGGAAGGGTGTCATCCTCTACATGCGCCAGGAAGGGCGCGGCATCGGCCTTTTCAACAAGCTGAAGGCTTACGCCCTCCAGGACGAGGGACGGGACACGGTGGAGGCGAACCTTGAACTGGGCTTTAAGGCCGATCTCCGCGACTACGGCATCGGCGCCCAGATTCTCGTGAATCTCGGCGTCCGGAACATTCGCCTCATGACCAACAACCCCCGGAAGTTGATCGGACTCCAGGGGTATGGAATCAACATCGTGGAGCGGGTCCCCATCGAGATTCCCGCCACAAGCACCAATGTCGACTACTTGAAGGCCAAGAGGGAGAAGCTGGGGCATCTGTTGGAAAATATCTAGGCCAATCAGTAAGGATAAGGGCACGGAGGTTCTCCCTGTATTTTGTCTGAAGGCCGATCATGGAGGGTATATGCCGCGTTTCATCGAAGGAAAACTTGACGCCACGGGATTGAAGTTCGGCATCATTGTCAGCCGCTTCAACAGCTTCATTGCCGAGCGGCTTCTGGAAGGGGCAGTGGATGCATTGGTCCGTCACGGTGCGGAAGACGCGTCCATCGACGTGGTCCGGGTGCCGGGTGCGTTCGAGATACCGCTTACCGCCAAGAAGATGGCCCAGGCCGGGAGCTATGACGCCCTTATCTGCCTTGGCGCCGTGATCCGTGGGGCCACGCCGCACTTCGACTATGTGGCCGCCGAGGTTTCCAAGGGAATCGCCCATGTCTCCCTTGAAACGGGGGTGCCGGTATCTTTCGGCGTCCTCACCACCGACTCCATTGAGCAGGCTGTGGAGCGGGCCGGAACCAAGGCCGGCAACAAGGGATTCGATGCGGCCATGACCGCCATCGAGACTGTCAGGCTATTCAAGGAGCTCCGCTAGTGGGTGCGCGCAGGATCGGGAGGGAGATTGCCCTCCAGATGCTGTATTCCCGTGACTATGCCATGGGCGAAACATCGTCTCTCATGGAGCTCGTCCTGGACGAGGCTGAGCCGGGTACGGCTGCGGGACGAGCTTTTGCCGACGATCTGGTACGCGGAGTTCTGGAAAAACGGGAAGCGATTGACGAGCGGATAGCCGGCAAATCTAAGAACTGGGCCATCAGCCGCATGGCAAAGGTGGATCTGAACATCCTTCGGCTTGCCGTTTTTGAGCTTCTCTATCGCGACGATATCCCCAAGAACGTGACCATCAACGAGGCGATCGAGGTGGCCAAGAAGTATGGCACCGAGGAGTCGCCTGGCTTCGTCAACGGAATCCTGGACGAGATCGCCTCGACCCTCCCCGATAAAGGATAAGAGTTTCAGCCTCACCGTTTCATTTCCCTACAGAAGCGAGGAATTATGGACGAGATAAAGGTAGGCCTGCTAGGCCTGGGGACCATCGGAACCGGTGTCGCCAAGCTGCTCATGACCAACGCCGATCTGATTGCCGCCAAGGTTGGTGCCCGGATTTCCCTGAAAAAGATCGCTGACCTTGACATCACCACCGACCGCGGCATCGTGATTCCGGCAGGGATGCTCACCACCAATGCCGACGAGGTTCTTTCCGACCCGGAGATCAGCGTCGTCATCGAACTGATTGGCGGTTATCAGCCGGCCAAGAATTTCGTCCTCAAGGCAATCGAGAATGGCAAGCATGTGGTGACCGCCAACAAGGCCCTTCTGGCCCTCCATGGCGAGGATATCTACCCGGCGGCGGCCCGCAAGGGGGTCGAGGTTCTTTTCGAAGCGGCAGTCGGCGGCGGTATCCCTGTCATCTCCGCTATTCGCGGCAACATGGCGGCCAATAATTTTTCTACTGTTTTTGGTATCCTGAATGGTACATGTAACTACATACTTACCCGAATGACCAAGGAAGGGGCCGATTTCGCCGATGTGTTGAGGAACGCCCAGGAGCTTGGCTACGCCGAGGCTGACCCCACCTTCGACATTGAGGGTGTCGATACCGCTCACAAGCTGGCGCTCCTGGTATCCCTCTGCTTCGGCACCCGCGTTACCTTCTCTGACATTCACACGGAGGGAATCAGCTCCCTGTCGGCGGTGGATATAAAGTTCGCCAAGGACTTCGGCTACAAGATCAAGCTCCTGGCCATCGGCAAGCGCGATGGCGACCGGGTAGAGGCCCGGGTCCACCCGACCATGATTCCCATAAGCAACCCCCTGGCCGACGTGGACGGGGTCTTCAACGCCATTCGCCTGACGGGCGATTTCGTCGGTCCCGTCATGTTTTACGGTCGCGGCGCCGGCATGGACCCCACCGCCAGCGCCGTGGTTGGTGACATCATTGCTGTCTCCCGCAACATCATGGCCGGCATCGGCCGCCGCTGCGCCCCCCTCGGTTACCGGGACGAGGCGGTTGGCTCCCTGGCCCTCAAGCCCATGGGGGAGATCGAGAGCAAGTACTACATCCGCTTCAGCGCCGTGGACAGGCCTGGAGTTCTGGCAAAGATCTCCGGAGCTCTCGGCAAGTACAACATCAGCATCGAGTCCATGGTCCAGAGCGCCCGTATGGCCGGCGAAGAAGTCCCCATCGTCATCATGACCCACGAGGCCCTCGAACGGGATGTACGGAAGGCCCTCGATGAGATTGATACCTTTGATATCATTACCCAGAAGAGCCGGCTAATTCGGATTGAGGATAATCTGGAATAGGTAGAAACAGGAAACAGCAAACGAGAAAGGCGGCCCGGAACGGCCGCCTTTTTCATGCTTTGAGAGTAACTGAACTGGTTCCCGGTAAGGGGATAAGCTGGTTGAAGTAGTGGATCGAGGCGAATCGTTCCGAGGGGAGGGGGTGAACCGTCGAACTGTACCGGCTCACGTAGATGAGGTGGCGTATGCCGAAGGCTTCCGCCGTGCCGAGGTTTGTCTCGCTGTCCTCGCCGAGCATGGTCCTGGCTGGGTCGTAGGGAACGGTCTGCTGGAGCTTCCCCCAGAAGGCCACGTCTTCTTTGGGAAGGCCGATGTCATGGGCCGAGACAATGCCGGTGAAATAGGGGCCGAGGCGTGTCTTGCGCATCTTGAGGTCGAGGGTCTTGCCGTGGGCGTTGGTCACCAGCCAGATATGCTTGTTGTGTTGCCGAAGAAACAGGAGAAATTCCACGACGCCGGGATGGACGGCGATGAGGTGTTCCACTTCGAGCTTCAGGAGCGGGATGTCGAGCCCGAGACGATCGGACCAGTAGTCGAGATCGGTCCAGTTGAGGGTTCGCTCCTGGGAGCGAAAAAGCGAATAGAGAAGCTCCTTGGCGGTGTCGAGGGGTATGCCGTTCTTCGCCGAGTACCTATTGGGCACGTGCTCCAGCCAGAAGTGGTCGTCAAAGTGTCGGTCGAGCAGGGTGCCGTCCATGTCGAGGAGGACGGTGTCGATGTGGTTCCAGTCGATGGTCATTTCGAATATTCCAAAGGAAAAGGCCCTTACGGGGCCTTTTCTTCTATGAACGCCGTGATCTGTTCACGACTCGCGTCGAGCACCTGGCAGCGGCTGGGCAGCTTTTCGATCCCCTCAAGAGAGGCGGGACGGGGCGGCTCGAAACCGACCGCCCGGACAACCGCATCGGCAAACTTGGCCGGGTGCGCAGTGGCAAGGCAGATGGCGGGTGTGCCCTCCGTTACCAGTTCCCGGGCAGCCTTCACCCCCACTGCCGTGTGGGGGTCGAGGATATAGCCGGTTTCACGGTGGAAGTCGGCGATGGTGACGATTGTCTCCTCTTCGTTGACTGAGCGGGAGATGAACTCTTCCCGCACTCGGGCCATTTCAGCGGCGCTGAAGTCGATCCTCCCTTTCTGCGGCAGGGAGGCGAACGCCTCACGTACTCGGGCAGGGTCCTCGCCGAAGAGGTAGTAGACGTAACGCTCGAAGTTGGAGGCGAGCTGAATATCCATGGAGGGAGAGACGGTTTGAACCACATCACCGAGAGAGTAGTCGCCGGTGTTGACGAAACGGCTGAGGATGTTGTTCTCATTGGTGGCGAGCAGCAGTTGACCGATCGGCAGTCCCATCCGCTTGGCCACGTAGCCGGCGAAGATATCACCGAAGTTGCCGGTGGGAACCGAGAATACGACTTTTTGGCCGAAGGAATCGACCACCCGGAAGTAGGCATAGAAGTAATAGACCACCTGGGCCAGGACCCGGGCCCAGTTGATGGAATTGACGGCCCCGAGGGAGTGTTTCTCCTTGAAGGGGAGGTCGTTGAAGAGGCTTTTCACGATGTTCTGGCAGTCGTCGAACGTGCCGCGCACAGCGATGTTGTGGACGTTGGGGTCGAGGACCGTGGTCATTTGCAGGGCTTGGACCGGCGAGGTCTTGCCGTCGGGGTGGAGGATAAAGATGGTGATCCGCTCTTTTCCCCGCACGCCATAGATGGCCGCGCTCCCGGTGTCTCCGGAGGTGGCCCCAACGATATTCATCCGCTCGTTCCGCTCGGCGAGGAGGTACTCGAAAAGGTTGCCGAGGAACTGCAGCGCCACGTCCTTGAAGGCAAGGGTTGGTCCGTGGAAGAGTTCCAGGATGTGGACGCCGTCCTTTGTCACCACCGGCGTCACCTCCGGGTGGGTAAAGGTGGCGTAAGAGCGGTCGATGAGTTCCTTCAGGTCAGCGGCCGGGATGTCGTCGGCAAAGAGGGAAATGACGTTGAATGCCAGTTCCTGATAGGAGAGTTCCTTCCATGACTGGAGGGTGACCGGGTCCAAGGCGGGGATCCACTCCGGCAGAACGAGCCCGCCGTCGGTTGCGAGCCCCATCATGACCGCGTCCTTGAAGCCGATGGGCTTAATGGTGCCTCTGGTGCTTATGTAGTTCATGGATGAATAAATTCTCCGGCACTGTGGAATGACTGTCGATTTCAATCCGGTGATAGTACCAGCAAAACGGTCAAAAGGGAAGGGCAGCCG
This sequence comes from Desulfuromonadales bacterium, assembly GCA_003712145.1. Lineage (GTDB taxonomy): Bacteria > Desulfobacterota > Desulfuromonadia > Geobacterales > Geobacteraceae > Geobacter. The sequence continues at coordinate 47,549 of RHLS01000017.1, read as the reverse complement.
GCCACGGAGCCGACCCTTTTCTCTCTTTTGCCGAGTGTGATACTATTGACGGAATCCAGACCAACCACGACTCACCGGAAAGGCACTGCCGATGAATCTTCCAAAACGCGATGCGATGCTTCACGTGATCGACACCCTCGCCACCAACTATTTGAAGGGCAAGGTGCGGGCCGTGCGGCTGTCGGTCATTGCCCTCCTTTCCGGCGGACACATCCTTCTTGAGGACATCCCCGGTCTCGGGAAGACGACCCTTGCCCTGGCCCTGGCAAAGGCCCTCGGTCTCTCTTTTGGCCGGGTCCAGTGTACCAGCGACCTGCTTCCCACCGACATCACCGGCCTTTCCATCTTCAACCGCGAGGAGAACCGGTTCATTTTCATTCCTGGTCCTGTTTTCAATAACGTGGTCCTTGTCGACGAAATCAACCGGGCCATGCCCAAGACCCAGAGCGCCCTTCTTGAGGCCATGGAGGAACGCCGTGTGACGGTGGAAGGAACGACCCACCAGCTTCCGGAGCCGTTCCTCGTAATCGCGACCCAGAACCCGGTGGAGCAGGTTGGTACCTATCCGCTTCCCGAGTCCCAGTTGGATCGCTTCATGGTCCGCAGCGGCATCGGCTATCCACCCGACGTGATTGAGAAAGCAATTATCAAGGGAGGAAGCATACGGGACGGCATCAAGACCCTCGCCCCTCTGGTGACCGCGGACGACATCCAGGTGGCCAGGCAGACCGTGAAGGAATCGATCTATCTGTCAGACAAGGTGGTCGATTACATCTATGCCATCGTCGCCGCCACCCGCAGCCACGGCGCCATCGCGTCCGGCATATCCACCCGGGGAGGTATCGGCATGGCCGAAGCGGCAAAGGCTCACGCCTACCTGGAAGGCCGCGACTACGTGATCCCGGAGGATGTGAAGGCTATTGCCGCTCCGGTGGGTGCCCACCGCCTCATTCTGACAATGGAGAACGAAAACCTCGACAAGGGGGAGTTATTACGCGCCGTCCTGAACACCATCGCGGTACCCATGGCCTGAAGCTCACCCGGGCCGGGGGCGCCTATATCGCCATCACCCTGCTGCTGGGCTTTGCCGCGGTCAATACCGGCAACAACCTCCTGTTTCTTGTTGTTTCGGCGCTTCTGGGATTCATGACCGTTTCGGGGATCCTTGGCTGGCTCAACATTCGGGGGCTTTCCCTTGCGCTGCGGTTGCCGGACGAAATCTATGACGGTCAGGAGACCATTGCGTCACTCCGGCTTGAAAACAGGAAGCGGCTCTTCCCGTCGTTCCTCCTCCTGGTGGAACTGGAAGGGACCCGCAGCATTTTTCACCTGGTGGGCCGCAACGGCGCCGAAACCGGTACCGTTGCGGTAACCTTCCGTGGCAGGGGACTGAAACAGCTTGTCCGGGCGGTGGTGAGATCGCCGTTTCCCATCAACTTCTTCGTCCGGAGCACGGCTCTGCCACTGGACGCACGCTGCATCGTCTTCCCCCACCCGAAACCGTGCGCTCCACCGGATGCACCCGCCGACGGCCGGAGCAGGGGAGTGCGGGAGAGCCGCGGGCGAGGCTACGACGGGGAGGTGGAGAAGATCGTCGAGTACACCGGCGCCGAACCCTTCAAGCTTGTCCACTGGCGGCTCTCTGCCCGTCACGAAAACCTCAAGGTCAAAGAGATGACCGCCTTGGCCGAGGAGCCACTGGTGCTCGATATTTCAAAACTCCCGGGTCGCAGTATCGAGGAGGGACTCGCCTGCGGCGCCTGGCTCGTGAACCGTTCAATCAGGGCCAACCGGCCGGTGGGACTGATCACCGGCGGGCGGATCATCCCGCCGGACACCTCCCGGACGCATCGTCTGAAACTTCTCGCTGAACTGGCACTCCATGGTTCCCGTTAGGCTCCTCATTACGATTCTTGGCTATGGGGTAGCGCTCCTCGGCTATCTGCCGGTAGCTGCCCACGTGGATCCGGTTGCTCGGCTCGCCTTCCCCCTGGCTCTCGCCCTGGGTATCCTTTTCGACCGGAAGGGTTGTTACCCCTTTGTCGGGATCGCTTCAACGGCCGTCACGATTGTCGCTTTCGTCGTCTATCTGCTTCGGCTCAGCATGCAGAACCCTGCCGGGCCGGTTGTCAATTTCCTCGTGGTACTCCTCTCCGTGCGGCTTCTGAACGAAAAGAGCCCCCGGAATCTCCTGCAGACCTTCGCCCTGGCACTCTTTCTCCTGGCAAGTTCATCCCTGTTCACCCTGGGTGCCGTATTTCTCCTCTACCTCTTCCTGCAACTGGTCCTGATCGCCGTTGCCCTCGTACTCCTCACGTTTCACTCGGTGGACGACCGCCTGAGCCTCAGTCGCCAGGGTCTCAGGCGGGTGATCGGAGTAGCCCTCGCCATGCCCGTGGCATCGGTCCCGTTGCTTGTTGTCTTCTTCACCGTACTCCCCCGGACCCAGTACCCGGTGCTCAATTTTCTGAATGCGCCCCAGGAGAAAGCGACAGGCTTCAGCGAACGGGTGGAACTGGGCACGGCGGCGAGCGTTGGCGACGTGCGGACCGTCGCCTTCAGGGTCGAGTGCGAACGGCTTGGCATACATGATCTCTACTGGCGTGGCATCGTTCTCGACGTCATAGATGGCGCCACCTGGATCAGAGGGGTGCGGCGCCCGGTGGAGCGCCCGGGGGCGGTCAAGGGGAAAACTGTCAGGCAGATCATGTACCCCGAGCCGGCTCGGAGCAGCTATCTACCCGCGCTCGACGTCCCAACACGACTCGACGGGATTCGTGCCGACCAGGATGCAGACTTCATCTTCACCCGCCGTGGAGGTGACGGCAAACGGATCAGGTACGAGGTCCAGTCGGTCCTGACCGACACCATTCCGGTGCCCCGGGGCATCGACCGCTCACACTACCTGTCCACTCCGGCACGGGTTTCCGAACGAACTGCAGCCTTGGCACGCAGGCTTTCGGCCGGTGCCGAGACAGATACGGTGCGGGTCAGCCGCCTCGAATCATGGTTCCGTGAGCAGAAGCTCGTCTATGCGACCAGGGATCTCCCACTCGGCACGGATCCTGTTGATATGTTCCTCTTTGAGCGCCGGACAGGCCACTGCGAGTTCTTCGCATCCTCGTTCGCCTTGCTGCTCAGACTTGCCGGCATACCGGCACGGCTCGTGGGGGGATACTACGGCGGCGACTATAATGAACTCGGCGGTTACTATGTGGTAACCGAAGATCGGGCACATGTCTGGGTGGAGGCGTTCATGGAGGGGAGGGGATGGGTGAAGATCGATCCGAGCTCGTTTGCCATCAATTTCAGCCGGGTCGGTGAGCCAGCACATCGCGACCTGTCACGGAGGATCGCCGCGTTGATCGATTCGCTTTCCTGGTACTGGAACCAGGCCGTCATCACCTACGACTTCCAGAAGCAGGTGGAACTCGTGCAAAGTGCCAACCGTCAGTTCAGAAGCGTGAAGCTCACCATCGACTTCCGGAGAATCCTGCCGGTTGTTGGTGTGGTTGCAGCTCTTGTGGCTGCAGTCTGGGGTATCGCCTCTTTTGGCGGTCGTACAAGGGAGGAGCGGCTTCTTCAGCGCTTTATCAAGCGTATTGCGGAGGTCTACGGTGTTCCCCGCGTTCTCCCCTCCCGCGGGCTCAGGGAGCTGGCCGACACGGTCCGGGACCCCGCTGCGCAGGAGTTCGCCGCAGTCTATGGCGGGGCGTTGTATCGCGACCGTCGGCTCACTTCCGACGAGTTGAGGCGGCTTGACGAGCTCACAAAAGAGATCGGCCGGAGGCGGAAATCCGAAGGGTAATGTGTCTGTTGAAACCCAGATTTCAAGCTGTTTGAGGCATTTCATATGGCTTGACAAGGTGGACTGTTTCCATTAGTTTACGAAGACGCATACGCTGATCCTACCAGGTAAACGGGCAGACCTTGAGCTCCAGAAAAGAAAAACATCTCGACAGCGCACAGAAGTTCCTGGTCAAGGGGCAACTCGACAAGGCCGTCAGGGAATACGAACAGGCCGTTGCACTCGATCCCAAGGATGTCAGGGTCAGGCAGAAGTTTGCCGAGCTCCTTGTGCGCGCCGGTCGACGTGAAGAGGCGCTCCGCGAGTTCGAGGTGATCGGCAAATTCTACGCTGACAACGGTTTTTATCTCAAGGCAATCGCCGTCTACAAGCAGATCCAGAAGATCGACCCCACCACCATCACGATTTCTCTTACCCTGGCAATGCTCAACGAAAAACAGGGACTAGTCGGCAATGCCCTGGCCGAATATAAAGTTGTCTTCGACCATTACGAGAAGACCGGTCAGCTTGTTGAGGCTGTCGGAGTGCTCGAAAAAATGCTCGGCGCCGACAAAGACAACCTGAACATCCGGCTCAAGCTTGCCGATACCCGGCACCGGGCCGGGTTTGCCGATGAAGCCTATCACGATTTCACGGATTTGGCCCGGGAACTCAGGGCCAAAGGTGACGAAGCCGCTTTTGGCCGCATCTGCGAACGTATTGGCATCCTTTTTCCCGACCGCAAGGAGTTCCTTCTTTCAATTGCCGAAGACCAAATCAAGGCAGGGACGCCCGCCGCCGCAGTCGCGATTCTGAGGCAACTGGTCGGTGACCCTCGCTGGAATCCCCGGGCACTGTATCTCCTTGCCGACGCTGCCCGCTTGACCGGAGACGGAAAGACCGCCCGAATGGCGTACAGCCAGATCGTCAAGGGATACCCTGGCGAACTGATGGCGCTCAAAGGGCTTCTTTTTGCGTTGCGCAGCGAAGGTGACGTGGAAGAGGGCGTCAGGCTGCTCTCGCGCTTCGAGGCAGATCTTCTGCAAACCGAGCCGGATACCTTGGAGCAGTTTTATTACTCTTTCAATGAACTAGCGCCTCAACACCCTGGTATCGCAGACGGATTAGCGAGGGTCAAAACGGCCTTGGGCAGGATCGAGGAAGCTGCCGTTCCGGAGCCGGATGAGTCGGTTGCGTCCGAGAAGCCCTCTTTTGCAGCGGCACCTGCAGGTGCCGTTACACGACCGGGTTTGGCGGAAGAGACAGTTGACGAATTCCCTTGGGAAGATGAAATCGACATCTCCTTTGATGACGAGGATGCATCAGGCGAGGGTGATGTGGTCGAGATGGAGCCATTTCCACTTCAGGACAGCTTTGACGATGCGGACGTTTCCGGTGCCGGGGAGTTCGCTACAGTTCCCGCAGCTTCGTCGCTGTTCGAACCACGGGATGATATCGCTGGCGGCATTGATCTCGAGCATGGCGGGGAAGGTGCGAACTGGTACGATGGGTTCTCTGCCGACGGAGGAACTGAAGAAATAGAGCTCGATGTCTCCGAGTTTTCTGCGGGTGCTGACGACTGGCTCAGCGGAGCCGGAAGGGTTTCTCCTGAAGAAAAGAATCAGCAGGTAAGGGGTGAAAGCTTCTCTCTGGACTTCACCGACGACGAACTCGACGGTATTATTCCGCCAGCACCTTCTGTCCCGGAAAAACGCGACAAGTACGGCCTCGAAGGGCTTTTTTCGGCATTCAAGAAAGGAGTGGGAGAGCAACTTGGTCAGGACGACACCGAGTCCCACTACAATCTCGGCATTGCCTACAAGGAGATGGGGCTCTACGATGACGCCGTCAACGAATTCCAGGCCGCGTCCCGCGATCCACGACGTCGTGTCGACTGTATCACTCTTCAAGGAATCTGTTATCGTGAAAAGGGTGAGCCGTCCAGGGCGGAGGCACTCTTCAGCATGGGGTTGCAGCTTCCCGGCCTCTCGGATGAGGAGCGCCTCTGTCTAAAGTACGAACTGGCACTGCTTCACGAAACTGCAGCGAACTACGAAAAGGCTCTGACCGAGTTCCGGGTGATCTATGCTCTCAACCCCGACTTCCGGGACACAGTGCGGAAAATCGCCCGGCTCCAGCGGGGGGATGAGGCCCTCGACCTGGCAGACATAGAGCTCGTTGATCTGGATGTAACGGAATAGCGGAGCTGTCTCTCCGGTTACGTTCGTCAAGAGAAGAGAAGTCCTCGCGGGGCCATGAGACGCAACGGCGCCTGGAATATATCTCCGGGATAGCTTTCCGGTAGCGGCGGGAGCGGTGTTGCGGCCTGCAAGGCGTTCAGGATCATCCGGTCATAGTCAGGGCTGCCCGAGCTCTTCATCAGCCGTACATCGAGAAGCTCCCCATCCCTTCGCATCACGATCGTAACCAGGGCCTCGCCTCGCCCTGGCTCAACCCCCCCGCTGCCCGCTACTGTCCACCATTGATCGTTAATCCGCTGCACAAGCGCAAAGTAGTAGTCGCGAACGTCCGGCCGCAGGGTCTGGCCGTCGGCGAGACTCCTGAAGAAGCCTCGCGCCATGCCGAGCGACAGGGAGGACTCTTCGGTTCGCGCGACCGACTGCTCTGTTTTGACGTCCTTGGCCTCTGGAAGTGGCGGCTCCGGCGGAGTGGCTTCTGCTGGCGCCGGGACGATCATCTCTCTCGGTGCCGGCGTTTGGGGGGCTTGGGTGTGCGTGGCTGTGGCAGGGGGGTCGGTATGTGGGGGGCTATCCAGGTCCGACAGGCTCACGGAGACGATCTGGGAAGGGCCAAGATTGACCAGATGGCGTGGCATGAAGGAGACGATCAAAGCGAGCGCGCCGTGCAGCATTACTGAAAAGACCACTGCCTTGCCGAGGCCTGCTGGATGTCTTATCAAGAAGGGGTGAAGCTCCATCGCGGGGAATCTCCAATGGACGTAATGTATCCAAAGTCTAGCAAAGGAGCTGAGTGTAAGGCAAGAAAAAGGGGGCCGGGAAAGGCCCCCTTCGTTTTTCATTCAGGTATGAGGCGATCAGGAGTTCTGGGCATCCACTACGGCGATGGCCGCCATGTTGACGATATCGCTCACGTCATCACCCCGCTGCAGGACATGAACCGGTTTCTTCATCCCCATGAGGATCGGGCCGATGGCTTCGGCCCCTCCCAGGTGGTGGAGGAGCTTGTAACAGATGTTTCCGGAATTCAGGTCGGGGAAGATGAGAATGTTGGCCGCCTCCTTGAGGGACGCGAAGGGAAAGCTCTTCTGCAGAATTTCCGTGACAACGGCGGTATCAGACTGCATTTCTCCATCGACGATGAGCCCAGGCGCCTTTTCCTTGACGATCTCCACCGCCCGCTTCACTTTCTGGGCCTGGGGGTGATTGACCGATCCGAAGTTCGAGAAAGAGAGCATGGCAATCGTCGGCTCAATTTCAAGCATCCGGGCCTTCTCGGCAGCGAGGATTGCGGTCTCGGCAAGTTCTTCGGCCGTGGGCTCGATGCAGACGGTCGTGTCGGCCATCAGGACGATTCTGTTCTTGAAGACCATCATGTACAGGCCGTGGACGCTTGAAAGACCTTGCTTCTTGCCAATGACCTCCAGGGCCGGTCGGATGGTCTCGGGATAGTGGGTGTCGATCCCGGAGAGTAGACTGTCAGCATCCCCCATGTGGACCATCATGCAGCCAAAATGGGTGCGGGATTTGCGTGTCATGATCCGCCGGGCCTCGGAGAGGGTCAATCCCTTGCGCTGCCGCAGGCGGAAGAGTTCCTGGGCATACTCTTCGGACCTCTCGAAGGAGGCTGGGTCGATGATCTGTACACTTCCGTTGAAGTCAAGTCCCAGTTCATTCATCAATGCCTTGATCTTGTCCTGGTTCCCAACGAGGACTGGTTTGGCGATTCCTTCTTCAATGAGAATCTGGGAGGCCCTGAGGATCTTCTCGTTGTCCCCTTCGGGGAAGACAATCCGCTTTGGATCGCTCTTGGCCTTGTTGATGATCATGCGCAGAGTTTCTTTTGCTTTGCCCTGCAGGGATTCCAGGAGTTCGACGTACCTGTCCATGTCCGCAATGGGCTGCCGGGCGACCCCCGATTCCATGGCCGCCTTGGCCACCGCCGGCGCTACCCGCAAGAGGGCACGGGGATCAAACGGCTTTGGAATGATATAGTCGCGGCCGAAGGAAAACTTTACATTCCCGTAGGCACGGCAGACCGAATCGGGGCACTCCTCCCGGGCCAGTTCCGCCAGGGCGAAGACCGCTGCTTTTTTCATCTCTTCATTGATGGTGGTAGCCCGGACGTCGAGGGCGCCACGGAAGATAAAGGGGAAGCCGAGAACGTTGTTCACCTGGTTGGGGTAGTCGGACCGACCGGTGGCGATGAGGACGTCACCTCGAACGGCATTGGCCTCTTCCGGGGTGATTTCCGGGTCTGGGTTGGCCATGGCGAAGATGATCGGATTGGCTGCCATCCCGCGCACCATCTCCGGGGTGAATGCTCCCTTTGAGGAGAGCCCGAACAGAACGTCCGCGCCGTTTGCCGCCTCTTCAAGGGTACGGAGGGGCGTGTCAACGGCAAAGCGCTCCTTGTACTTGTTCATCCCTTCGGTGCGACCTTTGTAGATGACCCCCTTGGTGTCGCACATGATGAGATTTTCTTGTTTCAAGCCGAGCGAAATAGCCAGATTGGCACAGGCGATGGCCGAGGCGCCCGCGCCGTTCACCACAAGCCGTACCTCTTCGATCTTCTTGCCGATCAGTTCGAGAGCATTGATGAGGCCAGCGGCGGAGATAATAGCGGTGCCGTGCTGGTCGTCGTGGAAGACCGGTATGTTCATGGTCTTCTTGAGCTCTTCCTCGATGTAGAAGCACTCGGGGGCCTTGATGTCTTCGAGATTGATCCCGCCAAAAGTGGGTTCCAGAAGTTGACAAACCTTGATGACCTCATCGGGATCTTCGGAATTAACCTCGATGTCGAAGACGTCGATGTCGGCAAAGCGTTTGAAGAGGACACCCTTTCCCTCCATGACCGGCTTGCCCGCCAGGGCGCCAATATTGCCGAGTCCCAGGACCGCCGTGCCGTTGGAGAGGACCGCAACCAGATTTCCCTTGGCCGTGTATTTGTATGCGTCTTCCGGATTTTTTTCGATTTCAAGGCATGGTTCTGCCACGCCGGGGGAATAGGCGAGAGAGAGGTCGCGTTGGGTTAGGCAGGGTTTTGAAGGGATTACCTCGATTTTCCCTTTGCGGCCACTCGAATGGTAATCCAAGGCATCCTGTTTTTTACTCATGGCAGATAAAGCTCCTTTCTTAGCGTGGTCACGAATTTTAATCAGGGTAAAACTGGCTCCGTACTGTCACTCTCCTGTTACAGGGTTTTATCGTATCGAACACCCTTAAAATGTGTCACCTTAGACCGTGTTTCCATATCTTGTCAAGGGTTAATTACAGTGATACTAAAAAATCATTTTATTCGTCATCTGGTCTTCCGCTAGCGTGTGAAGACTTGTATTCCGGCCCATTATCGAAGATAATTCCAGAGAATGCGGTCAGTGCGAGAAATGCTGTGGGGGGCTTTAAAATGGAGCGAATCTGGGCACCGTGGCGCATGGAATATATTCTCGATAAAAAACCCGACGGGTGCATTTTCTGTCTGCCGAATGAGACTGAGGGGGACAGAGATCGTCTGGTGCTGAGCAGAACACCGTTATCCATCATTATGCTCAATCGTTATCCCTACACGAACGGCCACCTCATGGCCGCACCCCGCCGCCATACCGCCGACCTCGGATCACTGACCGACGACGAAATGCTCGATCTCATCAAGACCGTCAGTCTCTGCCGCACCATCCTCCAGAAGGAAGCTTCTCCCCAGGGATTCAATATTGGACTTAACGTCGGACGCGCTGCCGGCGCAGGTGTTGAAGATCACCTCCATTTCCACATTGTCCCCCGGTGGAACGGTGACACGAACTTCATGACGGTAATTGCCGACGTGCGTGTTGTTCCCGAGGGACTCCGAGCCACCTATGACATGCTTTTTCCCCACTTCACAGGCCAGCCAACGTGATCATAACCCCTTCAGACCCTGACGGCACGCAGCTCGCCATCGGTATTGACGTGGGAGGTACGAACCTCCGTCTGGCACTGGTGGATGGTTGCGGTTCCATCATCCATTCTGTGCGTACCAGAACTGAAGGCCATGGTGTGTTCAGTGCCTTCAGGGCGCTCCTGACTGAGAATATCACGGCCTTGCGGCATTACGCCCGGGAGAGGGACATGCTCGCCACCACTATTGGCATAGGGGTTCCGGGACTTGTTGGCAGAGACGGCAGCATTCATGTTGCCGTGAATCTGCCGGCCCTGAATGGCGTGAACCTGCGCGACGAACTCCAGGCGATAACCGGTCTGCCGACGATCGTTGCTAATGACGTGAACGCCTGTGCCTACGGTGAAAAGGTTTACGGCGCCGGAAGGGATCTTGCGTCGTTTCTCATGGTGACGCTTGGAACCGGCGTTGGTGGCGGGCTGGTTCTTGACGGCGGGCTCTGGACCGGATTTGACGGAGTGGCTGGCGAGTTCGGCCATGTGACCGTCGAGCCTGAGGGGGTTCCCTGTCCCTGCGGCAACCGCGGCTGCCTTGAACAGTATGCCTCGGGAACTGCTATTACCGCTTCGTCCCGGCGCATCATCACCGAAGGAGTGGAAACGTCTCTCTCGCAGATTCCACCAGATGGCTTGACTGTCGAAAGCGTCGCCAGTGCAGCACGGAGAGGGGACCAGGCGGCGTTGGCCATCTTTGCCGAAGCTGGCCGCTACCTGGGGATTGCGGCGGCTTCTGTGGCCAACCTCCTCAACCTTGAGGCTGTTATCCTCGGTGGCGGCGTTGCCGCATGTTCAGACCTATTTGCCGAAACCGTCCGGAACGAGGTGCTCACCAGGGCATTTCCGCTACCCGGCAAGCGGATGCGGATTGTAAAAGCTGCTCTTGGAGATAATGGAGGTCTTATCGGGATCGCCACATTGTCATTGCACCATCAGGATCGGAGGAAACCATGAAGCGGAAAATCGGCATCCTGACCGGCGGGGGTGACTGCCCAGGTCTGAATGCGGTCATTCGGGGGGTGGTGAAGAGCGCCATCATCAGACGCGGTTGGGACGTGGTGGGCATCGAGGACGGGTTCGACGGTTTTCTCGGCCCCGGCAAATTCCGCCCCCTGGGGCTTGCCGAGGTGCGAGGGATACTGCCGCGGGGAGGAACGATCCTGGGGTCATCAAACAGGGGCAACCCGTTCTCCTGCCCGGTCGAGCGGGATGGTCGGATGGTTGAAACCGATATCACCGACCAAGCGGTCGAGACCATCAAAGGCCTCGGTATCGACGCCCTCGTGGCGGTCGGCGGTGACGGTTCCCTCAAGATCGCCATGGAACTGATGAAAAAAGGTGTCCCCATCGTGGGGATTCCCAAAACCATTGACAATGATCTCATGGAAACCGATGTGACCTTCGGCTACAACACGGCCCTGGAAACCGCCACGTATGCTCTCGACAAGTTGCACTCAACCGCGGAGAGCCACCATCGTGTCATGATCATGGAGGTCATGGGCCGCTACGCCGGCTGGATCGCCCTCGAATCGGGCATCAGCGGCGGCGCGGACGTGATCCTCATCCCCGAGATTCCCTTCGATCTTGTCACCGTCTGCCGGGCCATAGACGAACGCCGGAGGCGCGGAAGCGCTTTCAGCATCCTCGTGGTAGCCGAAGGTGCCTACCCCCGTGGCGGTTCGCGGGTGGTTCGCAACAGGGCGGACGAAAGACATCAGGTAGAGCGACTGGGAGGGATTGGTGATTTCGTTTCACGGGAGCTCATCTCGTGTCTCGATATGGATACTCGTGTCACCGTCCTCGGGCACCTGCAACGGGGCGGCTCCCCCTCAACCTTTGACCGCTGCCTGGGAAGCCGCTTCGGCATTAGTGCGGTACAACTCATCGAACAGGAACAGTATGGCCAGATGGTCTGCCTGAGGGGGAGGGATATCCGATCAGTCCCCATAGAGAAGGCCGTCAGAAGACTCAAGCTGGTGAATCCGCGCGGCCAGATGGTAACAGCAGCGGAGGAGCTGGGCATCGCCGTCGGACGGTAACGGTTGACATGCACCTGAGGGCGGGATACAGTGCGATGGATTTTCCCTGAAGTAATTCCCCAATCAGCCGATGATATTTACTGTACTACTATCATGAGCGAGGGTCCCGCAACAGGTTTGCATGATTCTCGATGTGTTCTGACGGAGGAACCGTTATGGATTCCGGGGCTGTCATTAACAGCAGAAGCAAACTCTACGGCCTTCTCGGGTGCGCGCTCGGGATAAGCGCTCCCATTGGCTGGACGATCATCCGCCTCATCTTCTTTGCCGACCCCGACCGACCATTCTATTCCCAGATATTCAGCGATGTTTTCAAAGATGCCTTCAGCATCAGCCTGTATGCCTATATGGGCATCGGAACTGCGATTGTCCTGGGAGCCCTTGGCTCCTACATCGGCAAGACGAGTGACGAACTCCACAAACGCGCCTTCGAGTTGGACGTCCTGCACCAGGAGGTTGCCTCCCAGAAGGAAGTCTTCGAGAATCGCTATCGCGTCCTTGACAGCAATATCAAGAGTTTCCACCAAATAAGCAGCAGGATACAGAAGTCCATCGATATTGACGAGGTGCTTCGACTCTGCGCAGAGGGGCTTCACGACATTCTTGGCTATGAGCGGATAAACATTCTCATGGCCAACGAAAACCGCACCTCTCTCTCCTTTGTTGCCACGGTTGGTACCACCGACTTCAATCCCAGGGGCGTCACTCTTCCCCTGGACCTCCGCAGCGGCGTCATCTACAAATGCTTTGCCGAGAGGCAGCTTTACATGATCGACGATATCGGCGTCTACCCTGCCGACTTCAAGCTTAAGCACCCCTTCGACGCCATCAGTGCCCTGCGTTCAAAAAGTTTTGTCGTCTGCCCCATAGTTGTAAAAGGAGAATCGGTGGGGGTGTTCGGCGTCGACAACCGGACGAGCAGGCGCGCGCTGAACGATACCGATGTCGATACCATCAAGCTCTTTGCCGATCAGGCCGCTTCGGCAATTGTTCGCATAAACCTTCTCAGGGCAATCGGCGCACTCACATCCGAACTCGAAACCACCTTCGCCGATTTGATGAAGAACCGCGATCACTACTCGCGCTACGTGGCGAACCTCAAAGATGCCGTAAATTCGGTCGCAGACGGTACGGCCCATATTGCCTCGGCCTCCGAGAGCGTCCTGTCCTCAGTTGACGAGACTAGCTCATCCGTAAACAACATCTACGTATCCATCGAGCAGGTGAGCAAGAACCTCGACTACCTCTCCGAATCCATCGACAAATCAGCCTCAGCCATGGAGGAGCTCAACTCCACCATCAAGAACGTAGAGCAGAGCGCCGCCATTTCCCATCAGGTCTCCAGCACCGTCAAGGAGAAAGCCGACTCTGGCCGGACGGTGGTTGAGGAAACCATTCACGCCCTCGCCGAGATCCAGAACTCGGTCGATCTGTCCTTTGACGCCATGAAGCGGCTCACCGAAAACAGCGGCCGGATCGAAAGTATCGTTGGAGTTATCAACGACATTACCAAGCGGACCAATCTGCTGGCCCTCAATGCTTCCATCATTGCCGCCCAAGCGGGTGAATACGGTAAAAGCTTCGGGGTCGTTGCCGACGAGATTCGTAACCTCTCGCTCCAGACCGGTCAGTCAACCGGCGAGATCACCGATATAATAGAAGAGATAATGAAAGAGTCCCATAGTGCGGCCCAGAATATCTCTGCATCCAAGGAACTGGTCCGCAAGGGGGTTAATCTCGGTGGCGTCATGGGACAGTCCCTCGAGGTAATCCAGGAGAGTTCGGTCCGTTCCATGGACATGACCCATGAAATAAAGACCGCCACCGAGGAACAGGCGCGGAGCGTGCAACTCGTCACACACTCCATTGAGAATGTCAGCAGCATGAGCTCCCAGATTTTCAAGGCATCAAAGGAGCAGTCCGACGCTGCCATGAGTATTGTCCGCTCCGTCGACAGCATCAAGGAGATGACTCAGGAAATGGTCAAGGCCACCGTAAAGCAGGTGGAGGACGGCAGCGATATCAAGCAGTCGGTGGAAGCGGTAGGGGAGATGGTTACCCGTATCTTTGAGGACATGGAGGTACGTCGCGAAGAGAGCAGCGCAGTGGTCAGGGAGCTTGAAATGATGAAAAAAATAGCTGGCTAAACTATTGTGTAGACACTGACGCAGGACTTGTGCTAATTGTGTGAGCATTCTAAGGACGGCCCGCAACGCTGGTGGAGCCGTCGTATTTTTTCCTAAAACCGATACTGCCTGGATTCACCGAGAACCGGGACGGATGGCGATAGCCGCACCAACAGAAGATGAACTATGTTTATTCATTTCTGTACGTCATAGTGCGCCTCCGGAATTCGGTGGCGCACTTTTGTTATTATGGAGACCGCGTGAACCGTAAGAAAACCATCCTCGACATTCAGAAAATGAAGGCGGCAGGGGAGGCAATAACCGTTCTCACCAGCTATGACTATCCCTTTACCCGTATTATGGATGACTGCGGCATTGACGTGATTCTGGTCGGCGACTCGGTCGGCGTGGTATTTGGTGGATTCGATACGACCCTGCCGGTTACCGTTGAGGAGATGGTCTATCACACCCGTGCCGTGGCGCGTGCCCGCCCCAAGGCTCTTGTGGTGGCAGATATGCCGTTTCTCTCCTACCAGACGGACCTCCGGGACGCCCGCATCAATGCAGGCCGACTCGTAAAAGAGGGGGGGGCCGAGGCGGTCAAGCTGGAGGGAGGGCTGCATGTAGCCGAGACCATCCGGGCCATCGCCGACATGGACATTCCCGTAATGGCCCACATTGGCCTCACGCCCCAGTCGATTCATCGGATGGGAGGGTACAAGGTGCAGGGGAAAAAGGAGGAGCAGGCCTTGCGCCTGGTTGATGACGCTCGAGCCGTGGAGGAGGCGGGTGCCTTCGCCGTAGTGCTAGAAGGAATCCCCTTGAAACTGGCCAGACAGATAACGGGGGAACTTTCCATCCCAACCATCGGCATCGGAGCCGGTCCTTATTGTGACGGTCAAGTGCTGGTGATACACGACATCCTTGGCCTCTGCGAGAAATACTCCCCCAAATTTGTGAAGCGCTATGCCGACGCCAAAGCGCTCGTTGCCGGCGCTGTTTCTTCATACATCGACGACGTTAGGAAAGGAGCGTTCCCCGAAGAGGGACATTCGTTCAGCTGACATGCACATTATCGAAACCGTTGCCGAGATGCAGGCTTTCTCCCGGGAAGCGCGGAAGGCCTCAAAATCCATTGCCCTGGTCCCTACCATGGGGTATCTCCATGAAGGACACGCCTCCCTCATGCGCGAAGGGAGGACGCGGGCAGACATCCTGGTCGCGAGCATCTTTGTGAACCCGACCCAGTTCGGTCCCACGGAGGACTTTGATGCCTATCCGCGGGACTTGGAGCGGGATACGGATGTTGCCGCCGCGGCCGGCGTTGACATGGTCTTTGCTCCCACAGCTCGCGAGATGTATCCACAGGGGTTCCAGACTTATGTCAACGTTGAGGAGCTGACCCTTCCTCTCTGTGGCGCGAGCCGCCCAGGCCATTTCCGGGGGGTTACCACGGTGGTGGCAAAACTATTCAACATCGTCATGCCCCACGTTGCCCTCTTCGGCAAAAAGGATTTTCAGCAACTCGCTGTCATACGTCGGATGGTGACCGACCTTAATATGGACATCGATATTGTCGGGATGCCGATCATCCGTGAATCTGACGGCTTGGCCATGAGCTCCCGCAACGCCTACCTCACACCGGAGGAGCGGAAGGATGCCCTCTGTCTCAGCGCCGCGCTGCGGGCAGCGCGGATGCTTTTGGGGGGCGGAGAGCGCTCCGTGGCCGTTTTGAAGGAGGAAGTGCTTCGGATCATAGGAGAAGTGCCCGAGGCACAGATCGCTTACGCCGACTTCCGTGATGGTGACACCCTCGAAGCTGTTGAAACGGCCGACGGACGGACACTGCTTGCCTTGGCCGTGAAGATAGGGAAAACACGTCTCATCGACAACTGCATCTTAGGGGAGGAAAACTAAATGGAACGCAGGATGCTGAAGAGCAAGATTCACCGTGCCACCGTCACCGGTGCCGACCTTCATTACGAAGGGAGTGTAACCATAGACCTGGACCTGATGGAAGCCGCCGACATCATTCCATACGAGGCTGTGGCCGTCTGGAACGTCACCAATGGCAGCCGTCTTGAAACCTACGCCATCGAAGGAGAGCGTGGATCTGGGGTCATCTGTCTCAACGGTGCGGCCGCCCGTCTCGTGGCGCCTAAGGACCTAGTGATAATCGCCAGCTTCGTGAACATGGAGAACGAAGAAGCCCTGAGCCACGAGCCGAAACTTGTCTTCGTCGATGAGAAGAACCGTATGCTCCCGACCCGCAAGGAACTAGCGGGGCAGGGGAACCTCAAGAAGGTTGCATGGTAATCTACGCGGCCTCATACCTCGTGCCAGTATCGGCGCCTCCTGTCCCGGGGGGCGCCATGCTTGTGGCCGAGGGGCGCATCGTCGAAACGGGGACTCTGGCAGCGCTTCGCGCGAAGTATAGCGTTCCCGTCCATGACTTTCCCGGTTGTGCCATTCTGCCCGGCCTCGTCAACGCCCATACACACCTGGAGCTGACCCACTTCCCATCCTGGAAGATTCGCAAGGACATCGACTATTCTCCACGTAGCTATGTGGACTGGATCATTCAGGTCATCAAGATCCGCCGGACCCTCACACACCAGGAGCTGGAGCTTTCCGTACGCGAAGGGTTGAGGATCTGTCTGCAATCAGGCACCACCACCGTGGGTGAGATACTCACCGAACGCTTGCTCCTTCCTGTTTACGCTGATTCCCAACTCGGGGGAAGGCTCTTCTTCGAGGCCATAGGCCACGACCCTGCGCGTAGCGTCGAACTCCTTACCAACCTGGACAATGCGCTCTCAGCATTCTCTGGTGGCGAATTCTTGCCGGGGCTTTCGCCCCACGCTCCCCATACTCTCTCGGAACGGCTCCATGGAGAAATCCGGCGCCTTGCCCGGGAGCAGGGGATGCCTCGAATGATTCATCTGGCCGAGTCCCGCGAGGAGAGCACCTTCTTCTTCGACTCCACAGGGAAGATCGCCGAGCAACTCTATCCCCATGTCCGCTGGGAAGAGTACCTTCCGCCACCCCGACGCTCCAGCGCCACCGCCTGGCTGGACAGCCTGGATCTTCTCGATGGAGAAACCACCGCAGTCCACTGTGTTCATCTCACGCCGGCCGACGCCGAAATTCTCCGGCACCGAGGCGTCCGCGTAGTCCTTTGCCCACGAAGCAACGAGAGACTCGACGTTGGACGGGCACCGGCAGCCATGCTGAAAAAACTCGGCATCCCCCTTGCTCTTGGCACCGACTCGCTTGCCAGCAACGACTCCCTCTCCCTATGGGATGAGATGCGTTACCTTCTCGACGTTTTCTCCGGCGTATTCTCGCCGTCAGAGGCGCTTTCAATGGCCACCCTCGGCGCGGCGCAGGCACTCTCCCTTGCCGATCGTGTCGGGTCGCTTGATGCAGGCAAGCGGGCCGATTTCCTTGTCGCCCAACTGCCCTGTCAGGTCAGCGTTGAAGAACTTACCGAATCGTTCATTCACACCGCCGACCTCCGTGGCGTCTTCATGGCGGGTTACCCTGTGGATGGGGCGGTGCCGCAGCAGCCCTAGACACGCAGCTTCCCCAAAAAGAAGACACCACAGATCCATGCCCCTTGCCAAGGCTTCAACACATCTGTTACTATTAAAACATGGGTGAAAAGCTGATCTGCAACAACAAGAAGGCGTTCCACGATTATTTCATCGAAGAACGGTTCGAAGCGGGAATGGTCCTTCAGGGTACTGAAGTGAAGTCGCTCAGACTGGGAAAAGCCAACCTGAACGACTCCTTCGCCTTGGTTCGTAATGGCGAGGTTTTTCTTCACAACCTCCACATATCTCCTTACGACTTCGGCAACCGCGAGAATCACGACGCAGACCGGCTGCGGAAGCTTCTGCTGCACAAAAACGAAATAGAAAAGCTTTTCAGCAAGATCCGCGAAAAGGGGTACTCGGTTGTTCCGCTTCGACTTTATTTCAAAAAGGGCCTTGCGAAGGTTGAACTTGGTCTCGCCAAGGGTAAGAAGCTCTACGACAAGCGTGAAGACCTGAAGAAAAAGGATCAGACGCGGGAGATGGCTGTTGCCCTCAAGGAACGGAACAAGTAGTATCACCATCAGTCAACAATTCAAGGGGGTGCAAAGGTTTCGACGGGGATAGGAAGCAAAGGTTGCATGCCGAGGTCCGGGTGGCTCGTAAAACAATCCGGGACGCATTAAGCGCCGACAATTATAACTACGCCGTAGCAGCTTAATAACCTGCTACCGATCCGCCAAGCCTCTCCCACGGGCGAAGATGGATCGTCATTTTAGTGGGATAGCCGACGGAAGAGCCTGTGTACCTGACGCGAAGCCTAAGCAGGATCGCTGACGAAGAATCCCGGCCAGTGGAGTCTTCGATGGTTAAATCAATAACTGGTATAAGCATGTAGACGCCTTTAGTGTATGATCTTCGGACGCGGGTTCGATTCCCGCCACCTCCACCAATTAAAGGTCCAACAAGGACCGGAGCAGTACAAGAAGCCCTGAGAAATCAGGGCTTTTTATTATCCTGAACTGTCCGTGCTTGTATGCTTAAATCCGAACCCGTGCAGTCTTTGCTCACGAATCCCACTTCTCATCCAAGGCCTTGGATAGGTGGACGCAAGGGTACGTTACGCCGAACGAGCAGGCGGCAACGCTCATCTCTGTTGGTGGGGTATTTGTGCTGAAGTGCCCAGGGTGGGAACGGGCGTGAAATAGACTCTGCGCTCTCTTGTGGTAATCATGTGAGCCGGGTTTCTTCTCCGACCATCTCCTCAGGGCCGACTGAATCGCCGACAGCCTGTTCCGGCTCTTCAAAACTTACTCGACCGAGCTTCCCGGCCCGAAGCTCTCGCAAGAACGCCTCGGCGGCCCGGTGCAGATCGATCTCTCCGCCAGCAACCAGGCAACCAAGTCGGCGACCTATCTGTTCGAGAAGAGCAGTGGAGTTGTCGGGCAGGTCAGTGAGCTTGTACCTAGTCATGAGCAGTTCCCGATACCGTCGCATCATGAACTCTGCCGCGAAGAGTCCCACGCCAGTGTAGTCGAGGGCGTTGGCCCCGATGGCGCCCGTGGTTGCCAGCCGATAGGCTGCAACCTGGTCCCTCATGTCTGGCCAGAGCAGTCCGGGCGTGTCGGAGAGGACAATGCCGTTGCGCAGGTCGATCTGCTGGGTAGATGTGGTGATTGCGGGTTTGTCGCCGACCTTGGCCAGGCTCTTTCCTGCCAGGGTGTTGATCAGGGTAGATTTGCCGACGTTGGGAATGCCGACGACCATGGCGCGAAGCGGTCTGCCCGGCTTGCCGCGGGTGGGCGCCAGTCGCAGGCAGAGCTTAGTCAATTGGTTTACCTCGCGGTGCTGCTTTGCCGACAGCGGAAGCGCTCGAATTCCGGCCTGTTTTTCGAAGGTGCGAACCCAAGCCTTGGTGACGGCGGGATCGGCGAGGTCATTTTTGTTCATCACCTTGATACACGGTTTGTTCCGGCGCAGTTCCGCCAGCAGGTGATTGGCGCTGGAGACAGGCAAGCGGGCGTCCAGGACTTCGATTATTACGTCTGTCCTGCGGACCAACTCGGCAATCTGTTCGTGGGCTTTGCCCATGTGCCCGGGATACCATTCTATCGTCATATGCTTGTTTTCTTTCCTCGTTGTTGAAGCGGGGGCCGTCCTGGTGGTTGGAGAGCGGGCGCAGCCGCTGTTTAACATCAATGGATAATCTTCACGATCTCCTCAGTAACATCTTTCACTTCCACCATATCGCCCAGGTAGAGCAGATCCCGTTTCGGCACGATGGCAGCAAAGCCGTTTGCCTTGCCGTATTCGGTGGCGGCCTTCTCAATGGACTTGAGCATAGACTCGGTCAACTCACTCTCCATTTTCCGCATTTCCTTTTCGGCGTCCTGAACGTACTTCTGGTATTCCCCGACCTTCTTTTCCAGTTCCTTTACCTTGGCTTCCCGCTGCTGAGGGGTGAGGGAGGAAAGCTTCGCTTCGATGTCCCCCTTCATTTTTTCGAGCTTTTTCTGCCGGGCGGTTATCTGCGAACGATACTTGTCGGTCTTTTCCTTCATCCGGGCGTTGGCCGCCTTGCCCGGTACCGAATCTCCGGCGATCTTTGCGATATCCAGATAGCCGATTTTTACCGGCAAGTGCGCCTTGGCTGCCTCGGCGGCCTGAGGGGCGGCGGTCGCCGGTGGCACTTCTGTCTTTGCCGGCTCTTCAGCCACGGCCGGCACGGAGATGAAGCAGAAAAGGAGGGCAATCAGGGACATGCGTTTCATGGAAGATACCTCGATAGTTTGTATGGATTGGCAGTGGTTGACCTGATGAGAATACGCGGTTTGTCCAGATGTGGCAAACAAAACCGCTTCACAGGACATCAATGTAACTGACGCCTTCGGGGCGCCAGGCAGGGGCGATGATGCGGGCGCAGTTCTCCTGTCCCACAAGGCTCCCGAAGGAGATGCCTGCTTCGCCGAAGCGGTCATTGACCTGGTCCATGGCTGCGGCGAGAAGGCGCTGCTTACGCTCCTCCGCGAAGAGAGGAAGCTGTTCGGCCTGGTGGACAAGGTTGCTGATCCGTACGCCGAGAAGCCGAACCGGCTGGGCCAGCGTTACAGAGTCTAGAATCTTGATTGCGACCCGATAGATATCATCGCTCCTGCTGGTGGGACATCCCAGGGTCTGCTGCCGACTGAAGGTGGTGAAGTCGGCATAACGGACAGTCAGGGTAACGGTCTTCCCCTGGACGCCATGACGTCGGGCCCGACGGCCCACCATCTCGGATAGCTGAAGGAACCAGCGGAGGATATCGGTCCGCTGGGTGACGTCCCGGTCGAGGGTGGTGCTGTGGCCCACCGATTTGACCTCTTCCGCTTCTTCGGAAGGAATGACCGGTGCGTCGTCGAGGCCACGCCCCATCCGGTGGAGCCGTTGGCCGATGATACCGTAGCGCCGGGTAAGTATATGCTCCGGGAAGCGTCCCAGGTCCCCGCAGGTGCGGACCCCCAGGCGGGAGAGAGAGCGTTCCAGGTTTGGGCCGATACCGCAGAGGTCGCCGATGGGGACGGTTTCCAGGATGGAAGCGACATCTTCCGGCCCAATAACTGTGAGTCCGTCGGGCTTTTTCATGTCGGAGGCGAGCTTGGCCAGAAGCTTGTTGGGGGCAATGCCGATGGAGCAGGTGAGGCCGAAACTGTTGCGAATGCTTGCTTTGATGAGATAGGCGATCCGTTCAGCGCTGCCGAAAAGGCGGAGCGATCCGCTGAGATCGAGGAACGCCTCATCTATGGAAAAGGTCTCCACAAGAGGGGTATATTCTCGGAGGATTGCATTTATCTGTATTGAGGTATGCGTGTACTTACGATTGTCGCCAACGACAAGCTCCAGCTGAGGGCAGGCCCGCCGCGCCTCCCAGGCGGTCATGCCTGTTTTGACTCCGAAGGCCCTCGCTTCGTAGGAGGCGGTGGTTATTATGGAACGGGCGCCGGAGCCGGTAACGGCGATGGGTCTGCCGCGCAGGCGAGGGTTGGCCTGCTGCTCTACCGAGGCGAAGAAGGCGTTCATGTCGATATGGAGGATGGTGCGGTGTGACATCACTGGGCCTCAACGGCGTCCAAGGTCCAGTTCTGGTCCGCGGTATTGTAGGTCAGTTCGAACAGGGCGGTGTCGTCGGTCACGGCAAAGCGGAGAAGAGTCACCTCGCCCTGTCGTTCGCGCCAGGTGTAAACCACCCGCGTAATGGTATGCTTGCGCCGGTTCCAGTCGAACCAGACGGGCCGAATCCTGCTGCCAGGCTCAAAGATGGTTGCCACCCGCACTTTTTCGCGAATTTTTTCAAGCATATCAGCATACCTGCTTACGTAATTACCTGGAAGACGCTGTTCGGCGGGGCTATTCAAGGGGGCGGTAGATGCCGACCACCTTGCCTATGATCTGTACCTCTCCCTCACCCTCGCGAATGATGATCGGATTCATATTGGGATTCTCGGGCTGGAGGCGGATATGGTCACGGCCTCGGTAGAAGCGCTTGAGGGTGGCTTCGCCGTCGATCATGGCGACGACGATATCCCGGTTATCGGCTGTGGCCTGGGGACGGACCAAGGCAAGGTCACCCTCGACAATGGCGGCATTTATCATGGAATCACCCTGGACCCGAAGAAAAAATGTGCCACCCCTGACAAGGGCGCGGTCGAACGAAAGATACTCCTGGATATCCTCCCGGGCAGGCTGGGGCATGCCGGCCCTGACCACGCCGACCACCGGAAGGGAAACCGCAGGAGAGCCGTGTCCTGTAACAATGATCCCCCGGGAGCTCCCCCCGCGTTTGCGGAGATACCCCTTCCGTTCGAGAGCCTCCAGGTGTTTCATGATACCAAGGGTGCCATTAACCTTCAGGTGCCCCGCGATCTCCCGAAGCGTAGGTGGGCAGCTGTGGGCTTCCAGGTAGGCGTTGATGAAGTCGAGGACTTGCTGCTGCCGTGGTGTGAGCATTTCCATGAGTCACTTCTCCGCAGGTTGACTTATGGCAACCTAACACAAAACCAAGCGTCTGTCAAGGAAGGCGATGCAATCTCTCTTTCTCGGCGCCTTTTATTGTGAGTCAACGGACAGGCTGACCCGTGCGTTCTTTCAGGGAAAATACCTGGACAGGAACGGTCAAATTGTCGGAAGTTTCGGCTTGACAGAGATCTGTTTTTATTCAAATATTCAATATTTTGCGGGGGTGCATCATCTTCATGATCATGAATGAAGAGGCCCTGTTTTCGATGGAAGAGTGTTCCAGCCTGATACTTAACGGGCTTCTGAGGAGGAGTGACGTATGAAACGGATGGTTGCAGTGCTGCTGGTCTGCTTCAGTGCGGCAGGTGCCCGGGCTAACGAGGGGCAGGTTCGACTCTCGCTCAAGGAGGCCATCAAGGCGGCGGTGGAGAGAAATCTCGATGTGAAGGCGGAACTTTATAACCCCGCCATCGCCGAGGCTGACATCAGAAAGAACAAGGGAATTTACAACACGCGACTTACCCTTGATACCAATTTCAACTATTCCGTCACGGAAGCCACCAGCGCGTTCGAGACGGGGACCGCGATCAACAGGACTCGCCAATTCAATTTCAATCCGGGGGTCAACCAGCTCGTCCCTTCTGGCGGCACCGTCGGTCTCACCTTCAACAATGCCTATAACAAGAACAACGCATCGTCTTCGCGGTTCTTTCTGAGCGAATACTGGAATTCGGACGTCTCCCTGAATTTTTCGCAGCCGCTGTTGAAGAATTTCGGCAGGGAAGCGACCGAGCTGGGCATCAAGGTGGCCATGGGGAACAAGGACGGCTCCAACGAGCGGTTCAAGACAAAGCTTCTGGAAACGGTGGCCCGGGCACGGACCGAGTACTACCGGCTCTACAGCCTGCGGGAGGAGCTGGAGGTGAAGCGTACGTCCCTCGGCCTTGCCCGCAAGATTCTCAGCGATACCCAGGCCCGGGTAAAGGCGGGGGTCCTTCCGGCCATGGAGATACTCAACGCTGAATTCGGTGTGGCGAGCAGGGAGAAGGAGCTGATCGACGCCGAGAGAGCGGTGCTTAACCAGAGCGACTTCCTGCGGGTCCTGCTTCAGCTTCCGATGCAGGGAGAGATCATCCCGATCGACGTGCCAACAAAGGAACCTTTTCAGACCAATGAGGAGGAGTTGGTCAGGCGTGCCCTGGACATCCGTCCAGAACTCCGGGAGCAGCGAAGCAACCTGCGTACCAGCGAACTCCAGATGAAGGTTGCCCACAACCGTACGCTCCCTGATCTGAATTTTGATACCAATGTGGCCCTGACCGGTATCGACCGCAAATACAACCGCGACCTGGAGAAGGTGGGCTCTGCCGACTTCCCGGTCTGGAGCGTGGGGCTCAAGTT
This sequence comes from Desulfuromonadales bacterium, assembly GCA_003712145.1. Taxonomy (GTDB): domain Bacteria; phylum Desulfobacterota; class Desulfuromonadia; order Geobacterales; family Geobacteraceae; genus Geobacter. The sequence goes on along the minus strand of RHLS01000017.1, from coordinate 23,540 downwards.
CGAGTACCCCCTGGGTAACGATGCCGCGCAGAATGAGTACATCAAGAGCCGGCTCCAGGTCGATCAAATCAGGACCCAGATCAGAAGCCTCGAGTCAAACGTGGAAAATAATGTAAAGATAGCAATTCGCGCTATTGAGACCAACTTCAAGCAGATCGAAGTGACCGACCGGGGCAAGGCATTTGCCGAGGAGCGGCTTCGCTCATTTATCAAGAAAAATGAGGTGGGGCTCGCCACTACCAAGGATGTCTTCGATGTCGAGAACGACCTGGCAAAGGCCAAGGATAACCAGATCAAGGCGTTGGTGGGGTACTCCGAAGCCATAACCCAACTCTGGCGCGTCACCGGCGATCTTCTGGAAAAGCTGGGAATAACAGTTACCGAAAAGGATGGCGATAGCCTCTACGAGCAACATGCCCGGTGAACATCAGGCGGAAGAAAAGGGTGGGGGTGTGATTGAATCCAGTGGATACTTTGCTTACGTACTTACCTGAAAGGGTTCCTCACGGAACTGAAAATCTTTCGTTCTGAACGACAATAAATCCTTCCTCCTGCAACTGCTCTAGAATGCGCCGCACCTTGGTATCATCTCTTTGCAGTTTTCTTGCTATATTTGATAGGGTTACGTTGGTATCTTCAAGTATTACCTTGAGTATCTGACTCCTCAGCTCGCGGTTCGATCCCTTGAATGGCGACTGCCTCGCGTGATGAGCACTCCTGCGCGCAGGATTGCCGTGGAGCTTCTTGAGGCTGACCCCGTAATCCATGAGCGCGTTGTACCATTCGCGCGGGTTGTTCCGATCGAGGGTCTCGGCCACAAGAGGTAGGAGTTCGCGGTCATGGACCTTCAGTTGATCGGGAAAAAGCAGGTGGATGAAGACAGCCCTGATGTTGGTTTCAATGAAGGCGGACGGCAGATTGAAGGCGAAGGTGGCTACAGCCCGGGCTGTGTAGCTGCCTATGCCGGGAAGCTTTTCCAGGTCGCTGATGGAGGAGGGGAGGGTGCCGCCGTGCTGTTCCACGACGGCTTGCGCACAGCGCTTGAGGTTAAGTGCCCGGCGATTGTAGCCGAGTCCCTGCCATTCGGTCAGGACAGCTTCGAGGGGTGCGGTTGCCAGGGAACGGAAGTCGGGAAAAGTCGCGATAAAGGTCTCGAATCTCCCCTTCACCCGGTCCACCTGGGTCTGCTGAAGCATCACCTCAGAAACGAGAATAGCATACGGATCAAGGGTCTCGCGCCAGGGGAGGGACCGTCCGTGCTTGCGGTAATGCTCGCAGACTATCTGGCGGCAGAGGAGGACCGCTTCGCGGGTGAGCCCTTTGTCGGCATAGATCTTTCTGAGCAGATCAATCCTGTTCAATGTTCCCGGTAGCCCAGAACCACAAGGATGCAGCTTCCATCGGCGATCACATTGATGCCTTTCCTGCAGCAGGCTTCCACCGCGGCGTCGCTTTCAGCGCCAGGCTGCATCCAGATGTTCCGTATTCCCTTTATAGCCGCAGCCTCAACAACCTGCTCAGTCACCTGCGGCGGAGTGATGACCGAGATGCTCTTTGCTTCGTCGGGCAGATCCAGGACGCTTGCCACGCACGGGACCCCTTCGATTTCCCGCTCTCTCGGGTTCACCGGTATCACCTTCATGTTCTTTGACTGGTAAACGCGCATCACCTTGTTGCCGTACTTGTGCCGATCGGCTGATGCGCCGACCACGCCGAATGCATCGGATTGAAAGAAAAGGTCGATCTGCTCCTTGGTGCCCATGGTGAATCCTCCCTGAAGCGTTTTGAAGAATTGTACGCTAGTCACGGCATGTTACAAGATCTCACGAGACGATAAATTCGGCAATACACTTAAACTTCAAGTAGAGCTTGTTTGCACAACATATCTACTTAACGTACTTTTCAACAAGGGCTTCAAGTATCTCGCCTATTGTCGTGCGCTGCTGTGCCGCCGCGATCTTCAGCTTAAGATGAAGATCCTCCCTCATGTTGGCTGTCAGGCGGACATCTCCTTCCGGGACGAGGCCTGATGATCCCTGGGGGCGCGACGGCGCCACGCTCCTTTTGCCGGTTGCGGCCGCAGCTTTATTGGTGACCTTCTCCGTCTTTGACTTTTTAACCTCTGTGGATGACTTTTTCGCCCCCCTCACGTCACCGGAGGACGTCTTGCTTTCATTCTTCTTCTTGATCTTTTTTTGCTGCTCTTCCGGGTTCTCAAAAAGCGCCATCTGCCCTTCAGTACTCGCACCAGACATGTGATTCCTCCCGCACTGTGATCACGTCTAGCACAATCATACCCATACATACTTACCCGCACAAGCAGAAAGATCGGGTGCGGGTTTGTGATTTTGCAATTTGCTTTCCTGCATGCTACTATCGATGAGCCATACAATCACCGGGAGGACAAGCCCATGTACAGACTGATGATCCACACCTCGTTTGCCGCTGCCCACTGTCTTATCAATTACCAGGGTGACTGCGAAAACCTTCATGGCCACAATTGGAAGGTTGAGGTGGCGGTAACCGCAAAGGAACTCGACAAGGCAGGGCTGGGTATCGACTTCAAGATCTTGAAGCAGGAAACCAATGCGCTCCTACGGACCCTCGATCACAAATACCTCAACGAACTGGAGCCGTTCGTAAGCGTTTCGCCGTCTTCCGAAAACATTTCCCGGTATCTCTATCAGGAACTCTCGAAGAGACTCAATGACGGCAACGTAAAAATCGACAGCATCACCGTATGGGAATCGGACAACGCTGCCGCCACCTACTATGAATAAGCCGACGGCGGAATTGGCCGAGGTTTTTTCCTCGGTGCAGGGTGAGGGGATGCTGATCGGCCTGCGTCAGGTCTTCATCCGTTTCCGGGGGTGTAACCTGGAATGCGATTATTGCGACACGCAGACCGATCACACGACAGAGCCGTGCCTGATCGAGCAGACGCCCGGTCGGCGCGATTTCGTTCCTACTGCCAACCCTGTCAGCCTTGAGCGGCTCACGCATCTCATTGAGGGATGGCAACGCGGTTGGCCCGGAGTGCATCATTCCCTGAGCATTACCGGCGGGGAGCCTCTCATGAGCCACCAGGCGCTGATCGAGTGGCTGCCGGCATTGAGAAACCTTCTACCCGTATACCTGGAAACGAACGGGATGATGCATGCGGTTCTCAAGCTCTTGATCGACCATATCGACATCATCGGCATGGACATCAAGATACCTTCAACCTCGGGGTGTACCGACCTCTGGGATGACCACCGCCATTTCCTGGAAACCGCTGCCGAGAAAGAGGTATTCGTAAAGGTAGTAGTGGGAGAGGATACAGAAGACTGGGAGATCATCCGTTGCGGTGAGATCGTAAGCTCGGTGGACGAGACCATCCCACTGGTCCTGCAGCCGGTTACCCGTGCCAATGGAGTGATTGGCATCCATCCTGTCAAGATGCTGGAATTTCAGGAGATTGCCTGCCGTAACCTGCAAGAAGTCCGTATCATTCCCCAGACTCACAAGTTCATGGGCCAACTGTAAGACAGACTGATCCCCAGACTGACTTCTAACCGGATGCCTCGTCCATCTTGACACTCCCCCAGCGGGTCAGCAGTTCATCGGGAGGGAGGGGGCGGCTAAAGAGATAGCCCTGGGCCTGTTGGCAGCCTTCCTGCCGCAAGAACTGCGCCTCGGCATCCGTCTCGATACCCTCGGCAATGGTGCGAAGGCCCAGGGCACTGGCCAGCGCGATGACCGCGCGAACGATCGCCTCCCTGCTGGGCTCGCTGGATACGTCAGTGATGAAGGACCTGTCGATCTTCAGCTTCTGGATGGGCAGGCGCCGCAGGTAGCTCAACGACGAATAGCCGGTGCCGAAATCATCCACTGCCAGTTTCACGCCGAGGGCGCGCAGGTTGTCGAGACATTCCAGCGCCCGCTCGTTCTTCATGATGGCCGATTCGGTCACTTCCATCTCCAGACGCGAGGAGGGTAGGCCTGTCTCCTCAAGGATGCGGGAGACGGTGGCGGCTATGTCGCCGCGTTCAAGCTGCTTGACGGAGAGATTGACCGCCACGCTCGGCAGGGAGAATCCACGTGCATCCCACTCTTTCACTTGCTGACAGGCGGTGCGCAGCACCCATTCGCCAATGGTGGAGATATAGCCGATGTCCTCGGCGATCGGTATGAACCGCACGGGTGACACCATCCCCAATTCATGATTGTTCCACCGTACCAGTGCTTCTGCACCCACCAGTTGTCCGGTTGCGAGGTCAACTTGAGGTTGGTAATGCAGCGATAGTTCGCCGCGCTCTATGGATCGACGCAGCAGCGACTCGACATGAACCCGCTCGCGTGCATACTCGCTCATTTCTGGTGCGTAGAAGTGATAGGCGTTGCGACCCTGGATTTTTGCATAGTACATGGCGGTATCGGCGTTCTTTACAAGGGTCGTTACGTCTTCCCCATCGCCGGGAAAGAAGCTGACCCCGATACTTGCCGAGATGAATATTTCGTAGCCGGATATCGTCATGGTCTGGCTGAGCAGGCCGAGAATCTTTTCCGCGACGGTCCCCGCATAGCGCGGTGTCTCGACGTCATCGAGCAGCAGGATAAATTCGTCGCCGCCGACCCGCGCAAGGGTATCGGATTTTCGCACGTGGACGCTGAGGTGCTCGGCGACTTTCTTTAGCAGTTCGTCACCCAGGTCGTGGCCCAGGGTGTCGTTGACGTTCTTGAAGTGGTCGAGGTCCACGAAAAGCACTGCAAGCTGACGCTGGTTTCGTCGCGCCAGTGCTATGCTGTGGTTCAGGCGGTGATTGAACAGCAGCCTGTTCGGCAGATTGGTGAGCATGTCGTGGTGGGCAAGGAAGTCCAGCCTTTCCTGCGATCTCTTAATCTCGGTAATATCGCTGAAAACACCGACGTAATTTCTGACGACGCCTGAGTTGTCCTTGACCACCCCGATCGTCAGCCACTCCGGATAGATCTCGCCACTCTTGCGTTTGTTCCAGATCTCGCCGATCCACTGTCCGCTCTGTTTCAATGATTCCCACATGGCAGCGTAAAACTGGGCGTCGTGCCGGCCCGACTGAAGAACCCGGGGGGTGAGCTGCTTCAGTTCCGCTTCCTCGTAGCCCGTAACCTGGGTGAAGGCCCTGTTGACCGCCAGGATGTGGGTTTCGGCATCGGTGATGATGACCCCTTCCACCGTATTTTCAAATACCTTGGAGGACAATCGCAACCCTTCTTCGGCACGCTCGCGCTCGGCAATTTCTGCCTGAAGCGCGCGGTTGACTTCCTGCAACTCCTGAGTGCGCTCATTGACCCGCTGATCGAGCAGTTGGTTGTCCTGCTCGATACGGTCAAGGGTGCGCGTCAACTCATCCTCCTGGTCTCTGATGATGTGATTGGCCCGCCGCACCACGAAATAGAGCAGGCCGTACAGCAGACTCAACACGCCCGCCACCGTGTAGATGACACGCCACTGCGTCTTCTTGGTTTCGGCCAGTAAAGGGGTAACGTCGTAATACAGCTCGAAAACCCCTTCGATATGCGTGCTGTTCTCGGGTATGAATGGGATATAGGTTGACAAGAGGTCCCGCGACTCGATCACCCCTTCAAAGGCGCTGAACGTATTACGGTGGGTGAGATCGCTGGCCAACCTGCCTTTGGCGGCAGCAATAAAACCTTCGTTGTTCCGCTTGCTCTCGCCAATCTGCTTTGCCTCGGTGGAGAAAACGGTCAGACCGTCCATGTTGTAGACTTTGACCTTGACCGCAGCCGTGTCCTTCATGAGGGACACTACCTGTCGACGCAGGGTGACAATCTTGGTGCCAGAGGAGTCTATTGTTGCACCTTTTTCGAACAGTGGCCTGAAGTATGGCCATAGGGCGTTGCCGAATACGCGGGTAAGCGCCGCATTACGATCCTCGGCCATGTTCATCAGCGATTTGATGGACAGCTGACGGTAGAAGTTCCCGAGAATTGCCGCTGCAAGGATGATACAGATCAGGCTGGCGACAGAGTAGTAGCGCGTAAGGTTGAACATATGTGATCCTGTTAACGAAACCGGCGCTGGCCAGTGACTGGCTATCGCCTTGAGAATGGTGTTATGCTTTCTTATCGGCACCCTTGGGTAAAACTTGATTCGCGAGTGGAGAAGCCTCAAGAGGAAGTCAATTGTCTACCTTTGAAAAAATAGTTCTTGACGTGAGATGTCAAATTAATTACTAATACTCCATAGGAATTATAGGCTAATGATTTCAAAAAAGACCAAATACGCCCTCAAGGCGCTGATTTACCTCTCCCGGGAGTACGACAAAGGGCCGATCCTCATCGCGGATCTGGCGCGGGAGGAGCGGATACCCAAGAAGTTCCTGGAGCTGATCCTGCTGGCGCTCAAGAACGCCGGGGTGCTTCAGAGCAAGAAGGGGAAGGGGGGCGGGTATTACCTGGCCCGGCCTCCGCGGGAGATCAGCATGGGCAAGGTGATCCGCATTCTTGAGGGCCCCCTGGCGCCGGTGCCGTGCGTGAGCGAAACCGCCTACGCCCGGTGCGAAGAGTGTGATGACGAGTGGAGCTGTGGCATCCGCCTCGTCATGAAGGATGTGCGTGACGCCATGGCCCAGATCCTCGACAACGCCACCCTGGCCGATGTCCTGGAGCGGATTGAGAAGGAGAAGCAGAAGAAGGACGGGGCGCTTTTTTACGCGATCTGAGAGCAGCATTTTTTTATGCTTTAAAAAACTACTAAATCGATAGGCTAAAACAGCAAGAAAGGAGCAGATCATGAAATCACTCAAGACCATCGCTACACTCGCCGCCGCAGTTCTCGCCCTTGCCGCCCCGCTGGCGGCCCACGCCGAGGTGAACCTCCTCAACGTCTCCTACGATCCGACCCGGGAGCTCTACCAGGATTACAACGCCGCCTTCGCCAAATATTGGAAAGGGAAGGGGGGCGACACGGTGACGGTGAAACAGTCCCACGGCGGCTCGGGGAAACAGGCCCGGGCGGTCATCGACGGCCTGGACGCCGATGTGGTGACCCTGGCGCTTGCCTACGACATCGACGAGATTGGCGAGAAAGCGAAACTCATCCCCGCCAACTGGCAGAAGCGGCTCCCCCACAACAGTTCTCCCTACACCTCCACCATCGTCTTTCTCGTTCGCAAGGGGAACCCGAAGAAGGTCAGGGACTGGAACGACCTGATCCGCCCCGACGTGAAGGTGATCACCCCCAACCCCAAGACCTCCGGCGGCGCCCGCTGGAACTACCTGGCCGCCTGGGGCTACGCCCTGAAGCAGAAGGGGGGCAACGAGGCCAAGGCGAAGGAGTTCGTGACCAAGCTCTTCAAGAACGTGCCGGTGCTCGACTCCGGCGCCCGGGGCTCTACCACCACCTTTGTCCAGCGGGGACAGGGTGACGTGCTCCTGGCCTGGGAGAATGAGGCGTTTCTCGCGGTGAACGAGCTGGGCAAGGACAAGTTCGAGATCGTGGTGCCGTCGGTCAGCATCCTGGCGGAACCGCCGGTGACGGTGGTGGATAAGGTTGTGGACCGGAAGGGGACCCGCAAGGTGGCCGAGGAGTATCTGAAGTATCTCTACACCCCGGCGGGGCAGGAGATCGCAGCCAAGCACTACTATCGCCCCATCGACAAGAATATTGCGGCCAAGTACGCCAAGGTCTTCCCGAAGGTGAAGCTCTTCACCATCGATGACACCTTCGGCGGCTGGAAGGCGGCCCAGAAGAAGCACTTCGCCGACGGCGGGGTGTTCGACCAGATCTACGGACCGGGGAAATAACCGATGGAGGGGCTGCGGCTTTCACGCCATCTCGCCGCCGTCCTCGTCGCTCCTTTGTGCGGCGTAGCGCTGCTACGCCTCCGCAGTCACTCCTGCGGGTGCGACGATCTGACGCAAAATCCGCAGCCCTGCATTGGGATTATGCAAAGGATCAACCACCATGGCGACAAAACCAATCACACGAAACACCGTCATCCCCGGCTTCGGCCCGACCCTCGGCTACACGGTCTTCTACCTCTCCCTCATCGTGCTCCTGCCGCTCTCGGCCCTGGTGGTGAAGACGGCGAGCCTCACCTGGCCTGAGTTTATCGCCACGGTGGCGGCGCCGCGGGTGGTGGCCTCCTACAAGGTCACCTTCGGGGCGGCCCTGGCGGCGGCGGGGGTGAACGCCCTCTTTGGCCTCCTGGTGGCCTGGGTGCTCGTGCGCTACAGTCTGCCGGGCAAGCGCCTCATCGACGCCCTGGTGGATCTCCCCTTTGCGCTTCCCACTGCCGTAGCAGGCATCACCCTCTCGTCGGTCTACGCGGCCAACGGCTGGCTCGGGTCGATCCTGGAGCCCCGGGGGATAAAGGTTGCTTTCACTCCCTTGGGGATCTTCGTGGCCATGACCTTCATCGGCCTCCCCTTTGTAGTGCGGACGGTGCAGCCGGTCCTGGAGGAGCTGGAGGAGGAGATTGAGGAGGCGGCCGCCTGCCTCGGCGCCAACCGCTGGCAGACCTTCCGGCGGGTGCTCCTGCCGGAGCTTCTCCCGGCGCTTCTCACCGGCTTTGCCCTGGCGTTCGCCAGAGGGGTGGGGGAGTACGGCTCCATCATCTTCATCGCCGGCAACATGCCGATGGTGTCGGAGATCACGCCGCTTCTCATCATCACCAAGCTGGAGCAGTACGACTACGCCGGCGCCACCGCCATCGCCACGGTGATGCTCCTCTTCTCGTTCCTCATGCTTCTCACTGTGAACCTCCTCCAGAAATGGAGCAGGCGCCACGCGGCCCGATAGGAAGGATTCGACATGTCCGGCACCTCTGCTAAATCAGTTCGCACCCGCACCGAACCGGCCCCGGTCCGCTGGCTTCTCATCATCGTGGCGTTCCTCTTCCTCGGCCTCTTTCTCTTCGTGCCGCTGGCGGCGGTCTTCGCCCAGGCCCTGGAGAAGGGATGGGACGCCTACCTTGTCGCCATCCGCGAGCCCGACGCCCTGGCGGCGGTGAAGCTGACCCTCATCACCGCGGCGGTGAGCGTGCCGGTGAATCTCGTCTTTGGCGTTGTGGCCGCCTGGGCCATCGCCAAGTTCGAGTTCCGGGGGAAGCAGCTCCTCATCACCCTCATCGATCTCCCGTTCTCGGTGTCGCCGGTCATCTCGGGGCTCATCTACGTGCTGCTCTTCGGTCTCCAGGGGTGGCTCGGGCCGTGGCTCCAGGCCCATGACATCAAGATCATCTTCGCCGTGCCGGGGATCGTCCTGGCCACGGTCTTCGTCACCTTCCCCTTCGTGGCTCGGGAGCTGATCCCGCTCATGGAGGCCCAGGGGAAGGACGAGGAGGAGGCTGCCATCACCCTCGGGGCGAGCGGTTTCCAGACCTTCTGGCGGGTGACGATTCCCAACATCAAGTGGGGGCTCCTCTACGGCGTGATTCTCTGCAACGCCCGGGCGATGGGGGAGTTCGGCGCCGTGTCGGTGGTCTCAGGCCATATCCGGGGGGCGACCAACACGATCCCTCTCCACGTGGAGATCCTTTACAACGAGTACAACTACGCCGCCGCCTTTGCCGTGGCCTCTCTCCTGGCGCTTCTGGCGCTGGTCACCCTGGTGGTGAAGAGCTTTGTCGAATGGCGGATGCGGGAGACGTCGTAGGGGCGCAATTCATTGCGCCCGGGCGTGATGAATCACGCCCCTACGGATCAACGAAAGGAACCATGACATGAGCATAGAGATTGTCAGTGTCAACAAGCAGTTCGGCAGCTTCACCGCCCTGAACGACGTGAACCTCACCGTCCCTTCGGGGGAGCTGACGGCGCTCCTCGGCCCTTCGGGTTCGGGGAAGACGACCCTTCTGCGGATCATCGCCGGCCTCGAAACCCCCGATGCGGGTTCGATCCGCTTCGACGGCGAGGAGACCACCGACCGCCACGTGCGGGAGCGCCAGGTGGGGTTTGTCTTCCAGCACTACGCGCTCTTCCGGCACATGACCGTGGAAGAGAACGTCGCCTTCGGCCTCACGGTGAAGCCGCGCAAGGAGCGCCCGTCGAAGAAGGAGGTCCGGGAGCGGGTCCACGAGCTCCTGCGCCTCGTGCAGCTCGAAGGGCTTGCCGACCGCTTTCCGTCCCAGCTCTCGGGGGGACAGCGGCAGCGGGTGGCCCTGGCCCGGGCCCTGGCGGTGGAGCCGAAGGTGCTTCTGCTGGACGAACCCTTCGGCGCCCTGGATGCGAAGGTGCGGGTGGAGCTGCGGCGGTGGCTGCGCCGCCTTCATGACGAGATCCACGTCACAAGCGTCTTCGTCACCCACGATCAGGAGGAGGCCCTGGAAGTGGCCGACCGCATCGTGGTCATGAACAAGGGGCGGATCGAGCAGGTGGGGACCCCGGCAGAGGTCTACGACCAGCCGGCAAACCCCTTTGTCTTCGACTTCCTCGGCAGCGTGAACCTCTTCCACTGCCGGTCGGAGCAGGGTCAGGCGCGGGCGGCAGCGCCGGAGCTGTCAATGGGGTATGTCCGCTCCCACGACATCGAGGTGGAGCGGCGCCAGAGCGATGGCGCCGTGGAGGCCGAGGTGCGCCACATCCAGGCCGTGGGACCGGCGGTGCGGGTGGAACTCCTCGTGCGGGGCACCGGCAAGACGGTGGAGGCGGAACTCTCCCGGGACGGGGCCGAGCGCCTCGCCCTCGGGTTAGGCGAGACGGTCTATGCCCGGCCGCGGAAGATGCAGACTTTTGTGGCTGATTATCAGATTTGACGGCGGCGAATATGGCAACCTTCATGCGTTGTGGATGGGAGCGGTCCTTGACCATTGTGCAGGCTCTGGCATCCTTTAAGGGTGACGTCAGACCAGAGCGGAGGAACAGGCCATGGAACTGCGCAATACCCGCACCACCATCCTTAACGAGGGCGATCCCGAACAGAAGCGTGCCGAGATCCTGGAGTACTTCCACCGCACCTTCGACATCGACGAGAAGCTCTACGAAACCCTCAAATACGACGATACCTTTTACCTGCGGGCCGACCGGCTACGGCATCCGCTCATCTTCTACTTCGGTCACACCGCCACCTTTTTCATCAACAAGCTGACCATCGCCCGGGTGATCGACACCCGCATCAACCCCCACTTCGAGTCGATGTTCGCGGTGGGGGTGGACGAGATGTCGTGGGACGACCTGGATGCCACCCACTACGACTGGCCCACCCGCCAGGCGGTGAAGGAATACCGGGACAAGGCCCGCGAACTGGTGGACGGCCTCATCCGCCGCATGCCGCTGAAGCTCCCCGTCACCTGGGAGGACCCTTTCTGGGCGATCATGATGGGGATCGAGCATGAGCGGATCCACCTGGAGACCTCGTCGGTGCTGATCCGCCAGCTTCCCATCGACCAGGTGGTGCAGCTCCCCCTCTGGGATATCTGCCAAGAGGCCGGGGAGCCGCCCGCCAACGAACTGCTGCCGGTGCCGGCGGGGAAGGTGATCCTCGGCAAGCCGAAGGATCATCCCCTCTACGGCTGGGACAACGAGTACGGCCGCCACGAGGCCGAGGTGGCCGGCTTCAAGGCCGCGCGCCTCCTGACTTCCAACCGGGAATATCTGGCGTTCGTGGAGGCCGGCGGCTACCGCGAAGAGCGGTGGTGGACCGAGGAGGGGTGGAACTGGCGGAACTTCCGGGAGGCGGAGCACCCGCTCTTCTGGCTGAAGGGGGAGGGGGGCTGGAAGCTGCGGACCATGGCGTCGGTCATCGATCTGCCGTGGAACTGGCCGGTGGAGGTGAACTACCTGGAGGCCAAGGCCTTCTGCGCCTGGAAGGCCGACCGGACGGGCCTGCCGATCCGCCTTCCCACCGAGGACGAGTGGAACCGGCTGCGGGACGTCTCCGCCATCCCCGATCAGCCCTGGTGGGAGAGGGCGCCGGGCAACATCAACCTGGAGCACTGGTCCTCCTCCTGCCCGGTAGACCGCTTCCGCTTCGGCGATTTTTACGACGTGATCGGCAACGTCTGGCAGTGGACCGAGACCCCCATCTACCCCTTCCACGGCTTTGAGATCCACCCCTGGTACGACGACTTCTCCACCCCGACCTTCGACACCCGCCACAATCTCATCAAGGGGGGCTCTTGGATCTCCACCGGCAACGAGGCGACCCGCGACTCCCGCTACGCCTTCCGCCGCCACTTCTTCCAGCACGCCGGGTTCCGCTACGTGGAGAGCGCCGCCCCGGTGGAGATCCACCAGGACCAGTACGAGACCGATGCCCTGGCGGCCCAGTACTGCGACGCCCATTACGGCGCGGAGCATTTCGGCGTCCCCAACTTCCCGGCGGCCTGCGCGGAGATATGTCTCGGCCTGATGGAAGGGAGGCCCCGGCGCCATGCCCTGGATCTGGGGTGCGCCGTGGGGCGGGCTGCCTTCGAGCTGGCCCGGGGGGGCTTCGAGAGGGTCACCGGCCTCGACTTCTCGACCCGGTTTTTCCGCCTGGCGGCCCGGATGCAGGAGGAGGGGTACCTGCGCTACGCCTTTCCCGAGGAGGGTGAGATCCTCTCGTTCCACGAGATCGGCCTGGCCGACCTGGGGCTCGACGGCATCCGCCAGCGGGTCGAATTCTTCCAGGCCGATGCCTGCAACCTGCCGGAGAAGTTCACCGGCTACGACCTGGTGCTGGCGGCCAATCTCATCGACCGCCTATACTCGCCGCGCCGCTTCCTGACCACCATCCACGAGCGGATCAATCCCGGCGGACTGCTGGTGATCACCTCTCCCTACACCTGGCAGGAGGAATCCACCAAGAAAGAGGAATGGCTGGGGGGCTACAAGGATGCGGGGGAGAACGTCACCACCCTGGACGGGCTGAAGGAGGCGCTGGCTCCCCATTTCCGGCCGGTTGGCGAGCCGCGGGACGTCCCGTTCGTGATCCGCGAGACCCGGCGCAAGTTCCAGCACAGCATCGCCGAGCTCACTGTCTGGGAGCGGCGGTGACGAGATATTTCAAGCAAAGGAAGACAGATGACGTGACACCGCATGCCCGGGTTGAGCATGGCCCATGTGGAAGCGACCTGTCTGGCCTGGATCGACGCCCGCTCCACCGGCATCCCGGACCCGGCGCGCTTTTTCGAAGGGGCCGGGGCAGGGCTTTCCGACGGGGCCGACTTCGGCGCATCCGGCTTCGTGCGACTTAACTTCGGCTGCAGCTGCTTACTGCTTATGGAGGCGCTGGGGCGGATGAGGAGGGCTTTGGCGTAATTGCGGGGAAACAATACAAATCCATTTAGCGTACTTTACATAATATATCTTATGGGACGTAAAATCCCGGAGGTCTATTATGAAAAATCCCACCGTAACACCCACCCTTGAGCAATCCCCCGAACGGGTAACACTCGACATTTTCCGTTTCCCATATTCCGACGATCTGCCGCTTCAGGTCGAAGCCTTCGACATAACCGGCTGGAGCTCGGACGATTACCGCGAGTTCCGGGCCTTCCTCGAAGTTCGCCGCTCGGCTCCGCTTCCCTCGCGGGAGGTCTGGTAATGGGCCACCGTGCCGGGGGGCCAGCGGGGGGAGTATCCCCCCGGTCAAGCGTAGCGCAAGCCTCAAAAAAATGGTCATCTGTGCAAATGCATTCGAACGGGGTGAGATAGTTGTTTATGCGGTACCGTTCTCACCCCCCCCTTCAACAGCCGCCTTTGTTCTGCCTCGAATCGCCGCCGCCTGCCCCGTCCCGGCGGGGGGTCCCCCTTGGGGGCGCCGCCGGCAGGGGTAGCGGGCGCGCGGGCCGCTTTGCGGACCGCTGAGGCGAGCCGGGGCCGCCATGCGGCCCCGAGGCAAAGTGACGGGTATAGTAACACGTCACTTTAGTCTCAATTTGGGACTGCTATACATTCGACAACGGAGAGGCACCACACAAGGGTTTACGACGAAACACGATGACATATTGAAAAACATATCATTAGCAATTTCGGCACATTATAGTGTCGGACAAAATCGGGAGGTTTCAATGGTTCAATTCAATGACGTAAAAGGCGCGATGACTCGCAAAATCACCTTTCGTCTGGACGAAAAACGGTTGTGCGAGCTGGAATCTTGTTCCACGGCTTTCGGTACCTCGGTTTCTTTTCTGATCCGTCATTTGGTGCTTCGCTTCCTCGAAGATCAGCGGCGTAACAACCCCTCTTCCGTTTCCGGATTTCTGGGCACCGGCCATGGCAGATAAACCGGCCCTGCCCTTTTCTCTCGACATGGACCGGCTGCTTTTGGACGTGAACAGCCAGTTCAACCCCCTGCGTCCTGAGTTCCTTCTGGACTTCCACGTCTCCGGCGCTCGGGACGGCTTCGTTTACGTTTCCTTCGCCCTGCCTGAAGGGATGACGCGCCTTTTCGTCTCCTTTCTGGAATCCATGGCTGGCTTCTTTCGGCTCGTGGACATCAAAGCCCGTTCCGCTTCCGCCGTCGTTAAAGCACATGATCCGGCACGACGGGAGAAGGTCGAGGCCACTCACGCCGAGTTTCGGCAAGAGGTCTGCGAGATCTTCGACGGTCTTCGAGGTCAGGGGCTTGACGTGAAAGAAGCCGTCAAACGAACAAATTCGACGCTGAAAGCCCGAAACCACCCTTGGGCGACATTCGAGGTGGTTCAAAAGGTCTTGCGTTCTACGGGGCGTTTCCGGCGTCAGAAAGGGGGGTATTGAAAAAACCGATAGACATTGACAGACATTCGGCTTAAAAAGTCAGACAATTCGTTGCTGTCGTTTTGGGTAAGGGTAAGCTGCATTCTTTAACAATTTCACTTACATAAACTATATCTTATGAGACGTATGCATAATGACGAGTAGGGGCGGATACTCATCTTCTTATTTCATCCAAACGAGCCTTTCAACCAGCAACGAAAACGTTATCCTCTATAGGATCTTGCTGCAAAAACTATGTTACAACAACCAAATATGATATAACACTTCTTGTTAAGGTTTATGTTTCAAATTCTCCCGCTCCTCGTCAATTGATCCTTACCGTTCCTGGCTTGCCCGGTTCTCCGTCAACACGATGGCGTATTCCCTTGAGAAATTGGCTGATGACCCACAGGTTGGTCAACAGGTGTTGTGTAACGCAGGATACCGCGAATTCCGATTCTTCCGCGCACAGTGACAGGTAGACGACTATCTGGTCGGCCAGATGCTGGTCGACGGGGGCACCTGAGGAACAATAGCCGATCAACTCCAGCACTGCTTCCTTCCCAACTGTTTCGGCCCGTTTTCCCCGCTCTCCCAAGGCAGTGAATCCCGCAACCGAATGCTCAGTCGTCATCTTTATAAACAAGAACGTTCCATGACCCGGTGTTGGCACGTTCTGAACTTCCAGTTGGACAGGACATTCGATGGTATGGAGATGGTCATGGACGGTAGCCAGTGCAGCATTCTTCTGTCTCTCGGCGATTGAGAATGGCAGATTGCCGACGGCGGAATAGCCCGTCAGACCGGTGATTCTCCCTCTTTTCATGAGACGCAGAGGATTGACACTTTGTACGGGCGCAATTTCGGCCGTGATCTCTCCCCCGCCTCTCGGGTAAAAGCCATATGAACTGATAGTGAGCTCTATATCTATCCCTAACTTCTGTAAAATCGGAGCAAAAACCTCGGCAAGGTACTGAAATGAGGGGCTGAATGGTACGTGGGTCCCTCCTTTGAGGGTTACCGTGCTCTTACCCTTGCCGAATACGAGGGCGGGGATGAGTGTCTGCAACACCAGAGAGGTGGAACCTGCCGTGCCAATATCGAAGGAGATATGGCCCTCTTTTACATCGTGGGGCGAGAAGATGATCTCCGTAGAGCCACTATGGCCGCCGGACACCTCCGCTGCAGAGATGAGCTGTGCTGCCCTGACCGCGGTCAGGTGCTGGGGCATAAGCCCCGGTTTCTTCCGCGCTTTCCTGATATTGTAAATCCTGAAGGGCTTCTGGTACAGACACGAAAGGCTCAGGGCCGTACGCAGTATTTGCCCTCCCCCCTCGCCATGGCTGCCGTCAATCTCGATCATCGAGGTCACCCCGCTGGGAAACAACCACGCACATTTTCATGCTCATGTTTTGTCGGTGGATTGCGATGTATCGACGATGAGCTTTCTGAGCTTCTTTTCGTTGGCTCGTTCCATGGGTCTTCCGGTGATGCTGCTCTTGGGTATCCGGTGGATAGCATCCAGGGGATAGACGGTACATTCGACAACCACACCCTCCTCATCCAGGTAGATATGGGGGTATTCAATGAACTCCCCGCCATGGCGAATGGTTACTACTTCCTGCTCGAAGGGAATCCCCTCACGGCGAAGAAACTCTTCCACCTCTTCGCTTGAGTCGGCGAAAAGGTGGAGATCGATGTCGCTTTGCTCGGTTACAGCGCCGGTGAGGACCGAGCCAACCAGGTAGGGTCGAAACGGCGACAGGAGATCCATCAGCCCGAGGGCCGCAAGTCTCAGGCGCATCAGCCGCTCCGGCAGGACCTTCTCTTCGTGAAGGTTGATGAGCCTCTGCAACTCCCCGTGGATCTCGGCATTGGACGGAAGGTGGGAGCCGAGGGAGAGGGCCTTTTCGGAGCCGAATCTCCGGGCCGCCTTTCGCTTGGCGTCGCGGTACTCGCCTACCCCTTCCTCGTACATGAGACGAGCCGCTTCCTGGGCGATGTACCGCCGTATTCTGTCTTCGTTGCGCATGGTACGAGTAATTGTACCAAGGAGATGGACAATTCACAGTTTATCCCGCTGCGGTACAATAGTATGTGTGGGAATGCCGGTACCTCAAAGGAGTCAGCAGATGAAAAAAACCATGGTTCTCTTGTGTACCCTGCTCGGCATGGCATTCACCGTTCTGGCCGCGGACCCGTATCTGGACAAGCGGCAGGCCATGGTGGAACACGATATCAAGGGACGGGGAGTCAGCGATCAGCGAGTGCTGGTCACAATGGGACGAGTGCCTCGACACCTGTTTGTCGATGAGCGTCAGAGAGGGCGGGCCTACGCCGATCACCCCCTCCCCATCGGCGAGGGACAGACCATTTCCCAGCCCTACGTGGTGGCCCTGATGACCGAGGCACTCAACCTGAAACCTTCCGAGCGGGTACTGGAGATCGGCACCGGATCAGGGTACCAGGCGGCGGTGCTGGCTGAACTGGTAAAGGAGGTGTACACCATCGAGATCCGGAAGCCCCTGGCCGATATGGCTGAGAAGAGACTGCATGAGCTTGGCTACCGGAACGTGCGGGTACGATACGCAGACGGCTATTTCGGCTGGGAGGAGAGAGCGCCCTTCGATGCGATCATCATCACCGCCGCGGCAAACCACATTCCTCCGCCCCTCATCAGGCAGTTGAAGGACGGGGGACGGCTGATCCTCCCGCTTGGCAGCACGGTCTACAGCCAGACCCTTACCCTGGTGAAGAAACGGGGTGAACGGCTCAACGTGGAGCAGATCATTCCGGTGGCCTTTGTTCCGATGACCGGCGAAGTGCAGAAAGGGAAGTGATCGGTTTCGCTTCACCAAAGAGCCGCAGATTGACAAAGGCAAGAAGATAGGCACCGGCTCCCAGCATCAGCACAGCCGTGAAGCCGAATGCCGTGGCCAGCATGATGGCGAGGATCGGCGCAAGCACGGAGAAGCAGCCGTTGATCACCCATGCCCAGGGGATCAGAAGCGGATCGACGATTCCGAGGATGCGCAGTCCCGTGGGAAAGGGAATCCCCATCAGAAGGCCGAGGGGGGTGATCAGGATGAACACCATGCAGATCTTCACCGGTAGCGCCAGGGGAGCCATGGCCCCGGAGGCGGCCGGAAGTGATACGCTGCAGATGACGATAAGGAGGGCGATGAGAGCCGCGGTTGCGGGACTTCGTAACGGGGCGCAGTGATGGGAGAGAAGGCTGCCGGCGCCTGAGCTGACCAGCAGGGAGGCAAGGACGGTTGCCACCGCATAGGATGGATTTTCCAGGGGGAGGATGATCTTCTGGATCAATGCGATCTCCACGAACATGAAACCGCATCCAAGCAGCGCAAAGTAAGGGAGGAGCCCCCTGCCGCTGGTGCTGCTCTTCGGGGCGGTCTTCCTGGCGGTCAGGGGGAGGAGAAGGAGCACCAGGCTGAGGAGTGCCACCTGGACAAAGACTGCCGGCACGATGTACCCCTCTTCAAGGAAGAACTGCCACTTTTCTCCCATGAGCCGGTAGACGGCGCTAAACCGGTCCAGTTTCAGGAAATAGTGGAAAAACGGCCTGTCGTCACTCACCGGTTCTATGTCGAAGAGGTACCCGGCCATGAACCTCTTCCGCCGCTCAGGCGACAGGATGCTTGAAAAGGCCTCGAAATAATCGTCAGATCGCATCTTCACATACACATTGCTCTCTGTGGCGGTGATGCCCGGATAGTGCACCAGATCGAACCATCGTTTTTCCGCGAACTCCCGAACCGTTCCAATGTCGGCAGGTGTCAGGGGCGATTGTTTCACGATCAGGCAGAGCGATCCCCAACTCCTGACTACAGTCAAGTGCCGGGCCGGCTCCCGAATCCCCCGTTCTTCCATGGCAGCGATGAGGGTGGCGAGGATGCGCAGCTCAATCCGGGGCGGAGGGATCAGGTAGAGGTTTACGCTCATCACGCCATCGGGCCGCAGATGGTCGAGGTACTCCTTGAATGCCTCAACCGTGAAGCGGTAATCTTCCGCAATCCCGAAGGAGCCGGATGGCTCCGTCCCCATGAGGGAAATGTCGATGATATCGAACTGCTCTCCCCTCCCCTTCAGCCATGACCTCCCGAGGCCAGTGAACGTTCTGTCGTCATAGATGTTCCCGGCAAACTCCCGCCAGTCGCTGCGGATAACCCGCACCAGGGCTGGATTCGATTCAACCTTGACGACTTCCCCGGAGCCGAAGCGTTGGGCAACCAACACCTGCAGGCCACCTTTGGGATCAAGAACCAGCACCCTCCCCTTTTTGCCGAGCATGTACGGCAGTGCCGAGGGGAGATATTCCAGGAATGCGAGCGCCTTCCCGGTATCGGTGGCGGTGATGGCGCTGATATCTCCACCGTCGACGGCAAGGCCGGTCTGCAGGGGGAGCGGGTCAAGATAACTGAGGGAAAGCCCCGGCGCGAAGCGGACTGCGGGACTGCTGAACGTATCCACCTGGGCGAAGGGGCTGACATAGGTTTTGAGCGGCACGGCGCCGGGGAAGCGCAGGGCGCTTTGCAGCCCCTTGTATGGAGAGATTCGCAACTGTGTAAACTCCGGCTGCTCGATGAAGAGGAACAGGCAGAGAGAGGCGCACAAAACAGCCACAGCACGTAGTTTGACGCCTCCGGACACCCAGGCCGCGCAGAGAGGGATCAGAGAGATGATGACTATCGCCCGGTCGGGCGCCAGGATGCTCAGGAGAAGCAGTATCCCGAGGGAGCCGATGCCGGCGCCAAGCAGGTCTGCCCCGTAGAGGAGCCCTGAGCGCTGACTTTCCACGGCAAAAGCCGTCGCGATAACGAGCCCGGTGCAGAAAAAGGGTACAGCCAGGATGATGTAGTACAGGAGAATGGAAAGGAGCTGCTCCCAGTCCCAGGCAAGCCGAGCTGGATCAAAGGGGACCTGATTGGCGAGGAGATAGCTCAGGGGGATGGCAATCCCGAGTAGCAGACTGTAGCTGCCAAGGTGCTCGATCTTCTTCAGGCCCGGGTTGAGGGACAGCGCTGCGCCGCTGGCGGCAAAACCGAGCATGGCAATACTGATGATCATGAACGCGAAGTGGTACCAGAGTGATATGGAGAATATCCGTGTGAGGACCACCTCATAGGCAAGGCTTGCCACTGAGCAGAGAGATATGACCAGAGGAGTTTTTCGTTCGGTCGTCATGGGCTACAGCCAGATAAGTGGTATACTTCATTGTATAAATTTCTTTAAGAGCTTGTCCGTAAATAAGCGTTCCAGGCTCGCATCCCGCCTTCACGCCATCTTTGACCGGCCCTCAATTGCAAAATCCTCGACGTAGCCCTGCTACGCCTGCGGTTTTACTCAGTCGGCCCGGCCAAATCTGTCATAAATCCGGGCGCGATCCTCTGTAACGTTATTTACGGACAAGCTCTAAGTATACCCGATCACGACTACATCACAGGATGTAGCATCAGAAATTTGGAGGTGACCATGGCACGGTTATCCGGAGAGCGTCAGGCTCGGCTCACCGAGCTTCTGCTGAGCGAAAAGCGGCGGCTGTGGAGTGACGTGCGGCGGGAGCTGTTCGACAAGGTGGGAAAAGAACTGCACAGCCAGTATGATTTTCCACAGGATGTCGGCGAGCAGGGGCTTATCTCCCTGCTGGAGGACACCGGCATGGCCGTTGCCGATATCCGTCGGCAGGAGTTGACCCGGATGGACGAGGCGATGCGACGACTGTCACAGGGTACCTACGGATTCTGCGAGGAGTGCGGCATGGCGATTGACGAGGACCGGCTCCGGGTGGCCCCCTACGCCCCGTGCTGCATCAGCTGCCAGACACGGCGGGAGGGTCCTCCGTACGGACCGGGTGTGACCCTCTGAAGGATGGCGGACATTCGGGAGGCGACCATGAAGGAAGCGATGTTCTACGACCGGGAGAGTGACAACAGGGTGCGCTGCAGTCTCTGTCGGCACCACTGCCTGATCAGCGATGGTGCCCGGGGCATCTGCGCGGTCCGGGAAAACCGTGGTGGTACCCTCTATTCGCTCGTCTATGGCAAGCTGGTTGCCGAGAACGTGGATCCCATCGAAAAGAAACCTCTTTTCCACGTTCTGCCGGGGAGCAAGTCCTTTTCCATTGCCACGGTCGGGTGCAACTTCCACTGCCGTCACTGCCAGAACTACACGATTTCACAGGTTCCCCGCACTGCCGCCATACCGGGCGAGGAGCAGTCCCCGGAATCGGTCGTGCGGAAGGCAGTGGCTACCGGTTGCCGCTCCATTGCCTACACCTACACCGAGCCGACCATCTTCTTAGAGTTCGCCTACGATACCGCCCGTCTCGCCCGGGACGCCGGACTTCTGAATGTATTTGTGACGAATGGCTATATCACCAAAGAGGCGCTTACGGTGGTGGCCCCGTACCTTGATGCGGCCAATATCGACCTGAAAGGGTTCAGCGAGGCTTTCTACCGCGACTACATCCATGCCCGCCTTACCGAAGTACTGGACTCCATCATCGAATATCGAAAGCAGGGGATCTGGATCGAGCTCACCACCCTCATCATCCCGGGGCTCAACGACTCCGACGATGAACTGCAGGGGATCGCATCGTTCATCGTCGGCAACCTGGGGGCAGACACCCCCTGGCATGTGACCCAGTTCTACCCCACCTATCAACTGACCGACCGGCCCCGAACCCCGGTGGCCACGCTGCGGCGAGCGCGCGACATCGGCAAGGCAGCCGGCCTTCGCTACGTCTACGAGGGAAACGTCCCCGGCGAGGGGGGAGAGAATACCTGGTGCCCATCCTGCTCTGCCCTGCTGATCGAGCGCTACGGCTATCTGATCAACACGAACACGATCCGCGAGGGGGCGTGTCCCGACTGTGGCACCACCATCGTGGGTCTCGGCATGTGATCATCCCACTCACCGAGTGCGCGCCAAGGCCGAAGGGAGACACTCATGGACTATGAGCCGATCAGAAAGGTGGTAGACTCCCTCGCTGTTCAGCCAAACCTTCTGGATTATGGTGCAACCTGCGCCTCCTTTTCCTGGGAGGGGGTCCGCCGGGAGTTCGCGGGCCTGCCGGAAGGAGGGGGGCTCAACATCGCCCACGAGGCGGTGGACCGCCATGCCGCCGGCCCCCTCCGCCAGAAGCTCGCCATCCGCTGGCTCGGCAGGGACGGCACGGTCCTCGATCTCACCTTCGGCGACCTGCGGGAAGGGAGCAACCGCTTCGCCAACGTCCTCACCTCTCTCGGCATCGGGAAGGGGGAGCGGGTCTTCGCCCTGGCGGGGCGGATTCCCGAGCTCTACCTGGCCGCCCTCGGGACCCTCAAGAACGTGGGCGTCTTCTGCCCCCTCTTCTCCGCCTTCGGCCCCGACCCGATTCTCCAGCGCCTCTCCCGGGGTGACGCCCGGGTCCTGGTCACCACCGAGCGGCAGTACGCGAAGAAGGTGGCGGGCCTTCGTGATCGGCTCCCCCTGCTCCAGTACATCCTCCTGACCGATGTGGAGGAGGACCCGGGGGAGGGGGTCCTCTCCCTTCCCCGGCTCATGGGAGCGGCGTCCGCCGACTTCACCATCCCCCCCACCGATCCGGAGGACCGGGCCATCCTCCACTTCACGAGCGGCACCACCGGCATGCCCAAGGGGGCGGTGCACGTCCACAACGCCATCCTCACCCACCTCGTCACCGGCCGCTACGTCCTCGACTTTCACCCCGACGACATCTTCTGGTGCACCGCCGACCCCGGCTGGGTGACCGGCACCTCCTACGGCATCGTGGCCCCCCTGGCCCACGGCATCACGAGCATCATCGACGAGGCGGACTTCGACGCGGAGCGGTGGTACCGGATCCTCCAGGAGCAGCGGGTCACCGTCTGGTACACGGCCCCCACCGCCATCCGGATGCTCATGCGGGCCCCCGAGGAGCAGCGCCGGCGGTTCGACCTCTCGGCCCTGCGCCTCGTCCACAGCGTCGGGGAGCCCCTGAACCCCGAGGCGGTCCTCTGGGGAGAGCGGGTCCTTGGCCTCCCCATCCACGACAACTGGTGGCAGACCGAGACCGGCGGGATCATGATCGCCAACTACGCCGCCCTGGAGATCCGCCCCGGCTCCATGGGGAGACCCCTCCCCGGCATCGAGGCGGCCATCCTCTGGCGCCGGGACGACGGGACGGTGGAGGAGGTGACGGCGCCGGACGTGGAGGGGGAGCTGGCCCTGCGCCCGGGGTGGCCCTCCATGTTCCGGGAGTACCTCCACGACGAGGAGCGCTACCGGAAATGCTTCGCGGGAGGGTGGTACATCACCGGCGACCTGGCCCGGCGGGACGCCGACGGCTGGTTCTGGTTCGTGGGGCGGGCCGACGACATCATCAAGACCGCCGGCCACATGGTGGGCCCCTTCGAGGTGGAGAGCGCCCTCATGGAGCACCCGGCCGTGGCCGAGGCGGGGGTCATCGGGAAGCCCGAGCCGGTCATCGGCGAGATCGTGAAGGCCTTCGTGGTCGTGAAGGCCGGCCATGAGCCGACCGAGGAGCTGAGGCTGGAGATCCTCGGCTTCGGCCGCTCGAAGCTCGGTTCCGCCGTGGCCCCCAAGGAGATCGCCTTCATCGACAACCTCCCCAAGACCCGAAGCGGCAAGATCATGCGGCGGCTCCTGAAGGCGCGGGAACTGGGGCTCCCCGAGGGAGACACCTCGACCCTGGAAGCGTAGGGGCGAATCTTGTATTCGCCCACCATCTGATGTGCCGCAGAAAGTACTTTCCCCCCTCCCTTGACGGGAGGGGGCCAGGGGGTGGGTGAAGTTGCAAACTCATGAAATTGCTGCGACCTCCCCCCCACCCTAACCCTCCCCCGCCAGGGGGGAGGGAAACTATTTATAAG
>RHLS01000016.1 GCA_003712145.1 Desulfuromonadales bacterium | reverse complement strand
ATCCCCCAGCTCAGTATCAAGGCCATCGGGGAGACGGTCGATGAAGGGCTCGGCCGCAGCAGCCGCCAGCGCGGCGCGGATCTCACCCTCTCCGGCCTCCGGTCTCCCCAGCAGAAGGTTATCTCGGATGGTTCCCCTGAAAAAAAACGGGCTCTGCGGCACCCAGGCAAGGGACGCCCGCCAAGAGTCCCGGGCGATCTGGGTGAGATCGACGCCACTCACCGTGATCCGCCCCGCCTCGGGCTTTGCAAGGCCTGTCAGCAGGCGCACCAGGGTTGTTTTGCCGGTGCCGCTCTCCCCAACAAGGGCGGTCAGACTCCCCGCCGGCAGCTCCAGGTCGATGTCTGACACGCCGCCACGGTCGCCATCGTAGCGGAAGGAAACCCCCTCAAACCGGACCAGTGGCGGCCCAGGAGGCACAGGAAGTATACCGTCACCCCCCTCCGCCA
This sequence comes from Desulfuromonadales bacterium, assembly GCA_003712145.1. Lineage (GTDB taxonomy): Bacteria > Desulfobacterota > Desulfuromonadia > Geobacterales > Geobacteraceae > Geobacter. The sequence goes on along the minus strand of RHLS01000016.1, from coordinate 81,943 downwards.
GTGGCAGGGCCAGCAGCGGTGCGATACGCTCGGCTGCCGCCACCCCCTGCATGCGGGAGTGATAGGAGAGGCCGAGGGTCCGCAACGGCAGGTAAAACTCGGGGGCGAGCAGAAGCACAAACAGCCCGTCAACCAGGCTCAGCCCCCCCCCCAGGAGCCGGAAGCCGACCAGCACAGCCACCACCGCCGTACCGACTGTAGCGAAGAACTCCAGGGTAAAGGCCGACAGGAAGGCGACACGGAGCACCGCCATGGTCCCCTGGCGGTACTCTTCCGATACCCGCGCCACCACCAACGCCTCGCGTTTAGCCGCACCGAAGATTCTGAGATCGGGTAGCCCCTGCACCAGGTCAAGCAGATGTCCCGCCATACGGGAAAGCCTTCCCCACTGGCGCCGGTTGAGGCTCTCCGAGCCACGGCCGATCAGGACCATCAAGAGGGGAATGAAAGGGGCTGAAAAGAGAAGCGCCAGCCCAGAGCGCCATTCGGCCGGGAAGACAAAGATCAGGGCAAGCAGCGGCAGGAACCCGGCCAGCGCCAGGTGGGGAAGAAAACGGGAAATGTACGGCTCCAGCCCTTCGACCCCGGCAGTCACCGCCTCCACCAGTGGGCCGGTCTCCTCGCCAGCACGGCCCGCTGGTCCCAGGGCCTGGAGACGGCGGTAAAGAAGGCTGCGCACGCGACTCTTCACGCGGGCGGCTGCCGCTGCGGCGTGTCTTTCGGAGAGATAGATCAGAAGAGCTCGCGCTGCCGCCAGCACCGCCACGCCACCAGCCAGGGGGAGCACCGTCAAAAAACCACCCTTTTCGATCACCACCCGATGACAGGCCGAGGCCAGGAGGCGCGCCTGAAAAACGACGAGCAGACCGGCAACTCCCCCCCACCAGACGGTACGGATGAGCTCGTTCCGAACCTCCTTCGCCGCTCCGATCAACCACCTCTCGGGACGGTTTTCCTTGTCAGTGTCCCTCTCGCCCATCGCCGACCAGTCTCCTGCCTTGCCGTTCAGTTCACAGAGACATCACAATACCCGTAAACTTGGCCGGGTCCAAGCCGAAAGACGAGAACCGGGCAGAGACCAACGATATGATGCGGGGAATAAGCCGCGTCGGACACGCGCTCAATGACGGAAAGAATGTCTTAAGAACAGGAGATGGAGAGAAGTATCGGAAAGGGAGCAGCCATGGAATCGGCCGTGGAAATGAGAAAAATACTGGCAAGAGGAGCGCGCCGGGGACGGTTCCAAGGAAGATGCTACCAGGTCCTGAATCCCCCAGAATCGATATGAACGAACCCCGCACTCGGATAATAGCCTACTCCACCCTTGCGGAGACTGATGGCGGCCTTGCGGATGCTGGCAAGTTCGATTCCGGGAATGGCGATATCGAGGGCCTTCCCTTCCATGTGCAGACTGCGCTTGGCGACGCCCCCCTTCCCCCGATCGCGAAGGATGGCGTTGTAGTCCGGCGAACGGTAGCCCGAGATGATGTGGATTTCGTGCCCCCCTCCCAAACGGTTGTCGAGGCGGTTCAGGTAATCGAGGGTCCGTACATCCATCTCTGCCACGTGGTTGGTGTAATGACAGCGGAGCACCCAGTTGATGGCCTTGAGCGCTTCCTGGTCGTACTCCCCCTCGCTGGTTCTGAAGAGGACATCGAGTTTTTCAGTGGTATGAGTGTTGTAGAATCGAAGTCGCCCTTCGCGAGTGGTAAGATCCTCGGCCACGGCGGCAAGAGCGCCACGCCCATCTGCCAGCAACAGGGCACCAGCGAGTGCGGCCTTCAAAAACGAACGTCGGTTTAATTGAAATTTAATCATGAATTCGTGGGGTTAAGCAGTCTCTTGGTGTTCCGGCTCAGGGGGTGTGCATACTTACCAGAAATGCAGGGGGCTGTCAACCCGAACCTCCAATCAATCTATTGTACAACCTGCCCTTTGTTTATGCACTAAGAGTGCCAACCCTTACCCCCCGTGCTTCCAGGCACGTCCCTGGGCGAGCGTCATCGAACCGGTCCCATTTGGCCACTGATTCTGTCTGAATAGTAAACAGCCAATCATGTCAGCGCCGCCCACCAGGCAAGGACCACTGCACCGGCACAGGTCAACGCCAGCAGGGTATTGAGCCTACGACCAGGTAAGCCACGCTGCTCAACCAGAGATGCAGCCACAAGGCCGAGGACCATTCCGAAAATGCAACCAAAGAGATGCGCACCAAGGTCGGTTTGCTTCCCTTCCGTCCCCAGCAAAGCAAGCAACGCCAGGGCAGCTGCAAAGGGTAGTGCCCAGCGCCTGCGCGGGTGTAAACGATTGCGTACAATGGCTATTGCGCAGAGAATGCCGACGGCACCAAACACGGCAGTTGAAGCCCCGACCGAGCTATGGGTCGGCGGCTGCAGCCAGGCGTTGACCAGATTGCCGAGGATGCCGGCGCCGAGGAGCAGGCTCCAGGCAAGCCCAGACCCGAGTTCGCGGCAGAGGCCGACAACAAGTACGCCTCCGATCGCCAGATTGCCGAGAAGGTGCAATCCGTTTGCGTGGAGTGTCAAAGCGGTGACTGTGCGCCACCATTGGCCATCCATGATCTTGGCGGCGTTGGCCATGCCGAGGGCGGTCCAATCGAGCTGGTCATGGCCAGGCAGTGAGATGTCAAGTTGGGTGAAATTGTGGAATGTGGCCAGCAGAATAAGGACCGACAGGGTTGCGAGGGTGTTATCTTCCCTGAAACCTGCAGAGGGTGCGGGAGGGGGCCAGTTCTGATTTTCCTCTTCGAAAAGACGTAATTCCTTGCGGGCCGCCGCAAAGTGTTCCGCTGGTACCAGCAGGTGCCAACCCACCCCCCAGCGCTCGACGCGACACGGCACAAAGCGGGACTCCAGCACAAGGGCCCAGAGGTGAGACCTCTGTTCGGATAGCGCCCCAGCGGCTCTCCAGACGTCCATCTCCGGGAAAACCACCAGCCATTCCACCTCATGCATACCATTATGTTCCGACTCGCGTTCCATAGGAGATACTATAATCATCGCCGCTGGACTTTGCCACTCAGGGGGAGAAAATAGTTGCCCACGCACATATTGACCTGTCCCATGAAACAGTACAAGCCCGCCTCAAAACGCACAAAAAAGGGGTTACAGCTCCATGCCGCAACCCCTTTCCAACTGCATCATGCACGCATCAATCACATCTGTCGCTTATCAATGACCCGCGTTGCCTTCCCCTCATGCCGTGGAATGCTGTTCGGCTCCACGAGCTTCACCGTGACACCGACACCGAGCACTGAATCGATCTTCTTTTCCACCATCTCCAGGAACGCTCTCTGCTTCTTCATCTCATCGAAGAAGATGTTTTCGGTCACCTCGATGTGGACGTCAAGGGTATCCATGGCCCCTTTCCGGTCGAGGACGATCTGGTAGTGCGGCTCACACCCCTCGATGGCAACGAGCACTTCCTCAATCTGGGAGGGGAAGACATTTACCCCCTTGACGATGAGCATGTCGTCGCTACGCCCCATGGTCTTTTTCATTCTTACCATGGTCCGGCCGCAGGAGCACGGGGAGTAATCAAGGCTCGTGATGTCCCGGGTCCGATAGCGGATCATGGGGAACGCCTCTTTCGTAAGCGACGTCAGCACCAGCTCTCCGACGCTGCCCGGCGGTAGCACCTCACCGGTCTCCGGGTCGATGATCTCGGGAATGAACGCATCCTCTGAGATGTGCATTCCACACTTGTGTTCGCATTCCCCCGCCACGCCCGGTCCGATGACCTCGGACAAACCGTAGTTGTCAGTGGCACTGATGAAGAGTCGGCTCTCGATCTCCCTGCGCATCGCTTCGGACCACGGCTCGGCACCGAACAGCCCGACCTTGAGAGAGAGACTCTTCGGATCTATACCCATCTTCTCCATCTTGTCGGCAATGGTGATGGCGTAGCTCGGGGTGCAGACAAGCGCTGTAGTCTTATAGTCCTGCATGATCATGATCTGCTTTTCGGTGTTGCCCGCGCTCATGGGGATAACCGATGCCCCGATGGCCTCCGCACCGTAGTGGAGCCCGAAGGCACCCGTAAAGAGTCCGTAGCCGAAGGCGATCTGAACCACATCGTCATGGGTGACTCCGGCAGCGGTCATGAAACGGGCCACGAGGTTCGACCAGGTCTTGATGTCGTGCTTCGTGTATCCCACCACCGTCGGCTTTCCGGTAGTTCCCGAGGAGGAATGGATCCGGACCACCTCACGTAACGGCACGGCGAACATCCCGTAGGGATAGTTGAGGCGCAGATCCTCTTTTGTAGTAAAGGGAAGTTTTTTCAGATCGTCAAGAGACTGGACATCTTCGGGAACGATATCCAGTTCGTTGAACTTGTTGCGGTAGCAGGTGACGTTTTTGTATGCGCGGTTCAGGGTTGCCTGAAGCCGTTCCAACTGCAGCTGCCCAAGCTCCTCACGTGGCATGCACTCGTACTGCGGTTCCCATATCTGCATACGTTAACCTCGCCTATCTTTCCCAGATTTCTTTTTTGTCCTTGCCAAGGTAGGCTCGCTGAACCTCTTTGTTTTCTAGAAGCTCCGAAGCTATCCCTTCAAGCACTACTTTACCTGTTTCAAGAACGTAGCCTCGGTCAGCCATCCTAAGGGCCGCCTTGGCATTCTGCTCCACGAGAAGAACCGTGGTCCCCCTCTCCTGCCGCAATTGCTCGATAACGCGAAATATTTCCTGTACCACCAGGGGGGCGAGCCCCATGGAAGGTTCATCGAGAAGAAGCAGCTTGGGCCGTGCCATGAGCGCCCGCCCCATGGCAAGCATCTGCTGCTCACCTCCGGAGAGGGTTCCAGCCGCCTGCTTGCGCCGTTCATGGAGACGGGGGAACAGGGCATAGATGTCGTCAAGATCCTTGCGTATGATCCCCCGCCCTTCCCTTCCCAGGTACCGGAGGTAGGCGCCAAGCTCTAGATTGTCCTCAACCGACAGGGGCTTGAAGACCTGCCGTCCCTCGGGTACCTGGCAGATGCCGAGCTTGACGATCCTGTCAGGAGACAGACCAGAGAGATCCTGATCCTCAAAAAGGATAGTACCGGCCTCTGGCGGAGTTACGGCGGAGATGGAGTTGAGCATGGTGGTCTTGCCCGCTCCGTTGGCGCCGATGAGGGTAACAATCTCGCCTTTGTTCAGGTGAAGGGAGATATTCTTCAGGGCGTGAACCTTGCCATAATAAGTGTTGATGTTTTTTATGGTGAGCATAACGCTGGTCAACCTTCTCCAAGATAGGCAGAGACCACCTCGGGATTCTCCTGGATCTCCTGCGGGGTCCCCTCAGCCAGTTTTCTCCCGAGGTTGAGGACCACAATCGCATCGCAGATATCCATGACGAGTTCCATGTCGTGCTCCACAAGGGCCACCGTTACTCCAGCCTCACGGATCCTCTGGATGAGGCGGGCGAGTTCCAGGGTTTCGCGGCTGTTGAGCCCTGCAGCAGGCTCGTCCATGAGGACAAGCTTAGGTTCCAGGGCCATGGCACGTGCTATCTCCAGAAGCCGTCCCTTGCCGAACGGAAGGCTGCCGGCCTCGGCATCAGCCAGGTCCGTGATTCCGGTGAACGAAAGCCAGTGGTGAGCCTGTTCGCGCAACCTCCTCTCTTCCTTCACCTGCCAGGGAAGCCTCAGGGCAGAAGAGAGTATGCCGCTCGTTCCCTTTGTGTGGAGACCCACCATGACGTTTTCCAGCACCGTCATCTTGCCGAAAAGCTCGATGTTCTGGAACGTACGAACCATTCCGAGTGTGGCAAGCTTCTCTGGCACCATCCGTGTGACGTTTTTCCCTTCGAGATGTACCGTACCGGAGGTGGCGGTGTAGATGCCGGTAATAATATTGAAGAGAGTCGTCTTACCGGCGCCGTTGGGGCCGATGATGCCGGTAATGTCACTTGCTTTTACTCCGAAAGAGACGTCTTCCAGGGCGGTGACCCCACCGAAGCGTTGCGTGATTGCCTTGACCTCAAGCATCGGATGCCCCCCCTCCGATGCGGGCACGAAGATTCTGAACGAGCGACGGAATTCCCCGCACAAGTCCGCCAGGCATGAACATGGTCATGAAGACGAGGAGAAAACCGTAGACGACGATATCGTAATCCTGAAACGCCCGGAGAAACTCGGGAAGAAGCGTTAAAAGTGCCGCGCCGAGGAACGAGCCATAGATGCTTCCCAGACCGCCAATAATCACCATGGTGACCAGTTCCACCGAAAAGTTGAAACCAAAAGAGGTGGGCGAGACAAAGGTCATGGTATGGGCATAGAGACTGCCGGCCACTGAAGAGATGACCGCCGACAGGGCAAAAATCTGCACCTTCATGAGCCTTACGTTTACTCCCATGACCCGCGCCGCCACCTCGGAATCGTGGATCGCCCGCAGTCCCCGGCCAATGCGGGAATTTACGAGGTTCAGCGAGAGGAGGATCGTGACGAGCGTTACCCCCCAGATCAGGTAATAGTTCTTGAAATCGCTGTCGAAAGTAATTCCGCCGACGGTCAGGTTCGGAATTCCTGAAAAACCCGAGGGACCACCGGTCAGTTCCACTGCTTCGTTGAAGATTATGTAGACAATGATGCCAAAACCGAGGGTGGCCATGGCCAGATAATGCCCCTTGAGTTTGAGGATCGGAAACCCGATGGCAAAGGCAAGAAGCCCGACCGCGGCGGCGACGACCACCATCATAAGCCAGGGATTCTGCCCGTAAGTGGCAGTGAGGATTCCCGAAGCGAAAGCCCCGAGACCGAAGAACGCGGCCTGGCCGAGCGATATCTGGCCGGCGTAGCCCAGCAGAAGATTGAGAGCCACGGCAAGCAGGGTGTGAATACCGACGAAAATAAAGACGTTAAGCAGGTATCCCCCCTCAAAGAGTACCGGGAGAATCATGATGAGGAGGCTGAAGAGGGCAAACTTTACCCACTCATGCCTGAAAAGCTTTTTCTTGTCCCTTGAGTCGATTCTATGCATCCTTTAAACTCTCTCCGTCTCACCCTTCTTGAAGAGCCCCTGGGGCCGGACGAGAAGTATGACAAGCAGAATGACGAAGGCAATGGCATCCTTGTATCCGGAGGAGAAAAGTCCCGCGCCGAGTGATTCGAGGATACCGAGAATCACACCGCCGAAGACAGTGCCGAGACCGCTGCTCATGCCACCGATGATTGCTGCGCAGAACCCCTTGAGACCGAGCATGACACCAACATCGTAGGAGGTCATGGTGAGCGGCGCCACGATGATGCCTGCCATCGAGCCCATGGCGGCGCTTATGGCGAAGGAAAAGAAGACCATCCGTTTCACGTCGATGCCGACCAGGCCGGCGGCCCGACGGTTGTAGGCGCAGGCCCTCATGGCCTTACCGCTGATGGTGAAACTGAAGTAGAGTTTGGTGCAAACGATGACCACTGCCGTGACGGCAAAAATCCACAGGTGCTGGGGCAGGATCGTCGCCTCCCCCACCAGGATCGGATCGTTACCTGAAAAGGTAGGGATTGCGTGGGTTTCCTTCCCCCAGAGAAGCATTGCGATGCCCCTGATGAGGATACTTCCGCCAATAGTTATGATGACGAGGCTTATGGGGGATGCATCCTTCATGGGCCGGATTGCGAGGCGCTCGAATACTACTCCCGCCAGCGTGGCGACACCAATGGCCAGAACCACGGCAATGATGAGCGGCAACTTCAGTGCCGACAGAAAAAAGAGTGTAAGCATCCCGCCAAGCATCACGAATTCCCCTTGGGCAAAATTGATAATGCCGGTGGAGTTATGGATGATGGAAAATCCGACCCCGATCAGGGCGTAGATGGCCCCGGTGGAAAGACCCGAGAGAAGATATTGAGAAATCTGGTCAAAGTGCATGGTGTAAACGGTTGGCTCACAATGAGGGAGCGCAGGCCGGGAAAGCCTGCGCTCCCATGAATGCTCTGATGATGTGGTTCGGGCGTTACTCTACTTGACGAGAATCCAGTCCCTGTTCCTGATCTCCACAAGGACAAAGGCATCCTTGGAAAGCCCCGCATGGTCGGATGACGAATAATTGAAGATCCCGCCGATCCCGGCAAACCCCCTTGTTTTTTCCAGTTCGTCGCGGATTGCTGATGGGGTATCGCCCCCTCTCTCGATGGCGCCCTTGAGGAGCATGACCGCATCCCAGGCATGACCGCCAAAATGGTCGCCCTCGGCCTTGAAATGCTTCTGATAATCCTTCACAAAGGCCAGAAGAGATTTCTTCTGCTTGTCTGAACCGGGGAGAACATCGGCGACAATGACGCGCCCCGACGGGAGCATGATCCCCTCTGCGGCATCACCGGCAAGCTCAATGAATTTCTTGGACGAAACACCATGACTCATGTACAGAGGGAGCTTTAGTCCCAACTGCTTGGCATTGCGGGCGATAACGGCGGGACCGGGATTGGTCCCCCAGCAGATAACGGCCTGGGCCTGACCTCCCTTGATCTTGGTAAGCTGGGCGGTCATGTCGGTGTCTTTGGGTCCGTACGTTTCATCCGATACGATCTGTATGCCGTACTTCGCCGCATGGGCCTTCAACTGCTCCCGACCGGAAGAGCCGAATCCGTCGGAGACAGTCAGTATGGCAACCCTGCTGATTTTTCTTTTGTTCAGGTCTTCGTAGATTTTTGCAACCGCCAGACTGTCATTCTGGGCGGTTTTGAAGACCCACTTCTTGGGCGGGTCGGTAATCTTGCTCCCCGCTGCACAGGAAACGAGAGGGATCTGAGCCTTTTCGACGACCGGAATCACCGCCATGGTGTCTCCCGTCGTGCTGGGGCCGATTATTGCGACAACCTTGTCGTCCTTGATGAGACGATTGGCCGCCTGGACCGCCTTGGTCGCATCCCCCTGGGTGTCGTAGACCACGAGTTCCACCTTGTGCCCACCTATGCCACCCTTGGCATTGATCTCGTCAACCACCATCTGGGCAGTGTTGCGCTCCGGCTCACCCAGAAAGGAAGCCGGACCGGTCACCGCGAACAGCGCGCCGATCTTGATCGGAGCAGCGGCGAAAGCGCCTGAAGAGAGGACAAATACTGCTGCTACGCTTGCTACTATTGAAGATAGTATCCTTGGCATTGGCTCACTCCTGAGTGGTTACTTTACCAACTCCCAGTCACCCTTGGCGACCCTGATCATTTCAAACGCCGAAAGGTCAAGACCGTTATGATCGGCAGGAGACATGGTAAAGACGCCTGAAATGCTGACAAGCTTCTTCGTCTGCTCAAGGCTGTCGCGGATCTGCTCGGGATTACTCCCTTTCTTTAGTGCACCGGTTATGAGCAGGAACGCATCATAGGCATAGCCGCCAAAGGTTGAGGCCTCAACGCCGTAGGCTTTCTTGTACGCCTGATCATAATCCCTGAGGAGTTTCACCTGGGGATCGTTCTTCTGCAGCTTGTCGTAAACCGTCAGACGACCGGCCGGAAGCATGATCCCTTCAGCGGCATCCGCCCCGGCAAGCTCGATGAACTTTTTGGAAGCCACGCCATGACTCATGTAGAGAGGCACCTTCATCCCCAACTGCTTGATGTTTCGAGCAATGATGGCCGGACCAGGATTGGTCCCCCAACAGATGATGGCGTCGGGCTTCGCCGCCTTGATCTTGGTCAACTGTGCCGTCATGTCGGTGTCCTTTGGCCCGTAAACCTCATCGGCAACGATCTTGAAACCCTTCTCTCCGGCAAGCGCCTTAAGCTGCTCACGCCCCGAGGAACCGAATCCGTCGGAAACAGTAATGATGGCGAGATTCTTCTGCTTCAGCTTCGTGGCTTGGATCAGAATCTTCTCCGCCGCAACATGATCGTTGGCCGGGGTCTTGAACACCCACTTCTTGACCGGATCCGTGATTTTTATCCCTGCGGCGCAGGAGATAAGGGGAACCTTTTCCTTCTCGGCTACCGGAATGACTGCCATGGTTTCGCCAGTCGTGCTGGGACCGACGATGACACTCACCTTGTCGTTCTTGATAAGTTTGTTTGCCAACTGCACCGCCTTGGTCACGTCCCCCTGGGTGTCGTAGACCACGAGCTCCACCTTGTGACCACCGATGCCACCCTTGGCATTGGCCTCCTTGACGAGCATCTCAAGAGTGTTTTTCTCCGGTTCGCCGAGGAACGACGCCGGTCCGGTAACGGCAAAGAGCGCACCGATTCGGACTGGGTCGGCAGCCATCACCGTGGTGGCGACGAACAGCGTGACGAGGACTGCTGCGAGTGTGACGATTCGTTTCATTCTTCCCCTCCCCTTCTTCTGCCCAGGTTGCCTACATCGCGTAAAGACGCTCCCCCTCAAGGACGATAAAGCCATCGCCCACAAGCGTCGTGATTGCCCTATCTGTCTCGTCGAAGCGGAAAATAATGACTGCGTTCTCTCCACACCGTTCAACGAAGGCGTACATATACTCCACGTTGATCCCATCCCGGTCCAGAGTCTGAAGAATCCGGGAAAGCCCGCCGGGATGGTCGGGGACTTCAACTGCCACCACTTCAGTCTTGCTGACAGTGAACCCCTTTTCCTTGAGAACCAGTTGGGCTTTTTCCCGGTCGTTCACGATAAGGCGCAGGATACCGAAGTCTGAGGTGTCAGCCAGAGAAAGAGCCCGGATGTTGACCCCCGACTCGCCAAGGATGCGGGTCACCTCTGCCAGGCGGCCCGACTTGTTCTCTATGAAGATTGAAATCTGCTCTACTTTCATCTCTAACCTCCTTGCAGGGTGAAGCCGTGCGTCAAGCGAGCTTCCGGTTGTCGATGACCCGTTTGGCCTTCCCTTCGCTCCGGGCGATGGTCTGGGGCTCCACGAGCCTAACCTTGCAGGTGACGCCGAGCATATCCTTTATCTCCTTTTCGATCCGGTGAGCCAGGGCCTGAAGAACTTTGATCTCGTCGGAGAAGAGCCGCTCATCTACCTCCACCTGCACCTCCAGGGTGTCCAGATTGTCCTTCCGATCGACGATGAGAAGGTAATGGGGCTCTACCCCTTCGATCTGCATGAGGATCGACTCAATCTGGGAGGGGAACACGTTGACACCGCGGATGATGAGCATATCGTCACTACGGCCAGTCATCCGGGAAATGCGCGCATGGGACCGTCCGCAGACACAGGGTTCGTAGGTGATGCTCGTGATGTCACGGGTCCGATACCGGATCAGGGGAATACCCTCTTTCGTGATGGTGGTTATAACCAGCTCGCCCCGCTCACCCTCCGGCAGAACCTGGCCGGTTTCGGGGTTTATTATCTCGGCGATGAAGTGGTCCTCCCAGATGTGAAGCCCCTTCTTCGCCTCGCGACACTCGATGGCAACCCCGGGTCCCATGATTTCCGAAAGGCCGTAGATATCGATGGCGCAGAGATTCAGCTTCTCCTCGATTTCTGCCCGCATCGCCTCGGACCAGGGCTCGGCGCCGAAGATACCGACGTGCAGCTTCAGTTCGCGAAAGTCAACACTCTCCTCCTTCGCCTCCTCAGCCATGAAGAGGGAGTAGGACGGCGTACAGGTGAGCACCGTGGAGCCGAAGTCCTTCATGATCATGATCTGCTTCTTGGTATTCCCCCCGGACATGGGGATAACCGACGCGCCGAGGGCTTCCGCACCGTAATGGGCACCAAGACCACCGGTGAAAAGGCCATAGCCGTATGCGTTATGGATGATGTCGCCCTTGTGGACCCCGGCCGCCACAAAGCATCGTGCCATCAGCTCGGCCCAGACAGTGATATCTTTTTTCGTATAGCCGACCACGGTCGGCTTGCCGGTGGTACCTGAGGAGGCATGAATACGAACGATATCCTCCATGGGGACTGCAAAGAGGCCATAGGGATAGCTATCGCGCATATCCTGCTTGAGCGTGAACGGAAGCCGCTGCAGATCGTCCAGGGACTTTATGCTGTCGGGGGTTATCCCTGCCTTCTCGAAGGCCTGCCGGTAAAAGGGCACCGAGGCGTAGACCCGGGCAACCGTTGCCTGAAGGCGTTTGAGTTGCAGTGCTTCAAGAGCCGGACGGGGAAGCGTTTCAAACTCTTCGTTGTAGTAGCTCATCGTGAACTCCTCACCGGGTCAGAGGCTTCGGCCCAACTGGAAGGCCTTCAGGTTCACGTCGAGGGCCTTCGAGGGAACCATCTTCTCGAGGGCCTTCTGCCAGCACTCATCGGCGATATCGAGGCGCTTCGATACGGCCCCCAGAAGGACGGTGTTGGCAGCGCGAATATTTCCCGCATCGGCGGCAAGCTTCTGGCCGTCCATCAGGAGAAAGTCGGGGAACTGGGCTCTGATCTTTTCGGGCAGGTCCTCCGGATATGGCTCCTGGCCCAGGAGCACCGCCGGGGGCGAAATGCGCAGATCGTTGGCAACGACAGTCCCACCCTTCCTGAGAAGGGGAAGCGAACGATAGGTTTCCAGAATCTCGAAGCCGAAGAGGATGTCCCCCTCCCCTTCGGGGACGATGGGTGAGTGAACCTCGCGGCCATAGCGAACATGGGAGACAACACTGCCCCCCCGCTGGGACATGCCGTGGATTTCACTCTTCTTCACGTCGAAGCCGGCCAGCATGAAAGCCTCGGAAAGGATTTCAGAAGCAAGAAGAATCCCCTGCCCGCCAACGCCCACGAGCAGGATATTGGTGATGGCATCGCTCATTGGACCCTCCCGATCGCATCGAACTTGCAGAGTTGGCGGCAGACGTCACAACCGTTGCAGAGCTGCGGGTCTATGAACGCCTTCCCCTTTTTCCCGTCAGGGGCGGGCTGCCACTCGATGGCAGGGCAGCCGAGTTTGAGGCACGCCTTGCATCCGGTGCAGTGATCCTGATCGACGGAGAGCACGAGCCCCTTCTGGAAGACCCCGTCCCGCTTGACGAGCACACAGGGCCTATTGGTGATGATGACCGACGGTTCGGGGCGGTTCATCTCCTCCTGGAGCACCGCGCGGGTCTGCGCAAGATCCAGAGGGTCTACCACCCGGACATTCCTGATGCCGAGGGCCGTGCAGAGCTGCACAAGGTCGACCCCGGTGGTCTGATCATCCATGAGGGTCCATCCCGAGGCCGGATTGTCCTGCCGCCCAGTCATGGCGGTGATCCGGTTGTCGAGTATTACCACCGTGGCAGGCGCCCTGTTATAGGCCATCTCCATGAGGCTGTTGACGCCGGTGTGGAGGAAAGTGGAGTCGCCGATGACCGCCACGACTTTCTTCTTCTCGTCGTCGGAAAGAACACGGACGATACCACTGGCGTTGCTGATGCTCGCTCCCATGCAGACGCAGGTATCCATGGCGTTGAGCGGCGGCATGAAGCCGAGGGTGTAGCAGCCGATGTCGCCGGTTACGTAGGCCTTGAGCTGGTTGAGACTGAAGAAGACCCCCCGGTGGGGACAGCCGGGGCACATGTTGGGGGGACGACCCGGCAGTTTCTCGACGGTCGCCTGGGCCGCGCCGGGGATGCCGAAGGCCTTGCGGAGCCGGCCAGGGGTAAGTTCGCCGCAGCGGGAGATGATCTCCTTGCCGGTGACGGCGATGCCGGCTGCCTTTACCTGCTCTTCGATGAACGGGTCCAGTTCCTCCACGACGTAGAGCGTTTTGACCTTGGCGGCGAACTCCCAGATGAGCTCCATGGGGAGCGGATAAACCATCCCGAGCTTGAGGACCGACGCCTGGGGCAGAACCTCGCGGACATAGTGGTAGGAGACGCCTGCTGTGATGACGCCGATTGAGGTATCCCGCATCTCAATCCGGTTAATTGGGGCTGAACTGCCATACTCTCCGAGCTTGACGGTTCTCTCTTCAACCAGCGGGTGCCGCACCCGGGCGTTACCGGGAAGCATGACGAGCTTGGCGGGATTCTTCACGAGCTTCGGCGTTGGCAGACCGGTCACCGGCTCACCCAGCGCGACGATTGACTTGCCGTGGGAAATGCGGGTGCAGCTGCGGAGCATCACCGGGGTGTCGAACTGCTCGGAGAGCTCGAAGGCAAGCCGGGTGAAATCCTTGCATTCCTGGGAGTCGGCGGGCTCCAGCATCGGCACCTTGGCGAACCGGGCGTAGTTGCGGCTGTCCTGCTCGTCCTGGGAGGAGTGCATCTCCGGGTCGTCGGCGACTACGAGGACAAGACCTCCCCCGACGCCGGTGTAGGAGAGCGTGAACAGCGGGTCGGCCGCCACGTTTACCCCCACGTGCTTCATGCAGGCGATGGCACGCCCGCCGCCAAAGGAAGCGCCGATTGCAACCTCAAGGGCCACCTTCTCGTTGGGTGCCCAGGAAGAATCAATTTCCTTGTAGTTGACGATGTTTTCGAGGATTTCGGTGGACGGGGTACCGGGGTAGGCGCTGGCAACCTTCACCCCCGCCTCGAAGGCACCTCGGGCGATGGCTTCGTTGCCGGAAAGAATTTCCTTCATATTTGTTTAGTCCCTCAGAAACAAAAATAAGGGGGAAGCCCCCTTAACAGCCCAAAGACTATACAAAACAAAGGGATTACAAGTCAACTGCTTTGTAAAACGGGATTTTGAAACGAAAGATTTGTTTGGCTGGGTCAAACACCAGAACCGGGAGCGAAACTCAGGAGTACTCCCTCCAGAAGCCCGGAGTCGCTGACGGTCATCCGGTCAAAGCCGAATATCTCAAGGGTTTTCAGGGTAATGAGTGTTCCCGCTATAATAAGGTCCTCGCGCCCCCTTTCCAGACCCGGCACCATAAGACGCCTGGAGGGTGGAAGCGGAAGAAGGAGGTCGAAGATTGCTCTGATTTCGTCACGGCAGAGGATATGATTGTTCACACGGCGGTAGTCATAATCGGTCATCTTCAGGCTCATGGCTGCAAGGGTAGTGGCCGTACCGGCAGTACCGACCAGGGTTGCACCCGGCAGATGCGCGGCAATACCCTGTGCAGTAATGCGAGCCTTGAGTCCTTCTAGCTCACGGACTATTTTCTCCTCCATGGCCGGGACATCGGGCTTTCCCTCGGTAAGCCGCACGACCCCCAGGGGAAGGCTCTCGGTGTAGAGGGGGGAGGCTGCCTGCGCAAGGGTATACTCGGTGCTTCCTCCTCCCACGTCAAAAACAAAGAAATCTCCGTGTGTTCTGCTCAGTCCCGAAAGCACCCCGCGCAGGGTCAATAGTCCTTCCTCCTCACCATCTATCACCTCAAGGCGGATACCGGTTCGAGCCAGCACATCGGCGCAGAACTCTTGACCGTTGACGGCGTCCCGCACGGCGCTCGTCGCAACGGCCCGCACTCCGGCAACGCCGGCACGCGCCATCTCGTCCGAGAATCCCGCCAGAGCGTCGAGGGACCGCTGCCAGGCATCCCGGGCAATCCCCCGTTCCCGGGTAAACCCGCCGCCAAGTCGCGTTATGCACCGCGTCACATGAATCGGCGCGACAGTGCCTCCCTCAATCCTTCCGATGAGAAGCCGGGCGGTATTGGTGCCCAGGTCGATGGAGGCAAATGGTTGCGGCATCAGACAAACTCCTTCCTGGTCTCTATGATGGTGAAGCAAGAGTCCGCGATTTTGGCAAACGCCGACAGGATATCAGCATAGATGATTCCGGCCCTGACTGTGCATTTGCCGGTAGAGAGCCGCTTGATGTGTCCATTCAGCATAACCTCCCGCATTCGGGCGACCTCGGCCCTTAGCTCCCCTCCCCTTGCCATCGACTCGACGGAAGTGGTTTCCATCGACTCTATGGCAAGGACCACCATCTCCTCCACCTTCCGGGCCAGGTTCCGTATCTCGGTCATGGCCACGCTAGAGAAGAGAAGCTTCTCCTCCTTTTTGCGGCGCAGGTAACCGAGTACCGCATCGGTCTGATCGGCCACATGCTCCAGTTCACCCATGAGCTGGAGCATGATCGGAATATCCATGGAGTCTTCAGGGGGAAGCGGTTGCCGGGAGATGGCCACAAGAAAATCAGAGATGTCCCGCTGGAGGATGTCGATCGCGTTCTCCTTCTGTCCGATGCCGGAGGCTTTCTTTGCATCGTACCGGAAGAACTGCTCCACCATTTCAACGTACATGGTGCGGGTGATATCAGCCATGCGCCGCAGTTCGTTCCTGGCCTGAAGAAGCGCAATGGTCGGGGTATTGATGACTCGCGCGTCAATGAAGATGGTTCGTGGTTCCACGTTCGTCGAGCGCTCGCTTCCAGGCAGGAGGTGGGGTGCAGAGCGGGCGAAGAAACCGATAAGCGGCAGAAAGAGGCAGGCGTTAAGGATGCTGAAGGCGGTATGGGTGTTGGCAAGGAGTCGTGACACACCGGCCGACGTGGCGGGATCAGCCGGCGAAACGGCGGATACCAGTGTGGTGAACGAGGGAAAGAAGAACATGACCACCGTCGCGGCAACCAGATTGATCACAAAGAAGAAAAATACCGTCCGTTTTGCCTCAAGGGTGCCACCGATGGAAGCAACGGCAGTAATGACCGAGGTACCGATGAGTTCGCCAATGACCATGGCCGCCCCGGTCTCAAACGTCACAAGACCGCTCCCCGCCAGAGCCATGACAATACCGATGGCGGTACTACCCGACTGGACAAGAAAGGTGAGCAGCGCCCCGAACAGGAGGGCGGAGAGGTGCTTCGGGATAAGCAGTGACTCATGGCTGAATATGATGGCATTCTGCTGGAGCGGCAGGAGGTTGGCCTCCATGACCCGCAGGCCGAGAAACAGGAGTCCCGCACCGAGGATGAGTTCGCCGGCATTGACCCACCGCCGACGCCGCACGAAAAACCTCAGCCCGACGCCGATGAAAATCGCCGGAAGAGCGAACGAGGTAATCTTGAAGGCAATGAACTGCACTGCCACTGTCGTCCCGATGCCGGTGCCGAGAAGTATCCCAAGGGCCTGATACAGTGAGATGAGCCCGGCATTGACGAACCCGACGGTAATGATACAGGCGGCGCTGCTGGACTGAAGGAGTGACGAAAGAGAGCTGCCAAGAAGCGCAGCGGCAAGGCGATTGCCGGCAACCCGCTCGAGCAGTCTGCGAAAGCGCTCGCCGGCTATCTTCTGAAGTCCCTCCGACATGGTCTTCATGCCGAGGATGAACAATCCGAGTCCCCCGAGCGCCTCGAGGATGTAAAGGAACGTCATGGAGTGATACGCTCCCTGGTTCTATTTATTAACGATGAAAGGAAAGATGAAGTCCGGAGGAGACGACTTTGAGGTTCCCTTTCTGAAGACCAGGAGCTTCATCTCCCTGACACCGGCCAGGTCGATCCTGAAGTAGACAAGTCCCGAAGCCTTGGCACCGGGAATGACGGAGCCGGCGTCGAGCGCCCGGGTGAAGAGATCCTGGGGATAAACCTCAAAGTAGTAGGGAAGCTGATAGGATTTGGTTTCGTTGTAATAGGTGGTCTTCTCGTAGTCTTCCAGATAATAGAATCCGATGTACGGATACGGAATCAGGTAGTAGGAGTCGCGGGAGACTATCTCCTTGACCTTTTCAGGAGAGAGCGGCTGATACTGGCGGCTCTGGTCATCCAGAAGCAGAAAGGAATCGGCGCCAAAACCTGCCTCGCGGTCCGTCTGGTTATGTACCGTAACGTCAAAGGCGGTAACCGTACCATCCAGGTTGTAGGAGACGATCTCCCGCTCGGCATTGGCTGCCTTGATTGCAATGCCGTCACGGGTAATGATCTGGGAGTTATCAGCGGGGTTGATGACCCCATGGGGAACCTGCTGAGGAATCACCTTGATAGTGCATCCGGCAAGGAGCAGCCAGGCACAGAGGAGAATGACTATGTGTTTTTTCATTGCATATACCCCTTGCAGATAATCAGTCCAGATGCTGCCGGGATGAAAACCAGGCAACGAACAGCCTGGAAAAAGTGTAACACGTTGTCTTGATACGTCCATTCACCGGTATCTGCGGGATTATACGCCACAATGCCGTGGCTTCGTCAAGCGGGATCTGCCGGTTCAGCGTTGTCGAGGTCCGACCTCCGAGACGTGAACCGCCTTGAAGGAATCGGGAATAGTGACGATCCGGACGAAATCTCTTCCCGTGGGATCGCGGTCAGGTGCAGCAGCAAGAAAAAGGTTCAGCTTCACCCCATGCCTCGTCCGCAGATACCGCTGGGCCTCAAGGGCGAGGTAGAGGGAGTTTCGCACCTGCTCCTCACGGTTCGAGCCTCGGCGTGAAAATGCCTCGACTTTCACAATCTGGTCAGGCTCAAGCGCTGCGAATCGTGGCACCATGGAGTCCAGCTCATGACGGATCCTGTCATCCAGACAGATGGAACCTCCATCAACAAAGGCTCGACCAACCATTTCATTCCGGCCGGAAACAGTCGCTTGCCATTCGCCTGCCCCGGCGTCAGGCAGCACACTCACTGCGCCTGCCATGGCAAGGAGAGTCAATGCCGGCAGTTTCATCAGCTTGCCCTCGGGACCAGGAAGAGAATCTCGCAACGCCGGTTGAGCTTCCGCCCATCGGACGCGGCATTGTCGGCCAGAGGCTTGGACTTGCCGAGACCCTTGATGAAAATGCGTCCGGCATCGATTCCTTCCCGTGAGATCAGGTAGCTGGCAACAGAAATGGCTCGTTTGAGAGAAAGATCCATGTTGTAGCTGGCCGAACCAATGTTGTCGGTATGGCCGTCCACACGGAGAAAGACCCATTTCTTGTCCTTGCGGATCAGTTCAGCAACCTCGGAAAGGGATTTTTTCCCCTCGGCAGAAAGGCTCCACTGATCGAAGTCATAGGTCACATCCGGAAACCGGAACTTGCGATAAACGGCCATTGACTCAGGAATCCCCTCGTCGCGGGCAGTGGCAACCTGAAGACTCTGGCCCTTGACGTCAACACTGTAGAGCGGCGTCACGCCGTCAAGCCGGCTGAGGGTATATTCAAGAGCTGAACTCTCTTGGATGCTCGTAATCCGCGCGGCAAGACGAACCTCTTCGCCAGTGGCGGTGAGAGCGATCTCTTCGTGTGAGGCCGGGGTCAGCACTTTGGAGTTAGCGGGCTGGGCAGAGATTGAGACTTGACCATAGGGCTTGATGGTTATCTCCTCCTTGTCGGGTTCGACCGGCACCTCAAGCTTGCTGACAGGAACCTGTGGAGCCAGTGTACTGACAAGGAGTGGAGATATGGGGATGATCTTTCGTATTTTGACCGGTTCTTTTTTCTTCTGGTCTTCGAAGGGATCCAAGCCTTGGCCAAGACGCGGCACCGGATTGATGTAGCTGCCGACCCCCTGACAGGCAGTCAGGCCGACAATAGCACGCCAGTCTGGACTGCCAGTGGTGAGACCAAGGCTGCCGGCAATATTGAGCGTCAAGTGAGGAGAGAGATAATACTGAAATCCCACGAGACCTTCGAGAGGCGCTTCACGTGCCGGATCACGTCCCGTGCCGCCAGCCAGTTCAGCTGTCAGGCGCGCGCGCAGGACCGGGGAATACTCGAAACCGAGACCGTAGATAATTTCATTGTCGTAGTTACTGCCTTCAGGAGAACCAGCAAACGTATACCCGGAATAGGCATGCACCCCGAACCGGTCTGCGCCATAGGAGGCAATGATACGCCCACCGGAGCTTGTGGTACCGTCCACGGCAGTATTGTCGGATATCTGTCGCTGGACAAAAAAGTCCCCAGCCATCTTGAAGGGGGAACTTCTTTTGCCAAGAAATCTGAGTTTGGTGCCTATCTCGGCGTAACCAGTACCGGACTTGTCTTCGTCACCGTTGAAAAGCAGGTTGGGATAGGTCCCGTAAATCTCCCAGAAGGTCCCGATGCCGAGCGTAAGTGCCACGGGAACGGTAAGGCCATTTTCACCATTGTTCTGCACTGCGGTCGCCCAACCGCCGATACAGATATTTCCGGCATCGAGGGTCTCGGCCGAGGGAACGGCAATGAGCCCGGTAGACCCGTTCATGGTCGGATTGGCGTGGACCGCTCCGGAGAACAGGAACGCTGACACTATGAAAAAAACGAAGAATCTCAGCATGAGGTGAATTCGCTCAACCGGGCTGCCGACCGAGTGTGCCAGCGGAATCGTGAGTCAAGTCGGAATTTTGTCATATCGCTGATGGTCTTCCGACATCCCTTGGGAAACGGTCAGCGCACCACCTGACGCAGCACTTCATCACTTGGAGTTGTCAACGCGCTCTTTGAGTTCCTTGCCAACCTTGAAAAATGGAAGCTTCTTCGGCTTGACTTCAATCGGATCGCCAGTCTTCGGGTTCCGACCCGTATACGCCTTGTAATCCTTAACAACGAAACTGCCAAATCCGCGGATCTCAATCCGCTCGTTCTGGGCCATGGCGTCGGACATCGCATCGAAAACGATGTTGACTATCTCCTCGGCTTTCTTGTACGTGAGCCCCTTCTCTGCCGCCAGCGCCTCAATCAATTCAGACTTGTTCATTAACAGCTTCCTCCCGTGTATAATATGCAGTATCTGCAGGAAACGATGTCCTGTAATAAATCAATCGGCAAGCGGCGAGAAAACTTTAGTGATATCAGTAGAAATCTTCAGCAGCACCCCTTAAGGTACTGTTTGGCCACATACGCAGCCTCATCGGAGCGTCCACCTTCCTCGAGGATCATAACAAGCCGCTCGGCGGCTTCTCGCTTAAAGGGCCCTGGCAGCAGCCTTGTAAACTGATCTACGGCCTTATCATTCTCGCCTTTTGCCCGGTAAATCTCCCCTAGGAACATCATAGCCTGATCGGCAAGAATGCCGCGTTCAACCATCTTCTCGAGCATCGGCAGCGCCTCATCAAACCGCGCCCCGTCGGTCAGCAACTGGACCAAGCCAAGATTGCACAACGGGTTTGTGTCGTTCAGTGCAAGCGCCCGCCGCAGAAGGGTTTCGCATCGGCGGCTGTCTCCCTCCTGATGGGAGATGATAGCGGTCTCGTAGAGGATTATGTCGTTATCCCCTCCTGCCAGAAGTCGCTCAAATGTCAATCGGGCTTTTTCCCTGTCTCCTGAATGGGCCGCCAAATAACCATATGCAAATTCCTCTCCCATTTCTGCATAACGATCCGGCAAATCCCCTGGAAGAGGACGAATAAGCAGCTCATAGCGGTCTGCATCACCCAAATGTTCTCCAGAATAATCAGTAATACCGTCTACTTGATGTTTAGACGATCCACATCCTCCACAGGAGCCACCACCTTTGTGCCCATGAACTGGCGGGTATGCCTTATCAAGCAACGCAAATATTTTTTCCGTCTTTTCCCGTATAGTTACGTCATCTGCCAAGCCGCGTGACAATTCCAGGTGCTCTTCCGCTTTATGAAAATCGCCGCTGACAAGGCAATACTCGGCTTCCTGCAGATTCATTTCAGCCATACGGTTACCGGCTGTCGCCATCTTTTGCCGGAGCGATGCAAGTGCGTCAGCACCATCGGCCGTGGCAGCATCGAGACGACCAATGGCTTCCTCATAGCAGCAGCGGGCATCTGCAAAACGACCGGCAGTCATTAGCCGGTCACCTTTTTCAACGTACGACAAGGGATCCTTACGGAACAGTTTCGAAAACAACATGGATAAATCCTCCTTCTCTTCTGGACAGTTAACTCTACTGAAGGAAATAGACGAAATGCATGGTATTGTCAGGCTTTGCGAAGCAGGGTAACGCTTTCAATATGGTAGGTCTGGGGGAACATGTCCACGGGAAGACTCTCACATACCGCATACCCGTCCTTGCCAAAGAGCCCCAGGTCGCGGCCAAGGGTTGCCGGATCGCAGGAAACGTAGACGATTCGTTCCGGGTTAAGGCGTACAATCTCCCGCACTGCTTCCTTTGCTCCTGTCCGCGGCGGATCGAGAACAACAACGGGAAAACTGTCTCCACGAGAAACAAGGAACCGAACCCCTGCGGCTGCATCTGAGAGGATAAAATCGATGGCCGAAGTGCCATTGTCACGGGCGTTGCGCCGGCCGTCATCCAGAGACGGTCCGTACTCCTCAACCCCTGCAACGGCGGCCGCATAGCGGGCGAGAGGTAGTGAAAAATTGCCGTTTCCGCAGAATAGATCGAGAAGCCGCTCACTACCCGTCAGACATGCCATACGATGAACAGCACGCACGAGCTCACGGTTCTGCTGGTAGTTCACCTGAGAGAACCCTCCCCTGCTAAAGACCAGAGATATCTCCGGAAGATCAGGCAAAAAACCGGCCGGAAAGCAATAAGAAAGTTCGTCGATCCCCCAGACCCTCTCGATGGTATCCTTGCGTCCGAACTGCAAATGCAGTCCGTTCACGGAAGTAAGTTCGTTTTGGGCATCCTCGAAAAAATTCCGTGCTTTACCGGGGCTGTCGCCGATGTAATGAACAATAATCAGCACCGCCCCGTCCTCGCCCACCGCCGCATCAACCTGGGGAATACGGTCCGATTCAGCGAAACAGATAAGGAGATGGCGGATTTCCGCCAGAGCCTCGTTAAGCATCGGGTGACACAGCGCGCAGCCCACAGGGATATCAACCACAAAATGGGAGCCCCGGCGGTAGAACCCCATGTGAAGCTTGCCCCCGACCCACCGAACCTTGAACTGGGCCCGCGAGCGGTAGCCATAGGGGTGCTCCGCTGGCACCGGGCTGTCGATCCGTGCAGGGTCCACCCGTCCGAACCGGCGAAGAGTTTCGGTGAAAATCTGTTTCTTGGCCTCAAGCTGGGCACTATAGGAAAGGTGCTGCCATGTGCAGCCGCCGCACACGCCAAAAACTGGGCACGGAGAAGCGACACGCTGAGGAGATTCTTCCTGCAGTGTCAGAACTTCACCCTCCACATACGAAGTTTTTTCATGGGTGATCTTGATACGGGCCACATCACCAGGTGCCGTAAACGGGACGAAGCAGGCCTTACCGTCGAGCCGGCCAAAACCGGCACCGCCAAAGGCCAGTGAATCGATGTGTATGATAGCTTCAGTCATGGCGGTGAATGGCGCTGAAGGTGGCGCGACTATTATTTCGGCGCATTTTTGCAAGCTCCGCACGGACAAACCGGGAAGGAAAGCCAGGGGAAGCAAAGTAAGGAAGAGAATGAGAGGAGAAAGTCCCGATGAGTCGCTCTACAACAGTGCCGATAGCCGTTGATGGCACCCCCATCTTTTCTGCTGTGCGGTAGTAGATGGCCGAATCGCCGACAAGACGCCGCGCATCCTCAAGGTCAGTTGCGTTCGAAAAAAGGTCAATGGAAAGAGGAACTTCGCAGGTGATTTCGATCTTGACGAGGTAGAAATCACCGAAGTACTGACGCGTCAGATCGCGGAATCGAATCGTCAGCCCGTTTGCAAGAGGGATTTCCTTGATGATATGGCCCATGCGGCGTCAACCCTTTACGGTGGATTCTGGAACAGAATCGCTACCATAATACGCTTCCGACGAGGAAGTAAAGGTGTTTTCAAGATGAAAACGGCTTGCATTTTGCCCGAGGAGCAAGTAGATTGGGGAAGTTTCAAAAATCGTCACCATCCTGCACCAAGGAGCGCGGAAGAACACATGAGCAAAGAAGAAGCCATTGAAGTAGAAGGTACAGTCATCGAGCCTCTCCCCAACGCAATGTTTCGCGTAGAGCTCGAAAACGGCCACGTGGTACTTGCCCACATCTCCGGCAAGATGCGTAAGTACTTCATCAAGATTCTGCCGGGAGACAAAGTTACTGTGGAGCTCTCTCCCTACGACCTTACCCGGGGCCGCATCACGTACCGTGCCAAGTGATAATCAGGTGGGGGTTCCGTTGCACCCCCCGCCCGACCCGCTTTCATCACATACCAGATTCTGGTCGGGTAACGCGTTACTGTCTGCCCATAGGTATTATGCCGCCCCCCCTCGCACGATATTGAATAGTCCGGATCGACCCGCCTTGCTGCCTGCTGTGGCCTGGCACGTCTTTTTTTGTTAACAAACGTCAGAATATGATGTAAATAAATGCGTTTTCAAAGCTCAAACCACCAAGATAAAGAGGATAGCGTATGTATTCAGTAGCAGATTTAAAGAAAGGTCTCAAACTTACCCTCGACGGCGCCCCCTACGTGGTCATCGCCTTTGAGTTCTCCAAGCCGGGAAAGGGGCAAGCCCTCTATCGAACCAAGATGCGGAACATGATTACCGGCGTTATTCTCGACCGAACCTACCGTTCTGGCGAGACCTTCGAACCAGCACGCCTTGAAGAAAGACAGATGCAATATCTTTACAAGGAAGATACCCACTACACTTTCATGGACAATCAAACCTTCGAGCAGGTGCAGATGGGTGAAGATGCGGTAGGCGAGGCCAAAAACTTCATGATCGACAACCTTCCCGTCGATATTCTTATTTACGGGGAGAAAGCCATCGGCGTGACACTCCCGAACTTCGTCAACCTGCGCGTGGTACAGACTGATCCCTGGGTCAAGGGAGACACGTCGGGTAGCGACTCCAAACCCGCCACCCTCGAAACCGGCTATGTCCTGCGCGTCCCTCCTTTTATTGAAGAAGGCGAGTTGATCGTGGTTGATACCCGCTCCGGCGACTACTCTACGAGGGTCAAAGGATAGGACCATGGCAGCAAACTGGAACCTGGCCCTCAAGCGAGAGGCGCTCATGGCCAGGGCCCGCATTACCCAGGAAATCAGACGATTTTTCATCGAAGGGGGGTATCTCGAAGTGGAGACCCCCCTTCGCATTCCAGCCCCTGCGCCCGAATCCCACATCGAGCCCCTCCCCTCAAACGGCTGGTTTCTCCACACCTCCCCCGAAATCTGCATGAAGCGCATGGTAGCCGCCGGCTATGACCGAACTTTCCAGCTCTGCCATTGCTGGCGGGCCGGAGAGCGTGGGCAGTTGCACGTTCCCGAGTTCACCATGCTGGAGTGGTATCGCGCCGGCACCGATTACTGTGGATTGATGGACGAGTGTGAAGCGCTTGTCCGATCGGTGGCGGAAGGAGTTGGCTCAGGGGGGATGTTGCGATTCCGGGGGGCAGATATCACACTCAGTTCACCCTGGCAACGGATTTCAGTACGCGAAGCTTTCCTGCAACACGGCCGTACGTCCATGGAAGAAGCCCTGCAGCGGGACATCTTCGACGAGGTCATGGTTGAACTGATTGAACCGCAACTCGGAATGAGTCGGCCGACCTTCATCTACGACTACCCGGCATCCCGGGGTGCCCTGGCAAGACTCAAGGAGAGCGACCCGACGGTTGCCGAGCGCTTTGAGCTATATATTGGCGGCGTGGAACTGGCTAACGCCTTCTCGGAACTGACCGACCCCCAGGAGCAGCGTTCACGGTTTGAAAGCGAGGCTGCTTACCGCGCCGCACAGGGACGCACTCCTTTCCCGCTACCGGAGAAGTTTCTGCAGGAACTGGCTGCAATGCCCCCCTCGGCCGGCATTGCCCTCGGCGTCGACCGGCTCGTGATGGTACTGCTCGACGCGGCCGCAATCGATGAGGTGGTTGCGTTCACGCCAGAGGATCTGTAACACCTCTTATCAGTCCGTGTCCCGGTATTCTACAAACTCCCCCCGATAATTGCGCATAAGCCATACATTTCCCTGACGACTCACGCACTCCGGCAACAGAGGGATTTTACCCTTGCCTCCCGGAGCATCGATCACATAGTACGGTGTAGCCAGCCCGGACGTATGCCCACGAAGCTGCTCCACAATCTCCAGCCCCGCCTGCACCCGCGTCCGAAAGTGACCTGTCCCCTGCACGAGATCCATCTGGTGAATGTAGTACGGCCGTACCCTGATGGCGAGAAGTCGCTGCATAAGACGCATCATCACCGCCGGGTCATCGTTCACACCACCCATGAGTACCGTCTGGTTGCCCAGTGGAATTCCGGCATCCGCAAGCCGGGCACAGGCCTTGGCAGACTCGTATGTAACCTCTCTTGGATGGTTGAAGTGGGTATTGATATAGAGAGGGTGATAGCGTTTCAGCATCCTGCACAGCCGTGGCGTTATCCGCTCCGGCAGTGTCACCGGCGTGCGGGTGCCAATCCGGATCATCTCCACATGGGGAATAGCCGCAAGCCGGGAAAGGATCACCTCCAGTCGCTCGTCATCGAGCAGGAGAGGATCTCCACCGGAGAGGATCACATCCCGGATCGTGGGCTTTTCGGTAATGTACCGGATCGCATCGTCTATGGACCGGTCGTCGCCGCAAGGGAGAGGACAGCCCACCCGCCGCTTCCGCATGCAGAAGCGGCAATAAACGGCGCACTCATTGGAAACGAGCCAGACTGCCCGGTCGGGGTAACGGTGAATTAGTCCCGGAACCGGTGAAAGCCTTTCCTCGTGGAGCGGGTCGGGAAGCTGATCATCGTTAAGCTCCAGCGGATCAGGCACACATTGGCGCCAGATGGGGTCTCCCGGCCCCTCGATCAATCCGAGATAGTGGCGCGTTATCCGAAGCGGATAACGCCGAACCACCGGCACCAGGGGTTCGGGATCGATTCCGAAACGCTCCGCAATCTCCTCGGGCGATGTTATGCTGTCGGCAAGGCTTCGCCGCCACGATTCCATTTTTCCATCCTCCCCCAAACGGAAGAAGGCGGGAGACAATCCCCCGCCTTCACTGCTTTCAGCCGACCTTAAGATCAAATATCAAGGGCGCCGATAAGTTCCTTCACATCGCTGATACCGTTCTCAACCAGATAGTTTTCCATCTCGGCAGCGATACGACTGGATGCGGCAGGGTCCAGGAAGTTGGCCGTCCCCACCTGAACCGCCGTGGCACCAGCAAGCATGAACTCCAGGGCGTCGGTACCTGTCATGATGCCGCCGATGCCAATAACCGGAATCTTCACCGCCTTGGCCACCTGCCAGACCATCCGAAGTGCCACCGGTTTCACGGCCGGTCCCGAGAGGCCGCCGGTGACGTTGGCCAGGATCGGTCGCCGTTTATTAAGGTCAATGGCCATGCCGGTCAGGGTATTGATGAGCGAAAGCGCGTCGGCCTCGGCATCGGCGCAGGCCCAGGCCATCTCCACAATGTCAGTCACGTTGGGCGAGAGCTTCACGATCACCGGCTTGATGGTTGCTTCCCGCACCACCTTTACCACGGAATAAGCCGCTTTCGGTTCAGTGCCGAAAACTATTCCGCCATGCTTCACGTTGGGGCAGGAAATGTTGATCTCAACTCCGGCCACCTCGGGGATCTTGTCTAGACGTTCAGCAAGTTCGGCATATTCCTCTACGGTGTTGCCGAAGAAATTAACGATCACCGGCGTCGAGACGGAGCGTAGAAACGGCACCTTCTTCTCGATAAAGGCATCGATCCCTACGTTCTGAAGGCCAATGGCGTTCAGCATGCCGCCGGTGGTTTCCTGGATGCGGGGCGTCGCGTTGCCGGCCTTTGGTTTTATGGAAAGCCCCTTGGTGATGATGGCGCCGATAGACTCAAGGTTCACGTATTCGGCGAACTCTTCTCCATAACCAAAGGTCCCCGAGGCGGTCATGACAGGGTTTCTGAGCTTGATTCCGGCAAGTTCGACAGACAGGTCAGGTATGCTCATCATATCTCCATTTATACCCACATCAGTTGATCAAAGGCAAATACCGGCCCATCCTTGCACACGCAGCGATAGTCCGGAGACTCGTCGGCGTGGTCCTTCCCTTTCACCACGCAGCCAAGGCAGGCCCCCATGCCGCAGGCCATGTAGGCCTCCAGCGACACCTGGCAAGAGGTGCCAGTCCGTTGGGCGATCTCGGCAACGGCCTTCAGCATCGGCATGGGACCGCAGGCATAGATTGTCTTCTTCCGACCATCCTCCTTTATGTGCTGTTCCATCACCCCGGTCACCAGTCCGCGATCGCCGAGCGTACCATCATCGGTTGAAACATAGGTCTCAACACCCAATCGCTCGAACTCGGTGACGCAGAGGATATCGTCCCTGGTCCGCCCACCGAGGAAGAACCGCACCCGGGAGCGCTCCACAAGAGTCTTTGCCAGGTAATAGAGTGGAGCTATCCCGATTCCTCCTCCCACCAGAATTTTTTCTTCATCCGGGTCCCCCAGATCGAAACCGATTCCCAGTGGTGCAAGGATATCCACATGGTCGCCGTGGTGGTACGTGGACAGAGCTTCAGTCCCCTTGCCAACAACCTTGTACAACATCTCCAGATAGGTTGCCGGAGCACAACCGGGATATTCCGAAGGCATCGTACCCACATCGAAGATCCCGAAAGGCCGTCTCAGGAGTGGATCTATGGCATCCCGCACCCGGACCATGATAAACTGGCCAGGTTTTGAGCCAGCCAGTTCCTGTGGTGCTGTCATCCGCATCCTGAAGTATCCGGGGGATACCTCCTGGTTTGCAATGATCATGGCTCTAAACTGCATCGGCACGGCCCTCGCTGTCATCAATAGTGTAATACATCAGGATGGCATCCTCACCGTTCTCGTAATACCCCTTCCGTCTTCCGCTTTCCTTGAAGCCGAATCGCCGGTAAAGTGAAATGGCTGATTCGTTAGACACCCGGACCTCAAGAAGAACGACCGTCGCCCCTCTCTCCGCCAGGTAGGCAATGGCCCGTGCGACGAGCTTGACGCCGATTCCCGCTCCGCGGCAGTCTCGCCGCACCGCCACATCGAGAATCTCACCTTCGTCGAGGACGAGAGTCGGGCAGATATACCCTGCAATGGCACCGTCATTGGTGCATGCCACAAAGGGAAATGACCGGGAGGAGTCGAGTTCGGCAGTGAAGTGGTCCCTGGTCCAGGGGCGCGAAAACGAATCCAATTCGATCGCCATAACCGGGTCAAGATCATTCTCGGTCATAGGGCGGATGGCAACGGCTGGAACGTCCATTTTGGGCAGCATCTTAAAGCGAACCATATCACCTTGTAAACTGTTTTTTCAGGCTTTTAAGCCCGCCAGATAGGGTTTGACATTTACAGGTGCATGGGTTAAATTTTCGTTCTCATTTAACGGGAGGGACAGTTTTGAGCACAAAAAGAACCACCTATAAGGATGCCGGTGTCGACATCGATGCCGGCAACACTTTTGTCAGGATGATCAAACCGTTCGTACGCGCCACATCGCGTCCGGAAGTAATTTCGGATATCGGCGGATTCGGCGGGCTCTTCTCGCTGAACACCAACAAGTACAAGAATCCGGTCCTGGTATCAGGAACCGACGGGGTCGGCACCAAGCTGAAGATTGCCATGATGGCGGATCGCCACGACACAGTCGGCATCGACCTCGTTGCCATGTGTGTCAACGACATCGTGGTGCAGGGAGCAGAACCACTCTTTTTTCTTGACTACTTTGCCACCGGTAAGCTCGACCCCGAGCGGAGCGCAGCGGTTGTCAAAGGGATCTCCGAAGGATGCATCCAGGCCGGGTGCGCACTTATCGGGGGTGAAACGGCCGAGATGCCCGGGTTTTATCAGCCGGGTGAGTACGACCTGGCAGGATTCACCGTGGGCGTGGTAGAACGCGAGAAGATCATCGACGGTTCCTCCATAACCGTAGGCAACGCCCTTATCGGCATTGCCTCCAGCGGGCTTCACAGCAACGGGTACTCCCTTGCCCGCAAGGTCATTTTCGAGACCCTGGGTCTTGGCATCAACGACATGCTACCCGGCATGAATCGGAGTGTCGCCGACGAACTCCTCACTCCTACCCGTATTTACGTCAAAACGGTACTCAACCTGCTCCGCGACTTCCGCGTGAACGGCATCGCCCACATTACCGGCGGCGGACTGCTGGAAAACGTTCCCCGCATCCTCCCCAAGGGATGCAAGGCTGTCATCAAGCGCAACAGCTGGACCATCCCCAAGATATTCACCGTCCTTCGGGATGCCGGCAATATCGAAGAGGCCGAACTGCACCGCACCTTCAACTGCGGAATTGGCATGGTTCTCGCTGTTCCTGAAAAGGAAGTAGACGAAATACTCATCAGGCTATCGGGTCTCCACGAGCAGGCGCATGTCATCGGCGAAGTGCTCAAGTGCGACGCTGGCGCTGAAACCGTTCAACTGGTCTGATTCAAACAAGCCCTTTTCAGCCCACGGGAACTTCAATGTCTGACATTCTGAAAATCGGCGTCCTTGTTTCCGGTAGCGGGTCAAATCTGCAGGCAATCATCGACCGGATCGAGGATGGGACCCTGACGGCCAAGGTCGCCTGTGTCATCAGTAACAAGGCCGATGCCTATGCCCTTGAGCGGGCGAAACGCCACGGTATTGCTACCCACGTCCTTGATCACCGATCCCACGCCGGACGTGAAGCTTACGACGCGGCCCTGGTGGAACTCCTCCGCTCCCATGGGGTGCAACTCGTGGTGCTGGCCGGTTTCATGCGGATCGTGACACCGGTCCTTCTTGAAGCTTTCCCCCATGCGGTCATGAACATCCATCCGGCTCTCCTCCCCGCGTTCCCTGGACTCCACGCCCAGCATCAGTCCCTTCAGTATGGGGTGAAGATAACCGGTTGCACGGTTCACTTCGTCGACGAAGGAACCGATACGGGGCCGATAATTATCCAGGCGGCAGTACCGGTCATGGAAGATGATACGGAAGATAGCCTCTCGGCTCGAATCCAGGTTGAGGAACACCGCATCTATCCTGAGGCGGTGAGACTTTTTGCGGACGGGCGTCTGACAATTAATGGCAGACGGGTTGTCATTGCTCCGCTTGAACCATAAACAAAGGTCACCCTCTTAACCGTTGGCAGATAACCGGGAAAAGGAACCTCTCCATGATACGGATCATTCCCCTTCTCATAATTTCCCTGGGCTGGACATCGGCCGGCATGGCCGCCGACACGATCCTTTTTCCCTCCAGGAACGGCAATGTGACCTTCAGCCACAAACGCCATACCGAGATACTCAA
The DNA here is from genome assembly GCA_003712145.1 of Desulfuromonadales bacterium. GTDB lineage: Bacteria > Desulfobacterota > Desulfuromonadia > Geobacterales > Geobacteraceae > Geobacter. The sequence continues at coordinate 51,151 of RHLS01000016.1, read as the reverse complement.
GGACTGCAAGAACTGTCACGACAAGGCGCCGGGAAAAATCTCCAACTTCGGCAAGGATTACGCACACAAGACCTGCAAAGGTTGCCATGAGGTTCGGGGCACCGGGCCGACAAAGTGCGGAGCGTGCCACAAAAAGTAGTCGCGCATTCCCCATGCCTAATGAAATAAGAGAAAGCCGGTTCTCGCGGGAACCGGCTTTTCTTTTCAGAAGGAGTGATTGCTTTTTATTCCCCGGTCGACTCGACTCGGCAAAGGGCACGGCCGTGATGAAAACGCACCTCCAGCGAGTCACCGACAGACACTTGGCTGCACTCACGCACCACGCACCGAGCAGGCATAGTGAGCGTAATACTGTACCCACGTGCAAGGGTACCCAGCGGCGAAAGCGCCTGAAGTCGAGCAGCAGCTACGGCCCCCCTCTCCCGCTGCCGGTCCAGCCGACGCTGAAGAGCCGCCTCGCTCCGCCCCTGGAGAGCAATGATCCTCTCCCGTGCCCGCTCCACAGCCAGAGCAGGATTCGTGAGGCGGAGACCGTTTCTGATGGAATCGACCTCGAACCGCCGGTTGCGAATGATCCCGACCATGCCCCTGTCAAGCCGCTCCGCAAAGTCGTCAACCCGTAGGGAAAGCTGCCCCAGAAGCATGGACGGATCCCTCAGTGAACGGCTGAGGCCATCCATTTTGCCCCTTCGCTCCGCCAGAACACGCCGTACCCCTTGCACCAGTCGATGACGCAGAAAATCAACCCTCGCCGCCAGTTCCTCCTTGCTCTTAACCACCAACTCCGCAGCAGCCGAAGGGGTTGGCGCTCGAAGGTCGGCCACGAAGTCGGCGATGGTAAAATCAACCTCGTGACCCACAGCCGAAATGACCGGTATCCGCGATCGGTGAATGGCCCTGGCCACAACCTCCTCGTTGAAGGCCCAGAGATCCTCAAGAGAGCCCCCTCCCCTCCCGACAATGAGCACATCTACGGAACCATATCGGTTGAAGTCGTCAATGCCTTGGGCAATCTCCTCGGCTGCGCCTTCCCCCTGCACCTTAACGGCCCGGATTAACACAGCCACGTTGGCGAAGCGCCGGTTGAGAACATTCACTATGTCGTGAATGGCCGCACCGGTTGAAGACGTGACGACGCCTATCCGCTGTGGCAGTGCAGGGATCGTTTTTTTAAGCTCCTCGGCAAAAAGCCCTTCTTTCGCAAGCTTTTCCTTGAGCTGGATGAAAGCCAGCTGGAGCGCTCCGATCCCCCGGGGCTCAAGGTATTCCACGAGAAGCTGATACTCTCCCCGCTGATCATAAACAGTGATTCGCCCCCGGACGATAAGACCCATGCCGTCACGGGGCCGAAACTTAAGAGCCTTTGCCGATGCGCGAAACATCACGCAGCGCAGTTGGGCTCCCGCATCCTTGAGAGTAAAGTACAGGTGGCCTGAAGAGGGCATCGCCAGGTTCGAGACTTCTCCTTCAACCCAGACGCGCTCGAAATTTTCTTCCAAAACCCCCCTGATGAGGGAGGTAAGTTGACTGACCGTCAGGATTCGTTTTTCGGGAAAAATATCCATGCGCACCTCGGGAAAAAGCCGTCCTTTCAAATGTTTCTAACACAGTGACCGATGGGTGTCAAACCGGGTTGACCGCAGCCCGGAGGGCAGTGTAGTATTGTCTTCATGCAAAGTTACCCCTATATTATCACTGTCTCTTCCGAAAAAGGGGGGGTCGGCAAGACCACCCTTGCAACCAACCTGGCCATCTACCTTAAAGCTCTCGACGATGACCTGCCTGTCACCATCTTCTCCTTCGATAACCACTTCACAGTGGACCGAATGTTTGAGATCAAAGGTCAGAGGACAACCGGGACCGTCGCCGACTTCCTCATGGAAACCCCGGGGAGGGACCTTGTTCACACCGGACAGTACGGTGTCGGCTACATCCCCTCTTCGGCCAGCCTTACCGACCTCAAAGGCTCCATCAAGGGGCCAATGGTGCTGGCACGACTTCTTGCCCTCTCCCGCATTCCCGGCATCATCGTCATCGATACACGGCCAGATCTGGACATTCTCACTCAGAATGCCCTTTTCGCCGCCGACAGGGCGATCATCCCGGTCAAGGACATGCCAAGCCTCGAGAACTGCCGCAACATCTTTGCTCTTTTCGACCAGCGGGGCCTGGACCGCAAGAGCCTCAGCCTCATCCCCTGCCTGGTTGATGAGCGGATCAAGTTCGACGGACCCTTCGCCGACCAGAAGACACTGTTGAAGGCCTACGCCTTAAATCGCGGTTACCGCTGCTTTGACACCTACATCTCCAAGAGTCCCAAGGTGGAAAGCCTCAACACCAATCCCGACGGAAAAATCTACCCAATCCTCACCCATGCCAAGTGGACCGAAGTCCACGGCCAGTTCGCGCAACTCACCCAGACGATCCTTTCCGAGTACCGCGCAACGACTGAAACCCGCGCCCTTCTGTTCCACCAGTGGCTCCGGACTGAAGAGGAGCGAAAAAAAGAAGCATACTTTGCACGGCTTTCGGGACTTAAGTCCCAATGTCTCCTGTGTGGACGCCCGGTCTCTGGTGACGAAAGTGAGCAGGTCTCTTTCTACTTCGAGGTTTCTGACGGAAGCGTTGCAGGGTTTTTCGAGGAGGAGTGTTTCTTCAGTCTTCTTATCTCCAGCATCTACAACCTCGACATAGATCTTTCCGAAAGTGACCCAACATACCTGATCATGCGCGATGCGGCTCGGGAATCGGTCTTTACCTTCCGCCCGGTGACCAACGGCAATGGCGCTACGGTAGAGTTCAACCGGTTCGGCCTCGACGGCGTTCACCAGCTCAGAAAGTCGTATCCGTTAAGGGAGTTCAACGGGGGGATTCTGCAAAAAGAGCGCAGCAGGCTCTTCACGTTGATAAGCGAAACCTTTGGCGAGAGACTAAATGTATCGGCGGACACCTTCCTGCTTGTCCACCCTGTGCTCAGAGAAAAGCCGGAATCGATCCTGCGTGAAGAGAACTATCGGGGGATTACCCGCCTGAAGCAACGGATTGTGCAGCATTCGGCAGCCTAACCATCTATAAATCAACTGGTTACACGGTATTATCGGTCTAGAACTTAAAGCACGATTCTCTTCACTGAACGAGCCTTGACACCGGCACAAAGGTTATACCCTCTTCTTTCAATCGTGGCAGCTGGCTCGCAAGGGCCTGAATGGTGGCAGGATGCGGATGGCAGATTGCAATAGCACTGCCACGTTTCCTGGCCATGTTAGCTGCCTGCGTCAGCTGCTTGGATATGTACCCCACATCCTGGATATTATCAAGAAAGACATTTCGCGCTGCGGTCCTGACTCCCATTTCCCGCGCGACGTCACTCCCAACAGAAACCGGCGACGTCTTGCTATCCACAAAGAAAAGCCCTCTCTCCTTCAGTATGCCAAGCACTACCGCCATCTTCTCGCGGTTTTCGGTAAAGCTGGACCCCATGTGATTATTGGCGCCCACAGCCTGTGGAATTTCCTTCAGATACCCGTTCACCCTCTCGGCAACCTCCTCATTGCTATAACGCAGGAGAAGTCCATTGTCCTCCAGTCGCTGCTCGGGATAGCCCTTGGGCTCCATGGGAAGATGGATCATAACCTCCTGACCCCGTTTCCGGGCCTCTTCAGCCACTTGACGAACCTTCGGCAAGCCGGGGATTATGGCAAACGTCAGGGACACCCCGATATCAAGCAGCGAACGGACCTCCTGAACACCCTTACCCATATCATCGACGACAATCGCGAGCATGCCGGAACCCGATACCCGGGGCCGTCGAGGCTTTTCCTCTTTGGGCTCGGAGATGGACCCAGTGTACTCTTCATGCACTGCCGTATGCGGTTGCTCACGGGGAGGCAGCCTGTGCTTCTCCGCGGTTTGCGGAGGCGAAACCGGCGCCCTTGCCGGGACTTTCCAGGATAATCTGTCGAGAAAGAAAACCGATGCAACGACAACAAGAAGAAGAACCGGTACGAGTATAAGGAGCGATTTCATGTTCGATCGTTTCGAACCCGTTCGTCTGATATTTTTACGCGGTTTTGGCAATGTGCTTCCCTGTAAGGATCATTCTTGGATCCGAGTTGAAGTTATTTGTATAGCATGACACAGTCATTGAGAAAACATCTAATCCTGGCACTAATGGCAAAGCCCGCCTGACTTCTGGCGGGCTTTAACGATGGAACAAGAAATTTCTCAGAGTGATATGCTACTTCTTCTGACCTGTGGCAACTAGATAATTGGCGGTGAAAATATAATCATCAACGTAATCCCGCTTGCCATCACCGTTCATATCAAAGGACGGCACCTTTTCAGTCCCGCGTTGCGACAGGAAAAGTTTGAAATCAGCCTCATCCACTGAACCCTTCTTGTCGATGTTCACATCTGCACGTGGAGCAATAGTGAGAGGATAATCCATCATGCGCTCACCGTTCACAATCGTGAGGGTCGCATCTAACCGGCCAACCTCCGGCATTGCCTCAACAATCCACCTCTTGCCCGCATCTTTCTTAAGTGACTTGAGACTAGCACCACGCAGGGCAAAATTGGGCGCGCTCTTCTCCGTGCCTTCCACGTCGACAAGGATTTTGAGGGAAGCATTGCCTTCGTTTATGAAGATTGGCGGCTCCTGCCTTATCGTGGCAGCAACGGGTACCGAGAAAATTCCCGTTAGGGACTTTGGTGTTATTTCCCCCTGATACTCCCTGAATTGAGCAAAGATACCTTTATAACTGATGTATTTATCAAGGATCGGTGGAGAGCTCGGAGGAGCCACAACTTGGGAATATACTGGCTCTCTTGCTTCAACGTTCTCCCCTTCCGGCTCGGGGTCTCCAGGCAGAAGCGGTTGAATACCAGGCTCACTGGCGGTATCAATTGATTCTGGTGAACTCGCAGGGGCCTCGGCTTTCACGGGGCTGCTCTCGCCGCCAAGATAAACAGCACCGGGCATCTGACCACCACCAGTATTGCCAACAGCGTTGCCACTCTTGCCACCAGCGCCAACAGCACCTACAGCACCACCAGTATTGCCACTCTTGCCACCAGTGCTTGATCCAGCATCAGAACGAGTGGAAGCAACGGAAGAATCAGTGGCAATGTTAGTGCCCGGATCAACCTTGCTAGTCGCACTAAAACACAGACGACCGGATTGTGCCGGAGCAGTCCCGGATTCGTCGCTCGCACTACAAGAATATGCGATACACCCCCCCTTATCAGAAGCAGTTGAAGATATCCTCGCAATCACGCCACTTCCTGCAACAGGATTAGTACTCAACATGGCCACTTGAAACAATCCTGTCTTGCTGTCATGGGGGAGAAATGCCGTCCAGTTGCCCAAACTACCGTTGACAGCATTAAAATTACTGAACCCAGCCGTGTCGTACGTCAGCTTGCAGTGTACGCCTTGGACGTTGACAAAACCGCTGGCAAAGAGTTCGAATACCCCCGTGCCCTTGTCAACGAGATCAATCTTGCCTTGCGCCGCTGCGGAAGCTAAGGAATGGTCAACAAGGAGAGTAGCTGCTCCCAGAGTTATGGCACATATGCTTTTCAACTTCATTGATCAGCCTCCCGGTAGTATGGATACGGCATTTAAAGGGTGCCAGTCATCAACCCAAGACATCAGTTCAATTCCAGGCTGGATGCAGTATAGCGTATTCAGCGAAAATATTCCATCCCAGGCTTACCACACCACCAAGAAGAACAGAGGAGCCCTAAAAGAGAAAACTCCCGGTGCCCCCAGAATAGAAAAAGCCTTAGAGGCTATGTACAGCACTAATAGGGTAGCTCAGAAGAAATGCGTACAGATAGGGGGATGAGGAGAAAGGAGTTAACTGCCCTGTAGGGCAGACTGCAGCAATGAAATAGCCTCGACAGCATCGTGTTTGCCTTCGAGTTGATAAACTTTTCCAAGGGAAGACAACACCGAAGCATGAAGAGTATCTGCTTCACGGCGCTCGGCAGATATGAACGGGTCAAAGGGCTCTTCGGGTAGGAACTCACCGACGAACAGGTCCTGGGCTGTTTCCAGGTATTTCCTGGCGGCAGCTATCTCGCCGCGTGCCAGCATTTTGATGCCAGTTGCCGCATGATACCTGAACTGGCTCAGATCAAGGGTGAACAATGAATGGTCGAGCCGTATCGCTTCACCTAGACTGAGAATTGGGTTGATGCTGCGCGGACCGCAGAACGATTTCCTGAGGCGGCTGAGGGTGGTTTTGAAGTTTTTTGCTCCGGCAACCAGATCACATCCAGGCCAAATCATTTCAATGAGCTTGTCCCTATGAAGCCACTGATCGTAGGAGATAAGGAGATAACAGAAAAGTATCCGCGCCTTCTGGCTTTCCCAGATGATGGATATAGGAGCTCCCTCGAAAAAAAACGAAAGCCCGCCAAACGTCCTTACCTGAAGCACGTTCGAAGTTTCATGGCCAGCTTGTGAGCTATTAACTTTGCTTTGGTCAGGCATCATTATTAACCATTATTAAATTTCAGTTCAGTTGCAGGTTATATACTACTATATTTCAATGCCGTCAAGAGCTTGCGAACGAATAAGAAAAAAGGGAGGAGATATGCATCCCCTCCCTTTGTAGATCAAAGCAGTAATTCCGCTAGTTCGCCTTGCTTATTTTCTTGAGTATTTCCCACCCCTTAAGCAGATCCAAAGCCCTCAGCATCTGATAATCACTCTTTGTTTGATCATCGTTCTTGATGGCGGGGCTCTTCTCCTTTTCCTTCTCGGGCGCTTTCTCTTCTTTTGCCTTGTCATCAGACTCGAAGTGGTTTTCCAGATCTTTTTCCCTGATATGCCCATCCTTTTTCTCTGCCGACTGCTGTATTTCCGCACGCTCAACAACAATGTCGGGCGTAATCCCCTTGGCCTGAATCGAACGGCCACTCGGGGTAAAGTAGCGGGCCGTGGTCAGACGAAGCCCTGATTCATCGGATAGAGGTATAATGGTCTGCACTGAACCTTTACCAAAGCTCTGGGTTCCCATCACTACCGCACGCTTGTGGTCCTGCAGCGCGCCAGCCACGATCTCGGAAGCACTTGCACTGCCGCCGTTGATCAGCACAACCATGGGGTAGTTAGGTTCAGTCCCGGACTTTCTGGCGGTAAACTGCATGCGGGCGTCTTTTTCACGTCCCTCGGTGTATACGATGAGTCCCTCGCTGATAAAATGATCCGTAACCTTTACGGCTTGATCAAGGAGACCACCGGGATCGTTTCTGAGGTCGAGGATAAGCCCCTTGAGGTCACCACCGTTCTCCTCCTTGAGGGTCTTCAGGGCCTTGACGAGATCGTCGTCAGTCTTTTCCTGGAACTGGGCGATTCTGACATAACCGTAACCACTGTCAAGAGTCTTGAATCTTACGCTTTTGACCTGGATGATGTCACGGGAGAGGGTAAACTCCTTCGGCTTGTCGAAGCCGTCGCGCAGTATCGTGAGGATTACCTTGGTACCCTTGGGGCCTCGCATCCGCTTGACGGCATCCATAATGGTCATGTCTTTCGTAAAGCGGTCATCGATCTTGAGAATCTGGTCACCAGCCTTGATGCCTGCCCTGAAGGCGGGAGTATCCTCTATCGGCGAGATGACGGTCAGGATTCCCTCCTTGATGGTAATTTCGATGCCAAGGCCACCAAAGGAACCCTTGGTATCGATCTTCATCTCCTTGTAGGTTTCGGGAGGCATAAACGAACTGTGGGGATCAAGAGAGGCAAGCATGCCGTTGACAGCGCCGTAAATCAGCTTCTTGGTGTCAACCTCTTCCACATAGCTCTTCTTGACTATTGCAAGAACATCGGTAAAGAGCTCTATGGAGTCATAGTCATTGCCCCCCTCGGCGGCACATCGCTTTTGGACAACAAGTCCGCCCAACGCGGCAATGACGAACAGAGACACCGCGAGAATCGCAATTTTCTTACCCTTCCTGGTTCCGAACATCTTGCCTCCCCAAACGATTTATGGATCTATCTGAACCATGGTGCCGGATCGACCGGCCTTCCCTGATAGCGAATCTCGAAATAGAGCATGGAGCCTTTTGGAGAATCGACATCCCCCACGCTGGCCACCACCTCGCTGCGCGCCACCTGAGCACCGACCCGCCTGGCTATCTTCGATGCATGGGCGTAAAGGCTGAAGAATCCCCCCCCATGATCGATTATCAGCATGTTGCCGTAGCCTTTGAAATAATCGGCGAAGATTACCTTCCCTTCATAGACTGACCGGATATCAGCTCCGGCTGGTGCTGCGATGGAAACACCATTGCTGACCGTGAAGGAATTGAACTCGGGATGTTTATGACGTCCAAAGCGTCCCACGATGTCGCCGCTGACAGGCATGGGAAGCCGCCCGCGCTGTGAGCCGAAGCCCTTGTCGGGAACGGGGGGTAAATCCGATTGATGCCCTTTTGTCGCACCCTTATCACCTTTGGGAGTATAGCTTTTTCTACTCATGGCTTCAAGCTTTTCCACCATGACTTGAAGTCTGCGGGCATTGGCCTGGAGCTCGCGCAACGAGGAGAGATAGGCCTGCTTGTCCTGTCTCACCTTGACGAGATAGGCAGCCTTCTTCTCCTTCTCCCCCCTGATCTCTTCCCTTTTCTGCTCGATACCGACCTTAATCTTTTCCTTGCGCGCGGCATCGGACTCCAGCTTTGCCTTGAGCTTGGAAAGCTCGGCGATCTTGTCGTTATACTCGGCATAGAGCTTCCGGTCGTTTTCAACAACCGACCTCATGTAGCGGAGGTTTTCCACCATCTGGGGAAACGACTCGGAGGAATAGAACATACGCAAATTGCCGATCTCACCCGCCTTGTAGACGGAGACAAGCCGACGTTCAATCTCGCGCTTTTTCCGTTCGACCTCCTCCCTGACAGTCGCGATCTCCTTCTCGGTGGTCGCTATGGTGCGCTCCACTCCCGAAAGGTCACGGGTGAGGCTGGAAAGTTGACTCTCTTTTTCCTTGAGGTTCTTGTCTATCTCAAGAAGCTCCCCGGAAACCTTCTGCTCCACCTTCGCGGTCTTTTTGAGGAGTTGCTTCTTCTCCTTGATTTCCTTTTTTACCCCCTGGAGCTGATCACGCACGTCGGCACCGCTGGCATTAAAGACCGACATGAGGACAAGGATGCATGCTAACGGAACATAAATCCTCATGGCTGGGTGTTTATGAACCGTCTCAACGAGGTAAGACTGCCGAGAAATCCCAGGAAGATCCCACCTGCAACTATGCCGGCGATGTACACAGGCGGCAGGAAAGTGAGCCCGCTCACCGAGACGGAAAGGTTGATAAAATTGGTCGCACTGTGAAGAAAACCGAAATAGGCCGACACAAGAATCAAAAGAGCCAGAGCCGCTCCTGCCGCTCCCTGGATAATGCCTTCAATCAGGAAAGGGGCCTTGATGAAGAAGCGGGTGGCACCGACGAGTTCCATGACCTCAAGCTCATCCTTCCTGGCATAGATGGTCAGCTTTATGGTGTTCGAGACGATAAAGAGCACCGCCAGCAGTAAAAACGCCCCCAGCAGTACCCCCATAAAGCGGAGGAAACTCATAAAAGCGTTGAAACGCCGGACCCATTCCTCACCGTACTGCACCTCGGTAATGCCGGGGACTTTCTTCAACCGCCCCACATACGCCTCGATGGCAGCATCTTCGCGGCTCTTACGCTTGAGCGTAATTTCCAGCGATGCAGGAAGAACGTCTGCTGGAACCCCTTCAAGAAGTGTCTCCTGGCCCTTAAGCCGAGCTCGGAACCGCTTCATCGCATCGAGCTTGCTCACATAGCCGACCCTGTCCGTGCCCTCAAGGGCTTTGACGCGCGTCATGATGGTGGTGAGTTCAGCTGGAGTCGGTTCCCTGTCGAAATAGGCTGTCACCTGGATCTTGCCGCTCCATTCATCCGCTGTGGTCTCCAGATTCACGAAGACCAGAAGGAAGAGGGAAACAATCAGCAGCGCCAGCGTGATGGTGCCGATGGTCAGCACGTTCACAAGAACATTCTGCCGGATGTTGAGCAACGCCCTGCCAACAAAGTAGCGGAGCCTTCCCCCTGACCCATCTGAAGCCAGTGGCGGTCTGAGTGACTTTCTAGAGTTGGACATCGGTATCCTCCACGATGCGCCCCTTGTCCAGAACCACGAACCTCCGGTGACTGTTTTCTATCACCCGGCGGTCGTGGGTCGCCACCATCACCGTGGTCCCCCTGATATTGGCCTCACGGAAAATGGACATAATCTGTTCTTTGTTTTCATCGTCCAGATTTCCTGTCGGCTCGTCGGCAAGGAGAATCTTGGGGTCATTCACCAGAGCCCTCGCCAAAGCGACCCGTTGTTGCTCCCCTCCGGAGAGGCGGAGCGGAGTGGCATTCACCTTGTGCTCCAGCCCCATCTGCTTGAGCATATGATAGACCTTTTTTCCGATATCCCGCTTCCCCCAGCCGAGCACCTCCAGGGTAACGGCCACGTTTTCAAGCACCGTCCGGTTTGGCAGGAGCTTGAAGTCCTGGAAAACCACGCCGATGCCACGGCGGAGATAGGGAATTTCCGAGCGGGTCAAGCGAGTGATATTCTGCCCGTCAACGATAACCTGCCCCTTGGTTGGGGTCAGCGCCCCATAGATGAGCCTGAGAAGGGTTGATTTGCCGGCACCCGAAGGACCGCTCACAAAAACAAAGTCCCCTTTGGGGACCTTGAGGGTTACATCATTCAGGGCAGCCATGTCGCGCTGATACGACAGGGATACGTTGTGAAACTCGATCATTCCTTCCTCTCGAAATTCAGTTTAATCATGGTGGTTGTCCTCGGGTCAATACTCATTGTAAGGCTTGCCATCCGTTCCGACAAGGTCTGATCCGCTGTGTACGTCAAAGACGTTTCCTTGCCCCTTCCCCTCGGTGGTGATCTTCCCGGTCGGTTCAACAGGCGGCATTACGACCCACGTGTCGTTCTTGCCGGTGATCGGGTCGCGGGGAATGTCATGAAGGTATTTCTTGTCCACGATTTCCTTGATGTCGTCGGGATACTTCCCCTGATCCGCATAGAACTGGTCGATAGCACTCCTGATGGTGTGGAGGTTTTCACGCAGGACCGCCTCCCGTGCCTTGATCAGGCTCCACTTGTAGCTGGGGACCGCAATGGAGGCAAGGATACCGATGATGGTAACAACGATCATCAGCTCGATGAGGGTAAAGCCCTTGCGGTTTTCGAGAAAGCGTCCAAGCATCAAAGATTACCAGTCAGTATATTTCGTGCCGTCAATGGCGACGTCTTCGCTCAGGGAGTAGACATCGTACAGGTCCTCTTCGCCCCAGACAGTGCTGTCCGGCTTATCCTGGGAAGAGCGCATCCCCCACTTGGGAGTCTCGCCCGGAGCGGGGGGATTAAAGGGGTCGACGGGTATTTTGCGAAGATATCTCTTTTTCATAGGGAGAGCACCCTTGAAATCGTCCCCTTCAACCAGATTTTCGAACTTCTCCGGAAATCCGCTTTTGTTGAGCACCTTCATTTTGACATTCTCGTCGTAGTCCTTCTTGTAGGCGTCGATGGCGGAACGAACCTCCCTGAGGGTTCTGCGGAGCTCAAGTTCCTTGGTCCGCTTGACAGTCATCTGGGAAAAAGGAACCACGGCTGCAGCAAGGATACCTAGGATGGCCACGGTCATTATCAGTTCAATGAGGGTAAGGCCGCCCTGCTTCATATCCATCCGCCTGATTGACGGGCCAGGAGGCATTGCGCTACTTCACCTCAACGACGGTATTGTAGGGGATTACGTCAAGCGGTCGATTGGCCTGATCGACAAATTTTACGTTCTGGAGCCCGAGGCTCGCAGGCCCCTTGTTCTTGGCCGTGAAGGTTGCCGTGAGGAGCGTCCCCGACCCGTCAATACCCTCTGTCCGCCCCATGGTGATCGTTACCCTGCCTGTCCCCTTGTCTGCCAACGCGTTGAACGTGGTAGGCTTCCCGTCGCGGTTGAGAAGATTTCCCTCGGTTGCCGCCACGTAGTCGATAAAAATAGGATCATACAGAAGTATGAACGGCGCCTTGGCAAGCCCCTTCATATCCGATGCCTTGATCTCCACCTTGAACTGCGAGCCAAGATCAACCGTAGCTGGAGCCGCAATGTTCAGGCTGCCACGCATGGGAGGTTGCGGAGCGGCTGCCGCTGCAGGAACAGCGGCAGGAACCGCAGCCGGAGTTGCCGGTGCCGCTGCCTGACCCGGTGCTACAGGGGTGGCAGGCGCAGGAGCGACAGGAGTCGGCGCTCCCGTTGCGGCGGGTACCTGAGGTTGAACAGCACCCGGTACGGTTTGGGGTGGCGCCGCCGGTTTAGCTGGCGCTGCGGCCGGTGCAGGGCCAGCTTTTGACTGGGCAGCAGGCGCGGCGAATTCGGGTTCCTGCTCGAATGATGCGAATGGTTTAACTGAAGAGGGTTCATCCTCCTTGCCGGACCAGAAGGATGTCACACTTGGCTCAGGTACGGTTACAGCACGAACGATCCGCGGGGTTATCGAAAGCAACAGCTCGCGCTTTAATAAAGTATCCGAATTGTCTGACAGCAGTGGTCCTAGGAGTGGGATGTCTCCCAGCAACATTATCTTTTGTTTCGACTTTTGCTTTGCATCCTCGATCAGGCCTCCGATGACACTCGTTTCACCATCCTTGAGGTTCAAGACCGTATCCACGTTTCGCGTGCCGATGGTAACCACCGTCGTCGCAGAATCTTTTCCGCCGACCGTCTCGCGGTCCAGGATCGAGCTGACCTCAAGACCAAGTTTGATAGAAACTTCGTTGTTAAGTTGAATGACAGGCTCCGCATTCAACTTGACACCAACATCAACGTACTGGACGTTAACGCTGAACCCGCCGGTGGTCCCTGTCGTAGAAGTGGTCGTGATAGGAACACGGGTACCTACAGTAAACTTGGACTTCTCTCGGTTCTTGATTCTGATCCTAGGGTTTGCAAGCACTTCGGCGTTAGAAATCTTTTTACCGAAACTATAGGTGGCACTAGGAACCGTAATCCAGCCAGAATATCCATTCCAATTGAAAACATTGAGAAGACTTGACGTTCCGGCTTGAGTCTGATCGGCAATCTTAGTCTCTCTGAAGGTATCGGCGAGAAATTGACCGGCCGGAGTCAAGGTGTTGAGAGTGACCGCATACCGACTCAGGGCAAGACCAAAATTCTCCGTGTTATTCTTTGAAACCTCGATAACTTCTACTTCCAAAAGGACCTCGGCATCAGGCACATCGTTGGCTTCGATGATCTTACCGGCAACTTCGACCAGTTCGGCAGTATCTCGGATAACGATTGCATTAAGCTCCTCGTTCACGTAGACCTTGCGTACCTGGAGCATGGTCCTCAGGAGATTAACAGCTTTCTTGGCGTCAAGGTTGTTGAGAAAAAAAGTCTTGACCACCAGATCTTCGTACTGCTTTGATTTTTCGGGAGTTTTCTGAAAGATAACGATAGAACTCTCGTTAAGGACTTTTTTTCCTAACTTGTTCATATTGGTTAGGATGTCAAGTGACTGCTGGAAGCTGGCGTTCTCCAGATATATCGTCACGTTCTGGTCCTTCACCCCCTCGTCAAAGATAAAATTGATTCCCGACAACTGGGTGAGAATGTAAAAGACATCTTTTATCTTGGCGTCCTTGAATTTAAGGGTGATTGGCTTGGTCGATTTGAGGTTGAGTTCGTACCCTTCAAGTTTGGTTTTCTTGGAACTCAGAAGTCGATCCAGCGCCTCCTTGGCCTCCTTATTGTCACTATTGAGATCGAGAGCCTTGCGATAGGACTGGAGCGCCTCACGCGGCTTGTTTCCCTTCTCGAACATTTCACCTTCCCTGAAGTACGTCAGGGAGTTCAGGAAACGCACGAGCTGATCACTTCTCTGCTTGGCACGCTGGAGTGATGGGTTGATGGAATAGGCGCTCTGATACTCGCGCAGTGCTTCTTCGTATTGCTCTTGGGTGTATAATTTGTCGCCCTTGGCAAGATGAATCTGCGCTGCTTTCTCGCTTACTATCATCAACCGCTGACGATATTCCAGAGAATTTGGATTATCTGCACTGGCCTCGGCATATTTCAGGATCGCCTCGTCGAGCTTGCCCTCTTGCTCGAGCCGTTCGGCCTTGTTAAATGCAGTAAGCCCTGCGCCACAGCCGGCCGTAATGGCTAACAACGTGGTCAGCACTGCTATTTTCAGTAGTCGCATCATACGGCTCCTTGAAACCAGATCGTTATTCATTATTTCAACTGACCAGCCAGCGGCCTGTTCTCGACAAGGGGAATGACCATCTCGCTGCCGTCGGAGACAGAACGAATGGAAAGGGCCTCGTCGGTTATGGTGGTTGCCTCGTACTTGCCGGCAACCTTGTCACCCTGGCGGACAAGGATTATCTCCTTGTCCTTCGCCAGGAAAATGGTTTTCTTGTTGTCCTTCTTCAGGAAACCGAGAAACGTGAATCGGGCCATGTCCCTGACCACCTGCGGAGGCTCCGGAGGTGGGGGGGGCGGCGCTGCAACCGGCTTGGGAGGCGGGAGCGGCGGTGGCGGCACAGGCTTCGGAAGCACCGGCGGTTTCTTGGTCTCGTCCACGAAGACCGGTTTGAAGATATTGCGTTTGAAGCCTGTGAAACCGTTCTGACGGCACTCCAGAAGATCGACTCTGAGCCGCTTTTCGTCCACCACAGGGGTAGCAGGAGCAGTCTTCTTATCCGCGGCAGCCCGTACAGGCGTCGGTGGACTCTTGGATACGGCAACCGTATTCTGCTTAGGCATCCTGAAATAGCTGATTGCCGCGGAGATAGCCAACACGACAAGGAGAACGGACAGGATCAGTCGCTGGCGGTTCATTTCTCCTCCGCGCGCAGATAGGTGGAGAGATTGATTTTCAGGGATACAGCCTCTTCAGTCATACTGCCGCTGCTCAAAGAGACGGAGTCAACCGTAATCAGGCCACGATGGCACTGGAGATCGCCAAGGAAACTCTTTATACCGGCGTATTTCCCATCAAGGCTCATGGAGACACCATAAAGGACGAAACCCTCCGCACGCAGAACATCCGGCTTATAGGCGATCCCTTTCACTGTCAGCCCATTATTGGCAGCCGTCTCGAAGATCTCCATCATGAGCTTCGTGAAGTCGCGTTTTGGAGGAATCCGGTCATTGAAGGACGCCAAGTCTGCCATCCCCTGCCGGTAAGCGTCTGAAACATCGCCCTTCTGTCCGGCCGCGAGGGCCCGCTTGCCCGACCACTGATCCTGCAGGCCGGCAAGCTGTGGTTCCTGAAACATCCGCACGTAGACAACAAGTCCACTATTGATGAGAATCAGGCTCGCGATAACGGCAATAGAAAGCTTGCGGGCCTTGAGAATCTCTATGATCTGCTCTTTCTTCATGAGTAGCTCACCTTGCAGGTGACGCTGAACGTGACCCCTTTCTGGGTCGTCCCAACAGAAGCATCTGTCTGGCTTTGAAGGTAAACGTCCGTAACGCGCGGTGCTGCTTCAAGGTTTTCCACAAGCATCCGCAAATTGCGGAACTGACGAGCCGTGCCGGAAAGCTTGAGGGTGCCGTCCTTCAAATTCGGCTCGATTGACGAAATGGCTACCCCCTCCGGAACGACTTCTTCCAGGCGATTGAGAAGGAGCAGCCAGTCGAGTCCCCTTTTCTTGAGAATGCCATTTGCCGATGCAATCTTCTTGAGCAGCTCCTGATAGTCACGCTCGGAAACACCTTTTGCCGACGTGGCAAAGCGGGCATCCAGAGCCGCAACATCCTTTACGAGCCGGGCCTTCTGTCCCGCATTGGTCGCAAGCGTCCTGACATTCACCAGCACCGCGAGGATCAGGATCGCTATGACAGCGACAGTTGCGGCGTTCAGCAAGCGCGCATCGAAGTAAGCGCGCGTTGAGAGGTTAATCTTCAGGTCCATCAAAGGTTCCTCGTTGCAGCTCCGAGGGCTGCCGCTACGGATGGCAGAAGACCATGCCCGGCTCCCGGCAGCGCAGATCCGGCAACAAACTTGCCCGCTTCGAGCTTGAATGGTTCAATGCTGCTCGCCTCGCTGATGACGGTTCTGAGCAGGTCGGAGTCAGCTTCGGAAGCGAAATAGAAAGCCTCCTTCAATTCACGGCCGGGATTCTTGTCCCGATAGAAGAGCAGTGAGCTATTGGTTTCCATGAAAACGCGGTTCATGTCGGGCTCGGCTTCAGCCAGTTCCTTAGCCCGGTAAAACTCGAGAATGCCCTGATTGAATACGAGAATGCTCAGGACTCCTTCGTGAAACGCAACGAACAGTGAGTTCTCGCTCATGGCAAGTCGAGAGGCAAAGAAACGGTAGAGATTAAAGGTTGTGAAGTCGATGCGGTTTGCCTCTATTCCCGCCTCCAGAAGGAGCTCCTCGTACTGGGTTACCACTTGCCGGGAAATAATCGCAACCAGCACCGAAATTTCCCCGTTTTCCTTTTCGCGCAGGACCTGATAGTCAAGATGGATGTCACCCACATCAAACGGGAGGCTCTTCTTGAGTTTCCAGCGGATTATGTCGCGACCCTCGTCCCGGCTCTTGAATCGGGTTTCCAGATCTAGGAGCGTTACGCGCCCACAGGCATCGGGGAGAGAAACCGAGACCATGCTCGTCCGGGCAAGGAGTTTCAGAAACGTTTCCTTTATGCGGCTTACGAAGACCGCCGGTTCCAGCACATTGGGCTCGCGGTGAAGGAGCCGAACCGTCCCCTCGGGAAATTCGACGAATTCATGGCCGAGGAGCGCAGGAGCCATCTTCTTGCCTCCGACTCTGACCAGCTTTGCCCCATGCTGGGTTATTTCCATTCCCACCGCGTTACGGGAGAAAAACATACGTGCCTTCCGTTATGGGATAGTGCCACTTACTCAACAAAGGTGACGCGATTGATCTCGCGCAACGTGGTTTCTCCCGAAAAAACTTTCTCCACGGCTGATTCACGAAGAAATACCGTCCCCGCATCCTTGGCAGCAGCCTTGAGCTGTGCCGCCGGTACTTTGGACATAATCAACTCGCGGATGGTGTCGTTGAGATCGAGAAGCTCAACGATGGCGGAACGCCCCCGGTAGCCGGTCCCGTTGCACTCCTCGCAGCCGCGCGCCTCGAAGAAGGTTACGCCGCGACACCGATCCGGGTCAAGTCCCGATTCAATGAGAAACTGATCCGAATGCACTGTCTGCTGCCTGCAGCTGGGACAAACCTTGCGCACAAGACGCTGTGCCATGACGCAGTTAAGGCACGAGACGAAGTTATACGGGTCGATCCCCATGTGGATGAAGCGCCCCAGAACGTCGAACACGTTGTTGGCGTGAACCGTCGTGAAGACCAGGTGGCCTGTAAGGGCAGACTGAACGGCAATCTGTGCCGTCTCGGGATCACGGATCTCACCGACCATGATCTTGTCTGGATCGTGCCGCAGGATCGATCGCAAGCCCCGGGCAAAGGTAAGCCCCTTCTTCTCGTTGACCGGAATCTGGACAATCCCGCGCAGAAGGTATTCCACCGGGTCCTCGATGGTAATGATCTTTTCCTCGCCGGTATGAATTTCGGTGAGTGCCGCGTAGAGAGTCGTGGTCTTCCCCGAACCTGTCGGGCCGGTAACCAGAACCATGCCGTATGGTTCGCGGATCTTTCTCCTGAGGCGCACCATCTCCCGCGGGTTCATCCCAAGCGTCTCCAGGGTGAGCCCCTTGAGGTCCGAAGCAATACTCTCCTTGTCGAGAATACGGATAACCGAATCTTCACCGAAGGCGCTCGGCATGATCGAGACCCGAAAGTCGATGGCTTTGTCGCCGATCCTGACCTTGAACCGCCCATCCTGGGGAATCCGCCGTTCGGAAATGTCGAGCTCGCTCATAACCTTGAGCCGGGAGATGATCGGTGCCTGGAAGTGAATATCGAGAGGTTCCGTGGCGCGGTACAAAACACCGTCGATCCGGAACTTGATGATGACCCCTTCCTGAGCCGTCTCGATGTGAATATCGCTCGCCCGCCGCGTGAGGGCATCCAGGAGGGTCGAGTTGATCAGCTTGATGATGGGGCTCGTGTCGGCGGAAATCTTCTCCATTGAGAGGATTTCCTCGCCCTTCTCGTTCTCCCGAACAAGCTGGAGCATGAAATCCTCGGACACCTCCTTGAGGACCCTGCTGGTCGCCTCCCCCTTCTTGAGGATCGCTGCTATTGCAGACTCAGTCGCAAGCTTGATGATGAGCGGCCTGTCCAGGAGGAGTTCCAGTTCATCAAGCTTGATAACATCGGTCGGATCGGAAATAAGGATGACAAGGCTGTTCCCCTGCTCCTCCAGAGGAACGAAACGATACCGGTAGATAGCATCGGGTGGAAGGGCATTCATGATCGCATCGTTAAGCCGAATGCCGCGTGCATCGACGAACTCTATCCCGAACTGCTCAGAAAGAGCCTGGACGAGAGCCTCTTCGGTGACCATCCCCTCTTCGACGCATATCTCCCCAAACCGCTTGCTGGTGGACTTGAGCTTGTCGATGACAAAGGGAAGGTCATCGGGATTGAGCTCACCCCGTTCGATCAGAATTTCGCCGATGTTCTTTCTTTTGAAAACATGCTTCATAGGATACCGTTATCCGTCCGGGACCTGACTCCTCCTGGCTTATGCGGAATCTGTCCTCTCGCTGTCTATCCGACTGTACCCGCTATCTTGAATACCGGCAGGTACATTGTAATGATGATTACGCCAACGACAAGCCCCATGAAAACCATGATGGCCGGCTCAATCGCCGTAGTCAGGAGATGGAGCCGCGCATCGATCTCGCCTTCGAAATACTCGGCGATATCGCTGAGCATCTCTTCCAGTGATCCGGTGCTTTCGCCGACACCGAGCATGCGGAGCGCGAGTGGAGGCATGACCTTGACCGATTCTATGGCGTTAGCAAGGCTCGTGCCCTCTTCCACCTTGACGACCGCCTGAAAGAGTTTCCGCTCCAGAACCACATTATTGAGAGTGCCGACTGACATCTTAAGGGACTCGACGATGGGAATGCCGCTGCCTATGACGGTCGCGAGCGTGCGGGTGAATGAAGCAATGGCAAACTTCGAGAATATATCGCCAATAAAGGGGAATCCCACTTTCAAGGTATCGACCCTGAATCTGCCCGCCTCGGTGACGGCCCAGCGCCTGAAGGCCGCAAAGCCGGTTACGATCAGCGCGATGATGATGAGAATGTAGTTCTTGAGCATCGATGAGAAGGCAATCAGTATCCGCGTGGGCAGCGGCAACTGTGATCCCGCATCGGCATAAACCTGACTGAATGTCGGCACGACGTAAACAAGGAGAAACGTAATGGCAAGGGTTGCAACGGTGACGAGAATCGCAGGGTAAACGAGAGCGGAAATGAACTTTTTACGGACTTCCTCCACACGCTTGAGGAAGGCGATATACCGTCTGATGGTCAGAGGAAGGTCGCCGGTCCGTTCACCGGCACGCACTGATGCGATATAGAGGTGGGGAAACGCTTTGGGGTGTCTCTCCAGGGCATCGGAGAGGGCTGCGCCCCCCTTTACATCTTCGCGAACCTCGTTGAGGACGTCCGCCAGGAGTCCTTTCTCGCCCCTTTCGAGAATCGTGTCAATGGCCTGAATGATTGGCAGCCCGGCCTTGATGAGCACCAGAAGCTCCTGGTTAAACGTCAGGAGTGCTTTGTTATCGACCTTGCGCCGTCCTCCCCCTTTATCCCACAGGAACTGAAACGGCTTTTTTTTGACTTCGAAAACGAAAAAACCCTGATCGACCAGACTGGCACGAAGCATCTCGGGATTGGCGGCTTCAAACTCCTTGACGATGATTCTCCCTTCCGAGGAGCCGAGCTTGCAAGTATACAATGCCATAGGGTTCTCTTACCACATTAACGTTAAAAATAAAATAAAAAACCACAAGTTACGTCCTTGTGGCTTCGCTGTAGCACGAACTCAACAGTTGTTACCAAAGCCTATTTATCGTGACAGGAAAAACAGAGTCTGTCAACGGGAAGACGAAGGTGATAATGGCCTTGGAGTTGATCTTCCGTGCTCTTCAGGTGCATGTTGTGACAGGTGGTGGCACAGGTTATGGCCTCACCCTTGTCAAGGGGAAGATTCTCGCGATTCATGGCAGGTTTCATGCCGACACCATGACCGAACCCTGACTCGTGACAATGCCTGCAAACGGTAATCGGGTCGAACTTGAGCTCTTTCTTTCTGGATTTGCCCGTGAAAAATCCGTTCAAATCGTTCTCCGGCAACACGTGACAGGCAGAACACTGCCCTGGAACACCATGGGGGGACGCCTTGTCCTCGGCCCCTGCAGTCCCACAGCCAAGGACAGCGGCCACTACAGCTCCCCCTGCAACAATCAAAGCATTTCGAAACATTATGTTCACGATTACCCTCAGTATACCTTGGGATTGTGATCTACACCGTGACAACTCAGATAGCACTCGCCTCGGAACGTTGATACACCCTTCTCGACGTACTTGAGCATTCCTTTCGAGTTAGGCGATACGACCGTTGGGTTAAACCGGATCAGGTAACGGTTCTCCTGGCTCCCATGAGAGTTGTGACAGGTATAGCATGAGGTCCCTGTGGAGCCTGTCGTTCCCCCCTTTCCTTGAATATGCTGTGCATGGTACCGGAAGCTTTCGTTGCCGAGTATGCTTGCGCGATTGTGGCATCGATAGCAGAGGGCATAGGCAAAGGGCGTTTCGGACTGGTTGTCCTTGGTGGAGTAGTTGTCAACAAGGATATGTTCGTAGAGAGAACCGTGGGGCCCCTGAGGGGAGTCTGGATTCTCGCTCCCGTGACAATCGCCGCAGGAGATAGTCGAGACATCACCGGCGTTGACCTTCTTTTCCCTGTAGGGCTTTAGAAGGCTTACCACAGCGGAATTTTTTCCTTCGCCCTCGACGGGATGAAAGGAGGCGTTGGACAAAACGAACTCCGCCCTCTTATTGGTGAAACGCCCCGGGAGATTAGCGCTCTCGGCGTGGCATTTGTAACACAGCTCGAATTCCTTCGATATGGATGTGACAAGGTTACCTACCCTCTTTCCCCTTATCCCTGCAAACTTGTTGGCAGGGGTGACAAAGTGCGGATTATGACAATCGACGCAATCGGCATGACGGGGGATACGCTCATCGGTTTCCGGCAGGGTCTCACCACCCTTATGCACACCACGCACATCGAACGTGGGATGTCGGTGGGGCTTGGAAAACTCTGCCTCGACATTCTTCAGGGTACCAGCCTTTGGAGCAAAGCCACTGGGCATGTTCGAGTACTGACGGGCAAGACGCGAGGGATCTCCGTGGCAAATCACACAGGTGTCGGGTCCTCCTCCCGCCTTGAAGTTGAACTTGAGATGGCAGGTGGAACAACCTCGTGGCACCACCTTGCGGTCAAGATGGACCCCCCCCTGAATGGGAGCAGCACTCACCATCAACGGGATGCTACAGAGCAGAAGCAGGATTAGGATACGTGCCGTGGTCATGCCGTCGTCCTCTAGAGATTGGGCGCCTTGAAGCTGTGACAGGCATAACAGACCTCATCGTGAACGGTGTCCGCATTGACCGTACCGAGTCCGCTTCCGTCATAGACCCAGAACGGTGTAAGTGATGGAGTGTTAAGGGTGTCGTTGTATTTGGTCTGATGGGGATCGTGGCAGGTAGTACACTGTACTCGCTGTTCCCTGTCGAGTTTGACAAAATTCTTTGCCTGCGAACTGGAGTTCGCGGGCAACCAGTAATCCGAACCCGGATTTTCAAGGGTTCTCAGTCGGGCCACCACGTCAACGGTATACTTGAACGAAACGGGATGATGAGAGTTCGTGATCTTGCTGCGGTCGAAAACATGGGTGCCACTCATGGCGGTAAGCGTGCTGCCATTTACCTCGATGGCCTGACCAGTCAGTATCGCACCAAGCGCGGTCACACCGTCGTGACAGCTAAGACAGAGCCGGGAGGATCCATTGGGTTCGGCCTTGTAATCGCTTGAAGTCCGTGCGCTTGCATCGGTATGTATGGAGAGCGTGCTGGAGGAGTAATGCCCGAAGGTCTGAGTCGTATCGGCCCGATTCCAGAGAACCGTCTGGGGTTTGGCGTTGTGGGGCGTATGACAGAAGATGCAGATCTGGGTTGAACGGGGATCGGCGGCATTCGAAGCCTTGTAATTCACTCCGGTGTTACTGATGGAAAGATTGTGCTTATTTCCCCCGTCATTGAACTTGGGGCCGGAAGCCCCATAGTTCACCCTTGAGTCAAGAAACAACAGGGACAGTGTCAAAGATACCGCCAGAAAATAGCCGGGCCTTACCATCATTGCACGCCTTGTTTCAGGTACTGAAACACCTGAATTCGCTTGTTAAAGGTATCGGTGATGAATATCCGGTCGTTCCTGTCAATGTAAATACCACTCGGGAGAAAGAATTCTCCGGGCCTTTTTCCAGGCTTTCCGACAAAAAGGAGCAGGTGTCCTTCCTGGTCGAAAATCTGAAAATTGTCAAAAGTGGCGTCGATGACATACACATGAAGGTCGCTGTCGACCGCAACCCCCCGGGGCCTCGCGAAAGAACCGGGCGAGTCGCCTATTTCACCGAACCTCCTGATATAGTTGCCATCCCGATCGTACATCTTGATGGTGAAATTCATGGAGTCCGAAACATAGACGTTATCATTGCGATCAATGGCCACATTGGTTGGCAGATTAAGCGGCTCGCCACTACCTTCCCGAGGAAACTTACCGAGAGGAACTCCGTTCACGTTAAAAACATACAAACTGTGTGCCAACACATCGACAACAAAAACATCGCCGCGACTGTCCACCGCGAGCCCGGCGGGTCGCTTGAACGACACCTTACCGTCGCCTAGCTCACGCAAGAACGTGCCATGACGGTCAAATACATAGATTTTCGCATTTATCGAATCTGAAACATACAGAGTCCCATCAGCGCCAACTGCAACTCCGGCAGGGCTCGCAAGAAAATCATTACCTGCCTGGGCGATAAAGCTGGCTTCTCGACGGGCAAGATCATAGCGATGGACAACACCAGCCGTCGTGTCTGCCGCGTAGATCAGTGAAGAACCGTCGCTCGAAATGCCGTATGGGGACGCAAATGGAAGTGCCGATCTGCTCTCTCCGGTAACAAGGTGCCAGAACTGCTTCAAGGTCCCCTGCTGGGGCATGATCTGGTCGGGCCCCGTTATTTCACGGAGAAAACGGATACGTGGTGGATTGGGATGCGGGGGCCATACCAGGTTTACCGTGGGATCGCGGAGTGGCATTGCATCCCCGCCGAAACCTGCACAACCGGCTAGCAGGGCAAGGACAAGCAGAAGGAACAGAAGAGAAACAAGACGCGGAGCGAATATCATGCCAGCAACATCCCGGCTATCCACAGAATGAAGAAGGAGATTACAGCCCCTCCCCACCTGAACGCCAGGTCCCGTCGAAAAGACCCGCGACGGGGAAATGACCTGACAATAAAGACAACCGTGAAAACTATCCACCCCCACAATCCGACCTGGCAGACCACTGCCCATCCGTCATGGAGCACGACGATTTCCCCTTCCTGTCGTTTTTCGGACTAAAGAGCCAAGTTTAAGCTTCCAAACCATGGTCACAGCCTCACGGACGATCCGCTTCGACATCTTGGAGCTTCCCGCATGTCGATCGATGAAGATGATGGGGACCTCACCAACCCTGAAACCGTTTTCGACACAGCGATAATTCATTTCGATCTGAAAGGAATAGCCATCGGAATGTATCGCATCGAGATCGATGGATTCAATGGCACTTCGCCTGAAGCACTTGAACCCGCTTGTGCAGTCCTGCAGTTTCAGGCCCGTCACCAGGCGGGTGTAGACGTTCGCAAAGTAGCTGAGCATCAGCCTCCGCAAAGGCCAGTTTACAACGCTTATACCATTCAGGTAACGGGATCCGATAACCAGGTCATAGTCCTTCATCTTCTCGATAAATACGGGAATGGTTGCAGGGTCATGGGAAAAATCGGCATCCATCTCGACAATGTAGTCAGCCCCGTGCTGCAGTGCGATTGTGAAACCTTCACAGTAAGCAGAACCGAGACCCATTTTCCCCTTTCGGTGCAATATGTGAACACGGGGATTTGCCGATGCTATCCGGTCAACAATTTCCCCCGTTCCATCCGGGGAGTTATCATCCACCACAAGCACATGTATGGAATCCAGCTGCTCCAACACCCTTTCGATCAGGAGAGCGATATTGTCGCGCTCATTATACGTCGGAACAACAACATAAACCTTCATGAACGTGCCCCGGCTAACGATACAATAGAAGTCACGAATATTCCTTTTATGAAAATTACACGGACATCTTCAAATTCGGGTATCACTGGCTAGACCTCGAATTTTCATTAATTTATGCGATAGTTTATCGGTTCGTCAAGAAAAAGGGTGCTAACCGACATTCGGAAATGACCCATCGCAGGCATCAGTGGGAGGACTAACCGAAGAGGATCAATCATTAATCATCCGGAAATACACACGAAAAAGGGGCCAGATTCTTGATCTGGCCCCTTGCCTTTCATGAAGCGGAGAACGGGATTCTAAGTCACACCCTGCAGGCTTGGCCCGTCACCCTTTCTTAACCTTCGGGATGAATATCTCATCCGGGTCCAACACCTCATGAATGAGGCGCAGCTCTGCGCGCGTTGGAGGTGCGGTATCTCCCTGCACCCGGGAAATATCCAGGTCAAACTGGCACATCTCCTTGATCTCCGTGGGCGTTTTGCCCGGATGGCAGGTGTCGAGATACATCCTGCCGCTGGCTTCATCAAACCTGAACACGCCGGCGGTACTGATGACCGCCGAGGGACCTCCGCGGTAGGCAGAGCCGTACAGTTCCCGCCGATGGACGAAATCGCCGCCGGGCCACTGCTTCACCAGCCAGCCGGGACTGGTGATATAGCTGACGTTTTCGACAAAGCGGCGCTTTTCATGCACCATGATGAACACGGTCCGCCGGGCAAATGAATTGATGTCCGGATTGCCGCCGCTGCCGGTCAGGCGCAGCTCCGGATTCAGGTAGTCACCGATGACGGTGGTATTGACATTGCCGTACACGTCGACCTCGGCACCGCCGAGGAACCCCAGGTCGACGCAACCACGCTGGGCGATACTGAAGGCATCGTACAGGCCCGATGCCCGCGAGGCCCCCATCTCGCAGCGGGCATCACCGACAGAGGTAGGGATCTCGGGCGGCCGGCCATCCAGGGTACCGGCTTCGAAGATCAGCTTCAGGTTCGGGGCATGGGTCTCCTGGGCAAGCATGATGGCCACCATTGGCAGACCGGTGCCGGCAAAGACGACCTCATTGTCCTGGACTTCCCGGGCTGCCGCACAGCAGAGAAGATCTGCCAGGCCGTACTCTTCAGGCAGTGCATAGTCATTCATCCTACTTCCCTCCCTTCCCGGTGCGGGGGCTGTAATTAAGGGCGGTATTCGCCTTCAGGCCGAGCATGCGCGACCAACCCAGTTTCTCCAGATAGCTCATGTGATCATGGCCGTGGATCCATTCTCGGGCGAAGTCGTCGAAGCCATCCTGGGTGCGGGTACGGCCATAGAAATCCTTGAGAAAGGCACCGTCCACGTCATGGCGGCCGAACATGCCGGTCGGATGGGCGCCGAACGGGCATTCGAGGATGTAATCCACCTCGAAACTGGGGATCGTGTTCTGGTCGGCATTTCGCCGCAGATACTCTTCCGGCACGATCTCCTCGGCCATGACGATGGTGATGTCGGCAGCCCTCGCCGCCTCAGGGTCTGAATAGTACTGGCCGTTCACCCTGACCGTCCCTTCTTCACCCACCTGCTGGACGCACATGACCGCGATGTCCACCTTTGCCGCCGGCACCAGTACCTGTGAGCCGGCGCCGTAGAAGGGGTCCTCGGTGAAGACGTACTTGTGCTGGGGGATCCGATTCCCGTCTCGCTTCCCGGCTTTGCCCAGCATGTCGTAGTCGGGATTGTGGATGTCAGTCCCGAGGGACGTCTGGGTAACGGCGTAGGGGGCGCCGGCTGCCCCGGCAGCGAAGCGGAACATCATCTCCGCGTGGCTGTAATCCTCGACGATCATCTCCTTGTTCCCCACCTTGCGGGAGAGGTTTGCGCCATACTTGCCGTACAGCTCATGGCCGACCCAGCACGACTCCCAGATATCGACACAACCGGCACCGACCAGAAACTCGGTCTGTGGTCCACCGTTCACCTCGATCAGATGCAAGCCTTTGCGCCGCTGCCGAATCAGTTCGTAGACCACGGCAAACGGCCGGCGCCAGATGGTGAAGCCGGAAAAGGTCAGGCTTGAGCCGTCCTTGATGATCTCGGCTGCCTGCTGCAGGGTTATGCGCTTACTCGTTGCCATGCGTGCCTCCTCTCAGGCGAAATTTCGCAGGATCTCGCGGGCAATGATGACCCGCTGAATCTCATTGGTCCCTTCATAGATAGAGGTGACCCGCACATCGCGGGCGTACCGCTCAAGCGGGAAGTCGCGGGTGTAGCCGTAACCTCCCAGCATCTGCAACGCCTGGTAGCAGGCCCGGTTGGCAGCTTCAGTCGCAAACATCTTGGCCATGGAGGCCTCTTTCGAAAACGGCTTGCCCTGCTCCTTGCGAAACGCCGCATTCATCAACAGGAGTCGGGCCGCCTCAAGTTCGGTGTAGCTGTCCGCGATCTTCCACTGGATTGCCTGGAAGCTGCTGATCTTCTGGCCAAACTGGGATCGTTCGGTGACGTAGCGGGTGGCATGGTCCATGGCCGCAAGCCCCACGCCGAGCCCCAGCGAACCGATGCCGATCCGCCCGCCGGCAAGCTCGGCCACTGCGGTGCGGAAGCCGTCATTGAGCTTCCCCATCAGGGCACTCTTCGGGATGCGGCAGTTGTCGAACACCAGCTCGTTGGTCGCCGAAGCATGCTGACCCATTTTCCGCTCTTCCTTGCCGACGAGGAGGCCGGAGGTGCCCCCTTCCACCAGGAAACAGCTGATCCCTTTCCCCTTCGGAGCCTCTTTGTTGGTGACCGCCCAGACCACGAAGACCCCGGCATAGGGAGCACTGGTTATGAAGATCTTGCTGCCGTTCAGCACCCAGGCGTCACCATCATCGGTAGCTGTTGTCACCATGCCGGACGGGTCGGAACCGGCACAGGTTTCCGTCAGGGCGAAGCTGGCGGCGGCAAACTCGCCGGAGCAGATCTTCGGAATGTAGGCCCGCTTCTGCTCTTCGGAGCCGATGGCCTGGATCACCTCGCAGGCCATATTGTTGACCGAAACCGTCACGGCAGTCGAGGCGCAGGCCCGGGCGATCTCGGTCATCGCCACGCTGAAGGCGATCACACCGGCTTCGGCGCCACCGTAGGTATCCCTGACGTTCAGCCCCATGAATCCCAGTTCGGCCAGTCGTTTGAGGTTTGCCAGCATCGGCGTACGGTCATCGCTCTGGTCAAGTGTTGCTGCCACCGGTTCCAGTTCGGCCCTGGCAAAGACCCTGGCCGTATCCTGGATCAGCTTCTGCTCTTCGGTCAGTTCAAGAAACATGAGACCTCCACTATTATGCTGACACCTTCGCCGTCAAGGCCGGCACGAACTGGAGCACGTCCGCCACCACCAGGACATCTGCGATCTCGCCGATGGGAGCATCCTTGTCCTTGTTGATGGCAACGATGAAGTCGGACTTCTTCATGCCAGCAAGGTGCTGGATGGCTCCGCTCACACCGCAGGCGATGTACAGCTTGGGACTGACGGACTGACCGGTAGTCCCCACTTGGTGGCTGTGTTCTACCCAGCCGGCATCCACCACCGGGCGACTGGCTCCCAGTTCGCCCCCCAACGCCTTTGCCAGCGCCTGGATGACCGGGACGTTCTCTTTCTTGCCCACCCCCCGCCCAGCGGTGACGATCACCTCGGCCTTGGCCAGATCCACATCCTTGGCCTCGGCAGGCTCATAGCCAACAAAGGTGAGGTTGCCAGCGGCAGTTGCCGTTACGGTCTGAACCTGGGGTGTACCGCCCGGCTGCAGAACAGGGAAGGCTCCGGCCTGGATGGTGATGACGGCTTTCCCGGTTGCAGGCTTTACGGTGCGGCGCATCTTGGCATTGCAGCATCCGACTTCGAAGGCGTTGTTGCTCAGGCCGATCACTTCGGAGACCTGGGCGGCCTTGAGCCTCGTCGCCACCCGTGGCGCCAGGTCCCAACCGTAAGAGGAGTGGATAAAGACGATGTAGTCCGGATTCTCCTTCTGCACCGCATCAAGGATCAACTGCTTGTGCAGGTCGGGGCTGTATTCGCCGCACTGGCTGGCATCGGCCAGGTAGAGGGGGCCGCTGCAGGCCGGCAGCTGGCTGGCGGAGCCGACCAGCAGCATGGCGGTCTCGGCGCCGAGCTGCCGGGCGAAGCCGAAGAGTTCGTAGGTGGTGTCGAGAAGCTTCCCTTCCCGGTATTCGCCAATCAGTAGTGTCTTCATAGTCGCCTCCTACCGCAGAACCGCGGTTTTGTCCTTGAGGATACCCACCAGCTGCTCCACCAGTACCCCGACGTCCCCTTCGAGCACCACCCCTCCGCCCTTCCTGGCGGGCGGATGGAAGCTGGTGGTAGCGGTCAGCGGCTGCTCCGTGAGGAGATCGGCCACGGCGATGACCTCGATCTCTTTCTTCTTGGCCTTCATGATGTTGGGGAGCGTCGGATAGCGCGGCACGTTGAGGCCGAGCTGGCAGGTGACCAGGGCCGGGGTGGCGAGCTTAACGACCCCCTTGATCCCCCCTTCCAGTTCCCGCTTGGCGGTGACAGTGCCGTCGCCATAGGCAAAGCCAACCAGGGTGGTGGCACAGGCATAGCCCAGTTCCTCGGCGAGAGTAACCCCGACCTGGGCCGAGCCCCGGTCCTGGGACTGCATGCCGGTAAAGATCAGGTCAAAGCCCTGCCCCTTGGCATACGCAGCGATGATGCTGGCGATCTGCCAGGGATCCTTGGTGGCCGCGTGATCGTCACGGATATGGACGGCCCTGTCACACCCCATGGCCAGGGACTTCTTGATCGCCTCGACGACCCGGTCCGGGCCGATGGAGAGAACCGTAAGCTCGGCCGAATCCCCCACCTGTTCGCGGAGCTGGACCGCCTGCTCGACGGCATACTCATCGTATTCGTTCATCCGCCAGGCCAGGTCGTTCTCGTCGAACCAGATTCCCTGACTGTTGGGCCTGAAGCGGGATTCCATGTCCGGAACCTGTTTGATGCAGACCAGTAGTTTCATAGATACCTCCGACGATGTGTAGGGGCGGTTTCTCCCCGCCCAGGGCGCGGAAACCACGCCCCTACAAGACGATTCGTTCAGCCACGATTTCCGCCAGATCCCGCACGCGCAGTTCCCCTTCGGCGCCGCCGGTCTTTATGCCATCCTCGAACATGGTGAGGCAGAAGGGGCAGTTGCTGACCAGGAGCGGTGCGCCGGTCTCCTGGGCCATCCTTACCCTTTTTTCGCTGATCTTCGTGCCGAGCTTCTCTTCAGCCAGGATACGGCCACCGCCGGCGCTGCAGCAGAAGCTGTCATAGCCGGACTGCGCCATTTCCTGAATTCGCCCTCCGGCGGCCGTCAGGATGCTGCGCGGCTGGTCGATGATGTCCATGTACCGCCCCAGGTAGCAGGAGTCATGGTAGGTGGCGACGAACGGCTCGGGCTTCAGTGTAAGACGGTTGCTATGCAATAACCCCTGCAGGTAGGTGGTGTAGTGCTCCACCGGCACCGTCAGGCCCAGGTCCTGGTAGTCCCGGGCCAGGGTGTTGAAGCAGTGGGGGCAGGTGGTGACGATCTTCTTGACGCCATAGGCCTTGATGAGCTCTATGTTCTCGCTGGCCTGCAGCTGGTAGAGGTATTCGTTCCCCAGTTTGCGCACCGGCTCGCCGCAGCATTTTTCCTCCTTGCCGAGGATGCCGACCTTGATGCCGGCGGCAGCGCAGATGGCGATGAAGCTTTTGGCGATTTCCCGATTCCGCTTGTCGAAGGAGGCGTAACAACCGACGAAGTAGAGGATGTCGACTTCGCCCCCCTCGGCCATGAGCTGCACGTCGAGCCCCTCGGCCCAGTCGCCGCGGCTGGCGTAGGCGAGGCCGAAGGGGTTGCCGTTAACCTCGACGTTGCTTACGGCGGTCCGGACTTCGTCGCCCGGGAAGGCCCCTTCCATGAGGGTCAGATTCCTGCGCATCTCGAGGATCTTGTTGACGTGCTCAATGTTGGCCGGGCAGATGTCCTGACAGGCCCGGCAGGTGGTGCAGGCCCAGAGGGCGTCCTGACCGACCGTGTCGACGAGGCTGGCGGCAGGGTCAATCGCGGCAACCTCTCCCACCTGCTTGATCACCTTCATGGGGGAGAGCGGCTTGTCGGTGACATGGGCCGGGCAGCGGTCCTGGCAGCGCTTACAGCTGGTGCAGGCGTCGGCGTCGAAGATGTCTTTCCAGGTCATATCAGTCACCCTGGCGGCACCGAACTGCTCAATGCTCTCGTCCTCCATGTTGATGGTGGCGATGGTACCCTTGGGCTCGAGGGGGACGAAGAAACCGTTGACGCTGGTGGTGACGATGTGGCGCAGCTTGGTATAGGGGATGGCACAGAAGAAGCCGAGCGCCAGTGCGAAATGGAGCCACCAGAGGACCCTGTGGGTGGTCTTGATGGAGTCAAGGTCATAGCTGGTGAACAGCTGGGCCGCAAGGTAGCCGACCGGCGAGAAGCGTGCCAGTTCCGGATTCTGCGTCAGCTCCGTGGCCGCCATTCGGGCCCCCTCGATGAGGAAGCCGGTCACCAGGATGGCAAACAGCAGGAAGTGGATACGGTAGTCGTCGTCGGTGGTCTCAAGCCCTTCCGGTTTGATGATGAAGCGGCGGACGAACAGGGCGGACAGCATGACGATGGCGACCAGACCGGCACTGTCGAGGATCAGGGAGAAGGCCTTGTAGAATTCGCCCGAGAGGATAGTGATCTGCAATAGCGGCGTAAAGAAATCGGCCTGGGCCATGACCAGCAGGGTGCCGGCAAACAGGGTGAGGAACCCCCAGAAGAACAGGGTATGGGGGAGGCCGCCATCCTTGACCCGGGCGACCTTTTGCTGGCCCACCATGTCACCGATCATCCGCTTGACCCGCTCTTCGTAGCGGTCGAAGCGGTTCAGGGGTTTGCCGATCCGATAGAGAGAGAGGCGCTGCCAGAACCCCCAGGCCAGTACCGCCACCGCGGCAATGCTCAAGAGGTACATGGGCAGCACCACGCCGTGGCCAATGTTCCAGTAGATTTCGCGGGTGGCTTCCATACTCACTCCTCGTCAACAGCCGCCAGATTTGCCGGCAACCCTCACGGCCAAGGCCATCCTGCTACGACAGCAGCAGCTTGGAAATCACCACCCGCTGCACCTCGTTGGTCCCCTCATAGATCTCGGTGATCTTGGCGTCCCGGTACATCCGCTCCACCTCGTAGTCGCAGATGAAGCCGTAGCCGCCGTGGATCTGGATCGCTTCCCTGGTGACGTAGGTGGCCGCTTCCGAGGCGAGCATCTTGCACATGGCCGACTCCATGGTGTAGTTCTTCTTGCCATCCTTCAGACAGGCTGCCTTGTAGGTCATCAGCTTGCTGGTCTCGATCCGTGCCCACATGTCGGCCAGCTTGAACTGGATCGCCTGCAGGTCACAGATGGGGGCGCCGAACTGCTTGCGCTCCTTGGAGTAGGCAAGTGCCCGCTCGAAGGCCCCTTCGGCGATCCCCAGTGCCTGGGAGGCGATGCCGATCCGGCCGCCATTCAGGGTATCCATGGCGATCTTGAACCCCTGCCCTTCCTGGCCCAGCAGGTTTTCCGCCGGGATTCGCACGTTGTCCAGGGCAAAGGCGGTGGTGTAGCTGCCACGAATGCCGAGCTTCTTCTCGTTCTTGAGGATCTCAACCCCAGGGGAGTTCAGATCGATGATGAAGGCCGAAACTCCCTTGTGCTTGAGGCTCTTGTCGCTGGTGGCAAACAGGACGCCGGTGCCCCGGTAGCCGCCGTTGGTTATGAAGATCTTGCTGCCGTTGATGACGAACTCGTCCCCTTCGCGCCGGTAGGTGGTGGCGATGGCGCCGGCATCGCTGCCGGCATCCGGTTCGGTCAGCAGGAAACAGCCGATGATCTCACCGCTGTTCAACGCCGGGAGCCATTTCTTCTTCTGCTCTTCGGTGCCGAAGGTGTAGATCGGGCCGCAGGCAAGGGAGGTGTGGGCCGAGACAAGCACCCCGCTGGAGCCGCACGCCTTGGAGACCTCTTCCACGACGATGGCGTACGAGAGCATGTCCAGGCCGGCCCCGCCGTACTCTTCGGGGAGATAGCTCCCCAGGAAGCCCATCTCTCCCATCTTCCGCACCAGCTCGTCGGGAATCGCGTGCTCCTCGTCGATCTGCACGGCAAGGGGCTTGATCTCCTTCTCCACGAAATCCCGCACGGCGTCCTGCAATACCTTATGGTCCTGGCTGAGTTCGAAGTTCATATCAATCCCCCTAAAAGGTTATGTAGGGGCGCTGCTTGCTGCGCCCGCCTGTCACACCGGTTCGAACAGGGCGCGGCAAGCAGCGCCCCTACCCACGCCTATTTCCCCGTGAACACGGCCTTGCGTTTGTCCACGAATGCCGCCATCCCTTCCTTCTGGTCCTCGGTGGCAAACAGTACGCCAAAGAGGGAGGCCTCGTAGCGGAAGCCGTCTTCCTTGGTCATGTTCAGGCCGTTGGCGATGGCATCCTTGGCGTAGGCCACTCCGAGCAGGCCGACGCCGGCAATGGCGGCCGCCGTCTCCTTCGCCTTGTCCAGCAACTCTTCGGGAGCAAACACCTCGTTGACGATCCCCCAGGCAAGGGCCTTTTCCGCCGTGATCATCCTGCCGGTAAAGATCAGCTCGTTGGCCCGGTTGGGACCGATCAGCCGGGCAAGATTCTGGGTGCCGCCGAAGCCGGGCATGATCCCCAGGGTCACTTCCGGGAAGCCGAGCCTGGCCTTGGTGGAGGCGTAGATGAAATCACAGCCCAGCGCCAGCTCCAGTCCGCCGCCGAGGGCAAAGCCGTTCACTGCGGCGATGACCGGCGTCTTCATCTTCTCCATGGCCATCATCACGTGCTGCCCCTTGACCGCGAACCGGTGCCCCTCGTATGAGGACATCTCCGCCATCTCCTTGATGTCGGCCCCGGCGACAAAGGCCTTCTCGCCAGCGCCGGTGATGATGATAACCTTGGCCCCCGGGTCGTACTCCAGCTGGTAGAGGGCAGACCCCAATTCGGTGAGCACCTCGCTGTTCAAGGCATTCAGCGCCTGGGGCCGGTTAATGGTGAGGGTGACAACCCCTTCGGCATTCTCGATCAGCAGGTTCTTGAATTCCATGGATCCTCCCGTAGGGGCGGGGTTCCCCCGCCCAGGGCGCGGCAACCGCGCCCCTACATTAGTAAGTGTAGAAACCTCTCCCTGACTTGCGCCCCAGGAAGCCGGCATTGACCATCTTCACCAGCAACGGACAGGGCCGGTATTTCGGGTCCTTGAAGCCATCATACAGGACGTTGGCAATGGCCAGCACCGTGTCGAGTCCAATGAAATCGGCAAGCGTGAGCGGACCCATGGGCTGGTTGGTGCCGAGCTTCATTCCCTTGTCGATATCCTCGGCGCTGGCGATCCCCTCGTAGAGGGCAAAGACCGCCTCGTTGATCATGGGAATCAGCACTCGGTTGACAATGAAGCCCGGGTAGTCCTGGGAGACGGCAATCTCCTTATCCAGCTTGGCCACCATTTCGGCAGTAAGGCGGAAGGTGGCGTCACTGGTGGCATGACCGCGGATCACCTCCACCAGCTTCATCACCGGCACCGGATTCATGAAGTGCATGCCGATCACCTTGTCGGGACGCCTGGTCACTGCCGCGATCTTGGTAATGGGAATGGATGAGGTGTTGGAAGCAAGGATGGCGCTGGGCTGGACGATGTCATCCAGCTTGCGGAAGATGTCAAGCTTGAGCGGCTCGTGCTCGGTGACCGCCTCCACGCAGAAATCGCAGCCGGCAAGATCGGTCATGTTCTTCGTGGTCATGATACGCCCCACGGTCTCACCGACCAGCGATTCCGGGATAACACCCTTCCTGGCCTGGCGCTCCAGGTTCTGGCGGATGGTGCTCACCGCTTTTTCCAACTGCAACTCAGCGATGTCGTAGAGCACAACGTCATAGCCAAACTGGGCAAAGACGTGGGCAATGCCGTTCCCCATCTGTCCTGCGCCAAGAACTCCGACACTCTTGATCATTGCAATCCCCCTAAACTCTTTCAAAAATTACGGCCACGGCTTCCCCGCCGCCGATACAGAGAGTGGCCAAACCGTAGCGTTGCTGCCGCTTGTGCAGCTCACGAATGACCGTTGCCGCCAGTCGGCCGCCGCTGGCACCAATGGGATGGCCGATGGCGCAGGCACCACCATTGACGTTGACCTTGTCCAGCGGTAGGTTGAGCCCTTTGATAGCCAGAAGGGCAACCGAAGCGAAAGCTTCATTGATCTCGAACAGATCGATATCGGCCAGCTTCAGTCCGGCCCTGGCGCAGACCTTCTCGATGGCGCCGATGGGAGCCTCCGGGAAATTGTCCGGATGGCGGCTTTCGGTGGCAGAGGCCACGATGCGTGCCTTGGCGGTGAGGTTATGGGCCTTCAACCCCTCGGCATCGGTCAGTAGGGCCAGGGCCGCGCCATCATTGATGGTGGAGGCATTGCCGGCGGTGATGGTGCCGTCTTTTTTGAAAACCGCCCTTAACGACGGCAACTTACTGGGGTCGCCCTTGAAGGGTTCTTCGTCCGCTGCGAGTGTCTCATCGCCCTTTTTCCCCTTCTTCACCACGGGCACGATCTCGTCGGCAAACAGATTACCACTCACCGCGGCCTGGGCCAGCAGGTAGGAACGCTGGGCAAACTCGTCCTGCTCCTCGCGGGTCAGGCCGCCCCGCTCCGCGCTCGCTTCGCCTATTTCACCCATGTGACGGCCGGTGTAGGGGTCCTGGAGGCCATCGTAGATCATGAGATCGAGGAGCTCACCGTGTCCCATCCGGTAGCCGGAGCGTCCCTTCTTGAGGAGGTACGGGGCAACCGACATATTCTCCATGCCCCCGGCAATCACCACCCGGGACTCGCCGAGACGGATGCTGTCGGCACCAAGCATGATCGCCTTGAGACCACTGCCGCAGACCTTGTTGATGGTCATGGCGTGGGTCGTATCGGGTATGCCGGCCGCCCGCATGGCCTGCCGCGCCGGGGCCTGACCGCAACCGCCCGACAGCACCTGGCCGACGATCACTTCATCCACCGCCTCGGGGGCGAGCCCGGTCTTGTCCAACAGCCCCTTCATGACCGTCGCCGCCAGCTTCGGCGCCTCCACGTCGGCCAGCATGCCGCTGAATGAACCAAACGGGGTTCGTAACGCCTCCACCACAAATATTTCACTCATCGCTCGCCCCTCCGTGTCTGCTAGGATGTGACTAGCATAGACTACGTTTACGTTCATGTCAACCACATTTAAAACGTCTTTATATGTTTCTAAATACCTTACTGCAATACTCTGCAACAAAGGCATCTGCCCCCCACCAGACTTTTACTGCAGACCACGATGCTCTCGACAAGTACACCAGCAACCGTTGTTGTTTACGTAAAGAGCTCGACCTGGAATTGCCGGTAAGGAATCCCGGCCTGGCTCACGGGTCATCTGGCAAAAAAAAAGGGCAGCCCGTCGGCTGCCCATCTCATAATCATGGCAGAAATCGCTAAATATAGACAATCTCGTCGTTCAGGTCCGTCAACTTGATGCCCCCTTCTGCGGCTACGGCATAGGTGTTTTCGATGCCGACCACCCCCTGGCCGGGGATGACGAATTTGGGTTCTATGGCGATGGTCTGCCCTGCCTGGAGCGGCACCTTGAACCCCTGAGCCAGGACCGGGTACTCGTCCAGTTCCAGACCGACTCCATGCCCGACGAACTTGGCGTTCTCACCGGGCGCCCCCATGTAGTTCTTCCCCAACCCGGCCTGCTCCGCCATTTCCAGCGACCTGAGGAACAGCTCTTCGCAGATGGCCCCCGGCTTCAAGTTCTCCACCAGGTACTGCTGGATGGCCAGGGCCGTGGCAAAGGCGTGCCGCAACTCGTCGCCCAGGGTACCGATGACAAAGATTCGGGTCATATCGACGATATAGCCATTGAGGACCCCAGTGTAATCGAGTAAAACCGGTACGTTCGGCTGGATCAGGTCCAGCGAGGCGCCGTGCGGCGAAGCACTGGAGAGCCCCCGGCCAGTGACCGCACCGTCGAAGAACCCGGGCTGGCCGGCTGAGGCCGAGACCGCCAGACCCATGAACAGTTCCTGGTTAAAGGCCCGCATCCGCACGTACCCTTCGTTGCCCGCCTGGCGCAGCCGACTCTCGAACGCGGCGGCCAGATCCAGCTCTCGCATGCCGACCTTGAGGAACTCGGGCACCTGCTTGAAGATGCTACAGAGCCTGGCGCCGCTCTGGCGCAACTGCTCCAGCTCCCAGGACGACTTGACCGAGCGGATTTCGCGGTTGGCGCCGGAGATGTCGACGAACTCCCGCCCCGGCAGCAGTTTGGCGTAGTAGTTGTACTGCTGCACCGGAACGATGTCGAAGGTCATGCCGACCTTCTTCACCGTCTCGCTGAACAGGGCCGCAAAGTCCTTGCTGGCTGGAAACGGTCGGGTATCCTCAATCAGGCTTTCCTTGACGGCCCGGACGTAGCTCTTGCGCACCAGGAGCAACGGGTTGCCGTCGGCCGGCACCCAGAGAGTGGCGTTCTGGCGGGTGCCACTGAAGTAGTAGACATCGATGGGATAGATAATGAGCGCTCCATCGATCTCCTTGGCGCGCAGTTCATGCTGCAGGCGGATGATCCGCTGTTCCGATTCCATTTTCGTCAGCATCAGTGGTTCCCCCATTTCTTAAAATAGGCAATCTCGGCCAACTCCTTGCGGTAGCGGTTTCAGATCATCCGGTAGTGCCCGGACAGCGACCGGTAGCTCCGGTACGCCTCTAGATAGCGCGCATCCTCGCGGTAGGTCGCCGGATAGATCGGCGGGACCGGGCGGTGGTTCAGCTCCCGATCGACATTGACAAAGGTGAAGAGGCAGGAGTTGGACAGGGCCTTGGCGGCCCGGTCGCGGCTGACCCGCTCGATGCTTGCCTCGACACAGACGAAACTCTCGCTGGTGTACACCACCCTGCTGGTGAAGTGCAGCTTGTCCCCCATCCTGACCGGGTGGAAGAAGTTGATCCGGTTGACCGCCGCAATGATTGACCGGTCCGGCGCCACCAGCTCGGAGCAGATGCCCGAGAGTTCATAGGCCCTGCGGATCAGGTAGCCGCCGAAAATCCGCTGCGGCACATATTCCTGTTCGGGATACATCCGCTCCCAGGCGTCGGCAACCAGCCGGCCGGCGGCAAGGCCGGCGAAACCCGGCTCCTCCTGGGCCCGGTGCAGCCGGTCCAGCATCTCGTATTCTTCACGGCTGGGGGGCTCCAGCAGGGATGCCTGCCGCTGGCGATATTCGTCCCGGCCGGCAAGTGCCTTGGCGGCACGCTGCTGCTCCTGGTCGGTCTGATAATCAAGGGGGGGCAACGGAATGCTCTCGCCGGCGCTCTCCCCGCCCCTGGCCACCATGGTGAAGTAGCAGGAAGCGATGTGGGTGACCGGTTCGCCGGCGTGCTCCACCCGGATGCCGATCTCCAGCGATGATCGGCCGACATGGTTGATGCGGGCATGGAAGACGATGTCGCGGGTGACATCGACCACATGGCGCACCATGATATTGTCGATGGCGGCCGTCACTACCCTGGCCTCGGGGTAAAACTGCCTGACGTACGCCAGTGCCGTCTGCTCCGCCAGGATGTCCAGCTCTTCCAGCAACAGTCCGAAGCGGAAATTGCCGGGGATATCCTCGTCGATCACCATGTACCGGCGTCGAAGGGTTGGGTCGCTCCCCAAGGGCAAGGTGCGGTACAGCGAGGTTTCCTGCGGTGTGGTCATGACACGACTCCTGAGCTTAATGAGATATGGACATATCTAGTGTACCCCAGCAAGCTCATTCGTAAAGCAGAAGCGCCAGATAGAGGGGCAATTCATGAATTGCCCCTATGGTTGCCGATCACATATTCCGTCTGTACTTGCCCCCCACTTCATACAGGGCATGACTGATCTGCCCCAGTGAGGCATATTTCACCGTCTCCATCAGTTCGGCAAAGATGTTGCCGCCGGCGATCGCCACCTCCTGCAGCCGCCTGAGTGCAGACGGCGCGTACTCCCTGTTTCGCTCCTGAAAGGCGCGCAGGTTGGCGATCTGCTGTTCCTTTTCCTCCCGCGTAGCCCGCGCCAGTTCTCCCGGCACCTGGTACCCCTCCTCCCCGGCCCGGGGATTGAGGAAGCAGTTGACGCCGATGATCGGGAGGTCGCCGCTGTGCTTCTTGTGCTCGTAGAGCATGGACTCGTCCTGGATTTTGGATCGCTGGTACTGGGTCTCCATGGCGCCCAGCACCCCGCCCCGCTGGTCGATCCGCTCGAATTCGCAGAGGACCGCCTCTTCCACCAGGTTGGTCAGTTCCTCGATGATGAAGGAGCCTTGGCACGGGTTCTCGTTCCTGGCCAGCCCGAACTCCCGGGTGATGATCATCTGGATCGCCATGGCGCGGCGCACCGACTCTTCGGTCGGCGTCGTCACCGCCTCGTCATAGGCGTTGGTGTGGAGGGAGTTGCAGTTGTCGTAGATGGCCATCAGCGCCTGCAGGGTGGTGCGGATGTCGTTGAAGTCCATCTCCTGGGCATGCAGCGAGCGACCTGAGGTCTGGATGTGGTACTTGAGCTTCTGGCTCCGCTCGTTGGCGCCGTATTTCTCCCGCATCACCACCGCCCAGATGCGCCGTGCCACCCGGCCGATGACGGTGTATTCGGGGTCCAGGCCATTGGAGAAGAAGTAGGAAAGGTTCGGCGCAAAGTCGTCGATATGCATGCCGCGGGAGAGGTAGTACTCCACGTAGGTGAAGCCGTTGGACAGGGTGAAGGCCAGCTGGGAGATGGGGTTGGCGCCTGCCTCGGCGATGTGGTAGCCGCTGATGGAGACCGAGTAGTAGTTGCGCACCTTCTGCTCGATGAAATACTGCTGGATGTCCCCCATCATCCGCAGGGCGAACTCGGTGGAGAAGATGCAGGTATTCTGCCCCTGGTCCTCCTTGAGTATGTCGGCCTGCACCGTACCCCGCACGGTCTGCAGGGTGCAGCTGCGGATCTCGGCATACTCGGCGTCGGACGGCGCCCGCCCGTTCCTTTCCCGGAACTGCTCCACCTGCTGCTCGATGGCGGCATTGAAAAAGAAGGCCAGCATCATGGGCGCCGGGCCGTTGATGGTGATGGAGACGCTGGTGTTTGGCGCGCACAGGTCGAAGCCGGCATAGAGCTTCTTCATGTCGTCCACCGTGCAGATGGAGACGCCGCTCTCCCCCACCTTGCCGTAGACGTCGGGCGGGGTGTCCGGATCCTCGCCGTACAGGGTGACGCTGTCAAAAGCGGTGGAGAGCCGCTTGGCGTCGTCGTCCTTGCACAGGTAATGGAAGCGGCGGTTAGTCCGCTCCGGCGTCCCCTCGCCGGCGAACTGGCGCTTGGGATCCTCCTCGGCCCGTTTGAACGGGAACACCCCGGCGGTGAACGGAAACAGGCCTGGAGCATTCTCCAGCATGGTCCAGCGCAGGATCTCGCCCCAGTCGGCAAAATCGGGCAGGCAGACCTTGGGGATGCGGGTGCCGGACAGGGTGGTGGTATACAGGTCGCTGCGGATCTCCTTGTCGCGCACCCTGGTCACCAATTGGTCCTGGCGATAGGTCTCCTTGAAGCAGGGCCAGTCGGCCAGGATCTTCCTCGGCTCCTCGTGGAGCTTGGCCTCATGCAGGGCGATCTGCAGGTCGAGTTCCGCGGTTGTCTCTGCCGAGCCAACCAACTCCCTGGCGCCGGTCAGCTGGAACAGCCGCCGCGCCACCCCCACCTGCTCCATGACCCGCTTGCGGTAGCCGCGCACCGCCTGGACGATCTCCCCCAGGTAGTGGATCCGGTCCGGCGGGATGATGTACTGCTTCAGGCTTTCCTTCTCAGTGATCGCCAGCTGCGACTGGAGCCCCAGCCCCTTCTTGGTGTTCAGGGTGTCGATCAGGGCGCGATAGAGCACATTGGTGCCGGGATCGTTGAACTGGGCGGCAATGGTGCCGAACACCGGCAGCTCCTCGTCGGCCACTTCGAACAGGTTGCGGTTGCGGCGATACTGCTTGCGCACGTTGCGCAGGGCGTCCTCGGCCCCCTTGCGCTCGAACTTGTTCAGCGCCACCAGGTCGGCGAAGTCGAGCATGTCGATCTTCTCCAGCTGGGTCGGCGCGCCGAACTCGCAGGTCATCACATAGAGCGAGACATCGGCGATATCCACCACCCGGGCATCCCCCTGGCCAATACCGCTGGTCTCGACGAACACGAGGTCGAAACCGGACGCCTTGACCACGTCGATGGCATCCTTGATGGCCGCCGACAGTTCGGAGTGGGAGTCGCGGGTGGCCAGCGACCGCATGTAAACCTTGCTGGTATTGATGGCGTTCATCCTGATCCGGTCGCCAAGGAGCGCTCCACCGGTTCGCTGGCGGCTCGGGTCGACCGCCAGGATGGCGACGCTCTTGTCGGGAAAATCCCGCAGGAAGCGGCGCACCAACTCATCGGTCAGGGAACTCTTGCCGGCCCCGCCGGTACCGGTGATGCCCACCACCGGCACCTCGCGGGTCATGGCCCGGATCGTCTCCCGCAGCGCTCCGTAGCCGGTGGTATGGTCGTGGACCGCCTGCTCGGCCAGGGTGATCAGGGTGTTGACCGCCCGGATGTCCTGGTGCTTCAGCTTGGCCAGCTCCTCCTCAATGTGGCGCTGGGGCGCAAAATCGCACTCCTTCAACATCAGGTTGATCATCCCCTGCAGCCCCAGGCGCCGGCCATCCTCGGGCGAGAAGATCTTGGCGATGCCATACGCCTCCAACTCCCTGATCTCGTCCGGGATAATGACCCCGCCTCCTCCGCCGAAGATCCTGACCTGTTCCGCGCCCCGCTCCCGCAGCAGGTCCTTGATGTACTTGAAGAACTCCAGGTGCCCCCCCTGGTAGCAGGAGACCGCAATTCCCTGGGCGTCCTCCTGGATGGCCGCAGTGACTATCTCGTCCACTGAGCGGTTGTGCCCAAGGTGGATCACCTCAGCACCCGAGGCCTGCAGGATGCGCCGGATGATGTTGGTGGAGGCATCATGGCCGTCGAACAGGCTGGTGGCGGTGACGAAGCGGACCTTATGGGTGGTCTTGTAGACTTCCGGGGACGCGGTATGCATGGCTGTTCTCCGATTTTTTGGTTCGTAGGGGCAACCCCATGTGGTTGCCCGTCTTTTCTGCCGATTCCATCAGGGCGGCCACACAGGGCCGCCCCTACGTTACCCATCAACAGCAAACTCCCAGGCGCACCAAAACGCATCCGGATGCGCATCCGGCGGGCAGGCAAGACAGCGGGTGGCAATCCGTGGGTCAACTGTCCTGGCAAATTCGGCATATTCGACGAGCCCTACCACCTTGCAGGGGAAGTCGGGCAACCCCTTGCGCCGGCGGGCCGACTGAACCCGGCAGTCGAGCATGCGGAAGACCACCCTGCTGTCGCTTTGCTCGATCACATCCTGCAGGTTGAGACGGGCATACAAGCGGTGATTGAGACACTCCACCAGGGCCGGGATGCCGCCGCCGGGAGCGAGCCCCAGACGTTCCATGATCCGCGTCGCTTCAATGACCGTGAAATACCGCCAGGCCTCAGTATCGGCATCAATGGCCACCTCGATGCCGTAGCGCTTCTCCACCGCCTGAAACCAGAGACCGTCGTGTGCCAGCCAGTTCTTGGCGTCGTCGATGATGATTCTTATCAGCTCTTCCTTGCTGAGTTGGTCCAGCAACCGGATCCCCTCGTCGCCGGCCATCGTCGAGGGAACCGAATATCTCCGCAGATCGACATCACCCATCCCGAACCTCCTTGCGATGGCTTACGTTTACGTTCACTGCAACAAGCATTTCAAGAAAGCCCCCATGCCAGTGCACGGGGGCTCCGTTTCAGCATGACAGATCAATGGTCAGATGCTTTGGCGATGCCAAGCCCCGTAATCTGCCGAACCTCGACCTCGTCGAACATCTCCTCGGAGCGCCGGTTGCGGAAGATCAGCGTGCCGGCGATGGCGGCGAGCAGTCCCAGCGGCGCCGAGACGATTCCGGGGTTCTTGAGCGGGAAGATCGGCGCCTTCAGGCCGACCATGGAGGTCCCGCCGTCGTTCTTCTGGAAGTCTGCGCGTGCCTTTTCCAGGGCCTTCAGGTCCTTCTCGGCCAGCACGGCACCTTCGGCCTGCTTCTTCTCGAGGGTTGTGACGATCTTCTTGGCATCATCGGCAATCTTCTGCGGATAGGTCATGACCGGCGAGATCACCACCAGCGACAGTGCCGATAAGGTACCAACCACAAGGGCGGACACGACACCGGCCGTGTTGAACCGCCGCCAGAAGAGAGAGAGCATGACAGCCGGGAAGTTGCCGGATGCTGCCACGGCAAAGGCCAGGGCCACGAGGGCGACGACGTTTTCCTTCTCTGCCGCCAGCCCCATGACGATGGCCGCGATGCCGACGAACAGCGAGGTGATGCGGGCGACCCTGACCTGCTCCTGCTGGTCTGCCTTGCCGTTCTTGATGATGTTGACGTAGACATCATGGGCGATGGCAGCGGATGCCGCCAGCACCAGGCCTGACACGACTGCCAGGATGGTGGCGAAGGCGACGGCGCAGATGAAGGCAAGGAACACATCGCCGCCGATGGAACCGGCCCCGCCGCCCAGTTTCTGGGCCAGCAGCAGGGTCGCCATGTTGCCACCCTTATCCACCGAGCTGATCAGCTGGGGAGTCAGGTAGAGGGCGGCGCCGAACCCGATCAGGTTGATCAGGAAGAAGAAGGAGGAGTTGATGAACAGGGCGATGACAATGGACTTGCGCGCCTCCTTGGCGTTGGGCACCGTAAAGAAGCGCATCAGGATGTGGGGCAGACCGGCGGCGCCCAGTGCCCAGGCAATTCCCAACGATATCTGGTCGAGAGGGTTCTTCAGGAACAGACCCGGCTCCATGAACCGCTGGCCGTAATCGAAGCCGGGCTTGGCCACGGCCTCCTTGAGCACGTTGAGCCGCACATGGTCCTGGATGAGCTGGTTGTTGACGATGTCGGTAAAGAAGCCAATCGGGTTCATCCCCGCCTTGGCCATGACCAGAAAGGCCAGCAGCACCGTGCCAGTCATCAACAGGCCAGCCTTGATGATCTGCACCCAGGTGGTGGCCTTCATGCCGCCGAACACCACGTAACCAACCATCAGCACACCGACGCCGATGACGGAAAACCGGTAGGGGATATCGAGCAGCACCTGCATCAGCTTGCCGGCGCCGACCATCTGGGCGATGAGGTAGAACAGCGAAACCGTTACCGTGGAGAGGGCCGCCACGGCCCGGACCGGCTTGGGCGAAGCACGGAAGGAGAGGATGTCGCCAAGGGTGTACTTGCCCGCGTTGCGGCAGGGCTCGGCCACCACAAGCAGAA
Organism: Desulfuromonadales bacterium; assembly: GCA_003712145.1. Taxonomy (GTDB): domain Bacteria; phylum Desulfobacterota; class Desulfuromonadia; order Geobacterales; family Geobacteraceae; genus Geobacter. The sequence goes on along the minus strand of RHLS01000016.1, from coordinate 7,361 downwards.
TGGCGATGAACGAGAACATGGGACCGACCGCGTACATGAAACCATCGATTCCGTAGAGGGAGATCAGACCAGACATGCCGAGGAACGATGCCGCCGACATGTAGTCGCCGGCGATGGCCCAGCCGTTCTGCAGACCGGTTATGCCGCCGCCGGCCGCATAGAAGTCGGCCGCCGAGGTGGTCCGTTTCGCCGCCCAGATGACGACGCCAAGGGTCACGGCAATGATCACCATGAACATGGAGATGGTGATGCCCCGGTTCGGTTTGACCTTGGCCGGAGCGGCCGGAGCGGCCGGGGCAGCCTGCTTGACAGCGTCAGTGGCCGCTCCCTGGCTCGGCATGGCCGCCTGGGTTGGCGCGACCGCCGGGGCCGGCGCCGTTGCGGCCGGGGCTGCCAGTGGCGCCGGCTTGGTCGGCTCGGCGGCGAACCCGACCGACGTCAGAAGCAGGGTAAGCATGATTGCTAACAAAGTCTTGGTAAACATGGGCCCCCCCTTTATTGTATTTCCCTGACCAGGTCATCGGTCAGACGATCGAATTCGCTGTTCGCCACCTTGGTGTAGTAGATGGCCACGAAGAACGCCACAACGAACTGTGACAAAATAAACAGATAGCCGAAGTTGATGACGCCGACGACCTTGATCTTGAAGAGGTCGGGAACATAGCCGGAGAGGACCGGCAGCAGGAAGTAGTAGATCGACGAGGCGATCCACCAGCCGAAGAGAAACTTTCTCTTCTTGCTCTTGAGTTGCACGTACTTGGGGTGTTTTGCGATTTCGCTCCAGTTGTAAGACTTTGCCGCCATATCGCACCTCCTTTGGTGGTCAAACCGTGCCTTTGACAATGCTGTGGATGCCCAATCCCAGCGGATTATCTGCTTAATAGCCACCAGCCATTGAACTGCTGAGTCATCGTGGCCCTGCTGAAAATATCTGGTTGCACGTGGTCGCCCCTCCCAACCAAAATCCCTACCGGATGCGGTCCTGCCTGCCGACAAGACACCTCGGCACCCCCATAGCAGCATTGCAAAACAGTGTCACCTTATCAACTTCATACAAAACATTATCATGCCGCTTTAGGACCTAATTCAACCTACCAAGCCGGTATATTACGTAAAAGCTAATCAATGGCTGGAATAGCACTAAAACCTGTGTTTCCAGCATTTAAGGATTTGTAGCGACTAAATCTGAACACCAACCCTCTTTTTTCCAGAAGATACATCTCGTTTACGTTCATGTCAAGCTAAAATAAAACGTTTTTTGTATTTTGTTTCAAGACGTGACCGTAGCCGACATTAACCACCCGCTCGGTCAGCATATATACAGAGCAAACAGATTGACATCACCGCTGGCCTGCATTAGACTTATTAAAAATTAACGTAAAGGTAAACAACGTGACCAACGAAACGAACGACGAATCAATAACCCCGATTGGCGACCTGGCTACATCTCTTGGGCTTACCACCAGAACGCTTCGCTACTGGGAGGAGGTGGGAATCATCGAGTCCGTCCAGCGGGCCGAAGGAGCGGCAAGAGGCTACACCCCCTACTTCGTGCGGCGGATCAAGTTCATCATGAAACTGAAGGAGCTTGGCCTGACCATAAAGGAGATGCAGGACCTCTATGTTGCCTATGGCGAAGCCAAGGAAACCGAGCGGATGATCCCACGCCTGCTGGAAATCCTCGACGAGCATGTCAACACGATTGATGAGAAGATGGCCAACCTTGCCTCTCTCCGCAAGGATATCGTCGACTACCGGAAACGACTGGCGACGAAATTTGCCGAAAGCGTCGCAGCTTAATTCCCGGATGCTGAATATACCCTGAGGGCCGTCCAGGACTTGCACCTCCAGGACCCCAACCTGCTACCACGTCTGAGTGGCGGCTGGCTTCGTGCCCGATCCACACATAACATCAAACAAGGGGTTAGCCTTAACAGGTAACCCCTTGTTTTTTTTGTTATGTGATTACTCCTGGAACGGGAGACTTATGACTTATTACGGCAGATTCATTGAGATGAGCCATGGCACAATGGTAATTGATGATTAGACCGCAGGCGCAGGATTATATTCGCCCAGTCGTGGGTTAATCTTGTAATGACCACTCCCAAGCAGCAGGGGGACTCTGAGGTTAACGCCTGCTTATCAACAGGTTATGGAGCTTCTTGACATCTCACCTTTTACCCTTATATTGTTTTGTTACTAGATTGTTTCCAGCTGAGGCAAGTTTGTTCCGCCCGGCTGGAAATAAGGCTGCGATAGCCGCTGTGTCACATACCTGGTGCCGGCGGCTTTTGTTTTGAATTTCACACGGGTGACGGAAGAATGCTGCTATTGCTCGAGCAGCAACCAAACGAAGCGTTCCGGGTTTCCCTTTGACGACAGGGAAAATCGGAGCGGATTACCTCTACCGTAGAGTGACAACGTTGAATTACGAATACCACTTCCAGGCACCGTTAGGAGAATTTACGTGGGGAACGCCAATAAAAGCAAATCTCGACACACTGTCGCAGAACCGTCCTTCATCATTGGCATCGGCGCATCCGCCGGCGGGCTTGCGGCTTTAGAAAAATTCTTCGACAACATGCCCACCGACAGCGGCATGGCGTTCGTGGTCATTCAGCACCTTTCCCCGGATTTCAAGAGTCTGATGGATGACCTCCTGGCGCGCCACACGAGCATGGCAATCCACCGCGTAACCAACGGGATCGCCCTCGAGGGGAACTCCATATACCTGATTCCATCAAAAACGCACATGACTGTCTCAAGTGGGAAGCTGTACCTCACTGACCTCGTGCAGGGGCAACACCATGACCTCCCCATCGACGTTTTTCTCCGTTCACTCGCCCTGGAAGCAAAGGATCGGGCCATTGCCGCCATCTTGTCGGGAACCGGCACCGACGGCTCCCGTGGGGTAGTGGATGTCCATAACGCCAGAGGGCTGGTCCTTGTCCAGACCATGGACTCTGCTCAGTTCGATGGCATGCCCCGAAGCGCAATTGCCACCGGTTGCTGCGACCTGATGCTCGATCCCGAAGAAATGCCGGCGGCAATCATGCGGTATGCACAGACGCCGGTGGAGCAGAGACTCAATGCAATCGGCGAATACCTGACAAATGAATACCACGGTGAATTTCAGCAGATTTTCGCCCTGCTTCGCAGCCAGTACGGCATCGATTTTTCCAAGTACAAGCCACCGACCATAGGCCGTCGAATCCAGAGACGCATGGAGTATTGCCACGCCGAAGATGCGAATGGCTATGCCGCGATTCTAGCCGGGTCGCCAGAGGAGCTTGACGCCCTCTACCGCGATCTGCTTATCGGAGTGACGGAATTTTTTCGTGATCCGAAGGCGTTCAGGAACATCGAGGAGACCATACTTCCCGAACTCTTCAGGGAAAGAAAACAGGAAGACGAGATAAGGGTCTGGTCGGCTGGGTGCGCCACGGGCGAGGAGGCGTATTCACTTGCGATACTCTTCGCCGAAAAGTCCGAAGAGTACAATTTCAGGGGTAAAATAACGATCTTTGCCACTGATGTCCACCGCTCCTCCCTGGAAATGGCGTCACGCGGAATTTACGAGGGACAGCGCCTCAGAAACGTCTCAAAGAGGCGTCTTATCCAGTTTTTCCATGAGGATGGCGACCGTTATCAGGTGAGTCCGGTATTGCGAAAGATGATAGTATTCTCGCCTCACAACCTGATAAGCGACCCCCCTTTTACCCGGATGGACCTGGTCTGCTGCCGAAATCTCCTTATCTACATTGAACCTGCAACCCAGGATAAAGTACTCTCCCTTTTTCATTTTGCGCTACGGACGAATGGCTTTCTGTTTCTTGGGAGCAGCGAGGGTCTCGGAAAAATGGCGGGAGAATTCGAAACCGTCGACAGTCCATCGAAGCTCTTCCGCAAGATACGTGACCTCAAGTATGCTACCGAAATTAAACTGGATAAGATAACGCAGAACTTTCCCCTGCCGAGTTTTGTAAACCAGGCGGCACGACCATCGGTCAGCATCGACCGTCAGTTGCTTCATGATTATGACAGTCTGCTCGACAAATTTATGCCGCCTGGAGTTTTAATCAATGACCAGCGGCAGATTCTCCATTACTTCGGAGACACCTCGAAATTCCTCAAGAGACCGGAAGGGCGTTTCGAAAACGATGCCCTTGCGCTGATCGACGATTCCCTCAAGATTCCTCTTGGGACTGCCCTGCATCGTGCAGCCAAGACCCAGTCTGACGTAACAATGAAGAACATTGCCATCCCCAACGGCGAGAGCCAGCAACGACGCGACCTTATCGTTCGGGCACTTCAGGAGAAAAAGGGAGGGTTGACCCACTTTTTCATCTCGTTCAGTGAATCGGCGGCTTCAGCGGTTTCGCCCGATCGGGCAAGCCGCGCCGAGGAGGAAGGCACTCGCCCCACTGAGTTGGCTTCTGAGCATATTCACCAGCGTATCGTAGATCTTGAGCAGGAACTGCAAGCAACCAAGGAGAGCCTCAGTACTACCATAGAGGAGTTGCAGACATCCAACGAGGAGCTACAAGCGACCAATGAGGAACTCCTCGCTTCCAATGAGGAACTGCAAAGTACCAACGAAGAGCTTCACTCGGTGAACGAGGAGTTGTATACCGTCAATTCGGAGTTTGAGCTTAAGAACAAGGAACTCCTGCAATTGAATCGGGACCACGACAATCTCCTCTCAAGTATCGATGTTGGAATAGTTTTTCTGGACCGGGACCTGCGTATCCGCAAGTTCAACCACTCCATTGAACGGATATTTAAACTCATTCCCCAGGATATCGGTCGCCCTATCGACCATATCGCTTACCACCTTGCCAACCAGGAAGTTATGCTGGCCAATGTCAAGCGTGTCCTGATAACGGGAGAGCGCACCGAAAAAGAGGTTTCCACACCTGACGGTCAATGGTTTTTGAAACGTCTCCTCCCCTTCAGAAATGAAGCAGGTACCGTCGACGGGGTTGTCCTCACGTTTACCGATATCACTAAGCTCAAGAACGCAGAGGAAGCAATCATCGTACTCAACCAGGATCTCGAAGTGCGGGTGGAAGAGCGAACCCAGGAGTTGCAGTTGGCCAAGGAAGCAGCTGACAAGGCGAACACCGCAAAAAGCCTCTTTCTTGCCAATATGAGCCATGAGATCCGAACTCCGATCAACGGCATCTTTGGCGCCGTGGAACTGCTTGAAATGACTTCCCTCACCGAAAAGCAGCGCGAATACCTCAAAATTTTGCAGATGTCAGGGGGGAACCTTCTTGCCATCATTGACGATATCCTCGATTTCTCCAAGATCGAGGCGGGCAAAGTTTCGATCATTCATGAGCCATTCATTCTCGCTGAGGTGATTGACGAGGTGCTTCGGGTTAATATGCCCCGACTGCTCGCCAAGGGGTTGAGATTCGAACGCTTACAGGAGGAACCGTTGCCGAATCTCCTGATCGGTGATCCGTTGCGCCTGAAGCAAGTTCTTTCCAATCTGCTTTCCAATGCTATCAAATTCACCGATAACGGCATCGTATCGCTCAAGGTTACCTCCGAACCGGCCGAGGAAGGGCAAGCGCTGCTCCACTTCGTTCTTTCAGATACCGGTATTGGCCTTGATCCGTCGATGGCTCAGTACGTATTCGAGCCATTCACCCAAGCGGATCCTTCCATTACACGCAAGTTCGGCGGAACAGGACTCGGCCTGGCCATCTGCAAGCAACTCCTCGAGATGATGGGGGGGCGGATCTGGCTGGAAAGTGAACCCGAACGGGGTGCCGTGTTCCACTTTACTATTCATTTCGGTTTAAAGAAGGAAGAGGGACATATTGAGCAGAGAGAGTTGCTCCTCACCAATAAGAAGCCGCCCGTTGGGAGCGGGCTGAAGATTCTTGTCGCGGAGGATGATCCGGTAAGTCGCGAGTTGCTTAAGGTGATGCTCAGCAATGCCGGACACGCCCCTGCGACCGTCGAAAACGGACTCCAGGCCCTCTCACTAGTCGAGCGGGAACATTTCGACGTGATTCTCATGGATATTTCGATGCCCGAAATGGATGGTCTGTCGGCTACCCAGGCCATCAGACAGCTTCCCGAAGAGAATCAGAATCGCAACATTCCCATAGTGGCACTCACCGCCCATGCGATGTGGGAAGATAAGGAGCGTTTCCTCGCGGGAGGGATGACTGATGTCGTCTCGAAGCCTATAGATTTCAAAGCACTGCGAGAAATTATCCGGCAGCACATTCCGGCATCGTGAAGTATCAGGACAGGCACTTGTAACGGCTCTGGTTGGGGATGGTGAGACAGCAACAGTGTTCCCGGGACATACGAACCTTTGGCGCGTTCGGGATTGGCTTCCACTACGTGCGGTCCAGGAGCCTGTCGGACTTATGATAAGTAGCTGCAATCCAGTCAGGCCACACCATATCTTGCCATTTTCTTGATCAATAGACACAGGAACTGACTGGCCGGGCGCTATTCCGAGCGGTACAACAGAAACGGCCGGCGGCTGGGCTGATCCACCATTCGGATCGTGGCAGCCAGTACTGTTCCCACGACTACCATAAGCTTCTTGAGCAGTTCGGGATGAGGGCTTCCATGTCACGCAAGGGAAACTGCTATGACAACGCGCCAATGGAGAGCTTCTGGAGAAGCCTCAAAAACGAACTGATCCATCACTGCCGTTACGCGACCAGGGCTGAGGCCGAAGCCTCTGTCCGAGAGTACATCGAGATCTTCTACAACCGACAACGGCGCCATTCGTGCCTCGGCTATATTGCGCCGGCCGTGTTCGCCCAGAATTTCACCAAGCAAACGGCTGTCGCTTGAGATGGGAGTGTCTACTGTTGACAGGACACCTCAAAAATATTAGCCCGGAAAAGATTGGACACCGATTCCGGAAATCACGAAAAAGTGTCCAGATAAAACCGGAATCGGTGTCCACTCAAAATCGGAATGACTGTCCAATCTTTTACGGAATCGGTGTCCAGTTCAAATCGGAATGGGTGTCCAGTCTACTCCGGATTTTGCATCGAGTTGGCGCAGCTTCTCCTTCGCGATCTGAAGCGATGTGGTTTCGAGATTGACCCGCTTCTGCCTGCCGCCGACGTAGTACTGTGCGTAATAGGTTTTCCGCGCTTTTTGAGACTTGCCATGATGCACCTCCTGCAAGTCCATGTGCGGGGGTGCAAACCTGTGTTCCCTCCGGCGCCAGTCGTCAGGCGATCGGCAAAAAGGCACAGGGTACAAGGCACAAAAAAAGGACTTGCACGCTGTGCAAGTCCTTGGTTTTATTGGTTGCGGGTGTAGCGCGCCCGGTACCTTGGACACAAGATAAGAGTCACGCAGCCATCTTGAGT
>RHLS01000076.1 GCA_003712145.1 Desulfuromonadales bacterium | reverse complement strand
ACCGGCGTGGAGCACTCCGTTTCGGTCATCAACGGCGACCCCGGGGTGCGGCGGCTCCCCCACCCTCGACGGTCACCACCAGTTGCCCCAGGGTGAGGACCTCCCGTTCGCCGGCAGCCACCCGCCGCACCCCGGGGTCGCCGTTGATGACCGAAACGGAGTGCTCCACGCCGGTCACCCCCTCGACCACCTGGTAGACCTCGCTCAGGAAGAGGGCCTGCCCCAGCTTCCGCTTCTGGAGGGAGAAGGCGTCCTGGAGGGCGCTCTTCACGGCGGCGGTCACCACATCGGGGTTGTAGGCGGCGGTATCCACGCTCAGGAGCACCTCCAGGGCGAAGGTACCGGACTCGTAGGGGAGGACCGTTACCTCCACTTCCGGCACGGCGTTGGCCACGAGGAATGCGGAGAGGGTCGCGGCGAGGGTTCCCAGCGCCCCGCCCCCGGCAGGAACCACCACCACCTCCACCTTGTCGTTGCGGCCGAGCCCCGTGGGGCGGGAAAAGGCCCGGGCCTGCCAGACGCTGCTCTGGGACATGGCCAGCCAGGCGAAATCGTCCAGGGAGACGGCCCGCTCCAGGGTGAGGAGGGTTGCCGGGGCGTTCTCCCGCAGGGACTCCACCCCTTCCCGGTCGTTGCCGCCGGTGGCGGCCAGGGGCTGGCGCACCTTGTCCACCAGGCGGTGGGGCCTGGAGGGCTTGAAGGGGCTTCCGGCCGGGAGGTTCCCGGCAAGCCCCGTTCCCGAGCGGAAGGTGAGGCGCACGTTGTTGACGCCGGTGGGGAGGCGACGGCCCCGCACCCCGTCGCCGAAAGCGATCAGGAGGTACCCCGCCTCGGTCATCCGGACCGTATAGTGGTGGTCGGTGGGTCCCGAGGAGGCGAAGCTCCCCACCTGCTCCCAGACCCGTCCGGCCACCGACAGGTCGATGGCGGCCCGCACCCCGGCGGGCTGGGTCGGGTCGGCTACGAAGGAGACCCCCGCCTCGGCGAAGACGAAGGACTGGTTCGCCCGGGTGGCGTCGCCGCTCCCCAGGACCTTCTCCCCCTTGCTCTCGCCGTGGCCGGAGAGAACCACGTTGCCGGCAATGAGGGTGTTCCCCCGGGTGAATCCCGACGGCAGGTCACGGGCCAGAACTAGGGTGGTCCCCTCGATCTTCGCCACGGTGGTGAAAAAGGCGGCCGTGGCGTCGTCGGTCCGCTCCACCATGAGGACGCGCCCCTTCTCAAGGGCCGACGGCACCGAGGAGAGGGGGATGCGGCTTCCGGTCACGGGCTGGCGGTTCTCCTGCCACGCCACGGTCCGGAGCTCCTCCTTGAAGTGGGCGTAGACCTTTGTCTCCGTGAGGAAGAAGTCTCCGCCCCCCCGGTCATCCCAGCCATCTTCCGCCGTGAGGGTCGCCTCCTCCCTGTCCAGGTCCACGCTCACCGAGGCGAGCCGGGCCCAGGAGGCCTGCTGCCCCATGACCACCACCGCCAGGTCGCCGGCCGTGGTCTTCTTGGGCTTGGCAGTGACGATGGCGTCCGGCAGATGCCCATCCTCCTTCTCCAGGTAGGTGTCGGTCCGCCACGGGCCGGTCCCGGCCGGCGGCACCAGGAGGGTCTGGGGATTGTCCAGGGGGAAGGGATGACTTTTCTTTATCCACGAGACGGTCAGAATCGTGTACCCGCGACGGGGATGGTCGCTGTCGGCCGGATGGTAGCGGGCCGCAACCACGGTGTAGAAGGGGAGATGCTTCTGGTTGTTGGCATCGACGGTCTCCTGGGCGACCCGCCGGTTGGCGAGCCGTGACCAGTCACCGGCGACCCTGAGGGCATAGATGACGACGTCGGGATTGTTGACGGGGCGCTCCTCCTGGGTGCTCACCGTGATGGTGACCGGATAGTCTACCCGGGCCGTGTCGAGGCGCAGGGGTCCCCCGTCGGTGTCGAGGACGAGCCGCTTCCCCGTCACCGAGACGACCCGGCGGTAGAGCTCCTTCGCCCCGTCGCCGATGTAGATCACCATGCCGGGGAGGAGCCCCTCCGGCTCTTCGGTGAGGCGCAGGACCCGCTCCAGCTCTGCTCCCTTTGCAGCGGGACCGATGGGGGCAAGCCCCTCGGCGGGCTTGGCGTGGATGAGGGTGTACCCCTTCCGGAGCCGCTGGGAGAGCCGGGGGGTGACTCGCACCTCGGTGTTTCCCTCCACAATCCGGGTCCCCACGATGAGATAGGCCCGGAGGATGCCGCTCTGCTCGTCCTCCAGGACCAGGGGCTCGCCGGTCTTGAGGTCCTCCACCTCCCCTTCCAGGAGAAGGAGGTCGCCGCCGAGGATTTCCTGGTTTTTGTCGTATTCGGCGGGACGGAGGCCGTTGAGGAGCGGGTCCACCTTCAGCTCCTCCAGGGTCTCGAAGACCACCGGGGCACCGCCGTCGGCGGGGGTATGCTTCACGGCGAACCCCTTGGGGAGGGACCCCGCCTCCTTGGCATCGATGACGAGCCGGGTGGAGGCCGAGGCGGGGGGGGCCGGGTGATAGTCGATCATCTCCACGAGCCGCCGCACCGTGTCCCACTGGGTGGCGGTCCCCAGGAACCCTTCGTTGGCGTAGGCGTCCAGGTGCTCGGTCAGGACGGAGGAGGAACGGGCCAGAACCCGGGCGATCTCCCAGCCCCAGTCCCGGCGCGGGGAGTGGTACTGTTCCAGCATCCGCTCCTGGCGCTCACTTTCCGTCTCGGTGACGGGAAGGTTTGTCACCTCCTGCCAGGTGGGGAAGCGGTCAGCAAGCTCCTCCCGGAGCAGTTCCAGGAAGGTGACGGCGTTGCCGTCCACGTACCTGAAGCGGCGAAGTCCGGCGCGGTTCCAGCGGGTGAGGTCGGTTCCGGTGCTCATCCTCGGCGCCCTCCGGTCAGGGTGAGGTTGATGTAGCCCCGCTCGGGGCGGCGGGGGTCGTTGTCGCAGATGGCGATTTCGAGCCCCTGGAGCGGGATGCGCCCCGTGTCGGTCTGGTCCGGGAACTGGTCGCCGAACCGTTTGAAGCGGTTGAGACAGACGTTCTCGACTCCGTCCAGGGACATGAGGGTCTGGAAGACGTCGCTGGCGTAGAGGTCTTCGCCAAAGCCGAGGCGTCCCGGCTCGAAGAAGCCCCCCGGCCCGGTGCCGAGGGCCTGGTGGACGGCGTTGCGGACCTCGGACTGGAAGTAGTTCTCCCGCACCCGGATGGAGATGAACATCTTGATCCCCACGGGGACGGCATCCTCCAGCACCACCTCCTGGCCGGCCATGCGCCAGGCCTCCAGGTAGGGGCGGAGGATGGTCCGGATGGTGGGGGGCTCCGGCTCCCAGACCGGCTCCCAGAGCCGGTGCTCCTGGTGGAATGCCTCGACCCGCTCCCGCAGGTCGTCGGGATAGGGAAGCCCTTCCTCGTCCAGGGAATGGTCGTTCCAGAGGACCGTGGCCACCCGGACCGTGGGCCACGAGCCGGTCCAGGCGCTCCAGCCGCTGGCCCGAAGGACCAGGGGGTGGTCGGTGAGCCGGTCGGCGTAGTCGGCCACGGTAACCATCCGCCGCTGGGTATGGATGGCCCGGGGCCCTTCGAGGCGGGCCGGATCCATGAGGTGGGGATTGCGGCGCCAGAGCTCATCCAGCTTCTGGTGGCGGCTCTTGCCGTCGGGGGTGGCGGGGGGGTCGTCCTCAAGGCCGGCGGCGGTGGCGGCGTCATAGCCGATGAGGGAGAGGAGCCGCCGCACCGATTCGGGGCGCCGCGCCGTCTCCAGGTATGCCTCCGTGGCCACCCGGTCGGCCATGTCCGAGAGCTGGTCGAGGACCGCGGCCAGGGCCTCCACGAGGACCACCTCCAGGTCGCCGGCGGTCCAGCGGGTCCGCTCGGGGAAGCGCCCCGCCAACTCTTCGAGCATGAGGCGGCGGAAGCTGTCGTAGTCCCGGGCGAGCCAGTCGAAGTCGTCTCCCGGCTCGGGAAGGGGCTGGGGAAGCTCCACCCGCCGCTCGGCGCAGTCGGGGCAGCGTCCTTCGAAGGTCAGTGTGCTTGTAGGGTTCTCGGCCATGGTCTCACACCAGGAATTCGTGCCGCTCACCGTGGCCGATGGCGGCCAGGGCGTAGGAAACGGTTATGAGGAGCTTCTCCCCTTCCCCTCGAACATCCACCTCCAGGCTCTTGGGATCCACCTCCCCCCGGAGGGCCTCGGCCAGGGACGAGGAGATCCGCTTGCGGGTGATCTCCCAGAGGACCGAGGAGTTGGGCTCGAAGACCAGCTGCTTGAGCCCGGCCCCGAAGTCGGGGCGGAAGACCCGCTCGCCGGGGTTCGTAAAGAGGACCTGCTCGATCTGCTGCCGCACGTGGGACCGGCGGTCGGCCGTGGCGGCCCCGTGGTCGCCGATGCGGAGCGGAAATGCCATATAGGGTGGATCGGTGAGGCGGTTCATGGGTGCTCCTCAGGAACAGGCTCTCGCCGGTGATGATCAGCCCAACTCAATCTTGAAGACCCGCTCGGTGAGGCAGATTGCCAGGGCAAAGCCAGCGAGGAAGGGATGCATCCCCTCCTCCTTGGCCTTTTTGTAGTCGCTGAGACATTGGAATGCCGCCTGATCATACGTGGGGGGAAGCTTCTCTGCCTCAGTCGCGAGACGATCCATCGCCTTTACCAGTTCAGGTGATGCTGCCTTTTCGCCTCGTGTTGCGATGAATGCGACGATCGGACCTCCACGCCCTGGCGCTCCGAGTAACGCATGCAGTTCTTGTGACGCCGCGGTCAGGGCGGGAACGGGGGATTCAGCCGCCAGCGAGGCGATGGCCCGCCACCCTTGCCACACCAGTTGATTGATATGTTGAGACATGGCCAGCCTCCTGCGCCAACAGCTCGGGCGTCCGTTATCCCGTCATCACCTTCATGGAGAGCGTGCTCATCTCCCCCTGGGGGATCGGCGGGCCGGTGGGACCCATGGCGCTCGGGTGAACGTGGGTGGCAAAAAGGGTGAGGAAGCTCTGCCCCTTGATGATCGGCTCGCCCCCCTGCCCCGCCAGCATCACCGTCTGCGCATCCACCACCACCTGCTGCCCCTTGACGGTGATCCCCGAGGCGGCCATCTCCACCTTGTTGCCGTTGGAGTCCTCGATAGTGGTGCCGCTGGACGACATGGTGATGGTGTTGCCGTTGCTGTCCTCCACCACTATCTGGCCGGCGTCGGCGTCGAGGGTCAGGGTGTTCCCCTTGGCGTCGGCCACGATGACCGTCCCCTTCTCGTCCACGGTCATCTCGGTCCCGGCCGGGTGAGCGAGGCGGAACTTCTCCTTCCCCGACTCGTCGTCGAACTGGAGGATGTGGCCCGACGGGGTCTTCAGCACCCGGGTCGTAGGGGGAGACTTGGCCGCCTCCGACGGCGGATCGCCGCTCGCCTGCCAGAAGGTGCCGGTCCAGATGGGGAGGTTCACGTTTCCCGCCTCGAACTCCACCCAGACCTGGGCATCCACCTCGGGAACCACGAAGAGCCCCTGATCGGCCAGGCCGCCGAAGGGAAGACTCGGAAGCGCCCAGCCAGTCTGGGCCTCCCCCAGGACCGACGGGACCGAGAGGCGGAGCCGCCCCCGCTGCTCCGGGTCGTTGTTGTCGGTCACGAAACCCCGGTACTTGCCGTAGTAGCGGTTGCGGTACTGCCGTGCCAGTTCCAGGAGCAGGTCGTCCATCTATCCCCCCAACACGCCGGCCAGCACGCCGCCGGCCCCGCTTCCCAGGTTGTCGCCGTAGGCGTTGCGCAGAAGGTTGAAGCTCTGGCGGTACCCCTCGGTGCTGAACCGGTGCTTGACCGTATCCACGAACCAGATGCCGCCGTAGCGCTCTCCCACGCCGTCCACCCCCAC
>RHLS01000107.1 GCA_003712145.1 Desulfuromonadales bacterium | reverse complement strand
CCCCCGACGAGACCACCCGGGCGCCAGCCTGCCGTGCCACCTCCGCGGAGTCGTCGCTACTGCCGTCGTCCACCACGATGATCTGGAGCTTCTCCCGGGGATAGGTGAGGCAGGAGAGGGAACCAAGGCAGCGCTTGAGCTCCTCCGCGCGATCTTTGACCGGGATGACCACACTGACGGTGGGAAGCGCCGACAGTTGTTCCGGTATATTCCGGAGCCTTTCCATGAAGCCCTTTGCCGCCAGGTGCTCAAGGATGTCGCCCTCGGCGGCGGTCGCGGCGGTCAGCGGACCCTCCATCCCGCGTCTGACGAGTTCCGCCAGGGAACGGTTCAGGCGCAGGACACAGAGGGGAGTCTTCGTTACGAGGAAGTTTTCGCTCCCCCGTTCCACCAGTTCCACATGCCGCGACAGGCGATAGATCATGACGCTGCCTCCGGTGCGATTCCCTCTTCGCGGAATATGCGCAAGAGCTCCGTGGCTGTTTCACCAGCCGAGAGAAGATGAGTTTTCCCTTCGCGGGCCTTGATGCCGCCCGACAGGAGGGATAGTATCCGCTCGAATGCGGGGAGCGACGGGTCCGGGGTCACGAGCCGCACCGGGTCCGGGCGTGGCGCGCCGAACTCCGCCGTCGTGAGATAGGCGCCGGTGGCCCCGACCTCCCAGAAGGGGAGACCCAGGTCCGAGAGTTCCCACTCCTCGATGGGCGCGGCGAGGGACCTGGTGATTGCCTCGATGGAAGGATAGCGGGGCGTCTGCCCCTCGTCGAAGAGCACGGCGCAGGGGAAGGGGGCATGGGCTTTTTGCCGGGCACCCCGGTCCCCCTTGCGCAGGGCCTCGACTCCACCCTGCCTCAAGGTGAGCGCAACGGCCGCGGTGATACAGGGGAGGCCCGTCGTGGCGGCGGCCAGAGCCGGCACCGGGTCGTCACCCCGGTCAGCCAGCCGGTTGCCGGTGAAGACAAGGGTAGGGGAGATAATGGACACGATTCGGGACAGGATGCGGGCATCGGCGACGGCATCGCTCCCCTCCAGGCCATGGTCCCAGAACCGTACTCCTCGGTCCGCTCCAAGGGAGAAGGCGAGGCGGAGGGTGTCGTCGAGACGCTCGGGACCCATTGTCAGCGCCGTCACGGTGGCGCCGAGGCTGTCCTTGAGCCGGAGAGCCTCTTCCAGGGCAACGAGGTCGGCCGGGTTGGGCACACGACGCAAGCCCCGGTCGCTGATGGCGGCGCCCCGTGTCGTTACGCGGGCGGGGGGGCGG
>RHLS01000015.1 GCA_003712145.1 Desulfuromonadales bacterium | reverse complement strand
GGAGGGTCGACGTCCGCCTTCCATCTTCCATAACCACCGTGCGAAGGTCCTCCAGTCGGGCTTCGCCCGGGATGTCAATGTGCTGGATCGGGTTTGCCGGGTCAAAGACCGTATCCCCCGGCCTGATTTCCTCGTCGATCAGGCAGATCACATCCTGGATGAAGGAGCCGTCGGGAGATACGGCACGCAGGACACGCTTGCGGTCGGGGAGGGTTGCCTTGGCAATGTCGCTTGTCACTTTCAGCTTGGGCTGGCTGTCGATCCGCACCAGCTTGTAGACTCCCCCCAGCGCGCCACCTCCCTCGCCGGCGCCGGTGGCAAGCCTGGTGCCGACGCCGTAGATGTCGACGCACCCCCCCTCGCTTCGCATCGACTCGATCACATGCTCATCCAGTTCATTGGAAGCGACGATCTTAACGTCGGGATAGCCGGCCTCGTCGAACATACGTCGCGTCTCGCGGGAAAGGTAGGCCAGATCCCCCGAATCGATCCTCACTCCCACAAGCTCATGGCCCCGGTCACGCAGCTCCCGCGCCACCGTGATGGCGTTCGGAATGCCGCTTTTCAGTGTATCGTAGGTATCCACCAGGAGAATCGAGCTGTCGGGAAAAACCTCGGCGTAGGCGCGGAAGGCGGTGAGTTCGTCGGGGAAGGCCATGATCCAGCTGTGGGCGTGGGTCCCCTTCACCGGAATGCCGAAGAGCTTGCCGGCCAACACGTTGCTCGTGCTCCGGACCCCTCCCACATAAGCGGCGCGGGACGCGCTCACCCCGCCGTCGGGGCCCTGGGAGCGCCTGAGGCCGAATTCGAGCACTGTTCCACCCGCTGCCGCATAGACGATCCGGGCCGCCTTGGTGGCGACCAAAGTCTGGAAATTGAGGATGGTAAGGAGAGCCGTTTCCACGATCTGGGCCTGGGCCAGGGGGGCCTCCACGGTCACCAGAGGCTCGTTGGCAAAGACCACGGTCCCCTCGGGCATGGCAGTTACCTTTCCCCGGAACCGGAACGTGCGGAGAAAATCGATGAAGGAGGGGCGGAAGATGCGCAAGCCCTGTAGGTATTCAAGCTCATCCTCGGCGAACCGGAGGTTTTCGAGAAAATCGAGGGCCGTTTCCAGGCCGGCGAAGACCGCGTAGCCCCCCTGGAAGGGATTGGTGCGGAAAAAGAGGTCGAAAACCGCCGGTTCCTCGGCCATACCTTCTTCCAGGTAACCGGCGAGCATGGTGAGCTGATAGAGGTCGGTGAGCAGGGGGGAATAGCGCATGCATCTCTCCGTTGACGAGGTCAGAAACTACTCAAGTTTACCACAATCTTCATCTCATACTGCTGCCGCTGCGGAGAAAAATGCATGGACTTTCGTATGGGTTTCTGATAAATTTCTGCGGTTTTATAGGGTGTTACGCTACAAGTGTCTCTTTTGTAAGCCAAATGGATACGCGGTTTAGAAGTGATTGAAGGCGGTTATCTCGAACTGGTCGCGCTGCCACGCACCGGAACCACCGAATCAGAAACCGCATTATGCGGTGCCAGGTCATCAGCTCCTCTATCAATGCATAGGCTCACCCTCCAAATACTCCGTGTTTTCTTCGTTGTGCTGGTTCTGACGGCGATGTTCGTCCCGCATGCCCGCGCCATCTCCGATGAAGAGCGCAAGACCCTCGAGATGTTCTTCGACGAACAGGACCGGGTCGTCACCGTCACCCGCACACCCAAGCCCATTTCCCAGGTTGCTGAAAACATCACCGTTATAACCGCCGAGCAGATCGAGCGGATGAATGCGCATACGCTTGATGAAGTCCTTGTGCATGTGGCCGGTGTGCAGGTGTTAACTTACGGCGGCCCTGGGAATGCTTCTATGATCTTTGTTTACGGGTCTGAGTTCCTTCATGTGAGATATATCCTCGATGGCGTGTCTCTTAACGGAGTTACAGACGGAGGGGTGGATACCAGCTTTATCCCGGTACAGAGTATCGACCGGATAGAAATCATCAAGGGGGTCAGTTCATCAATCTGGGGGTCTGCCACTGGCGGAGTAATCAATATCATAACCAAGTCTCCCGTGAAGGAACGAGCAATCGGCGGAACCATCTCGGCATCAGCGGGGTCTCGTGCAACAAGCGATGCCCGCGTTGAGTTGACCGGAAGTCTGGAAAACCTTGGTTACTATATGACAGTTTCAGGCTTAAGAACTGATGGATTTGTAACCAATAACAATGCTGAGTTGGGAAATACCTTTGGAAAAGTTGTGCTGAACAGTAGTTTATTAGGAGAAACAGCATTAAACCTAGGCTACTCATCGTACAAAAGAAAGAGTGTATTTTTTAAAGATTTTAATATCAAAGATGAAGGTTCTGGAAGATATTTTCTGTCATCTTTATACGGAAATTATAACATAAGCGATAATATAAGTTTGAGTTACAATATATATTCAAAATTGATACATGGGTCTTTGGTAGTTAGAGAAATAGACACGAATAATGTTTATAGTCGGACGCGGCTTAGAGAGTTCAATGCTGGCGGTACTTTGCTGCTTAACCATAGCACTGATATGAATAAAATTACCTTTGGTTCCGAGTTTGACAACGGTTATTTCGATAATTCAGAGGATGGCGTTTTTGCAGGCAATTCTCCAATGACCATGTTGAACAGGAGAATTAAGAAGCTAGGGCTGTTTCTGAGTGATACGATAATTCTTGGGGATTTCTCGTTGTCTCCCAGTGTTAGATATGACCGCACAAATGTCTTTGGGGGGGACTACAGCACGAGTCTAGGCATTACTTGGAAGATTACTGACCGAACACTTCTGAGGGTAATCGGCGGCAGAGGATTCAGCCTTCCGGTGCTCTACCGTGAATCTCTCGGTCTCTCGGAAGTTTACTATTTGCAGGCTGGATTTGAAACATCTCAACTCAAATATTTGAGCCTTAAGGCGTCATGCTTCCGTAGCGAGGGCAAAAAAGAAATTTTTGACGTTAATGTCGGTAAGCTTCGCAAGCAGGGAGTGGAGGCGGAATTCAAAACTTTGCCAATCTTGAATACATCTCTTCAGGCTGGATATGTATTTATTGATGCCAAGAACAAAGATACCGGAGAAGCAGCACGCAATATACCTCGATATACCATAAATACAGCTCTTATCTATGATGACACAGACTCCTTTAGTGCTGTCCTGCTTGGACGATATATCTGGTGGAATATGGACTCGTTCTACATAAGTAAGTACTCGTCCTTTATCTTGGATTTAACTTTAACGAAGAAAATTCGGATAGCTAGCAACAGCGATCTTGAATTGATTTTTTCAGCTCATAACCTGACAAACAGTTCTCAGTATGCTTTTGGTTTTGCACCAAACCCCGGCCGCTGGTTCGAAGGCGGCATTCGGTTCAAATTCTAGGCTCGATAAAGCGTTAACGTGACAGCAACCCGACTCATCTATACCATCCTCCTGCTCTTCCTGGCCCTCCCGGTCCAGGCGGCGGACATCCTTATTGTCCAGAGCATGCGGGTGAAGGCGTACGACGCGGTGGCCGACGGCTTCCGGAGCGCCGTGGGGCGGAAGTGCGACCAGGTTGCGCTCAGCGATCTGGACGGGGAGGATGTGACGCGGACGCTGAAGGGCTACCGGTCGCGGCTGATCCTGGCCATCGGTGTGGATGCGTTGCGGGAGGTCATGCGGATCAAGGATGTACCGATCCTGTACACGATGGTCCTGAATCCTGAGACAAAGATTGCCGAAACCGCAAATGTTTCCGGCGTTGGCATGAATATTCCTCCGGAGCGGCAGTTGGCTTTCATGAAGCAGGTCCTGCCGCGCCTGCGCAAGGTTGGCCTTCTCTACGACCCAACGAAGACCGGCGCCCTCGCGCGGCGGGCCGTCAGGGCGGCGGAAACCCTCGATCTGGAGATCGTTACGCGGGAGGTCCGCCGGCCCCGCGAGGTGCCCGGACTCATCGATGGTCTGAAGGGGGCAGTCCAGCTCTTCTGGCTCCTCCCCGACCCGACCGTCGTGACTCCCCAGACCCTGGAGTATCTGCCGCTGGTGGCTGTGGAAAGCCGTGTCTCCTTCGCCGCCTTTTCCGACCAGTACCTGAAGAACGGGGCGCTCCTGTCTATCGGCATCGATCCGGTCGACATCGGCAGGCAGGCTGCCGAGCTGGCCGAGCGAGTCCTGGCGGGAACTGCACCCCGGAACGTTCCGCCGTTGGAGCCGCGTCGCGTGAAAATCAACCTTAATACCAAGGTGGCCCGGCAGCTCGGCATTGTGGTCAATCGCCTGAGCGAAGCCGATGTGGTCATTCACCAATGAGGGGAGCCATGGGATTCTCCGGCCTGTTCAGGCATGTCAGGGAAAGTTTCGGGGCGCGACTCTTCGTTGCCTTTGGGGTGCTGATTGTTCTTATCATCCTTTCCTTCGGAGGGTTCTACCTCAGCGACCAGAGGACGAGCCTGCGGGAGTCCCTCATGCGCGAGGGGGCCTACCTGGCGAGAAACCTGGCCTACAACGCACGGGTGGGAGTCTTTGCCGAAAACCCGAGTATGCTGCGTGGCGCCCTGGAGGGGATTGCCCAGTACGAAGGCGTGCTTGCGGTGGCAGTGTATACCCGGGATGGGAGGGTTCTCGTCGAGGAACCGGAGGGGGGGCGGTCGTCGTCATCAGTTCCCGCACCGCCGGCAGAGAGGTTCAGGTCCCTGGCATCGGCTCCGACCCAGGTCCGGTTCGAACATCCGGGGTCGGTGGAGTTCTGGGCGCCCATTGCCCTCGAGGCGGGGCGCTTCTCGGAGGATGACCTGTATTTCGGGAAGACTCGGCAGGATCAGGGAACACGCACCATCGGCTTTGCCCGGGTCGTCATCGACAAGGAGGTTTCCGGACGGAAGTTCAAGTCGCTTATCGTCAGGAGTGTGGGGCTTCTGGCCCTCTGTCTCCTGGCGAGCGGCTTCGTCTCATACCTGATCGTGCGTCAGATAATACGCCCCCTCGACCGATTGACTGAAGGGGTGCATGACGTGGAGGAGGGCGGGTTCACCAGGGTGCCGGTGGAAACCAACGACGAGGTGGGTCGCGTTGCGGTGGCTTTCAATCACATGGTCGATGCATTGGAGCGGCGAGAGACCGAGCGCAATCGGGCGGAGGAGGAGATTCGCGCCCTCAATACGGAGTTGGAAAACCGGGTTCTTGAAAGGACGGCGGCACTGGAGGAAGCCAATCGGGAGCTCAAGTCGTTCAACTACTCTGTCTCCCACGATCTCCGTTCTCCGTTGGCGAGAATCGAGGGGCTGAGCCAGGCACTGAAGGAAGATTACGATGACAAGCTCGATGACACGGGCCGGTTCTATCTGGAACGCATGAGTGCCACCTGTGTCCAAATGGATCAGATCATCAAGGCGATGATGAGCCTTTCCCAGGCCTCCCGCAGCGAGATCCGGAGGGAGCGGTTCGACCTGAGCGGGCTCGTGGCCCGAGTTGTGGACACGTTGCACCTTGCCGAGCCGGAGCGGCAGGTAAGGGTGGTGGTGGAGCCCGGGGTCCACGCCTACGGTGACCCGCGGCTGGTCTCCATCGCGATCGAGAATCTCATCGGTAACGCCTGGAAATTCACGGGCGGACGCACCGACGCACGTATTGAATTCGGGTCGGGTCCGGTTGCGGCACGTCAGATGTACTTCATCCGCGATAACGGTTCGGGTTTTGATATGAAGTATGCCGCCAAACTCTTTCAACCGTTCGAGCGACTCCATGGTCCCGAGAAGTTCCCGGGAACCGGTATCGGTCTGGCCATCGTCAAAAAAATTATAGACCGCCACGCCGGCGATATAAGCCTTGAGAGCGAGGAGGGAAGGGGAGCGACGGTGACCTTTTCCCTCACGCCGGACCCTTTGAGGATCATGTGAGCATGGTATGTCGTCGTACCTATGAACCGGGGTATCTTTGCAGGAGAATATTATGATGGACGATATGACGGTCCTCCTTGTGGAGGACAATCCCGATGAAGAGTTTCTGACGCTTCGGGTATTGAGAAAAATTCTGGGATTGGCGAAAATCGACGTGGCACGGGATGGTGTTGAGGCGCTCAGCTACCTGGCGGGGGAAACGGGGGCGGCGCTGCCGGCTCTGGTTCTTCTCGATCTCAAGCTGCCAAGGGTGGGCGGGGCCGACGTGCTGCGGGAGATGCGCTCCCGGGAGAGGACACGCGCTGTACCTGTTGTGGTCCTCTCCTCCTCTGACCATGACAACGATATCTCCCTGTGCATCGAGCTGGGAGCAGCCTCCTATCTCCTCAAACCCCTCGGCACCGGCGCTTTTGCGGCGGTACTGGGCAGCATCGGCATCGTTGCGGGCGGCTCTTGAAGAAGCGCTTTCCGGTCTGCGGTTCCATGAAGAAAGGCGGGATTTCTCCCGCCTTTCGTGCTTCGAGCTGTCGGCTGTCGTTACTAGCGGAGGTTGTAGAACACCTCTTTGCCGCGGAAGAGGGCGGTGGCGTCCAGTTCGTCCTCGATCCGCAGCAGCTGGTTGTACTTGCAGACCCGGTCGGTGCGGCAGAGAGAGCCGGTCTTGATCTGGCCGGCGTTGACGGCCACGGAAAGGTCGGCCAGGGTGGTGTCCTCGGTCTCGCCGGAGCGGTGGGAGATGACAGTGGTGTAGCCGGCCCGTTTGGCCATTTCGATGGCGTCGAGGGTTTCGGTCAGGGTGCCGATCTGGTTCAGCTTGATCAGGATCGAGTTGGCGATCCCTTTGGCGATCCCTTCCTTCAGGATCTTGGGATTGGTGACGAACAGGTCGTCTCCCACGATCTGGATCCGCTTGCCGAGCCGATCGGTGAGCTTCTTCCAGCCGTCCCAGTCATTCTCCGCCATGCCGTCCTCGATGGAGATGATCGGGTACTTGTTCACCAGGTTCTCGTAGAATTCGATCAGCTCGTCGGCGGTCTTTTGCGGCTTGGCTTCGTTCTCCAGGGTGTAGGTGCCGTCCTTGAAGAGTTCGGAGGATGCCACGTCAAGGGCTAGGAGAATGTCGGAACCGGGCTTGTAGCCGGCTTTTTCGATGGCCTCCATGATCACTTCAAGTGCTTCCTCGTTGGACTTGAGGTTGGGCGCGAAGCCCCCTTCGTCGCCGACGGCGGTGTTGTACCCCCTGCCTTTCAGGACGCTCTTCAGGGCATGGAACACCTCGGCACCCATCCGGAGCGCCTCGGCGAAGCTCCTGGCGCCGGCCGGCATGATCATGAACTCCTGGATATCGACGTTGTTGTCGGCGTGGGCGCCGCCGTTGATGATGTTCATCATCGGAAGCGGCAGTTCCTTGGCGTTGGTGCCGCCAAGGTACTGGTAGAGGGGGAGCCCCACTTCTTCGGCCGCTGCCTTGGCCACGGCCAGGGATACGCCCAGAATGGCGTTGGCACCCAGGTTGCTCTTGTACTCGGTGCCGTCCAGATCAAGCATTCTCTGGTCGATCCCGATCTGGTCGGTGGCTTCCATGCCGATGATCTGCTCGGCGATGATGTTGTTGACGTTGTCCACAGCCTTGAGAACCCCTTTGCCCAGGTAGCGTGACTTGTCGCCGTCGCGCAGCTCCAGCGCCTCCCGCTCGCCGGTTGAGGCGCCGGAGGGGACTGCTGCCCGCCCCATGACCCCGGACTCGAGGAACACCTCAACCTCAAGCGTCGGGTTCCCCCGTGAATCGAGGATTTCTCTTGCGTAGACATCGGTAATTTCGCTCATTCCAGCCCCCTTGCGGAAAATGTGAAAAGGTCGCCTGACCATGCGTAAAAACAGGCAACTATATAGCAGACCCGTGGTGAAATGGAAACAGATTTAATGGTGCGGTATACGGCGCGCTGTGCTGTGAAGTACCGCTTCCGTTGCAGTTGACACAAGTGGAAAGAGAACGCTATAGTGATCCATTGGAGAAGTTCCCTCATGCGTCAATCAACGGACGTCTCAATGCCATTGAACACACTACAGAACGGACACCATGCCCACTCCTAGCGGCACCACCGGCACCACCGATCAGGACGCCCGATCAACCCTGTCACGTACCCTGGGGCGAGTTCTCGACTCGTTTCTTGAACGGTTCTCGAGTCCGCGGCATGAGGCCAGGAACCGTCGTATTCTCCTTATTCTTACCGCGTTTCTCCTCACCCTGTTCATCATTCCTCGCCAGGAGTTCCTTGCCGTCCGGCTCAAGGCGGGCGACATCGCCACCACCGACATTCGTGCGACCCAGGACTATCTGCTGGAAGACCGTCCCCTCACCGACAAGAAGAGGCGCGAAGCCGAAGCGGCGGTTCCCTATGTCTACAGCTTTCAGCAGGAAGGTGCAGGGGAGCTGGTGGGGCGGTTCGAGCAGGCCCTCGGGCTGCTCAGTGAGGCGGCGGGCAATCCGGGCGCTCAGGGGAAACCGGCTCTCGACGAGGCACTGAAGGGACTCTTCGGATATCCCCTCTCTTCCGCCGAGATTGCCTCCCTCATGCGGCTTGGCGCCGATCCGGGACTCCTGGAGCAGGTAAGGCTCGTAGCAGAGCGGATCTATGCGCGTAAGATCATTGCCGACAAACGGACATTTACCGGCGACAGCGGCCACGGCGTTGTTCTGGTTGATGCAAAGTCGGGCGAGGCGCTGGGCAAGATGGAGTACTCGGTCATCCCCCTTGATGCTGCCGAGGCAGCTGATCTGGTGAGGGGGATGAAAGTGGCTTTCCCGGGTATATCCGCCCGTGAGGCCCAAACCCTCAAGGAGTTTGTGGCGAAGTCGATCCGGCCGAACCTCGCCTTCAGCCGGGATTTGACCGATCGGGCACGTCTGAGGGCCCGCGAGGAGGTCCGGCCGGTACTTCTTCAGGTGAAGCAGGGAGAGATGATCGTCCGGGTAGGGGAGCGGGTGACTGCCGAACAGGCCCAGAAACTCGAGATGATCGCCACCACCCGCGGCGGCATCAACAAACTCTTCGTCGGGGTCGGTCTCTTCGGCCTCGTGCTGGTGATCTTTTTCTTCCCGTACCGCTTCGCCCGCAAGAACATCCGCAAGTTCAATCCGGCCAACAAGGATCTCCTCCTGATCGCGTTGCTGACGATTGGCCTTTTCTTCGTTCTCAAGACAGCCTTGACGGTCTCGTCGGCCATGGGGACGCCGTTTCCGTCCATCGACACCCACGACTACTTCTACCTCTTCCCCTTCGCCGTGGGGCCGATGCTGATCCGGATTATCATCAACTCCGAGGTGGCAATGGTCTATGCCGCCATTGCAGCGCCCCTTCTCGGCATCATGTTCAACAACAGCCTCTTCGTGGTGGTCTACGCGCTGCTGGGGGGGATTGTCGGCGCCCACGGTGTTCGCCACTGTAAAGACAGAAGCCGTATCTACACCGCCGGTCTCAAGGTGAGCGTGGTGAACTTCGCCATGGCGCTTGCTTTTCAGACCATGAATGACAGCTTCCTGTCGGTGCAGACTCTTTGGTGTGCCGGTTTCGCCCTGGCCGGCGGACTCCTCTGCTCGGCCGTTGTGATGGGGATCATTCCTCTAATCGAAACGGTCTTCCACTACACCACCGATATCAAACTCCTGGAGCTCTCTAACCTCAATTCCCCGATCCTGCGGGAGCTCATGGTCCGCGCCCCCGGCACCTACCACCACAGCGTGCTGGTGGGAAACCTGGTGGAGGCGGCAGCCGAGACGATCAACGCCAACCCGATGCTGGCACGGGTGTCGGCCTATTACCACGACATCGGCAAGATCAGCAAGCCCCAGTACTTCATCGAGAACACAGGGGGGGGCGAGAACCGCCACGACAAACTCTCGCCCAATATGAGCGCCCTCATCCTCATCTCCCATGTGAAGGAGGGGGTGGAGCTGGCCCGGGAACACCGCGTCGGCAAGCCGATCATCGACATTATCCGCCAGTCCCACGGCACCGCCCTCATGAGTTTTTTCCACCAGAAGGCTAAGAGCCAGGCCGGTGAAGGGCAGACAGTGGACGAGCGGGATTTCCGCTACCCCGGTCCCAAGCCCCAGTCCCGGGAGGCGGGACTCGTGATGCTGGCAGACTGTGTGGAGGCTGCGTCCCGTACCCTCGTGAACCCCACTCCGGACCGGATCCAGGGGCTGGTGCAGAAAATCATCAACAACATCTTCATTGACGGTCAGTTGGACGAGTGCGAGCTGACGCTGAAGAACCTTCACGAGATCGCCAAAAGTTTCAACCGGATCCTTGCCGGCATCTACCATCACCGAATCGACTATCCGGAGCCTGCCTACAAGGAGAAGGACAAAACGCCTGGAGGAAAGAAAACCGTTGAGAATAGCGATAGCGAACCGGCAAAGACGCCACCCGATCGGGATGAAAAACCTAAGAAAAACGGCGGAGAAGATATTAAGCGTCTTGGGATATCCCGATAGCGAGCTGTCGGTGGTCGTCACCGGCGATCTGGGCATCCGGCGCATAAACCGCGACTACCTGGGGAAGGACCGGCCCACGAACGTCATCTCCTTTGCCATGACCGAAGGTGAGTTCGGCGATATCAATCCCGCTACGCTGGGTGACGTGATCATTTCCGCCGATACGGCGGCACGGGAAGCGGAGGAGGGGGGAATCTCCTTCTGGTCCCGACTCTGCTTCCTGCTGCTGCATGGCATCCTGCACATCACCGGCTACGACCATGAACGGAGCGGCGAGGAAGAGGCCCGGCGGATGGAGGCAAAAGAGCGGGAGGTCTTCGCGATCCTGGAACAGGAAGGTTTGGTGTAGGCTGCCTCTTGCCGCGCCCACGGAATGGTGACCCATTGAAACCGACCCGCTTCATCGACTCCGTCAACTGCGCCATTGAAGGGATCTTCTGGGCCACCCGCACCCAGAAGCACATGCGCCGGCATTTTCTGTCGGCGCTCGTTCTTCTCTTTCTCGTCCTGTTCCTGCGGGTGTCGGCCCTTGAGTTCACGCTTCTGGCGGTATCGGTCTCCTTCGTCCTCTTTGCCGAGCTCATGAACACGGCGGTGGAGGTGGTGGTGGACATGATATCCCCCGAGTACCACCCCCTCGCCAAGATAGCCAAGGACGTGGCGGCCGGCGGGGTGCTCGTGGCGGCCATCGGCGCCGCGGTCATGGGCTATCTGATTTTGTCTCATTACATATTTCCCATTTACAAGGAGGCGCTCCGCATGATAGGAAGCCCATCGGAGATGGGGACGGTGGTTGCCCTTCTGGCGGTGGTGATCGTGGTGGTGATCCTCAAGTCGCTCTCCGGCAAGGGGACGTCGCTGGAGGGAGGATTGCCGAGCGGCCACGCCGCGGTGGCCTTTTCCATTGCCACGGTCGTTTCCATCAACACCCAGGACCCGCTCATCTCGATCCTGACCATCTGCCTCGCTGTCATGGTGAGCCACTCGCGGTTGCTGCTCAGCATTCACACCATGCGCGAGGTCGTCCTGGGGGCGCTTACCGGCACGGCAATAACCCTTGTCGTGCTGACGCTGTTCCGGATGCTCAAATAGGTACGTTTCTCGTGTCCTAATTTTTGGAAACAAGGAGGAAAAACGGCCTTGGACGAAGGCTCAGGCAGGAAAGGTTCTGGACTCATCGACATGTTCGGCAGGTTTCTGTCGGGCAAGAAGCGGATTACCGAAGAGGAGATCCAGGAGATCATTGACGCCAGCGAAGAGGAGGGGCTGATCAATCCCGAAGAGAACGAGATGATCCGCTCCATATTCGAACTCCGGGACACCGTCGTCCGGGAGATCATGGTGCCGCGCACCGACATGGCTTCCGTTCCGGTGGACACCTCCGTGGGGCAGGTGCTGAAAACCATCATCAGTTGCGGCCACTCACGGATACCGGTCTACGACGGGACGATGGATAACATCGTCGGTCTCATCTATGCCAAGGATCTGCTCAAGTACTGGGGGATGAGCGATGCGGCCATCAACCTCAGGAAGATCATGCGGCCCCCCTACTTCATCCCCGAGACCAAGAACCTTGAGGAGCTCCTTCAGGAGTTCAAGCGCAAGCGTGTCCACATCGCCATCGTTATGGATGAATATGGCGGGACCTCCGGGCTCGTCACCATCGAAGACCTGCTGGAGCAGATCGTGGGGGACATCCAGGATGAGTACGATCTGGAGGAGGAGTGGCTCGTGGAGGAGGCCGAGGGCGCGGTCCTGGTGGATGCCAGGCTCCCCATCGAGGAGCTGGAGGAACATTTCGGCATCGAGATCGAGCGGGACAAGTTCGATACGGTGGCGGGACTCATCTTTCACCTCACCGGCCGAATTCCGCTGGTGGGAGAGGAGATCGAGAGCGACACCCTCCGCATGACTGTTCTGGAGGGGGGAGAGCGTACCATCAAGAAAGTACGGATTGCCCGCAAGAGCGGCGAGATCCAGGAGGCAGAAGGGTAGTGGATTACCGCAGATTCCGTATGTCTCAATTCAACGCCATTCCCCGGCGCGACTACCTGATGGCTGCCCTCTCCGGAGTGCTCCTGGCCCTCGCATTCCCGAGCCCCGGCATCTCGCCCCTCGCTTGGGTTGCCTTCGTGCCGCTATTGCTCGCCTGCGGGAAGAGGGACCCGAAGAGGGCTTTCCGTCTCGGCTTCTCCACGGGGATCGTAGCCTATGCCGGCATCCTCTACTGGATCAATATCGTCGTCACCACCTACGGTAAGCTACCGTGGATCGTGAGCCTCTGCGTGTTCTCGTTCCTCGTGGCCTACCTGGCGCTCTATCCGGCGCTGGTGGCGTACCTGGTTCGCAAGGGCGAGGAGCGGGGAATCTCGCTGCTGATTTCGTTTCCGCTTCTCTGGGTGGGGCTTGAGTATGTCCGCTCCTTTATCCTCACCGGCTTCCCCTGGGCAAGCCTCGGCTATTCCCAGTACCGGATCCTGCCGCTCATCCAGATCGCCGACATTACGGGCGTCTATGGCCTGAGCTTCCTCATCGCGCTGGCCAACGTGGTTGCGTACCGGATCGTGCGGGGCTTCGCATCGCGGGAGCCTGCTCCGTACCCGCTGAAGAGCACGGCCCTTCTTCTCGTCCTCCTGATTGCCACCGTGGGCTACGGCTTTAACCGCCTGAACCGTCCCACAACCGGCGAGCCATTCACCGTGGCGCTCATCCAGGGAAATATCGACCAGAACGTCAAGTGGGACCCGGCTTTCCAGGAGGCGACGGTGGCTATCTATGAGCGTCTGTCGCGCAAGGCCTGTGCCGCCGGCCCGGCCGACCTCCTGGTCTGGCCAGAGAGCGCGGCGCCGTTCTATTTCCAGGATGAGGAGAAGTACGCCGCTCGAATCAAAACGCTCGCCCGTGATCTCAAGAGTTGCGCGGTCGTGGGGAGCCCAGCCTATGAGAAGGACGGGGCTAATGTTCGATTTCTGAACAGTGCCTTCCTGCTCTCTTCCTGGGGCGAGGTCATCGGCCGGGCCGACAAGATCCACCTCGTTCCCTTCGGGGAATATGTGCCGATGGCTCGGCTTCTCCCGTTCGTGAACAAGCTTGTGGCGGGTATCGGCGACTTTTCCCCTGGGGCGAAAATTGCCTCCCTCAGTACCGGCAAGGGGGAGATAGGGATACTTGTCTGTTTCGAGGGGATCTTCCCGGAGCTGTCGCGGGCCTATGTCAACGCCGGAAGCCGGCTTCTGGTCAACATCACCAACGATGCCTGGTTCGGCCGCTCCTCCGCCCCCCATCAGCATCTCTCCATGACGGTCTTCCGGGCCGTGGAGAATCGCGTGCCGCTGGTGCGGGCAGCCAATACCGGCATCACCTCCATCGTCGACAGCAAGGGGCACATCCGGGGGATGACGCACCTCTTCGAGGAGGCGGTACTCACCGGTGAGGTCAGGCTGGGTGAGGGGAGGACCATCTATGACCGCGTTGGCGATCTCTTCGCCTGGCTCTGTCTTGCAGGGGGGGGAGTGGTGGCGCTGCTGGCCCTCAGGAAGCGCACGGCGGCGTAGGATCGGGTTTCACGTTCTCCCACCGGTGGCGGTGGGATATTCATTCATAAAGGAGCACGTTGATGTTCAGAGAAGAAGTAGCACGTGTTGAAAATTTCGCGGAGCGGATTGCCAAGCTCCGGGGGTCTCTTTGACATAGATGCAAAGCGCGAGGACATTCAGGAGATGGAGGCCCAGATCGCGGCCCCCGGCTTCTGGGACGACAATGACAGGGCCCAGCAGGTCCTGAGGGAGCGGACGCGGATCGAGAAGATCATCGACCTCTGGGATCGCCTCAACCGCCAGCAGGAAGACATCCGGGTCCTGATCGAACTTGGCGGAGAAGCGGAGGACGAGGAGGTTCTGGAGGAGGTCCGGGGACTCAACGACCAGCTTGAGAAGGATGTGGAGGGGGCCGAGTTCCAGCGGATGCTCGCGGGACCCCACGACAAGAACCCCTGCTACTTCTCCATCAACGCCGGCGCCGGCGGCACCGAGGCCCAGGACTGGGCCGAAATGCTCCTGCGAATGTACCTCCGTTACTGCGAGCGCAAGGGATGGAAGACCGAGATCACCGACATCCAGGCCGGCGACGAAGCGGGGATCAAGTCGGTGACCTTTACCGTTGACGGTGAGTATTCTTACGGCTATCTTAAGGCCGAAGCCGGCATCCACCGGCTGGTGCGGATATCCCCCTTCGACAGCAACGCCCGGCGGCACACGTCCTTTGCGTCGGTCTTCCTCTTTCCCCAGATAGAGGACGACATCGACATCAAGGTCGTCGAATCGGACCTGCGGGTTGACACCTACCGCTCCAGCGGCGCCGGCGGCCAGCACGTGAACACCACCGACTCCGCCGTCCGGCTCACCCACCTCCCCACCGGCATCGTTGTCGCCTGCCAGTGCGAGCGGAGCCAGCACATGAACAAGGCAACCGCCATGCGGATGCTCCGCGCAAAGCTCTACGAAAAGGAGCTCCTGGAGCGGGAGGCACAGGCGGCCGAACTGGCGGGAGACAAGAAGGATATCGGCTGGGGAAGCCAGATCCGCTCCTACGTTCTCCATCCCTACAAGATGGTGAAGGACCTGCGGACCGGCGTCGAAACCGGCAATCCTGATGCCGTCCTGGACGGCGCCCTTGAGGAGTTCATCGTCGCCTTCCTGATGGGAGTCAGGCGCGATGTGAAGGATACGGACGATTAAGCAATGCTGAAACGGCTCATCTATCTGCTGGTCTTTGTGGTCATCTCCCTGACGACCGCCATCGGCTGCGCCGCTCCTCACGCCGGCATCTCCCGGCTCGGCTACGCCATCCAGGTGGGGGCCTTCTCAGAGGTGAAGAACGCCGAGCGGCTGACGGCCCAGCTTCAGATCCGCGGGATCGAGGCCTTCTACTTCAAGAAGGAAAGCGGCATCTATGCGGTCCGATTCGGTGACTTTCCTTCGAAGGACGCAGCCCGGAAGGAAGCCCGCAAGCTGGTGTCCGACGGCCTCATCGGCGCGTTCTTCATCGCTCCCCCCCAGGACGTGTTCGTCAAGCGCGAAGCCGTGGTGAAGCGCGAGCCCGAGGCCTCCCTAGGCCGGTCCCCGGAGGAGCCCCGGAAGAAACGGCCGGAGCCTGCGAAGGGCACCAGGGACATGGGGCAGATTGCCGCCCGCACCGCCGAGAGGTTCGTCGGCATCCCCTACCGCTGGGGGGGCGATACCGTGGTGGACGGCATGGACTGCAGCGGCTTTGTGCGAGCCGTCTACAACCTCTGCGGCGTCAACATTCCCCGCACCTCCCGGGAGCAGTTCCGGGTGGGGGATTCCGTCGGCAGGGAGGAGTTGAGGGACGGTGACCTGGTCTTCTTCGGCGCCTCCAGCGAGAGCATCAACCATGTGGGAATCTACGTGGGTGACGGCAAATTCGTCCACGCCCCCCGCCGGGGCGACGATATCAAAGTCTCGTCCCTCGACGAGAGCTACTTCGCCAAGAAGTTCATGGGTGGACGGCGGTATCTGTAACTACATTTCTGTTGGCTGTTTCAACGAGGTAATCCATGGCACTGATCAAACCGTTCCGGGCGTTGCGCCCGCCAAGACACCTGGCAGAAAAGGTGGCTGCTCTCCCCTACGACGTCATGAACGTCGCCGAGGCGAGTTCCATGGCGGCAGGGAACCTGTACAGCTTTCTCCACGTTTCCCGCCCCGAGATCGACCTGCCGCCGGAGACCGACCCCTACGCCGAGCCGGTCTATGAGAAGGGTCGCGAGAACCTGCGGCGTTTTATCACCGAAGGGACTCTCGTCCAGGATCCGGCCGACTGTTACTACGTCTATCGCCAGAAGATGGGCGGGATCGTCCAGACTGGGCTCGTGGTCTGCGCCGGGGTGGATGACTACGAGAGCGGCGTCATCAAGAAGCACGAGTTGACCCGGGCCGACAAGGAGGAGGATCGAGTCAAGCACATCGACTACCTGGACGCCAACGACGAGCCGGTCTTCTACACCTACCGCAACGACCCGGAAATCACCGCCATCGTGGCCAGAGTCGCGGCCGGCGAGCCCACGTACGATTTCACCACCGACGACGGAGTCTCCCACACGCTCTGGGTGATTGCCGAACGGTCCATTATCGACGAACTCACCACCCGGTTTGCCGCCATCGCCACCCTCTACGTGGCCGACGGCCACCATCGCAGTGCCGCCGCCGGAAGGGTGCGGGAGATGCGCCGCGCCGCCAACGCCGGCCACACCGGAGCCGAGGAGTACAACTGGTTCCTGACAGTAATCTTCCCCGACAGCGAGATGAATATCATGCCCTACAACCGGGTGGTCAGGGATCTGAACGGCCTCACCGTGGCCGAGTTCGTGACCCGGGTCGGCGAAAAGTTCGCCATCACCCCTGCGGCAAAGGGGTACGTTCCGGCGAACCGCCACGAGTATGGCATGTTCCTGGAAGGGCGGTGGTATCAGCTTGCTGCCCGGCCGGGGAGCTTCGACGAAGGGGACGCGGTCTCCCATCTGGATGTCTCCATTCTCCAGAATAACCTCCTGAGTCCGATTCTGGCGATCCGCAACCCCCGCACCGACCAGCGGATTTCCTTCGTCGGCGGCATCAGGGGGATCGATGAACTGGAGCGGCTCGTGGCCGGCTGCGAGTACCGGGTGGCCTTCTCCCTCCATCCGACGTCCATGGAGGAGTTGATGCAGTTGGCCGATGTCGGCAAGATCATGCCCCCCAAGTCCACCTGGTTCGAGCCCAAGCTTCGGAGCGGGCTCTTCGTTCACCAGCTCTCGTGACGGGGTCTTGCCGATGACCCGCCCGCGTCGCTACTGGCTCTTCAAGTCGGAACCCTCCTGCTTCTCCTTCGAGGATCTGAAGAACCGCCCCGACGGCACGGAGCACTGGGACGGGGTGAGGAATTACCAAGCCCGCAATCTCCTGCGCGACGAGATAAAGCCCGGCGACGGGGTTCTTTTCTACCACAGCAGCATCCCCGAACCGGCCGTGGTGGGGATTGCCCGGGTGGTACGTGAGGGATACCCCGACGGGTCGGCCCTCGATCCGGCCAGCGATCACTTCGACCCCCGGGCCAGCCGCGAAAACCCCGTCTGGTACATGGTCGACGTACGCTATGAGCGGCCCCTTGCCAGGCCGGTCACCCTGGCGGAGATGAAGATGCACCCGGAGCTTTCCGAGATGCTGCTCCTCAAGCGGAGCCGCCTGTCGGTGCAGTCGGTGACCCGGGAGGAGTGGGAGTGTATCCTGCGCCTTGGCGGTGTCGAGACAATTGCCTAACCACACAAACCGAACGGAGACTTACGTGAGATCAGTCGAAAAACTTCTCGTCCTTTTCCTTTTTATCGCCGGCGTGGCCATTGCCGCCTGCTCCGACAAGGAACAGGCAAAGCCCTTGGCCACTGCGAAGCCGGCCGTGGCCCAAGGCGCCGCGATGACCACGCCGTCGGGGCTTTCCTATGTGGACCTTGTCGTTGGTACCGGCTACGCGCCGGTCCCCGGCAAGCCGGTGAAGGTCCATTACACCGGCTGGCTCGAAAACGGCACCAAGTTCGACAGTTCCGTGGACCGGAACGAACCCTTCGTCTTCACCCTGGGTGTCGGAGAGGTGATTCCCGGTTGGGACGAGGGGGTGAAGTCCATGAAGACCGGTGGCAAGCGGCGACTCATCGTCCCTCCCCAGTTGGGATACGGCGCCGCCGGCGCGGGAGGGGTCATTCCTCCCAACGCAACCCTTATCTTTGAGGTGGAGCTTCTTGACGCAGGCAAGTGATTTGTCGTGTATCCCACTCCGACGCAGCTTAGAGCAGGTGTTGGTAGATGTTATTCGATTCGCCAGGGAGGGCGCATGCGGGTTCTTTTCGCAATTCTCGTCGTTCTTTCAACCGTCTTGCCGGCCGCTGCCGCCGGCAGAAGTGTCACCTACTATCTTGACGGAGCCCGGATTGAGGGCGAAGCTGCGTCCGTGAAGGGGTACTGTGAAGTGTCTCTCCCTGGCAGCCTTGTACCCGGCTCGTTCCGCGTGAAGCCCCTTGACGGCGCCTCTGTCCTGCGTGTGGAGATTGAACCGGCCCGGGCAAATCCCAAGGCCGAGAAAGAGTCCCGCGAGCTGACCGAGCGGCGCAGAGGACTTGAAGATCGGTTGAAGGCCCTTGAGGTGCGGGAGGATATTTTCAAGGCAGCCGCCAAATCCCAGAGCAGCAAGGCTCCACGTCGGACCAAGAACAACCCGGAGCCCATGGAGACCATCAAAAAGGGGACCGAGTTTGCCGTCACCCAGCTTGAGGATGTCTACCGGGCGAGGCGGAAGGCGGAGGAAGGGCTCAAGGCGGTTGATGCGCGCCTCGCCACCCTGAAGAAGGAAGGTGGGATTGGTGGCAGCGTCGCCCGAATATGGCTCGCAGGGAAGGGCAAAGCTGTTTACAGTTACCTGTCGAACTCTGCTGGCTGGACTCCTTTCTACGATTTCCGGCTGGACGGAAGCGGGAAAGCTGGGGTGACGCTCCGGGCACTTCTTCCTGCTTCCGAGCGGATACCGGTGGCGGTTGTGCCTCTGCGTCTGGCTGAAGCGGCGCCGGGTGATAAATCGATTTCGGTTGCGGAACCTTTAATGACGGTTGCCCGCTACACCATCGACGTGGAGAGGGAAGAAGCCCTTCGGGTGCCCCAGGGCGGGGTGAGCTTTACCGTTCGGAACACGTCCGGTGAGCGCCTGGTGGCAGGCGAGGGAGCTTGCTATCTCCAGGGAGAATATCTGGGCCGGTTCCGTTTCGACGGTTGCCTTCCCGGCGAGGCCCGAGAGCTGTCCGTGGGGCATAAGGTCGAATAGCTCTCTGTGCCCTGCCGGTGGTTCAGCAGCCATGAATGAATCACAACCACCAACTACTGTGGAGACCAACCATGAAGAACCGTTTGCACAAGACCGTTACGATCGTGTCTCTGGGCCTTGTTGCCGCGTGCTCCAGCGGTGATGACCTGCCTTCGTCACTGCAGACTACGACGACCTTTTCGACAACGTTTTATACCCATAGCCTAGTAATAAAGAACAACAAGGTATACGGCTGGGGCAACAACGCGTTGAGCCAGGTTGGTGACGGCACGACATCCAATCGTGCAACACCCGTTGAGGTTCTGGTGGGCGGGAGTTCGTTCTCGGGGGTAACAAAGACCGCAATCGGTGGGAGTCATTCGATTGCCTATAAAAACACCGAGGCGGCCGTATGGACCTGGGGCAGCAATGCATTGGGCCAGACTGGTTTTGACCCCGCTTCTGCGTCTACCAAGCCGAGTCCAAGCCAGGTAAATGTCGGCGCTGTCGTGCAGGACGTCGCTGCAGGCGGTAATCATTCCCTTGCGGTTGCCGGGAACAAGGTCTATGCCTGGGGAGACAACAGCTCCGGTCAGTTGGGGGATACGACGACTGTAAATCATTTCGCGCCAACGGCCTTGAATTCCATTGTGGGCACGGCGACCGCGGTCGCTGCCGGAGGGAGTCACAGCCTTGCCATCGTCGACAATGGCGCGGGTGTCGTTTCAGTCTATTCGTGGGGCAACAACGCGAACGGGCAACTGGGTGTCGGAACGACGGTCACGAGCAGCACCCCTGTTCAGGTGCGGAAAAGTGATGGCACTCCTTTGACAGGTGTCACAATGATTGCCGCTGGCGGAAGCCACTCTCTGGCTGTCACCAGTGACAACAAGCTTTGGGCATGGGGGTACAACGGTTTCGGTCAGCTGGGAGACGGGACAGTGATTGACCGGTCGCGTGCGTTCGAGGTTCCGTTGACCGGTTTTACCGGCACCGTGGCCGAGGTTGCCGCCGGCTCCGCACATACTGTTGTCCGCTTGAGCGATAATACCGTCTGGGCCTGGGGGTACAATTTTGTGGGACAGTTGGGTAACGGATCGACAGTTAACGGCCTTTCTCCCGTCAAGGTTCCCATTGGAACCGTGCAAAAAATCGAGTCGGTGGGCGGAAATCACATCGTTGTCCGCAAGGTTGATGGCACCTACTGGTCCTGGGGCTACAATGGCCAGGGTCAGGTGGGCGACGGATCGACAGTGAACCGCCTGACCCCGGTTCAGGTCTCCGGAATCTAGCGGCCTGCACCGGGATAGGTGAAGGCGGTATAAACACAGACAGGGAGCCGGTTTACGGCTCCCTGTTTTTGTCTTGACTTGGCGTGAGTTCTTGGGCTAATTTCGCAGTTTGTGAAATCAGCAGGAAACGGCTTTGAGAAAGGGATTGCACGCCACATGGAAGAGTTGAGTGAACTGTTGCTCCAGAGACGCCGCAAGGTTGATACGCTCTGGGAGGCTGGTATAAACCCCTATCCGAACGACTTCAGGCCCCTTCACACCTCGGCTGACCTGACGGCCGCCTACGGCGGTGTCGAGACCATTGAAGAACATGCCCAGATGTTTACCGTTACCGGCAGGATCATCGCCCGCCGCTCCTTCGGCAAGGCTGCCTTCATCCAGCTCCAGGACCGCAAGGGGCGGATGCAGCTTTACGTGCGCAAGGACACCATCGGCGACGATGCCTTTGCAAATTTTGAGTCCTTCGATATCGGTGACATCGTTGGCGCCGTCGGCACACCCTTCCGTACCAAGACCGGCGAATTGACCCTGAACGCTTCCGAGATCAGGCTCCTCACCAAGTCGCTTCTGCCGCTCCCCGAGAAGTTCCACGGCCTCACCGACGTCGAGACCCGTTACCGCCAGCGCTACGTCGACCTGATCGTCAACCCCGAGGTGCGCGACGTTTTCGTAAAACGCTCCCGGATCGTCAACCTGATCCGCGAGTTCATGGTGAAGCACGACTTCCTCGAGGTGGAGACACCGATGATGCAGCCGATTCCCGGCGGCGCCACGGCTCGTCCTTTCGTCACTCACCACAATGCCCTCGACATGGAGCTCTTTCTCCGGATCGCGCCGGAGCTTTATCTCAAGCGGCTTGTGGTCGGCGGTTTCGAGCGGGTCTTTGAGATCAACCGCAACTTCCGCAACGAAGGGATCTCGATCCGCCACAACCCCGAATTCACCATGATGGAATTCTACCAGGCCTATGCAACGTTCGAGGATCTGATGGATTTCACTGAGGAACTCCTCTGTCACGTTGCTCAGGAGGTCCTCGGAACCCTCGACTTCACCTATCAGGGGCTGGAGGTCAGTTTCCAGCGCCCCTGGAAGCGGCTTACGGTGAAGGAGGCGATCCTTGAGTATGGGGATATCGACGCCAAGTCCCTTGACGACCGTGACCTCGCCTATGCCTATGCCCGGGGAATTGGCCTCGACCTCCCATCCGACATCGGCTACGGCAAGCTGATCACCGAGATATTCGAGGAGGTGGCCGAGACGAAGCTGCTTCAGCCGACGTTCATCACTGCCTATCCCACCGAGGTATCACCCCTCTCCCGGAAAAGCGACAAGGATCCCGAAATCGTCGACCGGTTCGAGTTCTTCTGTGTCGGGCGGGAG
The DNA here is from genome assembly GCA_003712145.1 of Desulfuromonadales bacterium. GTDB lineage: Bacteria > Desulfobacterota > Desulfuromonadia > Geobacterales > Geobacteraceae > Geobacter. The sequence continues at coordinate 62,002 of RHLS01000015.1, read as the reverse complement.
ATGGCCAACGCCTTTTCTGAGCTGAACGATCCCGTGGACCAGAAGGAGCGTTTCCTGGCTCAAGTGGCCCAAAAGGACAAGGGTGACGAGGAGGCGCACTACATGGATGAAGACTACATCCGCGCCCTTGAGTATGGCATGCCCCCCACCGCGGGCGAGGGGATCGGTATCGACCGTCTGGTCATGCTCCTGACGGATTCTCCCTCGATCCGGGACGTGATCCTCTTCCCACAACTCCGTAAAGAAAAATAGCCGGATCAGGAGGCAGGAACCCCAGTCAGCCGCATTCACGGTCTCTGCCCGTCGATTCCCGGCCCCAGGTTACTACATGTCCTACGAACTGTTCATCGGCCTCCGTTACCTGAAAGCCAAGCGGAAGTCCACATTCATCTCCATCATCACCTTTATTTCCACGGCTGGCGTGGCACTGGGTGTAATGGCCCTCATCATCGTGCTGGCCGTCATGACCGGCTTTGAGGAGGATCTGAAAGAAAAGATCCTCGGCACCAATGCCCATGTTGTGGTCCTGAAGTCCAGTGGCGGCATCGAGAACTACCCGTCTCTCATGGACAGGCTGAAGCGCGAGAATGGGGTTGTTGCTGCAACGCCCTTCATCTACAGCCAGGTGATGCTTTCTACCGGAAACAATGTTTCCGGTGTCGTTCTCCGGGGCATCGACACAAAAACCGACCCTCTGGTTACCAACCTTCACCGCTCCCTGGTTGAGGGGAAACTGGGGGACCTTGACCGCGCTCCACTCCCCCTGGCGGGGCAGGAAGCTCCGAAGCCCGGCATCATCATCGGCAAGGAGCTTTCCCGTAACCTCAATATCTACACCGGCGACACCATCAATGTTATCTCTCCCCTGGGCAACATCACGCCGCTGGGAATGATCCCGAAGATGAAGCAGTTCAGGGTGGTGGGTACCTTCAATACCGGCATGTTCGAGTATGACTCGACCCTGGCCTACGTGGGGCTCGCCGAAGCCCAGGAGTTCCTATCCCTTGGTGACGTGGTGACCGGCATCCAGCTCAGGGTGGCCGATGTCTACCGGACCGGCGAGATGGTTCAGCGGATCAACAAGGGCCTGGGTTTTCCCTACCATGCGCGGGACTGGATGCAGATGAACAAGAACATTCTTTTTGCCTTGAAGACGGAAAAGATGGTAATGTTCATCATTCTGACCCTGATCGTCCTCGTGGCTGCTTTCGGCATCGCCTCGACCCTTTTCATGGTGGTTCTGGAGAAGACGAAGGATATAGCCATACTCAAGTCCATGGGGGCTTCGGGGCGAAGCATCATGAAGATTTTCGTGCTGGAGGGGCTCATTATCGGGATTGCGGGCACGACCATAGGCGTGGCCAGCGGACTGCTTGTGGCGTTCAATCTGGAGCCGATCGTCGGCGGAATCCAGAAGCTGACCGGGTTCGAGCTCTTTAGCAAAGATGTCTACTATCTGGATCACTTCCCTTCGAAGGTGGTTCTGTCGGATGTCGCTCTGATCTCCGTGACGGCGGTGATAATCTCTCTTGTGGCTACCCTGTATCCCTCTTGGCAGGCGTCCCGTCTGCCGCCGGCGGAGGCACTCCGGTATGAGTAATCTCCTGGAGGTGATCGGCCTCCACAAAACCTACGGTTCGGGCGAGGCCCGGGTGGAGGTGCTCAAAGGGGTTGATCTCAGGGTCGCTGAAGGAGAGACCATCGCCCTTGTGGGAGCATCGGGGGCAGGCAAGAGTACTCTGTTGCATATCATGGGTACCCTCGACCACCCTTCGGCAGGCAAAGTCCTCTTTAGCGGGGAGGAGGTCTTCCGGTTGGGTGAGGCTGCCCTGGCTTCCTTTCGGAACCGTTCCATCGGTTTCGTCTTCCAGTTTCACCACCTTCTGCCTGAGTTCACCGCCCTTGAGAATGTCATGATGCCGGCTCTTATCTCGGGCAAGAAGCGTTCCGAGGCCATGGAGCCTGCCAGGGAGCTGCTGACGGAGGTGGGCCTTGGTCATCGGCTTACCCATAAGCCGGGAGAACTCTCGGGCGGTGAGCAGCAGCGGGTAGCTATCGCGCGGGCGCTGGTTCTGTCGCCCCGGCTGCTACTGGCCGACGAGCCGACCGGCAACCTGGACATGAAAACAAGCGACGAGGTTCACGAGACCCTTGATCGCATCCACCGCAAACGGGGGGTGACCCTCGTGATCGTTACCCACAACGAGAAGCTGGCTTCCCGTATGGGGAGGACAGTCCGTCTGATGGACGGGCATATACTGGCTGAATAACTTTACTATCCTTTAGTTGGTGTATATATTTCTGATCTACCGGGGGGGAAGTGATTCGGTCACAGGCAACGAGACTCGGTATCCTGGCTGCAGTGGTTCTTTCTGTTCAGAGCGCGTGGGCGGAAGGGGAGAAAATCGTTGACATACAGGTCAGGGGCAACCGTCGGACAGAGGCTGCAGCTGTTCTGAATGCGGTGAAGCTCAAGTCGGGCGATCTTCTTTACGCGGACAAGGTCGATGCTGATGTACGGGCCATCTACCGACTGGGGCAGTTTCAGGACGTTCTGGCCGAGACCGAGAAGGTTGACGGCGGCGTTGTCCTGGTATTTGCCGTAGCTGAGAAGCCGATCATTCGCGAGGTCAGAATCGACGGCACCAAGGAAATCACGACAGACAAGGTTCGTGAGGCCCTTGGACTGAAAGTAAACAGCATCTTCTCCCAGAAGGAACTGGCCCAGAGCGCCAAGAAGGTCAGGAAGCTTTACAACGACGAGGGATACTATCTGGCGGAGGTTAACGTCCGCAGCGAGCGGCGTTCAGACAATGATGTGCGGGTGCTGGTCTCCGTTACGGAAGGTAATAAGGTCCTCATCAAGACCATCCGTTTCGAGGGGAACAAGGCATTCAACGATAAGAAACTCCGTGGAGCCATGGAAACCAAGGAAAAGTGGTTTCTCTCATGGCTCACCGGCGCGGGCACCTATAAGGACGAGGTACTCAAGAACGATGTGAACCTCATCGCGGACCTTTACTTCAACAATGGCTACGTGAACGTCAAGTTGGGAGAGCCCGAGATCAAGCTTCTGGACGACAAAAGCGGTCTATTGGTGACCATCGGAATCACCGAGGGGGAACAGTTCAGGACCGGCGCCATCGCCTTCAAGGGGGATCTCCTTGAGACTGAGGAGGTACTTGCCCGAGGTCTGAAGCTCAAGAAGGGGGAAGTTTTCAACCGGGGGGGGCTGCGGACCGATGTCCTTTCCCTTACTGATTTATACGCTGACAAGGGGTATGCCTTCACGAACGTGACCCCGCTCTCCAAGGTGAATGCCGAGCAGAAGACCGTCGATATCACCTTTGACTTCGAGAAGGGGGAGAAGGTCTATATCGACCGGATCAGCGTCATTGGGAACGCAAAGACAAGGGACAAGGTCATCCGCCGGGAGATGAAGGTTGTTGAAGGTGAGACCTACAGCAGCACCGGTCTCAAGAGAAGCAAGCAGAGCCTTATGAACACCGGCTTTTTTGAGGAGGCGAACATCGCCACCGTCAAAGGGAGCGCGGACAACAAACTTGATGTGAATGTCGAGGTCAAGGAGAAGCCGACCGGCACTTTCAGTATCGGCGCCGGATACAGCTCCCTCGACGGATTGATCGGGCAGGGCTCGGTCTCCCAAGCCAACTTTCTCGGGTTGGGTCTCAAGGCTAACCTTGCCGCCTCCCTTGGCGGCAAGTCCTCCACCTACAACGTGGGGATCACCGACCCCTACTTCCTTGACAGCCGCTGGACCGTGGGGGCAGACATCTACCGCACCGAACGGGACTACATAGATTTCACCAAGCGGGTGACAGGGGGGGACATCAAGGCCGGATATCCGATCTCCGATACGTTGCGGACTCTTTTTATCTATAAGTTCGAGGACAAGAAGATCTTCGACGTCTCGCCGGGCTTGCAGGATGAGCCTGAGACAACCGGAACCACAAGCTCAATCATGGGTAACCTGACGCGCGATACCACCGATTTCCGCTTGGATCCGACCAGGGGGATGCTGAACAATCTGTCTGTTGAATTTGCGGGTCTCGGCGGCACGAACCGCTTCATCCGCTATATCGGTGACACTACAGTCTTCTTCCCGGTCAAGTGGGGAACGGTCTTGAGCCTTAAGGGAACTCTCGGCTACATCCAGAACATCGGCAAGGACATCACCGTCGACGAGCGTTTCTACGCGGGTGGCATCAACACGATCCGCGGCTACGAGGGGCGGAGCGTGAGCCCTTACCGGTACAGGAAAGTTGAATCGACGGACGTGAACGGTCAGGTGACCACGACCCAAGAACGATCCTACATCGGTGGTGACAAGGAAGCGATCCTCAACGTTGAGTACAACTTCCCTCTCCTGAAGGAAGCGGGGCTCAAGGGTGTCGTCTTCTTCGACGCTGGTAATACCTATGCGGAGAACCAGGATTTCTTCTCCAGCGTTCAGATGAGCTACGGTGCCGGCATCCGGTGGGTTTCGCCGCTGGGCCCCCTGCGCCTTGAATACGGGATACCCCTCAACCCGCGCGACGGAATTGACAAGAAAAACGGCCGATTCGAGTTCTCCATCGGCAGTTTTTTCTGATGACAAACAGTGCCTGACTGCAGAACAGCACACCAAGACGAAAGGGAGAAACAATGAAAAGGATTGTCGTAACAGCATTCATAGCATGTACATTTGCGCTTGCTTCCGCTGCCTTCGGAGCCGAGGGTTCCAAGCTCGGCTATATTGACATGCAGAAGGCCCTGAATCTTTCCGATGCGGGTAAGGAGGCCAAGGAGCAACTGGCCGCAAAGGTCAAGAAATACCAGGACGAGATCAATGCCAAGCAGGAGGAGCTCAAGAAGCTCAAGGATGATCTGGAGAAGCAGAGTGTCCTCCTTTCCGAGGCGGCCCGAGGTGCCAAAGAGAAAGACTACCAGCAGAAGCTGAAGGAGTTCCAGCGCTTCACCAAGGACGCCCAGGACGAACTCCAGGCCAAGGACGAGGAATTCACCAAGAAGATCATCGAGGAGATGGAGCGTGTCATCCAGGAGTACGGCCGCAAGAATGGCTTCTCCTTCATCTTTGTCCGCAACGAGAGCATGATCTTTGCCGACGATAAGTCCGATCTTACGGATGACGTCCTGAAGCTCTTCAACGCTTCCCGGAAGAAGTAGGCCCATGGCAACGCGCAGGACACTCAGGGAGCTGGCTGACTATCTTGGTGGGTCGGTGGTTGGTGATGAGGCAAAGGTTATTGCCGGCGTGGCGAGCCTCGATGATGCAGGCGCGGAGCAGATCAGCTTTCTTGCCAACCCCCGGTATGCCCTGAAGGTCGCCACGACGGGAGCCGGCGCAGTGGTGTTGCCGCCGGGCGCAGAGCGCCACGGCCGGAATGCCATTGTGGTGGCCAACCCCTATCTGGCCTTCGCCAAGCTTCTGAACTTGTACCACGTCCCGGCCATTGAACCCAAGGGGATCATGGCCGGTGCCCATGTCGGTCGCAATGTTACCATGGGTAATGAGGTGACCATCTATCCCGGCGCCGTCATTGGAGACGGCGTAACGCTTGGCGAACGGGTAATACTCCATCCGGGCGTGGTCCTCTACGATGGGGTCAGGGTCGGGGATGACGTGACGCTCAACGCCAACGTTGTCGTCTACCAAGGCTGCCGGATTGGCAACAGGGTCACGGTCCATGGCGGAACGGTCATTGGCTCCGACGGTTTCGGCTATGCCCCTGATGGCGAGGGATACTACAAGATACCGCAGCTGGGAATCGTTTCCATTGAGGATGACGTGGAGATCGGCGCCAACTGCGCCATCGACCGCGCCGCCCTTGCCGCCACTGTCATTGGCCGTGGGACAAAGGTCGACAACTTGGTCATGATCGCCCACAACTGTGTCATCGGCGAGAATTGCATCATCGTCTCCCAGGTGGGGATCTCCGGCAGCACGAAGCTTGGAAAGCGCGTTACTCTTGGCGGTCAGGTGGGCGTTGCAGGACACCTGGAGATCGGCGACAACACCATGGTCGGCGCCAAGTCGGGGATTGCCGGCAACATTCCAGCAGGCTCCATGGTGAGCGGGATTCCGGTCATGGGTCACAAGGAGTGGCTCCGCGCCATGGCGGTGGTGCCAAAGCTCCCTGAGCTGCGCAAGACCGTCGCCGCGCTGGAAAAGAAAGTGCAGGAGCTGGAGGAGAAGTTGTCCTCGCCAGAATGATTCTTCACCGCGAAGGAGTGTGTGATGTTTGATATCAACCAGATCATGAAAATTCTGCCCCACCGCTATCCGTTCCTCCTGGTGGATCGGATCGTGGAACTGGAGGAGGGGAAGCGGATCGTTGGTCTGAAGAACGTGACCATCAATGAGCCGTTTTTTCAGGGGCACTTCCCGGGGCACCCGGTCATGCCCGGTGTTCTCATCATCGAGGGGATGGCCCAGGTGGGTGGAATCCTCGCGTATCTCGCTTCCAGTGACGAAGTAAGGAAAAAGGTCTGCTACTTTGTAGGCATTGACAACGCTCGATTCCGTCGTCCGGTCCGTCCCGGGGACCAGCTTCAAATTGAGATTGTTGCCACCGGCTGCAGACGCGGAATATGGAGCTTCGTGGGCAAGGCTTCCGTTAACGGCAACGTCGTGGCCGAGGCTGATCTCAAGGCTACGTTTGCAGACAAGGATCGGGAGCAGTGATCCATCCCACCGCCATCGTCCACCCCGGCGCTCTGCTCGACGGCTCCGTCGAGGTGGGGCCCTACGCCATAATCGGCGAACATGTCCGGATCGGTAAAGGGTCGAAAGTCGGTGCCCATACGGTCATCGACGGCTGGACGGAGATCGGCGAAGAAAACCAGATCTTCCACATGGCCTCGGTGGGGGGCATCCCCCAGGACCTGAAGTACAAGGGTGAGGAAACCTGGCTCCGGATCGGCAACAGGAACATCATCCGCGAGTTCACCACCCTCCAGCCCGGCACAACAACCGGCATCGGCGAAACGGTCATCGGTGACAACAATCTTTTCATGGCCTATTGCCATGTGGCTCACGACTGCGTTGTCGGCAACCGGATCATCATGGCCAACGGCTCGACCCTGGCAGGCCATGTGGAGGTTGAGGATTTTGCCATCCTTGGGGGACTTTCAGCCGTACACCAGTTCGTGAGGGTGGGGCAGAGCGCCATGTTGTCAGGTGGCGCAATGGTGGGGCAGGATGTGCTTCCCTATACCATCGCCACCGGCAACCGAGCGACCTCGGCCGGGCTCAACACGGTGGGACTCAAGCGCCGGGGCTTTTCCTCGGAACTCATAAGTGGTATCAAGAAGGCCTACCGGCTTCTTATCCGTTCAGGGCTGCGGCTGGAAGAGGCCATTGAGCGAATCAGGAACGAGGTGCCGCAGTTGCCGGAAATCGCCCATTTCGTTGATTTTGCCGAAAAATCGAAAAGAGGACTCTGCCGATGAGTGCAAAAATACGGACTGCGGTTATTGGTGTCGGCTATCTGGGGCAGTTCCATGCCGAGAAGTACGCCCAACTCCCCGAATCCGAGCTGGTTGCGGTGGTGGACACCAGTATAGACCGAGCCCGTGAGGTTGCTTCGCAGGTTGGTGCTGCCGCGGAGAGCGATTACCGGGACCTGCTCGACAAGGTTGATGCGGTGAGTATCGTCGTTCCGACCCAGTACCACTTCGAGGTGGCGCAGGCATTCCTCTCTCGCGGGATCCATGTCCTGCTGGAGAAGCCGATCACGACCACCGTCGAGGAGGCGGACGAGCTGATCCGTATTGCCACGGAGAAACAAGCCGTCTTTCAGGTGGGGCATCTTGAGCGGTTCAACCCTGTGGTTATTGCCCTTGATGGGCTCCTTACGGCGCCCCGCTTCATCGAGTCGGTTCGAATAGCACCCTTCAAGCCACGGGGGACCGATGTAAACGTGGTTCTTGACCTCATGATCCATGACATTGATATCATTCAGACCATCGTCGGGTCGCGGGTCACGAAGATCAACTCTATCGGCGCGCCGGTTTTCACCGATGAGGAGGACATCGCCAACGCTCGGATCACGTTCGAAAGCGGATGCGTGGCCAATGTCACCGCCAGCCGGATCAGTCTCAAGAGCGAGCGGAAGATGCGAATCTTTCAGGCAGACTCCTACATTTCCGTCGATTTTCAGAACAAGAGTCTTGCAATCTTCAGGAAGGGCGAAGGTGAGATGCTGCCCGGCGTTCCCAACGTCAAGATGGAGGAAAAGACCTTTGAGCAGGGTGATGCGCTGAAGGCTGAAATTTCTTCGTTTCTGGACTGCATCCGGACCGGCAAGGCGCCGGTTGTGACCGGCCATGACGGCAAGCGGGCGCTGGAGACGGCGCTCATGATCAGCAAACAACTGTGAGGATAGTGCAATGATTCCAATGGTAGACCTGAAGGGGCAGTACCTGACGATAAAGGATGAGGTTGACCGCGGCATCCTGGAGGCGCTGGAGAAGACCCAGTACATTCTGGGGCCGAACGTGACGGCTTTTGAAGGGGAGGCTGCGGCCTACCTCGGTGCCCAATACGCCATTGGCGTCGCTTCCGGGACCGATGCCCTTCACCTGGCTCTTGCAGCAGCGGGGATAAAGGAAGGAGACGAAGTGATAACGTCGCCCTTCACCTTTATCGCCACCGCCGAGGCAATCCGTTATGTGGGTGCAACGCCGGTCTTTGTGGATGTCGATCCGAAGACCTTCAATATCGATCCGGCCAAGATCGAGGCGGCGATTACTCCGAAGACCCGGGCACTGCTGCCGGTCCATATCTTTGGACAGCCGGCCGACATGGCACCGATCAAGGCGCTCTGTGAGAAGCACGGACTCATCCTTGTCGAGGACTGTGCCCAGTCCTTCGGTGCCGACGTGAACGGCAGGATGACCGGCACCATCGGTTCGCTGGGGGCCTTCAGCTTCTTCCCGAGCAAGAACCTGGGCTGCTACGGTGACGGTGGGCTCATCACCACCTCTTCCGCGGAGATGGCGGAACGGATCAAGATGCTCCGCAACCACGGGAGCAAGGTCCGCTACCACCACTCGGTCATCGGCTACAACAGCCGTCTCGACGAGATCCAGGCGGTGATTCTCCGGATCAAGCTGAAGCATATCCAGAAGTACAACGAGGAGCGCCGTCGCGTGGCGCACCTCTACAGCGAGCTTCTGGCCGGCTCCGGTGTCGTGACTCCCTTCGAGGACGGCAAGGGGACCCATGTCTATCACCAGTACACGGTTCTAACCGACCGCCGCGACCAGATCATGAAAGCCCTGACGGATGCCAGCATTGCATCGGCGGTCTACTACCCGATCCCGCTCCACAAGCAGGAGGTCTTCGCCGCCGAGTGTGCGGGACTCTCTCTCCCTGTTTCGGAAGACGTGGCGGCCCGGTGCATGTCTCTCCCCATCTTCCCGGAGATGACCGAGGCGCAGGTCCGGCAGGTCGTGGATACTATCGTCAAGGCTCTCGTGGCGTAAACAGCGGAGCCGTTTTCAGGCTGGAAGAGTGAGAGACGCCCCCGGTGGGCGTCTCTTCCTGTTATGGTGGCATGAAGAATTCAACCAAACGCATCATGATCGTGGCCGGCGAGGCCTCCGGCGACCTCCACGGCGCCAGGCTGGTGGAGGAGGCGCTCCGGCTCGACCCGACCCTTTCCTTTCTCGGCATCGGCGGCTCGCGGATGCGGGAGGCAGGGGTGGAGACCCTGGTCGATTCGTCGGAGATGGCTGTGGTGGGACTGGTGGAGGTGCTTGCGCACTTTGGCGTCATCTGCCGGGCTTTCACGACCCTTCGGCGGATCATCAGGCGTGAGCCTCCGGATCTCCTGATCCTCATCGACTACCCCGATTTCAATATGCTGCTGGCCCGGGTCGCCCGACGGGCAGGGGTGAAGGTCCTCTACTATATCAGTCCCCAGGTCTGGGCCTGGCGGACCGGCAGGGTGAAGACGATTGCCCGGCTCGTAGACCGGATGGCGGTCGTCTTCCCCTTTGAGGTGCCGTTCTACGAGAAGGCAGGGGTGCCGGTCTCATTCGTGGGGCACCCCCTGGCCGACAGCGTCCGTCCCACCATGACCCGCGACGCGGCGCTTGCCGCCTTCGGCCTCGATCCGGCCAAGCGGACCGTCGGACTCTTCCCGGGGAGTCGCCGGGGGGAGGTGGCCCGCCTCTTTCCAGTCATCCTGGAAACGGCCGCGCTTCTGCGGGAGCGTTACCCGGACCTCCAGTTCATCCTGCCGCTGGCATCGAGCCTTTCCCTGGCAGACATCGAGCCGCATCTGGCCTCGACGGGGCTTGACGTCACCGTCGTGCGGGACCGGGTCTACGACGTGATGCAGGTCTGTGATGCCATCGTCACCGTATCCGGCACCGTCACCCTGGAGATCGCCCTCGTGGGGACGCCGATGGTGATCATCTACACGGTGTCGCCCCTCACCTATGCGGTGGGAAAGCGGCTCATCAAGGTCGATCACATCGGCATATGCAACATCGTCGCTGGGGAGCGGGTGGTGCCTGAGCTGGTCCAGCACGATGCCACGGCGCCACGGATCGCCGGGGAGATAGGCCGGTATCTCGACGATGTCGCGTATGCGGGCCTGGTGCGCGAACAACTGGCGCGGGTGAAGGAAAAACTTGGCGCAGGCGGCTGTTCCCAGCGGGTGGCCCGATTGGCGCTCGACATGCTTGGTTGAGGATTTTACGTGGAAACCTTCAAACGACTCATACGGTACAGCAAGCCTTACTGGTGGCGGATCGTCATCTCCATGGTGGCATCCTTCGGCGTCGGCGGCACCGACGCGGCCGTGGCCTACCTTGTTGAGCCCCTGATGAAGAGGATCTTTGCCGAGAAGAACATAGTCATCTTCATGATTCTTCCGGTGGCAATCCTTGTACTGTTCCTTTTCCGGGGCGTCTGCCGGTTCCTCCAGGACTATTTCATCCGGACCGCGGGGCAGCTGGCCATCCAGGATATCCGGAACGAGGTCTACCAGCGCACCATGGGTCTGTCGATACGCTTTTTCCACCGGAATCCCACCGGCGCACTCATGTCGCGGATCGTTAACGACGTGGGGCAGATGCAGGACGGCGTCGCCAACGTGGTGACGGGACTCCTTCGGGACGGCGTCACGGCTGTCGGGCTTCTGGGTATCATCTTCTACCGCAACTGGAAGCTTGCCGTCATTTCGCTCGTGGTCATCCCGATCACGGCGGTGCCTGCCCAGAAGATCGGCAAGCGGATCAAAAGCCTCTCCAAGCAGTCCCTGGGACGGATGGGAGAGATCACCAGCATCCTCCAGGAAACCTTCTCCGGTATCAAGGTGATCAAGGCCTTCGGGCTGGCCGACCGGAAGGTCGGCGAGTTCCGGGCGACCAACCGCTCCTTCTACCAGTTCATCAGGAAGACCTACAAGTATGATGCCCTGAACGCCCCGATCATGGAGGTGATCATGGCGTTCGGAATCGCCGCGGTGATCTGGTTTGGCGGCAAGGAGGTGCTCAGCGGGCGGATGACCGCCGAGGCGTTCTTCTCCTTCGTGGTCGCCATGGGGATGCTCTACAGCCCGATCAAGAAACTTCTGAACGCCTATTCCTCGGTCCAGAAGGCCCTCGGCGCCGCCGAGCGGGTCTTCGAAGTGATCGACGAGAGGCCCGACATTACCGATCCCGCCGAGCCGGTCACGCTTGGCCGCGCCCGGGGGGAGGTGGAACTGCGCAATGTCACCTTCAGCTATGAGGACGAATGTGTGCTGCGCAGCGTCACCCTCACGGCCCGCAAGGGGGAGGTGGTGGCGCTGGTCGGCCCGTCCGGGGCAGGCAAGACCACGGTCATGTCGCTCATCCCGCGTTTCTATGACGTGACGGAAGGGGCCGTGCTCATCGATGGCATCGACGTGCGGAGCCTGCGGGTGGACGACCTCATGGCCCAGATCGCCCTGGTCGACCAGGAGACGATTCTCTTCAATGGCACCATCGCCGAAAATATCCGCTACGGCAAGAGCAACGCCACCGATGCCGAGGTGGAGGCGGCTGCGCGGGCTGCCTTCGCCCACGATTTCATCCTGGAGATGCCCGAAGGGTATGCAACCCCCATAGGCGACCGGGGGGTGCGCCTCTCCGGGGGGCAGCGCCAGCGGCTCTGTATCGCCAGGGCGATCCTAAAGGATGCGCCGGTGCTGCTCCTGGACGAGGCGACCAGCGCCCTCGACACCGAGAGCGAGCACATGGTGCAGCAGGCCCTGAACAACCTCATGGCCAACCGGACCACCTTCGTCATCGCCCACCGCCTTTCCACCATCCTCCATGCCGACCGGATCGTGGTGATGGACAAGGGGGAGATCGTGGAGGTGGGGACCAATGACGAGCTCCTGGCCGCCGGCGGACTCTACCGCAAGCTCTACGACATGCAGTTCAGCCAGGGCGAGGCCGTGCGCTGACAGGCGAGCCTTTTCCGATGCTCATTCTCCTGTACGACATACTGCTGCTGCTCCTGACCCCCGTCATCATCCCGTATCACGTCTACCGGTCCCTCAAGCGGGGACGGAGCCTGGCCGGGTTTGGCGAGCGGTTCGGCTTCATCGGGCGCGACGCCCTGGCCCGGATCGCCGGCGGCAGAGGAGTCGTCTGGGTCCACGCGGTTTCCGTGGGAGAGACCATGGCGGTAAAGCCGCTGCTGCGGGAACTGAAGCGGCGCCATCCCGAGCGGCGGATCGTCCTCTCGAACATGACGGAGACGGGGCGGCGGATCGCCGAGGCCGTTCCCGAGGCTGACCTCTGCATCTACTTTCCCTTTGACTACCGGTTTGCCGCCGCCCGGGCGCTTCGCCTGATCGCTCCGTCCCTTGTCATCATTGTCGAGACCGAGCTCTGGCCCGGCTTTCTCGGCACGGCCCGGCGTATGGGAATACCGGCCGTCATGGTGAATGGTCGCATCTCGGACCGCTCCTTTCCGCGCTATCTGAAACTTTCCCGCTTCTTCTCGCCAGTGCTCGCCAACGTGACCGCCTTCTGCATGCAGACCGACGAGGATGCCCGCCGCATCATCGCCATTGGAGCGCCGGCCGGCCGGGTCCACGTGGCGCGCAATCTCAAGTACGACCTGCCGGTCCGGCTGGTGGACGAGGGGGAGCGGATGGAGTTGCGGCGCCGGTACCGCATTCCGGATACCGCAACAGTGATTGTCGCCGGGAGCACCCACCCCGGTGAGGATGAGCCGGTCATCGCCGCCTATGCCGCGCTGCTGGCGAAACGGCCGGAGCTCTTTCTGGTGCTCGTGCCGCGGCACCCGGAGCGGGCAGCCGAGGTGGCGGCGATGCTCGAGGGACGGGGAATGCCGGTTGTTCGCCGCTCGACCCTCGATTGCTCGGCAACTCCCGCACCTGGAGGCGTGCTCCTGGTGGACACCATCGGCGAGCTGATGAACCTCTATGCCTTGGCTGATCTGGTCTTCGTGGGGGGAAGCCTTGTGCCGACCGGCGGCCACAACCTGCTGGAGCCGGCATCGGTGGGGAGACCGGTGGTGTTCGGACCCTATATGAACAACTTCAGGGAGATTGCGAAGCTGGTGCTCGACGCCGGTGCCGGCGTGCAGGTAAGCGATGCAGGGGAACTCAGGGATACCCTCCACAGGCTCCTCGACGACCGGGCAGCCTGCTGCGCCATGGGCGCGCGGGGGGCGGAGCTCATGGCGGAGCAGGGTGGGGCCGCGGCGCGGCATCTGGAGATCATCGGCCGTCTTCTCGGTGAGGAGTGAGGGGTGAGGAGCGAGGAGTACTTCAAGAGACTCATCGCCGGCGAGCGAAACGGTGCCTTCGACCGGCTGCTCCGGGCCCTGCTCGTCGTCCTTTCCGTTCCCTACGCGGCAGTCCTCCATCTGAGAGCCCTGGCCTACCGGACGGGACTGCTGCGAACCCGTCGTCTCGACCGCCCCGTTATCGCGGTGGGTAATCTTACGGTGGGGGGCACCGGCAAGACGCCGACGGTGGTGCATCTTGCCCGGATGCTCATGGCCCGTGGGAAGCGGGTGGCGGTCATATCCCGTGGCTATGGCGGCTCCCTTGAAGGGGAAACCCTGATCGTCTCCGATGGCGCCACCGTCTTCCTGTCCGCCGCCGAGGCGGGGGACGAGCCGGCGCTCCTGGCCCGGTCGGTGTCGGGGCTCATGGTGGTGATCGGCACCGACCGCCATCGTGCGGGGCTTCTGGCCCTGCAACAGCTAAACCCCGATGTCTTCATCCTGGACGACGGCTATCAGCATCTGCGCCTCCACCGGGACCTGAACATTCTGCTCATGGACTGCGCCGCCCCCTTGGGCAACGGCAGGACCCTGCCGGCGGGATGGCTGCGTGAGCCGCCTTCCGCCATGGGCCGCGCCGACCTGGTCATCTACACCCGCTGCTCGGAAGGCGAGACTCCCCGGGTTCATGGTGCTATACCCCACTGCCGTTCCGGCCACGTGCTTACGGCAATCGAGCGCCTGAGTGACGGTCTGCTCCTCCCGTTAGAGGCACTGCAGGGGAAAAAAATGGTCGCCTTCGCCGGCATCGCCCACCCGGAACAGTTCTTCTCCGGCCTGCGGCAGGCGGGGCTCGATTTGGCGACAACGATACCGTTTCCCGATCACTGCCGCTACGGCGCGGAGGAGGTGGCCACGATTCAGGCGGCAGTAGCATCCACAGGGGCGGACCACCTCGTTACCACCGGCAAGGATGCGGTCAAGCTGTCCACCTTCCTCCCGCAGCTCGGCCGGATCTACGCGGCGGTCCTGGAGATGCGTCTGTACGACCCCGGCTCCCTTGAACGGGCCATTGACAAAATCCTTTAAAGGAGCGGCACGGTATGGCACTATCAGCTGAACTGCTCGCAATTCTCGCCTGTCCCCGCTGCAAAAATGGCGTAACCCTTGCCGATGACGGCTCCGGCCTCGTCTGCGGGGTCTGCAGAGTCAAGTATCCGATCCGTGACGATATTCCGGTCATGCTTGTGGACGAAGCGCAAAAGATCGAGGAGCACTAAGGGCCTGGACACGGAATTGGAGAACATCAGAACCATACTTGTCCGCTCCACCAACTGGCTCGGCGATGCGGTGATGACCACCCCGGCCATGCGGGCGATCCGGGAGAGTTTCCCCGGCGCGCGGATCACTGTTCTCGCCAACCCGGTGGTGGCGCCGCTTTTCGAGCACCACGGTGCCGTGGACGAGATTCTGGTCTACGACCGGAAAGGTGCCCATGCCGGCGTCGGGGGGAGGCTTCGCATGGCTGCCGAACTTCGGCAGCGGCGCTTCGATCTGGCCATTCTCCTCCAGAACGCCATCGATGCCGCCTTCATCACCTGGCTTGCCCGCATCCCCCGGCGCATGGGGTACCGCACCGACGGCCGGGGCCTCTTCCTGACCCATGGCGTGCCGGTGGAAGAGGGAACGCGAAGGCTTCACCACGTTGAATACTATCTTGCGATGCTCGACCGTTTCAGCATTGCCACAAAGGACCGGCGGCTCTCCCTGGCGACCACTCCCGCTGAAGACGCGGCCATGGCTGCGCGGCTGCGGGAGGAAGGGATCGGCGAAGGGGAGCTTCTGCTCGGCATCAATCCGGGCGCCAGCTATGGCTCGGCCAAGCGTTGGTACCCGGAGCGCTTCGCGGCGGTGGCCGATTGCCTCGCCGACCGCTGGGGGGCGAAGGTGGTCATCACCGGCGGTCCGGGCGAAGCGGGGATCGCTGCCGACATCGCCGCCGCCATGAAGAGCCCCAGCCTCGTCATGGCCGGCAGAACCACCGTGCGGGAGATGATGGCCCTCATCGGGCGGTGCGGCTTCTTCGTCACCAACGATTCCGGGCCGATGCATATCGCCGCGGCCTTCGGCGTGCCGCTGGTGGCGGTCTTCGGCCCCACGGACCACACGAACACCTCCCCCTGGACCGACCGGGCCGCCATCGTACGGAGCGAGACCGACTGCGCCCCCTGCCTGAAGCGGGAGTGCCCCACGGACCACCGCTGCATGATGGCGGTCACGGTCGAGATGGTCGTGGAGGCGGCCGAAGGGCTGAGGACGAGACTTGCGGGAAAGGGAGACAAGGCGTGAAGATAACCGCCACCATCATCGCCAAGAACGAGGAGAAGAACCTTCCTGCCTGTCTGGAGAGCCTTGATTTTGCCGACGAGATCGTCGTGGTCGATTCGGGGAGCACCGACCGGACCGGGGACATCTGCCGCAGTCACCCGAAGGTGCGGTATGAAATCCGGGAGTGGGACGGTTTCGGCCGGCAGAAGAACGCGGCCGCCGATCTGGCGCTGAACGACTGGGTTTTCAACATCGATGCCGACGAGCGGGTCTCGCCGGAACTGCGGGCCTCGATCCTCGCCGCCGACGTGAACCGTTTCGACGGGTTCCGCGTGGCCCGGGAGAACTACTTCGGCGGCCGCCGGATCAGGCACTGCGGCTGGTATCCCGACTACAACCTGCGGTTCTACAACCGGCAGCGGTGCCGGTTCGGCGAGCGTCTGGTGCACGAGGCGGTTGAGTACTCCGGCCCTGTGGGGACCCTGGTGGGGAACCTGGTCCACTACACCTACCAGGGGATCTCCGACTACCTGACGCGGATGGACCGCTACTCGACCCTGGCGGCCCAGGAGGTGGTGAAGGCGGGCAAGCGGCCGGGCATTGCGGCGGTGACCGTGCGGCCGCTCTTCACGTTCGTCAAGATGTTCCTGTTCAAGAAGGGGTTCCTGGAGGGGTACCACGGCTTCCTTCTCTCGGTGCTCTACGGGGTCTACACCTTTGCCAAGTACGCCAAGGCCCGGGAGATCCGCGCCGGGGAGACCCATGGCCGCTGACGCGACCCAGTTCACAGATGTGCGGCGCATCCTGGTCATGAAGCTGCGCCACATCGGCGACGTGCTCCTGACCGCGCCGGTCTTCCGCGCCCTCAAGGAGACGTTTCCGGGCGCTACAGTGACGGCCCTCGTGAACCGGGGGACGGAGGAAATGCTGACCGGCAACCCGATGGTGGACGAGATCATCCCCTACGACCGGGGGATCAAGAAGCTTCCCCTGCTGGCGAAGCTGGGGCGCGAGGCCGGCTTCCTGCGGGAGATGCGCTCCCGGGGCTTCGACATGACGGTGGATCTCACCAGCGGCGACCGGCCGGCGCTCATCTCCCTCGCCTCCGGCGCCCGCTACCGGCTGGCGACCGATCCCGGCAGGAAGGGGTTTGCGGGGAAGCGGCGCTGCTACACCCATCTGGCGGAGCGGCGGGGGCACCTGCACACGGTGCTCCAGAACCTGTCGGTGGTGGAGCAGTTCGGCATCACGACGGCCACCCCGTCGGTGGATTTCTCCATTCCAGAGGAGGCGCGCCGCCGTGTTTGTGAGATGCTCGACAAGGCGGGTATCCGCGAAGGGGAGACGGTAGTCCACATCCACCCCACCTCCCGCTGGCTTTTCAAGTGTTGGGACGATGCGGCCATGGCCGCCGTGATCCAGTGGCTCCTTGAAGCCGGGACAATGGTGGTCGTCACCTCGTCGCCTGAGCGGAAGGAACTTGACAAGGCCGAAGCGATCCTCGCCCATCTCTCCCCGCACCCCGGGCTGCTGACGCTTCTGGGGAAGACCTCCCTCAAGGAGCTGGGCGCCGTGGCTGAGCGGGCCGACCTTTTCTTTGGGGTCGACTCGGCCCCCATGCACATCGCCGCGGCGGTTGGGACGCCTGTCGTCGCCCTCTTCGGTCCCTCCGGGGTCTTCCACTGGGGACCCTGGGACAACGAGGCAGCAGCTCGTCTTGGTGGTGACATCCCCTATCCCCGGCGCAACGGCGTTCAGTCCTTCGGGAGGAACACGGCCATCCAGCGGGGATGGGAATGCGCCCCCTGCGGCAAGGATGGCTGCGAGGGGAGCAAGGTAAGCCGCTGCCTCGTGGAGATCGATCCCGACGAGGTCATTGCGGTTCTGCGGGAAAAACTGGGAGGAATGATCGACGCATGATGACGGTGCTTCACACGGAATCGTCCAAGGGTTGGGGAGGACAGGAGCAGCGGACGTTGCGTGAGTCCCTGGGGCTGAAGAAGCTCGGCGTCCGGGTGGTGATCCTTTGCCCACCCGATGCCGAGCTCGGCCGGCGCGCCGGGGCCGCCGGCATTGAGGTGAGGCATGCCCCTATGCGCAAGAGTTTCGACTTCCCCGCCGTCCTGGCAATCCTGAGGGTGATTCGGGAGGTGGAGGCCGACGTGGTGAACACCCACAGCGGCCGGGACAGCTTCCTTGCCGGAATAGCGGGGCGTCTCTCCCGGCGGAAACCGGTGGTGGTGCGCACCAGGCACCTTGCCCTGCCAATCACGTCGAAGATCAGCTATAGTGTTCTTCCGCACCGGGTCGTGACGGTAAGCGACTATGTCCGGTCCTACCTCCTGGGCGAAGGGGTTCCATCGCAGCAGGTGGTCTCCATCCCCACCGGCATCGACGTGGAGCGGTTCAATCCCGGCCGGAGCGAGGCCACGCTGCGCGGTGAGCTCGGCATTCCCGGGGATGTCCCCCTCATCGGGACCGTGGCGATCCTCCGCCGCCGCAAGGGTCACCACATCCTCATGGAGGCGATCCCCCGGGTGCTCCGGGAGTTCCCGCAGGCACGGTTCGTCTTTGCGGGGAACGGCCCCCAGGAGGAAACAATCCAGAGCTCAATCGGGGAGCAGGGGCTGACGGGCAGCGTGACGATGCTCGGCCTGCGCAACGATATCCCGAACGTACTCAACTCCCTTGACCTTTTCGTCCTCCCCACCCTCCAGGAAGCATTGGGAACGTCGTTCCTGGAGGCGATGGCCATGGAGAAGCCGGTGATCGGCTCCAATGTGGACGGCGTCGGCGAGGTGATCCGCGATGGCGTCAACGGCTTTCTGGTGGAAGCCGGCAATTCCGAAAAACTGGCTGATGCGATCATCGCCATGCTGGCGGACCGCGAGCGGATGCGGGCCATGGGCCTTGCCGGCAAGGAGATGGTGATGCGGGACTTCACGGTGGAGCGGATGTGCGAGCGGATGCTGGGGCTCTATAGCGGCCTCCTCGCGGACAAGAAGCCATGAGGCCGATCCCCGTTCTCATGTACCACCACGTGACACCCCACCGGGGCGACACGGTCACGGTCACCCCCGAGGTCTTTGCCGGCCAGATGCGTTACCTGGCCGAGGCCGGGTACCGGACCCTGACCCTGGCCGAGCTGGTGGATCATGTGCGCGGGGTGCGGGTCGTGCGCGACAGGGCCGTGGCCGTCACCTTCGACGACGGCTGGCTCGACAACTACCGTTACGCCTATCCCGTTCTAGAGAAGTACCGGATCAAGGCCGCCATCTTCATTGTCACTGGCAGGACCGGCGCGGCCTCCGCTGCCGGTTGTGGCAGGGCCGGCGATCTGCCGCGGCACGGCGAGGCGAAACGACTCATCGAGGAGGGGCATGCCGAACGGGTCGTCCTCGACTGGGATACCGTGAGAGCGATGGAGCGGGGCGGGCTGGTGGAGTTCCATTCGCACACGGTGAGCCACCGCAAGTGCGCAGAACTTCCTCATGGGGATCTCGTCCGCGAGATCGTGGAGTCGAAGCGGATCATGGAGCAGGAGCTCGGCAGGCCGTGCCCCTATTTCTGCTGGCCCTACGGCAGTTTCAGTGATACGGGAATCGCTGTGGCTCGGGAGGCGGGCTATGAAGCCATCTTCACCACCATCCACGGTGTGGCCGAGGTGGGCTCCGATCCGTTGCGGATCAAGAGGATCGTGGTCAAAGACGATGTGGCCTGGTTCAAGGGGCGGATGAGGCTTTATACCAACCCGCTTCTGGCCAGACTCTATCTTGGGGTCAAGAAGCAATGAAGCTCAGGTTCCGGGACGGCATTCTCTATCTTTGGATGCGACTCCTCAAGATGCTCGATCGGCGTGAGACCGGGCTTGCCACGTTTGATCCGGACAAGGTCAACAGCATTCTGGTCGTATCGTCCACAGCAATCGGCGACACCCTGCTCTCGACACCCGCCATCAGGTCCGTGCGAGAGCGATACCCGAAGGCTAAAATTATTGCCCATTTCAATGTCGGCAACCAGGAACTTTTTGCCAACAATCCCCATATTGACGGCATTGTTCCCTACTTTGGCGGCTATCGAAAATTTTTTCGGACGGTCCGTGAACTCCGGCGGCACCGTTTTGACCTGGCTCTGATTTTTCATGGCAACGAACCTCAGGCGACGCCGATGGCGTACCTGTCGGGGGCATGCTTCATCATCAAGGTGCCCAACACGAGCGAGTACCGTTTTCTTTTGTCCAATCGTGACCGGGTAATGATCTGTGACGAGTCTTCCCATGCCATCGAACACAGGCTCCAGGTCGCCGAACTTGCCGGGTGCATCTCCCATGATTATCGGATGGAGTTGTCCCTGCTGAGCGATGCTGTGCCGTCTGTCCGGGAATATTTGCACAGTAACGGAATTGGAGAGGACGACACGATCATCGGATTCCAGGCCGGGGCATCAACGGTGAGCCGTATGTGGTTTGCTGATCGCTTCGCCGAGCTGGGGAGAAAGCTCGTGCAGAGCTATCCCTCTGCCAAAATCATCATCACCGGCTCTCCTCAGGAGCTCTCTCTCTGCAATCGGATAGCCGATGAAATTGGAGCAGGTGCCGTGGTTTCAGCGGGGAAGGTTCCACTGAAATATCTGTCTGCACTGGTCAAGCGATGCAATGTTCTGGTGACCGGTGATACCGGCATCATGCATGTAGCCATTGCAGTTGGCACCCCGATTGTCGCCCTTTATGCCGTTGCTGATCCCCGAATGTCCGGCCCCATATATGATCAGGACCGGCATGTGGTAATCAGTAAAGGCCGGGTATGCGATCCGTGCGTGGGCAAAAGGTGTGCTTACCAGGAATGCATGGAGCAGATATCCGTGGATGAAGTCGAGAAGGCAGTCAGCGTCTGCTTAGAAAAGAATTTCGGCATTACTCCCGCTAACTGCTGTTGAAGAGAAAGTTTCAGACAGCGAGGCATTGAGAGGCATTTGGCAGCAATCTGCTGATTGCCCGCCGATGCAATGCTTTGCAAATCTGCGGCATGTGACATGAAGCCACTTAGGAGAGGGACCCAATGGATTTAGAGCTTGCCCGCGCTTTTCTGGCCGAGGTGACAGACAGATATCCTTTCCCGGAAAACGAGTACGAGAAAGAATATCTTCGAAAGCACTTGGAACGCTATAAGGATTCCTGCGACGTTATTGCAGCTAATTGTCCAAAAGACCAACCACTGCTGAGCATTGGCTGTGAACCGGGCCATATTGAAATGCTGCTGAAACGTTTTTATGGCTTTAGCAGAATTACTGGGCTCACCTACAGGGCTTCGGAAGAATTCAAGGCACGCATGGACAGCTTTGATATCCCCATTCTGCAAGGAGATATTGAAAGAGATGCGATTCCCAGTGGGGACAACACCTATGCCGGCATTGTTTTTCTTGAAACCCTTGAGCACATGTTCAACGGTGTTCCGTTTGCCCTGAAGGAAATGTATCGCGTTCTCTGCAAAGGTGGCCATCTTGTTTTGAGTACTCCGAACCTTGCCCAGCTTCGGAATCGATTCAAACTGCTGAAAGGCAAGAGCATCAACTGGCCGTTGCATGGCAGCAAGGATTTCTTCGGCAGGGCGGTTCATCTGCGTCATAATAGGGAGTATACGTCTAAGGAAGTGATTTTCTTGTTGCAGCAGGCCGGGTTCGGCAGTGCGACGGTCAAATACAGCGATTACAGCCCACGCATGCTCATGGGGCTCTTTAACTCCCTGTATCCCTCCTTCAAGAGCAACATGTTTCTGGTGGCTGAAAAACTATAAAACAATGGTAACATGCTAAAATGTTTAGGTATTGTATGGTGTGTCTTGGATTTCTTGATTGAAGCCATATGTTATTTTCAATGCAATCATCCGGCGGTTCGGTATCCATGGTGAAACGAATTGCGGTTCTTGACTCAGGCAAGGAGTGGGGCGGGGGGATCAACAGCCTCTTCGAGCTGATGCGGAGAATCGACCGGCGCAGCTGGGACTGTACCGTTATTCTCTACCAGGACCTGGCAAAAGGGAACGATTCGACATTGTCGCGGGAGCTTGCCGCTATCGGCATTCCGACGGTCATCCTTCCGTCTTTGGAACCTTCTGTCTCCTTCAAGATCATGAAGCACGCCTCCAAGGCGGTCTCTTTTTTTTCCCGAACAATCCGCAAGAGACTTCTTTTTGATGTTGAACGCCGCTTCCGGATCATGCCTCGCTCTGAACAGATCGCCGTGGCGTTGCGGGAGATTGGGGCCGATCTCCTCTACATGAACAACCAGCCTTCCTCCAACCTGGAGGGATCCCTGGCCGCCGAACACGTCCGCATTCCCGTGATTCAGCACTGCCGTAAAGTGACCACCC
Source organism: Desulfuromonadales bacterium (assembly GCA_003712145.1). Taxonomy (GTDB): domain Bacteria; phylum Desulfobacterota; class Desulfuromonadia; order Geobacterales; family Geobacteraceae; genus Geobacter. Next base: position 39,541 of record RHLS01000015.1, on the reverse strand, counting down.
TGAACCCTTTCGAGAGGGAGGTGGCGAACCGGGCGCTTTCGCGGATGATCTGCGTTTCCGAGGGGCTGGCGGACGCCTATGTGGCCCAGGGAGTCGATGCCGGCAGATGTGCCGTCGTTCCCAACGGCATCGATCTGACGCCGGCTTCACTGACAGACCCGGCCACGGTCCGGCAGGAGCTTGGGGTTGGGGCCGGTGCCTGCCTGGTAGGGACGGTGGCGTCGTTTCTGCCGGTCAAGCGCCTGGCGGACTTCGTGAGGGCTGCCGCGGAGGTTGTGACCCGGAGAGGGCAAGATGTCGTCTTTCTCATGGTGGGAGACGGGCCGGAGCGCTCTTCCCTTGAGAATCTGGCGAGCCGTCTGGGAGTTGGTGACCGCTTGGCGTTTGCCGGTTTCCGATCCGATGCCCTGAGTGTCATCAATGCCATGGATATCTTTGTGCTGACCTCCGAGCGGGAGGGAATGCCCCGGGTGGTGTTGGAGGCCATGCTCATGGGCAAGCCGGTGGTGGGTACCCGGGTTACGGGAACCATGGAACTGGTCGTTGACGGAGAATCCGGATTCCTGGTGCCGGTTGGGGAGCCGAAACGGGTCGCCGATGCCCTGGAGTTGCTGGCCGCCGACCCCGCCCTGCGGTCCCGTCAGGGTGCCTGTGGCCGGCAGCGGGTCATGGAGCAGTATTCAATAGAAGCCTATGTCAGCGGCGTCGAGCGGGTGTTCCGCGAGGTGCTGGGCTGACTTTTCCCCTGTGAGCGAACGTTCGATGAAAGTATTGATTGTCACACCTGATTTTCCCCTCTGGGATGGGGGGATTGCGACTGTTGCCTTCGAGGTTGCCAGCGGTTTTGCACGGCGGGGCCACCAGGTGGGAGTGGTGGCTCCACAGCAACACGCCGATGACCGGGAGTTTGATCGCAGCCTGCCCTTTGCGGTGTTCCGATTGCGCAACGTCAAGGACAAGTACCTGAAAATGGCCCATCATGCCATTGCGTTGGACCGGATTGTCCGCCAGCACGGCTTCGAGTATCTCCTGGCCCAGTCCTGGTACCCTTCCGGCATTGCTGCTGCGTTTGTCAGTTCCCGCCGCGGAGTGGGCATGTCACTCACGGTCCATGGCAACGAGATTCTGAACCCCAAGTTTTCCAGCCCGTTCTGGCAAAAGCGGATGCGGCGCGTGTTCGAGCAGTCGGGACGTGTTTTCTGTGTGAGCGACGATACCGCCCGCAAGACCCGCGATGTGCTTCCCGGCCTGCGCGGGCTCGACGGGAAGATCGCTGTGGTCTACAATGGGGTCGATTTCAGGACCTTCATCCCACACCCCCCAGAAACGGGACTGATTGAACGGTACGGCCTGGCCGGCAAGCGGGTGATCCTTACCCTGGCGCGACTGGTGGAGCGGAAGGGGCAGGACATGGTCATTCGGGCACTGCCCGAGATCCGCCGGAGAGTGGGCGATGTAGTGTACCTGGTCTGCGGAAAGGGAAGCCACGAGGCCGAGCTCAAGCGGCTGGCTGCGGAGTGCGGCGTTGCGGATCACGTGGTCTTTGCCGGCTTTGTGCCCAATGAGGAGCGGATAGAGTTTTACAACGTCTGCGACCTCTACGCCATGCCGAGCCGCGAGATCATCGAGAAGGGCGACGTGGAAGGGTTCGGCATAACCTATCTTGAGGCGAACGCCTGCGGCAAACCGGTTATCGGCGGCAGATCCGGCGGGGTGTGCGACGCGGTGGTCGACGGTGAGACGGGCCTGCTCGTCGATCCCGAGGACAGCAGTGCGGTGGAGGAAGCCTGTGTGCGGCTCCTGACCGACGGCGACCTCGCCCGGACCCTCGGCAGTCGGGGGCGTGAGCGGGTTGTTGAGTGTTTCAACTGGGATACCATATGCTTCCAGATGGAGCAGGAGATCCTCGCTGACAGGAGCCGGCGCCGATGAGCAGTGGAGCACTTCGAACCGACAACTGGATGGGGCGCCTCAGCCTGTTCTCCCTCTGCCTGCTGATGTTCATTCTCCCCATTGCCCATACGGCCACCCTGCGCGCGGTCGGTGTCGTGGGGGTGTTGCTTGTTCTGCTCTACCGTGTGTGCATCAGGCGGAATATCCGCTGGACACGGACGGGCTTTGAATATCCCTTCCTGGCGTTCTGTCTTGCCGCGCTTGTCTCGGTCCCCTTTTCAAGTAATATCCGTGAGAGTCTCGGGGAGATAAAGGGGGAAGTGTTCCTGGCAATGTTCCTGTTCTACGGTGCCTATCTGCTGCTGGACCGGGAAGAGGATGTGCTCCTTCTTGTGAAGGTGCTTTTCGCGGGCAGTCTGGTCTTCTCGCTCTATTCCTTCTATGATTTCTACCGGCACGACGGCAGCTTCTTCGTTCACACTTACCGGGCCGGTGGGCTGCGTGACCCGGGTGGGGGCGAGTGTGCGGCCCTGTATCACTGCATGGTGATTCCGTTTCTGTTCTGGGGAATCTTTTACTGTCGACAACGTTGGCAGTCAGTAGGTCTTTTCGTTCTGTTCCTGATCAATCTCGTTGGTCTCCACATGACCTTCACGCGGGCAGCCTATCTGGCCCTGGGTGTCCAGTTCATTGTTGCCACGGTGATGCTCCTGGTGAATCGCCGGTGGGTTGCGGGGTTCCTCATGCTCAGTTTTCTGGTCGTGGGTGGGGTCGCCTATACCCAGAAGCAGATGTTCCGTGAACTCCAGACCGAATCTATGCCGAGTTTGGAAGAGTACATGTATCGCACGCCGGTTGAAATCGCTGGTCCCAATCCGTCGTCCATGAAGATACGCTTTGCCATGTGGAAAACCGCCATCGACGAAATCGCCAAGAATCCGTTTCGTCCCCACGGCTTCGGTCGTTTCCTCTTCGGCGCCCAGGTACGAACTCTCCAGAATAATCACTTTATCTACGATCAGACCCACAATACATTCCTTGGCATGTGGTTCGAGCTCGGCCTCCTGGGTTTTCTCGCGTTCATGTGGATGATCGGGTCATTCCTCCACGCCTGCTGGCGGTTCTGGAGAGCGTCAGCCGATTCGCTTGCCCACTGGTTCGCGGCGGGTCTCATGACCATGATGGCCGGGTATTGGGTGAATAACTTTTTTGCCAGTTTCGATGCCGATGACGCCAAAATTCTCTTCATGCTCCTTCTTGGCATGGGGATGGCGCTGATGCGGCGAATTCCCGTGCGGAAGGAGGCGGCCGAACCGTCATGCTGAACAGGATTCTTTTCATCCGGCGGGACAACGTCGGCGACCTCATCTGCACCACGCCGGCCATCCATGCTGTCAGGGAGCGATACCCCCAGGCACGGATCGGTATCCTGGTCAATTCGTACAACGCCGATATCGTGGCCGGCAATCCGGACATTGACACCGTCTATGTCTACCGGAAGGCCAAGCATGTGCCCGGAGAGGGGCGCCTCGCCGTCTGGTGGAGCAACCTTCAGTTGCTGCGTGGAATCCGGCGGGAGCGCTATGATGTCGCCATCGCCTGCGGTTCCCATTCTCCGACCCTGGCCGGCTATGCCGGCCGCACTGGTGCAGCGAGGCGCATAGGCTACGTGCCTGCCGGCGGGCGGAACCGCTGGTACACTGACCCGGTGGCGGTGTGCGCTGATCCGGAGCATGAGGTGGAACGGGTGTTCCGGCTTGTGCAAACCCTTGGTGTGACAGGGGAGCCCAGCGGCATGGTCCTGGTCCCGAATTCCGATGAAATGGCCCGGTTTGCCGCTTTCAGGCAGGAGCAGGGGAGGGGTGCAAAGAGGCCGTTGGTGGCAGTTGCCATCAGTGCCCGGGGAGCCAAGAAACAATGGCCCCTTGACAAGTTCATCACGTTGCTCCGTCATCTTGAGGAAGCCGCTCGGTGCGACCTTCTCCTGCTCTGGGCGCCGGGGCCCCAGTCGAGCCCCGCGTTTCCCGGCGACGACGAAGCGGCTGATCAGGTGATCGCCGCCTGTGGCCCGGGACTCATGGCCTATCCTACAAAGACGCTTCCTTCCCTGGTGGCAGCCCTTGCCTCGGCTGACCTGGTTGTCAGCCTCGACACCGGTTCCCTGCACATGGCGGCTGCCCTTGGCAAGCCGACCGTGGCCCTGATGCATGAAGGGAATGCCCCGTTCTGGTATCCGTGGCAGACGCGAAGCATGGTACTGACCGCCACCAGCGTCGCAACCATCGAAGTTGCAGAGGTCCTGGCGGCCCTGGAGTCGCTCTTGCCGGCAGGGGACGCACGCCGGTGAGGATCGCCATCGTCAGGTACAAGTACACCCCCTTCGGCGGCGCAGAGCGCTACATGGCCCGGCTCATCGACGGCCTGCGGACGGCAGGGCATGAGGTCCACATCGTCGCCGCGGCATGGGACGTTGGAGACGATGCCGGGGTTACCTTGCATCGGGTTCCCGTTATAACAATTTTCAGCTGGCTGAGGGCACTCACGTTCGCCTTGAACTGCCGCAAAGTTCTGGCGCGGGAGAGATTCGATCTTGTCTTCAGTCTCGAACGGACACTGCGCCAGGACATCTACCGCGCCGGCGACGGCTGTCACCGGCGCTGGCTCATCCAGAAGGTGCTCGGCAAGAGTTTGCTCTCGCGCTGGGCCACGTATCTGAATCCGCTTCACCGAACCTATCTCTATCTTGAACATCGGCTCTTCACCGATCCGGGGATCGGTGCGGTCATCGCCAACTCCCTGTTCGTGAAACGTGATATCATTGACATGTATGGCGTGGCGCCGGAGAAAGTCTTCGTCGTGCGAAACGGGCTGGATTCCTCAGCCTTCGACAATTCGCGGCGTGGCGAATGCCGGGAGCAGCTGGCGGGGGAGTACGGCCTAAGTGACGAACTGCGGCTTCTTTACGTGGGGTCGGGCTTCGAGCGGAAAGGGGTTCCGGCCCTTATCCGCGCTGCCGCGCGCCTCACCATGCCATTCCGCCTCTTCGTGGTCGGCAAGGGGGACCTGAAGCGCTACCGTCGGATGGCCAGGCGCCTCGGCATGGGGGACCGGGTAATCTTTACCGGTCCCGTTCGCGACGTTTCCCGGTTTTACCTCGGGTGCGACGCCTTTGTCTTCCCAACCCTCTACGACCCGTTCAGCAACGCCACCCTGGAGGCGATGGCTGCCGGGCTCCCGGTCGTCACCACCCCTTTCAACGGCGTATCCGAGCTGATCGAGGAGGGGATTAACGGCTACGTGGTTGCCGATCCTCTTGATGATGGCGCCATCGCGGCGGCGATCGGACGGCTGGCGGCTCCCGATGCAAGGGCGTCCATGTCTGACGCTTCCTTCAGGACCGCCCGGCAGTTCACCATGGAGCGGAATATCAGTGAAACCCTCGACGTTGTGGCGGCAGTAAGGTCGCCCCGACAACGACACTAGGTGGTGTGCCATGCGGGTTCTGATCGTCAAGGTGTCTGCGCTCGGTGACGTCATCCATGCCCTCCCGGTCCTCGATTATCTTCATCGGGCTTCTCCCGGTATCGAGATCGACTGGGTGGTGGAGGAGGGTAACCGCGACGTTCTTGAAGGCCATCCACACCTGCGCCGGGTTCACGTGGTGAGGACTAAGGCATGGCGCCAGTCACCCCTCTCCGCGACGACACGCCGGGAGGTTTCGGCGCTTCGGCGGGCCTTTCAGGAGGCAGCCTACGATATTGCCTTCGACATCCAGGGGAACTTCAAGAGCGGACTCATCACGTGGCTCTCGGGTGCGCAACGCCGCTATGGCTTCGACCGCGATGGCGTGCGGGAGTCCCTGAACCTGTTTTTCACCACCAACCAGGTGCCGCTCCGGCGACAGGACAATCACATTTCAAGCCGATCCCTCCGGGTTGTCAGTGTCCCCTTCGGTCGAGACTACGCCGGGATGCCTATTGCTTCCGACATCTACACCTCTCCCGAGGATGATGGAGCTGCCGAGGTCTTCCTTGCGACCCTCGCGGACGGCCTGGTGTTCCTCTTCCATAATGGCACCACCTGGAAGACCAAGCTCTGGCATGAGAGGGGATGGATCGACCTCGGGCGCCAGGTGCTCGATCGCTACCCAGATGCCACCATCCTCCTTTCCTGGGGAAACGAGGACGAGCGGCGGACGGCTGAGGCGATCGCGACGGGTGTCGGGCGAGGATGCCGCGTGCTGCCGAAGCTGACCCTCAAGGGGTTTTGCGCGATTCTCAAGAAGGTCGACCTTGTGGTGGGTGGCGACACCGGCCCTGTTCACATGGCGGCGGCGGTAAGTACGCCCACGGTCTCCTTCTACCGGGCCACCGATGGCCGTCGCAACGGGCCCCGCGGAGAGCAGCACGTTGTGGTGCAATCCCCTATTGATTGCCATGCCTGTCTGAGGAAGGAATGCGACAGGGATTCCACCTGCCGACAAAGTATCGAAGTTGGTATGCTCCTGAGTGGAATTGGCACCCTTCTCCCCCATGCTCAAACTGGCCACCAATGATCTTTTGCTTCCCCCTTTCTCCGTAAAATGATATAAAAGCAAATTACTTATTACGACTTGTTGCCTCCAGGTGGCATGCTTATTCGCGAGCGATTTCGCTGCCTGAAGCCGGTTTGATAGGTGAGAAAGGGTGAATGCGATATGTCCCTGCATGCCGACGCAGTAAGTCAGACCAGCATAAGGTTGTCTTTGCGAACCCTCTTTGACGCCGAATGTGATCTGCAACTCGCGATTCTTGTTGGCAGCCAGGTCAATGGTTCTGCTGGACCGCACAGCGACTGGGATATAGCCATTCAGTGGCTTCCCGGTCTGGATCTCCTTATATCGCTTGAGAAAACCGAGACCTTGCGCCGAAGTCTTGCCGCCGTGCTCGATGTTGCGGAATCACGCATAGATCTTATCGAACTTCCTACCGCCCGACTGGCAATGCGGGCCGTAGTAGCCGAGGAGGGTGTACCGCTTAAAGGCGAAGACAGTCTGGCGTGGAGCCATTTCCTGCTCCGCACGTGGCGCGATCTGGAGGCCTATTACTGGGAGGTGACGCATGCGGCTTGATCTTTATCAGGCTGAAACGGCCGTTATCGCCAGCCAGCATCCGCCCTGCTCGACGACGCATCTCTCACCTTGCGCTCCGGTGGCATTCTGTCGCCTCTTGAGCAAAACGGGGTCCTTCATGCACTTCAGGTTCTCGTCGAAAATGCCATCGGCAAGGCGAAGCATCTGCTGAAGGCCTCCGGAGAACCGGTTCCCGTCTCGGGGTATGATTCCTTCGCACGTCTTGTGCAGCGCGGGGTTCTTCCGCAGGCGGAGCTCTCGGCATGGAATGCCGTCATTGGACTTCGCAACAGGATAGTACACGACTACATGAATATCGACATGGAGCGAGTGCTCGAACTCGTCCGTAACAGTCGGTACCGGTTCGTTACGGAGTTTCTGCTCAAGGCTTTCTGAGAGGTGTGTCACGCTGTGGCTTGCGAAGGTGTTGAATTGAAAGCACAACTGGTCGAGACCCTCCTGGATGCCATTCCCGCCTGTCGGGCCATCTACCGCTTTGGATCATGGGGCACGGACATGCAGAGGCCCGACAGCGACATTGACCTGGCTGTTTTGCCGCTTCAGCCGCTGGATCCGGTTTATCGCTGGGAATTGGCCCAGACTTTGGCTTCCCAAGCCGGTCGCGATGTGGATCTGGTGGACCTGCTGCGCGCCTCCACGGTTCTGAGAATGCAGGTGGTGGCTCACGGCGAGCGCTTATACTGCGCCGATGAAACAGAGACCGAACAGTTCGAGGATGTCGTCTTTTCCAGCTATGCCCGGCTGAACGAAGAGCGCCGTGAAATACTGGCCGACGTGCGGCACAGGGGAAACATTTATGGCCGGTGACGTCCTGCTGAACAAGGTGGCTGTCATCGAGCGGTGTCTTGGGCGTGTGGAGTCTGAGTATATCGGGCATCAGGATGAGCTGGAAACGAATTACACCCGCCAGGATTCCATTATCCTCAACCTCCAGCGAGCCTGCGAGGCATCCATTGATGCGGCCATGCACCTGGTGCGGGTCAAGAAACTGGGGGTACCGCAGGAGTCACGGGAGGCCTTCGACATGCTGAGCGAGGCAGGCATCATTGCAGCTTCCCTATGCGACCGCCTCAAGGCCATGGTGGGGTTCCGCAATGTTGCCGTACATGATTACCGAAAGTTGAACCTGGCAGTGGTCAGAAGCATCCTCGAAACCCGGCTGAATGATTTTCGGGCTTTTGGGGAGGGGGTGCTGAAGGCGGAGGCGTAGGATCAGGTGGACTGATCTGGGCGCTTATTCAGGGATGTATCGTTCGATTCATCAGCACTGAGGAATTCTCAATCCGCTTCGCTTCAACTGCTTTACGAAAGACTTAATAGATGCGGGGCTCCATATACCACGCGACGATTTTCACTTAACACTACGCAGCTGACGAGTCGACCATGTCGAGCTTAACGTTCGCCGGCTTTAATAGGCATGAGGTTTCATAATGCAGGAACAGTGGACAACGACCATACGCCCAGTTAGCGGCTGGTTAAACATAAACCTTGCCGAACTCTGGCGCTATCGTGATCTGATAGCCCTCTTTGTCCGGCGGGATTTTGTTGCTTCCTATAAGCAGACGATTCTTGGTCCTCTGTGGTTCCTGATCCAGCCGCTCTTTTCAACGGTTGTCTTCACCGTTATCTTCGGCAATATCGCCAAAATACCAACCGATGGTCTTCCGCCGATGCTTTTCTACATGGCTGGCATTGTGTCCTGGAACTATTTTTCAAGCTGCATGACGAACACAGCTAACACCTTTGTCGCCAATGCTGGTATCTTTGGCAAGGTATACTTTCCCCGTCTCACTGTGCCGGTCTCCGTTATCATTATCAATCTGGCAACCTTTGCGATCCAGTTTGTGCTCTTCCTCTGCATCCTGTTTTATTTCACGCTAAAAGGCGCTCCCGTGCACATCTCCCCATGGATTTTGCTGACCCCTCTGCTCCTGCTTCAGATGGGCATTCTAGGGCTTGGCATAGGTATCATGGTATCCTCTCTCACTACTAAGTATCGCGATCTCACCTTTCTTGTCGGTTTCGGCACCCAACTCTGGATGTATGCCACACCCATCGTCTACCCGATGTCGCAGATCCCGGAAAAATGGCGTTGGCTATTTGCTCTCAACCCAATGGCTGCGGTTGTTGAGACATTCCGCTATGCCTTTCTTGGAGTTGGGGTTATAAGCACCGATGTTCTTGCTTTTAGTTTTGGAATGACACTCCTCATCTTCTGCATCGGTGTGATACTTTTTAGTCGCACGGAAAAAACCTTCATGGATACAGTGTAATATCATGAGCGACACTGTTATAAAGATAGAAAACCTCAGTAAAGAGTACCGACTCGGCACGATTAACCACGGAACGCTGTACCGTGATCTGCAAAGCTGGAGCGCACGCATACGTGGCAAGGAAGATCCAAACTCGAAAATTGCCTCAGCCGGCTTTAAAGTTCAAATCGGCAGTTTTATGGCGCTTGACGATATATCGTTTGAAGTTAAGCAGGGGGATGTTCTTGGCATTGTCGGTCGTAACGGTGCCGGCAAGTCCACACTGCTCAAAATAATCTCTCGGGTTACTATGCCTACACGCGGAGAGGTGAAGATCAAAGGGCGTGTTGCAAGTCTGCTCGAAGTGGGGACTGGATTCCACCCGGAACTTACCGGGAGAGAGAACATCTATTTGAATGGCGCAATACTTGGTATGACCAAGAAAGAGATTGGTCGTAAATTTGATGAAATTGTCGATTTTGCTGAAATAGAGAATTTTATCGATACACCTGTAAAGCGATATTCTTCAGGTATGTATGTCAGGCTGGCATTCGCTGTGGCGGCAAACCTTGAACCTGAAATTCTGATAATTGACGAGGTTCTGGCAGTTGGCGACGCACAATTCCAGAAGAAATGTCTGGGAAAGATGGAGCAGGTATCGACCAAGCAGGGACGCACTGTCTTGTTTGTAAGCCACAACATGGCTATGATTACATCACTGTGTACCTCTGCAGTTCTTCTGGATTCCGGGAAACTCCGTGTTAGAGGAAATACCTCTGATGTAGTTCTTTCATACTACACGCAGTATTCAGGTTCTCCAGCATCGTTTGACTTCAGATCTTCAAACAAGTTTATTGGTGATGATCATGCCATGCTTATTTCCGGATCAGTAGTTGACAGCGAAGGCAATGTAGCCAATGAGTTTGATATCAGAAACCCTGTGACTATTACAATGCGTTATAGGGTCACACGTCCAGACCATTATCGTTTTATTCCCAATTTCCATTTCTATGCCCCTGATGGCACTTGCGCATTTATAAGTGGTCCGCAAGAGGTGACTACAGAGAGCGGTGAATTTGAGGCTGTCTGCACAATTCCCGGCAACTACCTGAATGACGGCACATATTTTGTCGGTCTGGCGCTTTCATCCATGGAAACAGGAGTAAAAGCCCATTTTTATGAACAGAATGCGCTTTCATTCAATGTAAAGGACCCGATTGACAATGTGCCGACCAGAAACGGTTATGCTGGCCCAATACCTGGCATGATACGTCCAAAACTAGACTGGAAGATCAGGGGTGTTGCATGAAGGCGGTAATCCTAGCCGGCGGGTTGGGCACACGCATAAGTGAAGAAACCCATCTGAAACCTAAGCCAATGATTGAGGTCGGCGGAAAGCCGATCCTCTGGCACATCATGAAAATTTACTCTGCCCATGGAGTACAAGATTTTGTCGTCTGCTGCGGCTACAAGGGATATATCATCAAGGAGTACTTCGCCAATTATTTCCTACATATGTCCGATGTCACCTTTGATATGGTCAATAACCGAATGGAGGTGCATCAGCAGAATGCCGAGCCGTGGCGTGTGACGCTTGTGGATACCGGTGAGGATACTCTGACCGGTGGTCGCCTCAAGCGGGTTGCCACCTATCTTGAAGGTGATGAAGCCTTCTGCTTCACCTATGGCGATGGTGTCGCCGATATCGATATCACGGCTGAAATTGTATTTCACAAAGGGCATGGCAAGCTTGCGACTGTTGCGGCAGTACAACCACCAGGGCGCTATGGAGCATTACAGATTTATAACAGGCAGGTTGCCGGATTCACAGAAAAACCGCGTGGTGATGGAGGCTTGATCAATGGAGGGTTTTTTGTCCTCTCCCCCAAATGCATTGATTTGATTCATGGTAATTCCAGCAGCTGGGAGGGGGAGCCTGTCAACCGATTGGCTGAAATGGGTGAATTGATGGCCTTTGAACATAGCGGATTCTGGCAGCCGATGGATACGCTCAGGGACAAGAATCATCTTGAAGAGCTTTGGGCCAGTGGTAACGCCCCCTGGAAGATCTGGTAATGCAGCAGTTTGGCAAAATTTACAATAACCGGCGCGTTCTGGTGACCGGGCATACCGGCTTCAAAGGGAGCTGGCTTTCGCTCTGGCTGCAGGAGTTGGGCGCGATTGTTAGCGGCCTTGCCCTTGCGCCCGATACTCATCCCAACCACTGGGAACTGTTGAAGCTGGATATGCAGGAAGACAGGGCTGATATCCGTGATAGTGCTGCTGTGGCAGGATGTCTTGACCGTACTAGGCCGGAGATTGTGTTCCACCTTGCTGCCCAGCCGCTGGTGCGGCGTTCATACCAAGATCCACTAGAGACATGGTCAACCAATGTAATCGGTACGGCCAATTTACTTGAAGCCTGCCGCAACACTCCTGGTGTTCGGGCAGTTTTAGTCATTACAACAGATAAGGTTTATGATAATAATGAATGGCCATGGGGGTACCGTGAAACGGATCGCCTTGGCGGGCACGACCCCTACAGCGCTTCAAAGGCCGCAACAGAACTGGTGGCAAACAGTTTCCGTAAATCTTTTTTCAATACCCTCTCCTCTCCACTCCTGGCTACAGCACGTGCCGGAAATGTAATCGGCGGCAGCGACTGGTCGGAAGATCGGTTGATTCCCGATCTAATCCGTGCTGTTCAATCAGGCAGTTCATTGGAAATACGTTCTCCCAAAGCAACAAGGCCGTGGCAGCATGTTCTTGAGTGTCTCAGTGGTTACCTGTTGCTGGGGCAAAAGCTGCTTGAGGGATATTCTGAATTCGCAGATGCCTGGAATTTCGGGCCGGAACAGGATAGCAACCGAACAGTTGCTGACGTTTTAGCAGGTCTGAAAAACTATTGGCCGCAGATAAATTGGCATCAGACATCAGAAATCCAGCCACACGAGGCCAATCTGCTCTATCTGGATAGTGCCAAGGCAAAAAGACTGCTGGGCTGGCAGCCGGTATGGACACTGGAGGATGGGCTTTCGGCCACCGTTGAATGGTACAGTGCATTTATAGAAAACAACAGGGTTCTCAGTCGACAGCAGTTGACAGCATTTGTCAAAACTGCTTTAGATAAAGGTCTGGGGTGGGTTGCGGAATGAAAATTATTCCAACCCGTATTTTAGGGGTATCGCTGGTGGAAACCGCTCCGTATCGCGATGAACGGGGTCAATTTTGTCGCGCCTTTTGCCATCAGGAACTCGCTCCGATAATTGGTAACCGTCAGATTGAACAGATAAATCTGTCACGCACAGCCTCGGTTGGTGCCATACGCGGCATGCATTTTCAGCGTGCGCCCCACGCCGAGATGAAACTGATACGCTGCCTTAAGGGCAAGGTCTGGGATGTAGCTTTGGATATGCGAAAAGACTCTGATACTTTTTTACAGTGGCATGCGATTGAACTAAGTGCAGAGAACAGCAAAATGCTCGTGATTCCTGAAGGATGCGCCCACGGTTTTCAAGTGCTGGAGCCTGAGAGTGAATTGCTTTATCTCCATACTGCCAGTTACTCGCCTGAATCTGAGGTGGGAGTGCGTTTTGACGATCCACTTATTTCCATCAATTGGCCGTTACCGGTATCAGATATATCAAACCGTGACAAGTCACATCCGTTTCTTCAATCCTGTGATTCCGGTTTAATCATATGAATTGCCGTCATTGCCATACTCCGCTTGAACAGACATTCCTTGACCTTGGGCACGCACCGCCTTCAAATGCCTATCTTACTGCACAAAAACTTTCCGCCCCAGAGCTGTACTTTCCGCTCAAGTTGCGGGTCTGCACTACATGCTGGCTGGTTCAGACAGAAGATTATGCCAGGGCGGATGAACTGTTCAATCACGATTATGCCTATTTTTCCTCAACATCGACCAGTTGGCTTGATCATGCAGCACGCTACACAAGCATGATTACCAATAAACTGGAATTGAATGCAAATAGCCTTGTGATTGAGGTTGCCTCCAATGACGGATATCTGCTTAAGAATTTTGTCGCAGCCGGTATCCCCTGTCTGGGTATTGAACCGACAGCCAGCACTGCAGAGGCCGCTGAAAAACTGGGCATTCCGGTTATGAGAGAGTTTTTTAGCCTCCGGTTGGCAGAAAAACTTGCTGCGCAAGGGGAACAGGCTGATCTGATACTGGGCAACAACGTGTTTGCCCATGTGCCGGATATCAATGATTTTGCTGCCGGACTGAAAGCTGCTCTGAAACCAGGTGGTGTAATAACGCTGGAATTCCCGCATTTAATGCGGCTGATAGAGGGGATTCAGTTTGATACGGTGTATCATGAGCATTTTTCCTATCTCTCGCTGCATACGGTGCAACGCATTCTTGAACAAGCTGGCTTAAGAATATGGGATGTGGAGGAACTGCCTACCCATGGAGGTAGCCTGAGGGTATATGCCTGTCATCAAAATGCTAGATGGAATGACACCGCAGCGGTTGATCAGGTTCTGGAAAAAGAAAAGCAATTCGGCATCTGCAACCTTTCCACCTATCAAGGCTTTCAGGCAAAGGCAGATGCCATAAAAAACGATTTGCTGTCTTTCTTACTTGATCAGAAAAAGGCCGGTAGGGTTGTTGTAGGATACGGAGCGGCAGCAAAAGGGAATACGCTACTGAATTATGCTGGTGTAAAGCCAGATCTGCTGCCCTATGTCTGCGATGCCGCCCCATCCAAACAAGGTAAATTTTTGCCCGGCAGCCATATAACTGTTGTATCACCAGGCGAATTAAGCGAACAAAAGCCGGATTATCTGTTGATACTTCCCTGGAATATTGCAGATGAGGTTATAGCGCAACATAGCTATATTCGGGAGTGGGGTGGCCAGTTTGTTACTGCAGTACCAAGGATGCATTACTCATGAAATCTCGTATTTACTACACCAAACCCTCAATTACCGAGCTCGAGATACACTATGCTACCGATGCTGCTGCCAATGGCTGGGGCGATCAGTGCTATGCCTACATCAACAAGTTTGAAGAGCTCTTTAAACAACACCTAGGTGTCAAATACGCCATAGCAACGTCCAGTTGCACCGGCGCCCTGCATATGGGCATGGCAGCGTTAGGCATTGGACCTGGTGACGAAGTGATCATGGCTGACACCAACTGGATTGCCACCGCTTCCCCCATTGTGCATCTGGGGGCGAAACCTATTTTTGTCGATATTTTGCCAGATTCATGGTGCCTTGACCCAGTTCGCGTCGAAGAGGCCATTACTTCGCGCACCAAGGCAATTGTAGCCGTTCACTTATACGGCAATCTGTGCGACATGGACAGGTTGCTTGCAATTGGCGAGAAGCACGGCATTCCGGTGATAGAGGACGCCGCTGAAGCGATTGGCTCGGTTTATCACGGCAAGCGTGTCGGCTCCATGGGTATCTTTGGTGTTTTCTCGTTTCACGGCACCAAAACACTAACCACCGGCGAGGGGGGGATATTTGTCACCAACGACCCTGATTTGTATGAACGGGTACTGACATTGAGCAACCATGGTCGTGCGCGAGAGCAGGCCAGGCAATTCTGGGCTGACATAGTCGGTTATAAGTACAAAATATCCAACATCCAGGCAGCGATTGGATGCGCCCAGATGGAGCGTATTGAGGAACTAATTGCTGGCAAGAGGCGCATCTTTGAGTACTATTCTCGTCACCTATCTGGAATGCCGATATCGATGAATCCCGAACCGGAAGGTACTGTGAATGGTTATTGGATGCCGACCATCGTGGTAGATGAGGGGGTTGCCTTTGATCGAAACGAGTTGCTGGCTGCCTTCAAAGCCAACCAGATCGACGGCCGGGTCTTCTTCTGGCCTTTGAGTATGCTCCCCATGTTTGAAGAAAAAAGGGAAAATACTTTTAGTTACAGCATCTATGAGAGGGCGATCAACCTGCCGAGCTACCACGAACTGGCTTCGGATGATATTCACCAGGTCTGCGGGATCATCAAAGAGTTTCTATAACATTATGCGGGAGACCTATAAATGAGTAATGAATCATTGTTGAACAAGAAATATGACCGCGAGAAGTTTACCTTAGCGAACCAGGCGGTTTGGGAGAAGCTCGCCCGGATCAAGGGAGATTCTTTCATTAAATATAGAGAACTCCTTAAGAAGGCGGAACATGGTGAAATTTTGACTGATTTCCCTGTTGAGATTCTGATCAAGACCACCCTCAACTGCAATCACATGTGTCCTCGCTGTCCTCACGGCATGGGGGTGACCCCGCGCGGCAAGGATTACGACATGAAATTTGATACCCTGAAAAAGGTTCTGGATGAAGGGAGCCTTAAGGGGCTGCAAAGCGTTGTCTTTACCGGCGGCGAACCTACACTTCATCCCGAATTTGTGAAATTTATCTCTTATGCAGCTGGCAAGAATTTTCCGGACATGAGCGTGATCACCAACGGCTCTTTGCTGACCGATGAAATAATCGACGGTATTCTGTGTAACGGCGTAACCAGGGTAAATATCAGCTTTGATTCTATTACTACTGATACGTACAAGGAAGTGAGAGGTGTGAATGACTATCACAAGGTGATTGCCAATGCTGATCGGCTGCTGGAAAAACGTAAGGCGAGGGGGCAGGAACTACCCCTGTTGTCGCTCAGTTTTGTCCTGTCGGAGGATAACGCCGAAGAGCTGGACGGCTTTATTGAGATGTGGCAGGACAAGGCGGACGGTGGCATCAAGATCTATCCATACAAGAACATCTACACTATTTTGACGGACGATTATTATGGCAAATATGGTTACGGGGAAAACAGGCCGAGTCAATTCAAGGCGGAAACATTGCCGACCACACTTTCGCACGAACTCCCCATTATGGAGAAGTATAAGATTCAGTGCACCATACCTTGGTACCGGTGTCATGTGGGGATTAACGGCGAACTGCAAGCTTGTACGACGCTCGGTTTCTGCGACCATCCCGAGATGATCATGGGGAACATTCATGAGATGACTTTTGAAGAGGCCTGGAAATCAAAACGTTGGCAGGAACTCCGAGAAATCACCATGTCTGGCCAATACGAAAAACACCCCGTGTGCAATATTTGCCAGAAATCCGTATGACCTTTTTAATCGGCAGATTGATGCACTGAACAATCACAGGAGTATGCCATGAAGGTTTGCCGTATTTGCGGATCATCTCTAAATGAGCCAGTTTATATTTCTTCCGGCCCTTCCATTACATCGGTTAGGTCAGTATGCGATGCATCCCTTTCGGTTTATTTCTGCCCAACTTGCCTCCATCTCCAGAAACCAGCCAGGGAATTCAATTCACAATATTACGACAGCCAGTATCGTATCTCACTGGAATCCGCCGAGCATGATCAGCTTTATGACAAGGTTGACGGCAAATACGTCTATCGCACCGATTTCCAGGCACAACTGGTGATCGACGCCACGGAAATCCCGGTCGGAGCAAAGATTCTCGATTACGGAGCCGGAAAGGCGTCAACGCTGAAAAATGTCTGTGCCGAACGACCGGACCTGAAGCCGTACGTCTTTGATGTAAGCGATAATTATCAGACCCATTGGGAAGATTTCATCCCTGCCGCGCAACAGGCGACATATCACGTGCCCGACTTGTGGCACGGGCTGTTCTCCCTAGTGACGTCGCATTTTGTCATGGAGCACGTGGATGATCCCCTGATCCTCCTGTCGCAGATTGCCTTGCTGTTGGCGGATGACGGAGTCTTATTTTTCACTGTCCCGGATATTCTGAAGAACCCCGGTGATATGATCGTAACCGATCATATCAATCATTTTTCCATCAAGTCGATCGGTACGGCGCTCGAAAAAGCCGGTCTATCCCTGATTAGCGCTAGTAAAGAGCTGTTCAGGGGGGCTATCGTCTGTGTGGCCGGACGCGTCAGCGACTCCAGGAATTTCGACGATGACGGAACCGGTTATGTGGAGCGGTTGCACGGCATCATTGAATATTGGCGGAGATTTGATTTACACCTGATAGAAACTTCCGGTCGGCTGTACGAGACTCCGTCTGCCATTTTTGGAGCTGGCGTTTATGGATCATACATAGCCTCGAAAATCAGCAGGATCGTACCAGTGCAATGTTTTCTGGACAACAGCCCCCATTTGATCCATACAACCCATATGGACTTACCGATAATCTCACCGACAGAAATTCCCGAAAGCATACGCGCTATATATTCTGGACTCAATCCCGGAATCGCCCATGCTGTTCTGGAACCGCTTAGAGGTGACGGGACAAGGGAACTCATCTATTTCGACGAAGGAGATGAAGGAAATGATTGAAGGGACATCGTTAAGATTGCGGCCATGGCATGAAGACGATCTGCCATGGTTAACCGAGTTGAGGAACAATATTGCGCTGCAGTCCCAATTGTTGTCCAGGGTGAGAGGAAGCGGCAAGGAGCAGACTAGGCAATGGCTTCAGGCCAGGAGCACCAATTCTAATAGCCTATTGTTTATCATTGAGGGCAAGTCCGAAATGATCCCCATGGGCTATGTTCAATTTATCGAGATGGATCCCGTTGACCGTTACGCCAAGCTCGGAATCTGTCTAGTCCCTGGCGCCGAGGGAAAAGGAAAGGGTACTGAAGTCCTCACAGTTACCTTTAAATATCTTTATGAAGTGCTGGCAATCCGAAAAATCATTCTTGAGGTGCGAGCTGATAACGCCTGCGCCATCAGGTGTTACGAAAAGCTGGGTTTTACGAAATGCGGCGTCTTTACCAATCATAAGCACATTGAGGGGCGTTGGCTCGACATTGTGTTGATGGAGTGTTTTCTCGAAGACGGCAAGGCTCAAGTCTGATGAAGGTTGTGATTTCCCAGTCCATGTTCTTCCCTTGGGTCGGCTTTTTGGAACAGATACGTCTAGCTGACGTTTTCGTTTATTACGATGACGTGCAGTTTTCCAAAGGGAGCTTCACCAACCGGGTCCAACTCAAAACTGGCAAAGGGAGAAGTTGGCTGACCGTTCCTCTAGAAAATCTCCATCTGGGGCAATGCATCAATGAGGTGAGTATTGCCCCGTCAGTCAAATGGAAGGAGAGGCACCTAAAGTTGCTAATGGAAAGCCTGGAAGGAACGACTTTTTTTGATGACGCCTTGGAACTGGCCCGAAAAGTCTATGAGAGAACTTATCCCAATATTGGCACCCTTGCCCGGGCCTCCATGATGGCCCTGGCCGATTATTTCGGCCTCACTGGAGAGAAAACATTCATAGATGTGGAACAGCTACAAATTGTCGGTAACAGCAGCGATCGGGTGTTGGAAATTGTGAAGCGGTTGTCCGGCACAACTTACATAACCGGGCTCGGAGCCCTCAAATATCTTGAGCACGAAAAATTCGTAGCAGCGGGAGTGAATGTGCGTTACATGCAGTATCAATGCAAGCCATATCCTCAGATGCATGGCGAGTTTAATCCCTATGTGAGTGGTCTGGACTTAGTGGCAAACTGCGGCAGGGGTGGCGCCCGTTTCATTTGCTCCGAGACTATCGACTGGAAGGAGTTAATATATGAATCCCGTTGAACAATTCAATCTGGAAGTAAAAGAAAACATTGAAAAAATGGGAAATGATAATCCACTCTATGATCTGACGCTAAATTGGATTCGTAGTATTTCAACTTATAAATACCCTTACAACTTTACATGTATGGGCCGCCCGATCATCCAACTACCACAGGACATGATTGCAATGCAGGAACTGATTTGGCAGATAAAGCCAGATCTCATTATCGAAACCGGCATTGCCCATGGAGGGTCGCTGGTTTTCAGCGCCTCCATGCTGGCGTTGCTCGACATGTGCGATACGATTAAATCGGGTGAAACTATTAATCCAAAGGAATCAAATCGCAAGGTTCTCGGGATCGACATCGATATTCGCCCGCATAATCGCGCCGCCATCGAGGCTCACCCCATGTTCTCGCGCATACAAATGATTCAGGGTTCCAGCATTGCTCCCGATATCATTGCGCAGGTCAAGACCGTGGCGGCCAGATACTCCCGGGTGCTGGTCTGCCTGGATAGTAATCACACTCACGACCATGTGCTGGCAGAACTGGATGCCTATGCGCCTTTGACTTCAGTGAATAGCTACTGTGTAGTTTTTGACACGTTGATAGAAGACATGCCTAAGGAGATGTTTCCCGACCGGCCGTGGGGACCAGGAAACAATCCTAAAACAGCTGTATGGGAGTATCTCAAAACTCATCCGGAGTTTGAGATTGACAAGGATATCCAGAACAAACTGCTGATCACGGTTGCTCCGGATGGTTACTTGAAGCGGAGGTTTTAGGGATGCCTCCGGTTTTTATTGGAATGCCTGTATATAACGGGGGCAAATATATAGGCGCAGCAATTGATTCAGTACTAAAGCAAAGCTACCAGAACTGGACCCTGCTAATTTCAGATAACAATTCAGATGATGACACTGCTGCCATTGCTCTTGATTATTCAAGTCGCGATCCTAGAATCAGGTACATTAAGCAAGATATCAACCGAGGTGTAGCTGATAATTTTCTCTACCTGCTTAATCAATCTGATTCTGAGTTTTTCGCTTGGTTTGCTGCTGACGATATTTGGCTTCCAGATTTCTTGTCAACATGTATGAATAAGCTATCCAGCGATAGTAGTGTTGGACTTTGCTTCACCAACTTACAGGCAATTGATGATAATAATGATATTGTTAGAGGATGCCCCGTTTTGCCAACTCTTTCAGGAAGGCGGGAATTACGTACAGCCCTGAAGTATGTTGTGGAAAATGAAATCAGTGGGAAAGCAAATCTCATTTATGGAGTTATTAAGACTAATCTTGCAAAAATCGCATGGGAAAAGACTATCACGGGTAAGTCCTTTTGGGGGCAGGACATGTGCTTTGTTCTTGCTGTGATATGCCGGGGGGGGGTACATGTTGACAGGAACATATGTTTCTACAAAAGATACTCCCAACCGGTCGACCCGGAAGAATCAAAACGTACGTGCAATTACAGTAAAAACCCGCATATCCCGTTTAAGGACTTTATTTCGTATTTCAACGGGATGTTACACGCAACTTCAGGAACTCCATATTATTGGCCGACATTTGCAGCCATGAGCTTCCGGCTCATTTCTAACCTTATTAACGGGGCGTTTAAGTGAATCCTTTCTACAACTATGCAAACAACGTAACATCACAGTATGGGGAAGACGGAATTATCGAAGAAATATTTGCCCGTATTGGTACCACAAATAAGTTCTGTGTAGAATTTGGCGCATGGGATGGTGTTTATCTAAGCAATACGTGGAATCTTTGGCATAATTCAGATTGGAATGGTGTCCTGATAGAGGGTGACTGTGATAAATACAAGGACCTAGTCGATAAATTCGGTACGTACGAAAATCTTACAATGATTAATGCCTATGTAGGTAGAGACGAAACTACATCATTAGACGCCATACTATCAAATAACAATATTCCTTCTTCAGTTGACCTTCTTTCAATAGATATCGATGGTGATGAATACTATATTTTTGAGAGCCTCAATATATATATCCCTCGTGTTGTAATAATCGAACACAACCCAACAATTCCGCCAGATATTTCAATTGTACAAGGGCTTGGCGAATACTTCGGTGCGTCCGCCCTTGCCTTGAAGGAATTGTTTTCAGCAAAAGGGTATGTATTGGTTGCTTGTACTGAAACAAATAGCATTTTTGTCATAGCCTCTGAATTTGATAAACTGCATATTGATCCTCCCCGGCTAATGGATATTTTTCCCAAAAACAACCTTACTTATGTTGTTACCTCGTATGATGGTAAAACGTTCTTATCTCAAAACCCTGTTTATGCGAAAAAGATACAACCCGTCAATTTGTTAAATAAGCTTATTCAAAAAATCAGATATTATAGTTCTGATTATAATGAAAATATAAATTTTGCGAAATCTGGTGATTTGCTACCTGTTAGCATTTACTTGAACGGTTTCTTTTATAAAAGAACACGTCCATTGATTGACATAATTCTAACAAAAGCAATTACTATTTTGAAAAAATTGCCAATAATTGGCAGGATTTTAACAAAATTAGAAATTATGTTCGATGAGTACTCAATCATTTCAAGATGGAAATCAGCAGGCAAACCGCTTCCACCACCTCATATAATCAAGCGGAGAATTATTTTAAAATATGGCAGACAATTTTCAATCAAGTGTATCGTTGAGACTGGTACTTATATGGGTGAGATGATACAGGCTACTCTTAAGTATTTTAAAAGAATTTACAGTATTGAGATTGATTCAAAACTGTTTGACGCAGCAAGAGCTAAATTTTGCGATGATAAAAAAGTAGAATTATTTTGTGGTGATAGTGGTGAAATCCTTGGTGAATTAATGGAGAGGATTGATTGCCAATGTATTTTTTGGCTTGATGGTCATTATTCTGAGGGAGTAACCGGAAAAGGAGCACTAGAAACACCGATTGTTGCAGAGATAAATACCATTCTAGCGCATGAGATTAAGAATCATATTATTCTCATTGATGATGCTAGGTGTTTTGACGGGACTGGCGATTATCCAAAATTAGACCAATTCCTTCCTTTTCTCAGTGATAAATTACCCGATCACAATGTATTTGTTGATAATGATGTTATTCAAGTAATTCCTAGGCAATAATTATCCATGAACAATATTGTAAGTGTAATATTGCCTGTTTACAATGGCTCACAGTATCTGCGTGAAGCAATAGACAGCATACTTGCCCAGTCATATCTTGATTTTGAATTTTTAATTATTGACGATGGCTCTACTGATGACTCATCCGTAATTATTTCTTCATATACAGATCCTCGAATTCGTTTTTTTTCACAGAAAAATCGGGGTCTCGCTTCAACCCTCAATCGAGGGATTGCTCTTGCTTCAGGTGCCTATATTGCCAGACAGGACCAGGATGATGTCTCTTTGCCGGAAAGACTCGCTCGTCAACTTGCTTTTCTGGCGGCAAACCCGGACTACGGAATGGTTGGCACTTGGGCGACAATTTGGGAAGGTGCAACGCCAACGGAGCGGAGCCACAGGCATTCTACGGAGAATCTCAAGCTGAAATTCGACCTTCTTTTTGATAACCCTTTTGTGCACAGTTCCATGATGATCCGGAAGTCGGTTTTTGAATCAGTCGGGGGGTACTCAACGGACCGAGACCGTCAGCCTCCTGAAGATTATGAGCTCTGGTCACGTGTCGCCCGCTGTAATCGCGTTGGTAATGTCCCTGAGATACTCCATGTCTACCGTGAGATGCCGGGGAGTATGTCACGGGATGGAGATAATCCCTTTCTCAATCATCTTCTTGCGATCAACGTGGAGAACTTGTCTCTGGCGACTTCTGGTGCCTTTTCCGAGCAGTCGCTTCTGGATCTTGCCGCGTTAGCCCATGGAGCCTATCAAAAATGCTCCGGCAATACACATCTGTGTGAGCTGGAATCAATTGTGAGGCATGCTGCGGAGGGAACTTGTACTGCAAACGGTGAAGGCTCAGGCTTGCTCCAGCAGGAGGTCAACTACCGTCTAAACAGTATCCGTTACCACTACTATCAATTCAAATACGCTGGTGTTCTTGGGAATTCAGGAAGGGCTTTTATCGGGCGGCTTGCACGCAAGCTCAAAAATCTTGTGCGGTAATTGAAGACGGAGGGAATGTGAAGTGCTGCTGCGTGATAGGGGGGACAGGCTTCATCGGGTCCTATGTGGTGAGGGCGCTAGTGGAGAGCGGGCGAAAGGTCATGGTGGTCGGGAGAAATCATATTCCGACCAGGCCATTGCCGAAGAATGTTGACTATGTTGCCGGTGACTTCGGTGACAGATATTTCCTCCGTGGTGTCTTGCAGGGTGTCGATGAAATTATTGATCTGGCCTATGGAACGGTGCCAAAAACCAGCTATGAGAATCCCGTCCAGGACATTCTCAGCAACCTCCCGCCAGCGGTTAATCTTTTTGAAGTAGCGAGCGGTCTCTCTCTTGACAAGGTGGTTATCGTCTCTTCAGGCGGTGTTGTCTACGGTCGGGCTAACTCCATTCCCATCGATGAGGAGCAGCCCACACATCCGATTTCGCCGTATGGTATAACCAAGCTTGCCGTTGAAAAATATGCCATGATGTTCCACCTGTCGCAGGGACTGCCAGTTGCCTGCGTCAGGCCGGGCAACGCCTATGGCGAGTCACAGAAACCGTTCATCGGTCAGGGGTTTGTTGCTACAGTTATCGCATCGATAGTCGCAGGGCGGGACATTTCCCTCTTTGGCGAGACGGGTACTGTTCGAGACTACATCTACGCAGAGGATATCGCTAACGGGATCGTATCAGTTCTCACAAGCGGAAGAGCAGGAGAGGTTTACAACATTGGCAGCGGTGAAGGGCGCAGCAATCGTGATGTCCTCGATGCAATTGCTCCGCTTGTCTCTGCCGAGGGTCATTCCCTCAAGGTGACAGTCCTTCCTGCACGTTCTTTTGATGTCCCCGTGAATGTTCTTGATAGCTCGAAGTTGATGCGCGAGACAGGATGGAAGCCACTGATCCCGTTCGAAGAAGGGCTTACAAGGACGTGGAGGTGGTTCGTAGACAATCCTGCGGAATGGAACGTGGGAGGCTAGCTGGTGAAGATACTTCTGTGCTGTGAATTCTACCATCCGAGCGTAGGAGGGGTGCAGGTCGTCATACGAGCGTTGGCCGAACGGCTCGCTGCTCGGGGGCACCAGGTTACGGTTGCGACAAGCCGGTTGACGACCAGGACTTTTACTACGTTGGAAGGGGTGCAGATAAAGGAATTCACCGTGAGCGGCAATCTCGTTTCAGGAATGCATGGCGAGGTTGGCGCCTATCGGGATTTCGTAACATCCGGTGACTTCGACGTTATCATGATAAAGGCTGCCCAACAATGGACATTTGATGCGCTCTGGCCTGTTATCGACCGGATTCCGTCCGTAAAGATATTCATCCCCTGCGGTTTCTCCAGCCTCTTTGAGCCGGGATACGCGGACTATTTCAGGAAACTTCCCGGCATTCTCAAGGCGTTCGATCACCTGATTTTCTATGCCGAAAATTATCGAGATATCAATTTTGCCCGAGAGCATGGCATAAAACATTTTTCCATAATTCCTAACGGGGCAAGCGAGGTTGAATTTGCTGCCCAAGCAGATCCCCAATTCCGAACTTCGCTGGGGATTAGTGCCGATGATTTTCTATTTCTAACTGTGGGCAGTTTCACCGGACTCAAAGGACACCTGGAGGCTGCAAAAGCTTTCTCACTAGCTGATTTTGAAGATCGTCCAGCCGCTCTTATCCTCAACGGCAACAAGTGTGGAGGGGGTAATCTCGGTCTTTTTTCAACTCTCATAAGGGGCATTGGGATTATCAAGAGCCACGGTTTGAAATACCTGCTCAAGCATGCAATCAAGACCTCACTCAGATCAGTAGGGTTAAAGGTGGGAAAAGATGATGAGCTTCTCTTGGTTTTGCGTTCCATAAACAGTCAGCAGGGCAAGAAGGCTTTCATAACGGACCTTGAACGCCAGACCCTCATTCAAGCGTTCATTAATGCGGATCTGTTTGTATTCGCATCAAATGTCGAGTATTCGCCGTTGGTACTCTACGAATCAGCGGCAGCCGGAACTCCTTTTCTGACTGTCCCTGTTGGCAATTCCGAGGAAATTGCGTCCTGGACGCAGGCAGGAATAGTTTGTCCGGCTTCGCGTGATTCGAAAGGGTACACGCGGGTGGATCCTCTGGAGCTTGCACGTCACATGGAGCTATTGGTACAGGACCCTGCAACCCTGCAGCGACTGGGTGAAGCTGGAAAAAGAATCTGGAGCGAGAGATTTACGTGGGCAAAAATTACGGATGCTTATGAGGAGTTGTTTCTGCGATTGGTTGCGGAGAGGATGGCATGAAAATGGGTAAGGTTAGAGACTATTTCAAACGTAAATTACGCCGGCATGGTCACTCAGGCCATGACGCGAGCGTTAACCCGTGCTGTGAAGAACTGGAAGTGAACAACTGGATGATTTCCGAGTTCGTTGTCTACGATCTCGTGCCGATTGTTGGCGTCCATCCGTATCCAGTCAGTGAGTTGTGCCTGATG
Source organism: Desulfuromonadales bacterium (assembly GCA_003712145.1). Taxonomy (GTDB): domain Bacteria; phylum Desulfobacterota; class Desulfuromonadia; order Geobacterales; family Geobacteraceae; genus Geobacter. The sequence goes on along the minus strand of RHLS01000015.1, from coordinate 14,111 downwards.
GCTGCGGCCATCAATGGCCTGAAGCCGACACACCTGTTTGAATGGGGGACCAATCTGGGGAAATCCGCTCGTATTTTTTATGAGACGGCACGCCGTTTCGGTGTTGGTACAAAGATTTATTCTGTCGATCTCCCCGATGACGTCGACCATGCCGAACATCCCCGCACCAATCGGGGTCTGTATGTGAAGTCCATTAAGGATATTACGCTGTTGCTTGGTGATGGATTGGAAACATCTCTGGCCATCTGCAATGATCTCAGGGCGAAGGCTGAGTGCTCACCTCTCTTTTTCATAGACGGCGACCACAGCTACGAATCGGTCAGACGAGAGTTGGACGCTATCGTTACCACTGTTCCAGAGGCGAATATCCTCCTCCATGACACCTTCTATCAGTCAGCCGACTCGGGATACAATGTTGGTCCCTATCAGGCGGTTGAAGATGTTCTTGCCACGGTTCCTCACCGATATCGTCGGCTTTCCCAGAACCTCGGCCTGCCGGGGATGACCTTATTGTACAGGAAATAGTCGACAGTGGCGGGCGTGGTATCATGGTAATCGTAAGGCTCAATGGTGGCATAGGCAACCAGATGTTCCAGTATGCCGCTGCACGGAGAATAGCACACGTCAACAGCGCTCCCTTGAAGCTTGATCTGAGCTGGTTTCAGGAGAAAGGCCCCTGGACGCCAAGACACTTTGAGCTCAGAGTATTTGCTCTCTCATGCGAGATTGCGCATTCGAGTGAAGTCCGCACCCTGAAATCCCGCAGGCAGAATGCAGTATTCAGGAAATTGCCGGGGTTCATCAAGTCGCGTCTGTTTCACACCAACCAAACCCACATCATAGAAAAAAGCTATGCCTTTGATCCCGCTATTCTCTCACTTAAAGGAGATGTATTTCTCGACGGCTACTGGCAGAGTGATAAATATTTCCGTGATATTGAAACGGTACTTCGGGCGGATTTTGCCTTCCGGGAAGATATGGACGATGACAATGCAAAAAGTGCAAACCTAATTCAGGCCTCAGAATCGGTTTCCATCCACATCCGGCGCGGTGATTACGTCAGTTTGCCTGCCGCACAGGCTTTCCACGGACTCTGTCCAATAGCCTATTATCAGGATGCTGTGCACAGGATCAGGAGCCAGGTTGCGAACCCAACGTTTTTCGTGTTCTCCGACGACATGGTGTGGGTCAAGGAGCATTTGAAACTTGGAGAAAGGGTTCACTATGTTGATCATAACGGCCCTAACCGTGGCCATGACGATATGAGGCTCATGAGCCTGTGCAAGCATCATGTCATTGCCAACAGCAGTTTCAGTTGGTGGGGTGCCTGGCTGAGTGTGAATCCGGACAAAATAGTGTATGCCCCTCAACGGTGGTTCAACAAGGACGTGAAATCACGAGATAACATACCAGAATCCTGGCTTTGCATCTGATACGAAATTTCTCTCAGGTCGCCCGATGTCTTCTCCCTTAGTCACGATAGCCCTTCCCCTTTACAACGCCGAGACTACGCTGTCAGTTGCTGTGCAGTCAATTCTCGGGCAGACGTGGCAGAACTGGGAACTGCTTGTCATGGACGATGGGTCAAGCGACTCAAGTCTCACTGTTGCACGTTCGTTCAACGACCCAAGAATCCGGATTGTTACAGATGGGGTAAATCGGGGGATAGGGGCGCGTCTCAATCAGGCGGTTGACATGGCGCGCGGGGATTACTTCGCCCGCATGGACGCCGATGATATCTCGTTCCCAGAGCGCATTGAGAAGCAGGTGCGATTCATGGAGAGCAACCCATCGGTTGACCTCCTGGCAACGGGGATACTCTATATTCGAAACGATGACTCTCCGATAGGCATGATTCCAGTGCGTACGAGCCATGGAGAAATATGTCGCGCTCCATGGAACGGCTTCTATATGCCCCACCCAACATGGCTCGGCAGGCTGGATTGGTTCAGAGCGAACCGCTACCGTTCCAAGGCTGATAAGGCGGAGGACCAGGACTTGCTTTTCAGGACGTGTCAGTTCAGCACTTTCGCTTGCTTGGACGACGTGCTGCTTGCCTACCGGCAGGAGAGAAGGCTCGTCGGGAAGATGCTGAACGCCCGTTATGTTTTTTTCAAGGCCCTTACAGGCGAGGCTCTCCGTCAGCGGCGTCTTGGCGTTGCGGGGAGAGTGGTTGCAATTCAAATTTTGAAAGCAGCGGCTGATATTTTGAATATCTGCTTTGGCGTTACCCGCCTGAGAAATACTCTGCTTTCAGCTCCCCCTGATTTGCTTGAGCGTTGGGAGCAGGTCCGGAAGTCGGTGCGTATCTGATGCAATCTAGCGTGAGCCAGAGGGAACCCTTGTTGTCTCTTAAGGGGGTTGCTGTTGCACGGGTGTCGACGGTTTCTTTTTTCCTGGTGTCGCAGCTCAAGGAACAGGTGGAGTACCTGAGAGATCTTGGGATGAAAGTCGTACTGGTTTCATCTTCCGGCCCTGAGCTTGAGCAGTTCACGTTTTCAGAAACCTATCGTCATGAGGCTATCGCCATCGCGAGGAATATCAGTCCCTTTCGGGATCTCACTGCCTTGGTGAGACTGTTCTTGCTGTTTCGCTCGGAGCGGTTTGCCATCGTCCATTCAACTACTCCGAAAGCTGGTCTGTTGACTATACTTGCCGGCTTTCTTGCGCGGGTGCCGGTAAGGCTTCATACCTTCACTGGTCAACCATGGGTGACTATGCGTCAACCGATGCGATTTGCCGCGCGTCTGTGTGATCGTATTATCGGCTCGATCAGCACTCGGTGTTATGCTGACAGCGAGAGCCAGCGGCGATTCTTGGTCGATGAAGGGATTGTGTCCTGCGGGAAGATTTCAGTGATTGGGAACGGGTCCCTTGCAGGTGTTGACCTTCGGCGGTTCTCGCCCGAACGGTATACGCCCGAGGCGAGGGCCCTGCTTAGAAGTGAACTGGGGATATCGGCGAATTCGACGGTGCTGGTCTTTGTTGGCCGTATCACTCGCGACAAGGGAATCCGCGAGCTGGTATCCGCGTTCAGGAGAATTGTAGAGCTTGGTGATGATGTGGACCTGCTGCTTGTGGGGCCTACTGACGCCGAATGCGGAGGCATCGATACGCTGGACTTGTCCGGGCTGAAGTCTGTTCCTCGGCTTCGGTCTGTGGGCTATTGTGAGACCCCTGAGAAGTATCTGGCAATAGCTGACCTCCTCTGTCTGCCCAGTTATCGGGAAGGATTCGGTACGTCGGTGATTGAGGCCGCAGCAATGGGAGTTCCGACGCTCGGGACTGAGATTGTCGGACTGGTTGATGCCGTAGAGCATGGAATAACGGGGCTCTTGGTTCCGCCTCAGGACGAGGAGTCATTATTCAATGCTCTTTTGTACCTCGTGAAAGATCCACAACGTCTCAAGGATATGGGAGAAAAGGCTCGTCGTCGCTGTCATGAGAAGTTTGATTCCGCCCGGGTCAGTTTTATGGTGGCAGAGGAGTATGCGCGGTTGCTTAATGGTGCTCGTGGTATGAGGCAATAATGACTGTTGGTCAACGTGTTCTTGTCACGGGAGCAAACGGTTTTATCGGCACTGCACTGTGCAGGGTGCTGCGGGAGAACTCCCGGTTTGTGCGGGGTGGAGTAAGAAGCTTGCACTTTGGTGGCGAACTGGTTGCTGACGACTATGTGGCACTGCCTCTGTCCGCCGCCGATGATTCCTGGAGTGCGATCCTCAGTGGTGTGGATACGGTCGTTCATCTTGCTGCTCGGGTTCATGTCATGGCAGATGAATCCTCTGATCCTGCCGCTTATCGGCTTGCGAACGTAGCAGGGACAGAGCACCTTGCGCGGGAGGCTGCTCGGGCGGGGGTTAGCCGTTTCATTTTCCTGAGTTCCGTCAAGGTCAATGGTGAGGGGAGAGACACTCCCTATACGGAAGCCGACGAGCCTGCGCCACTGGATCCATATGGTAACAGTAAATGGGAAGCCGAAACCACGTTGCGGCAGGTTGCTGCAGAGGCCGGGCTGGAAGTGGTCATTATCAGGCCTCCGCTGGTTTATGGCCCCCGTGTGAAGGCCAATTTCCTCCGCTTGCTGCAGATTGTACGACAAGGCATGCCACTTCCATTTACAGGCATCAACAACCGCCGTAGCCTGATCTACCTGGGCAACTTGGTTGATGCCATCATCACCTGTGTCAGCCATCCGAAGGCTGCCGGACAGACCTACCTGGTGAGTGATGGGGACGACGTTTCCACCCCGGAACTGGTGCGCCGGACGGGTGAGGCTCTGGGCCGGCCGGCGCGGCTCTTTCCGTTTCCGCCTGCGCTCATGAGGCTGGCGGGAAGGCTTTTCGGCAAAGCCGCAGCAGTGGAGCGTCTCCTTGGGTCGCTCGCCGTCGATGACTCAAAGATCCGAAGAGAGCTTGGGTGGAAGCCGCCATTTACTATGAAAGAGGGGCTTAAAGAGACGGCGGAGTGGTTTAATCATGAAACGAATAGGTGATCTTGGCCTGTCTCTCATGATGTTTGCTGTTTTCAGCATTCCCATGCTGCTGATCGCCATTATGGTGAAGTTGACATCCCGCGGGCCGGCGCTCTACTGGTCAGACAGGGTTGGTAAGGACAATGTGATTTTCAGGATGCCCAAATTCCGCACCATGCGGATTAACACGCCGGCCCTCGCCACCCATCTCCTGACAAATCCTGATCACTACCTGACCCCGATTGGGAAATTTCTTCGCAAATCCAGTCTGGACGAATTGCCGCAGCTTATCAGTATCCTGAAGGGTGACATGAGCTTTGTCGGGCCGCGTCCGGCCCTGTTCAACCAGGATGATCTCATTGAACTGAGAACCCGCAAGGGGGTGCACGTTCTCACTCCAGGTCTCACCGGCTGGGCGCAAGTGAACGGCAGGGACGAGCTTCCGATTCCCATTAAGGTTGATCTCGATAGCTATTATCTCGAAAACCGTTCTTTTCTGCTTGATTTGAAAATACTTTGTATGACATTTTCCAAGGTATTGCGCAGTGAAGGGGTCAAGCATTGAGAAGGTTCGGTACTGTCTTTAATAAAAAGAGGCTTCTGGTCTTCGCCATAGACATCGTGCTCATGGTGATCGCCTTTACTCTGTCGTTCCTGCTCCGGTTTGATTTCAGGATTCCGCCAGAGATGGAGGAGATTTTCCGCAAGGGGTTGCTGATAATTGTCCTGACCAAACCCCTGGTATTTCTTACCTCCGGTCTCTATCGCAGTCTCTGGCGCTATGCGTCATTGCAGGATGGCATCGAGATTTTCAAGATAGTCACTCTTTCTTCAATTATTTCAGTCTTCACGCTCTCCTATATCCGCCATTTTTCTCCGTTGCCACGTTCCATCTTCTTGCTTGACTGGCTGCTTCTCTTTTCCATGATTGCGGCAAGCCGACTCATCTGGAGGGTCTATCGCGAGACCTATATTATTCCCAGCCTCAGTGAGGGACACCGGACGCTCATTGTGGGGGCCGGACATGCTGCAAGTCTTCTGCTCAAGGAGATCCGCAGGCAACCGCATTCACTTTACCACGTTGTCGGGCTGGTGGACGATAGCAGTGAAAAGCAGGGGATGCGGCTCCACGGCATTCCGGTGGTAGGGACGACGCACAATCTCAGCGTTCTTGTGCGGGATCATAACGTGGAAGATGTCATTATTGCCAATCCGTCGATCAGCGGGAAGGGGGTTCGCGAGATCGTTAAGGCCTGCGAACATTGTAACGTCCGATTCAAGATCCTTCCGAGTATCCGCGATCTGATCGGCGGGGATATCACCGTTTCCCAGATCAAGGACGTGGATATCGAAGACCTCCTCGGCCGCGAGACGGTTACGCTCGACGAGCAGGCCATCGGTGCCTATCTGACCGGAAAGAGGGTGCTGGTGACGGGGGCAGCGGGGAGCATCGGCAGTGAGATCTGCCGGCAGGTGGCGCGGTTCAAGCCGGCAAAGGTGGTGCTGTTCGATGCTGCGGAAACGCCGCTTTTCTTCCTGGAAAAGGAACTCATGGAATCGCACCCGAACCTTCGGCTGATTCCGGTGATCGGCGACATTCGCAACCAGGAGCGGGTCGAGATGGTGTTCGACGAGTTCATGCCCGAGGTTGTATTCCATGCCGCGGCCTACAAGCATGTCCCGATGATGGAGTATAACCCGGTTGAGGCCGTCTCCAACAACATTGGCGGCACTAAGGTGATTGCGGATACCGCCCACCGCTTCAGTGTACGAAATTTCGTGATGATCTCCACCGACAAGGCGGTCAATCCAACGAATATCATGGGAGCCACGAAACGGGTGGCCGAGATGTACGTCCAGGCTCTCGCGCGTTCCAGTTCCACGAAATTCACCACAGTCCGCTTCGGCAACGTCCTTGGCAGCAATGGCAGTGTTATTCCCATCTTCAAGGAACAGATCCTCAGTGGCGGGCCGGTGACGGTGACCGATCCGGAGGTCGTGCGGTACTTCATGACGATTCCCGAGGCCAGCCAGTTGGTTCTTCAGGCCGGATGCATCGGCAAAGGTGGCGAGATTTTCGTGCTCGACATGGGGGAGCCGGTCAGGATCGTCGAGCTGGCCGAAGAGCTGATCCGCCTGTCGGGCTTTACCCCCTACGAGGATATCGATATCGTTTTTACCGGCCTCAGGCCGGGGGAGAAGCTCTTCGAGGAGTTGCTCATCGAAGGGGAAGGGATCAAGCACACGTCCCACGACAAGATCAAGGTTGCTGATGCTGTCGAGTCCGACGCTGCCACCATCGGCGATCAGCTCGACGTGCTCTTTTCCCGCGCCAGGATGTCGGACATAAGCGGGATAATGGCCTCACTGCAGGAGATGGTCGTCGAGTACCGGCCGAGCTACCAGTTCAGCGATGAGCCGTCTCCGGGATTTCGCAGGGTCCGGCCGGACCTCTTTCCCCACGAGCAGACCCTTCATTAAATCTTCCCAGGTATAGCCTTGGGACCGTCGCTCAGCGGTAACCCACTTTCCTGTGCCCGTCTGTTGTGCTACAGTTACACCCTTACGATTACGATACGAGGTCTTCGGGAATGCAAAAAATACTCGTTACCGGCGCCGCCGGCTTCATTGGTTCTCACTTCAGCACGCGGCTTCTCGATCGGGGCGACAAGGTTGTCGGCCTCGACAACCTGAACGACTACTATGACGTGAGCCTGAAGCTCGACCGATTGAAGCGACTTGAGAGGCGTGACGGTTTCCGCTTCGTGAAGGCGGACCTCTCCGACCGTGGGGCGATGGAGCGTCTCTTCGCCGGGGAGCGGTTTGACGCGGTGGTCAATCTCGCTGCCCAGGCCGGCGTTCGCTACTCCCTCAAGAACCCCCATGCCTACATTGACAGCAACCTCGTCGGCTTCACGAATATCCTCGAGGGATGCCGGCACAACGGCGTGAAGCACCTGGTCTACGCCTCCTCCAGTTCGGTCTACGGCGCAAACACGACAATGCCCTTCTCGATCCATCACAACGTGGATCATCCTGTGTCGCTCTATGCCGCCACCAAGAAGGCCAACGAGTTGATGGCCCACACCTATTCGAGCCTGTATGGGCTCCCCACCACCGGGCTCCGATTCTTCACCGTCTATGGCCCCTGGGGGCGCCCCGACATGGCCCTCTTTCTGTTCACCCGGGCGATTCTGGAAGGGCGTCCCATCGATGTCTTCAATCATGGCAAGATGCAGCGGGACTTTACCTATATCGACGACATCGTCGAGGGGGTAGTGCGGGTGACGGACCGGATACCGGAGCCGAACCCGTCCTGGAGCGGCGACCGGCCAGACCCGGGGACGAGCTATGCTCCCTACCGGATCTACAACATCGGGAACAACAGCCCGGTGGAGCTCATGACCTTCATCGAGACTATCGAGCAGTGTCTTGGCAGGAAAGCCCAGAAGAATCTCCTTCCGATCCAGGCGGGAGACGTACCGGCCACCTATGCCGACGTGGATGATCTCATGAAGGATGTCGGCTTCCGGCCCTCCACCTCCATCAAGGACGGCGTTGCGAAGTTCGTTGCCTGGTATCGGGAGTACTATAATGTCTGATATGACAGTTAAGGCGGGGGAGACGGTTCTTGTTACTGGCGGCGCCGGCTACATCGGCAGCCACGTGGTGCGGCAGCTTTCCGAGGCCGGGTACGCAGTGGTGGTTTATGACAATCTCTCCACCGGCTTTGCCGATGCCCTCGTCCATGGCGAGCGGCTCGTGGTCGGCGACCTGGCGGACACTGGCCGGCTCGATGCCCTCTTCGTCGAACATGGGTTCACGACGGTGCTCCACTTCGCCGCCTCCATCGTTGCCCCCGAATCGGTAACGCTTCCCCTCAAGTACTACACCAACAACACCCGCAACACCCTGAATCTCATCACCGCCTGCGTGAAGCACAACGTCGAGCGGTTCATCTTTTCGAGCACCGCCGCCGTCTACGGCATGCCGGAAACCGGCGTTGCAGCTGAGGAGAGTCCGACCGTCCCCATCAACCCCTACGGCACCTCAAAGCTCATGAGCGAGTGGATGCTCCGGGACGCCTGTGCGGCCCACGGCATGCGCGCCGTGGCGCTGCGCTACTTCAACGTGGCCGGAGCCGATCCCCTGGCGCGGATGGGACAACGGACGCCGGACGCGACCCACCTCATCAAGGTGGCCTGTCAGGCGGCCCTGGGTCAGCGGGACAAAATCTTTATCTTTGGCACCGACTACCCGACCTCCGACGGCACCGGCATCCGCGACTACATTCACGTGGAGGACCTTGCCTCCGCCCACCTGGCTGCCCTCGACTACCTGGAGTCAGGGGGCGAGTCGACCTTTGTGAATGTCGGTTACGGCCGCGGAGCGACCGTCCGGGAGGTGGTTGAGGTGGTGCGCCGGGTCTCGGGAATCGACTTCCCGGCTGTGGAGGCGCCGCGGCGACCCGGTGATCCGTCCATGTTGGTGGCGAAGGCCGACCGGATCCGGTCGCTCTTCGGGTGGGCACCCCGTTATGACGATCTGGAGACAATCGTCGCCGATGCCTGGCGCTGGGAGCAGAACCTCGCCGGCCGCAACCGATAACGCTTCACTACCCACGATCACTGCACGGAGAGACCATGATCAAAAGCATGACCGGTTACGGCAAGGCCGTAATCGAGACCGATACGGGACGCACCACCGTCGAGATCCGCTCGGTGAACCATCGCTACGGCGAGATATTCGTCAAGATGCCGCGAACCTTAATCGCCTTTGAAAACGAGGTGCGCAAAGCGGTGGGTGACCGCCTGAAGCGGGGCAAGATCGAGGTCTTCGTTCAGCGGGATGAAGCGGTGGGCGTTCAGAATCAGCCCTTTGTCAATGTGCCGCTGGCCAAGGCCTACCGGGATTCCTTTGAGCGGCTTCGGGAGGAACTGGGGCTTTTAGCGGAGCAGGTATCGCTGCCACTCATCCTCTCGCAGCGAGATGTGCTGGCGGCCCGTGAAGAGGAGGGGGACGAGGATGCCCTGCGTGGCGACCTCCTCAAGGCGGTTCGCGGTGCCGTTGAGGCCATGGAGGCGATGCGGTTGCGCGAAGGTGAGGAACTCCTCGCCGACCTCACGGCGCGACGACAGACCCTTGCGCTGCTCATTGACCGTATCGCTGCACGGGCACCGGTAGTTGTGGCCGAGTATGCCGCACGCCTGCGGGAGCGGCTCTCGCAGCTCCTTGCCGACACCACAGTGGACGAAGCCCGCTTTGCCCAGGAGGTGGCGATCATGGCCGACAAGGGAGATGTCACGGAAGAGCTGGTCCGTTTCCGGAGCCACCTTGTCCAGTTCGACGAGACCCTGAAGCTGGCTGAGCCCGTTGGGCGCAAACTCGATTTCCTCATGCAGGAGCTGAACCGGGAGGTCAATACCATAGGCTCCAAGGCGAATGATGCCGTGATGGCTGGCCTTGTGGTTGAGCTCAAGGCGGAGTTGGAAAAGATCCGCGAGCAGATTCAAAATATCGAATAGGAACCAGAGTCAGGTGTCGAGAAACAGGTGATGCCATTCCCTGTTTCCCGGTCCTTGGCCCCGTGGTTCTCGGAGACGGGATGAAACGTGACGGTGTTCTCTACATCATTTCGGCACCATCGGGGGCGGGCAAGACTACGCTCTGCCGAGAACTCATTGACATTTTCCCGTACCTGCGGCATTCTGTCAGCTACACCACGCGGCACCCCCGCCCCGGCGAAGTTCACGGAAAAGATTATTTTTTTATCTCCAAGGACGAGTTCAATCGGATGGTCGAGGCAGGTGAATTTGCCGAATGGGCTGAGGTTCATGGCAACTGTTATGGCACCTCGATCACTACTCTCGAGGAGTGCCGCACCGCAGGAGTCGACCTCATCCTCGATATTGACATTCAGGGCGCGCGCCAGCTTAAACTGCGCTATCAGGGGGGTGTCTTTATCTTCATCCTCCCTCCCAGCTTCGAGGAGTTGCACCGCCGTCTGAACGGCCGCTCCTCCGATAGTGACGAGGTGATCAGCCGGCGCATCGACGCCGCTGCCGGCGAGATCCGTGAATCCCGCTGGTACGACTACATAATCGTCAACGACCAGTTCCCGAGAGCGGTCGAAGAGCTCAAGTCAATCGTCATTGCCGAACAGTGCCGGACCACACGGGTGCTGGAGGCGGTGGCGGAACTTTTTGAACTAGAATGAGGGTTTCGCAAAACGCCTCAAATGAAAGGAAGAGTTAATTATGGCACGAGTAACAGTAGAGGATTGCCTCGAAAATGTCGATAACCGGTTTCTTCTCGTTATGCTGGCTTCGAAGCGCGTGAAGCAGCTCTACAAGGGGGCTTCTCCCAACATCGACAACAAGGCCGGCAACAAGAACGTGGTGGTTTCCCTCCGCGAGATCGCCGCGGGCAAGGTAGGGTACGAACTCACGTCGCGCAAGTCCCGGTAACAAGCCTGACCATAAGGGCTGAAGCATTCGTGCTTCCGCCCTTTTTTTGTCTCTGCTCCCATGATCCGACTCAACGATATCCTCGACAAGGTCACCTCCTATAACCCCGTAGCTGACCTGGACCTCATCCGCAAGGCCTACGTCTACTGTGCCAAGGTCCATCAGGGACAGACGCGCCTTTCGGGTGAGCCATACCTTGTTCATCCAATGGAGGTAGCGGGCATCCTGGCGGATCTGAAGCTCGATGTGCCGACCGTGGTGACAGGGCTTCTGCACGACACCATTGAGGATACCCTGACCACCCGTGAAGAGCTTGAAGGGATGTTCGGTGCCGAAGTGGCAACCCTGGTTGACGGGGTCACCAAGATCGGCAAGATTTACTTCAAGACCAAGGAGGAGAGTCAGGCCGAGAACTTCCGCAAGATGCTCCTGGCCATGGCCAACGACATCAGGGTCATCCTCGTAAAGCTCGCCGACCGCCTTCACAACATGCGGACGCTTCAGTACCAGCCCGAACCCAAGCAGCGTTCCATCGCCCGTGAAACCCTCGACATCTATGCCCCGCTCGCCAACCGCCTCGGTATCTCCTGGATAAAAAGCGAACTGGAAGATCTTTCATTTCGCTACCAGGAGCCGCAGATGTACTACGATCTTGCCTCCAAGGTGACCAAGAAGAAGAAAGAGCGGGAGACCTACGTTGAGGAGGTACGGAAGATCATTGTCGGCAAGCTCGTCGAGCATGATATCAAGGGGGAGGTCTTCGGCCGCAGCAAGCACCTCTATTCCATCTGGCGCAAGATGCAGAGTCGCAGCGTGGACATCGATCAGATCTATGACCTTATTGCCATCCGGGTCATGGTCAACGATATCCGGGAATGTTATGAAGTGCTCGGCATCATTCATTCCACCTGGAAGCCGATTCCTGGACGCTTCAAGGACTATATCGCCATGCCCAAGGGGAACATGTACCAGTCTTTGCATACGACGGTTATCGGCCCTCACGGTGAGCGGATGGAGGTGCAGATCCGGACAGGTGAGATGCACCGGGTCGCCGAGGCGGGAATCGCTGCCCACTGGAAGTACAAGGAAGGAAAAGGGTACGACGAAAAGGAAGTAAAGCGCTTTGCGTGGCTGCGGCAACTCCTTGAATGGCAGCAGGAACTCCAGGACTCCCACGAGTTCATGAACACCGTCAAGGTGGAGCTTTTCCCCGAGGAGGTGTATGTCTTTACTCCCAAGGGGGATGTGAAGAGCTATCCGAAGGGATCGACTCCCATCGACTTTGCCTACAGTGTTCACACCGACATTGGTCACCGTTGCGTTGGTGCCAAGGTGAACGGCAAGCTGGTTCCTCTCAGGTATGAGCTTAAGAATGGCGACATTATTGAAGTCATCACGTCGCCCCACCATACTCCCAGCAAGGATTGGCTGAAGATTGTCAAAAGTTCCCGCGCTAGGAACAAGATACGGGCCTGGATCAAGACCGAAGAGCGTTTGCGGAGCATCACCCTTGGCCGCGAGATCCTGGAGAAGGAGTTCCGGCGTTACTCACTGAACCTTGCCAAGCTTATCAAGGGAGGTGAACTCAAGAAGGTGGCTGCCGATTTTGGCCTCAATACCGACGAGGATCTCATGGCTGCCGTCGGTTACGGCAAGCTTTCCAGCAGCCAGGTCATCAGCAAGCTGGTGCCGGAGGAAAAGCTCGCTGAACGACAGGAGCAGAAAGAATCCCGGATCAGCAAGGTGATCGGCAAGCTGACCGGCAAGTCCACTAGTGCCATTCAGATTGGCGGCGTGGAGGATGTGCTGGTCCGTTTCGGCAAATGCTGCAACCCGGTTCCCGGTGACGAGATCACCGGTTTCATAACCAGGGGGCGGGGGGTTACCGTCCATACCGCCGACTGCCCGGTGGCCATTGAGAGCGATCCCGAGCGCCGCATTGCCGTGGCATGGAACCGGGAACGGAGATCGGCCCTGCCGGTCAAGATCATGGTCTCCTGTCACGACCAGAAGGGGATTCTTGCCAATATCACCCTGGCTATAACCAACTGCGAGGCGAACATATCCAGTGCTTCGATTCAGAGCACGGTGGACAAGCGGGGAATCAACATCTTTGAGGTGGACGTTACCGATCTGGAACACCTGAACAGGGTCATGAACAATATCATGAAGGTAAGCGGTGTGACCAAGGTTGAGCGGATGAAGAGTTAGCAGAGATCACGGAGGGGGGAAGAGATGAAACAAACTGTTGCGACTGACAAGGCGCCAAAGGCCATAGGCCCCTATTCCCAGGCGGTCAAATCAGGGGGGTTCCTTTTTCTGTCAGGGCAGATACCGCTTGATCCTGCCACGGGCGAGCTTGTGCCGGGGGATATCAGGGCGCAGGCAGGCCGGGTGATGGAGAACATCGCAGCGGTACTCGAAGAGGCAGGGGCCGGTTTCGACTCAATTGTCAAGAGCACTATCTTTCTGACCGACCTTGGGAATTTCGCAGCAGTGAACGAAGTCTATGGCAGCTACTTCGAGGCAGCTCCGCCGGCACGTTCAACCGTTGAGGTGAAGGGTCTCCCCCGGGCGGCGCTGGTGGAGATAGAGGTGGTCGTCGCAGTCACCCCTTGATGAGCGATCACGGCATGTCTCAAACGCACAAAAGCCGCAGAACACTGATGTGTCGCGGCTTTTGTGTGCAACGCGCTAAACGGACTGATGTTTGGTGTTCGACCGTTGCCTCGGGTTACAGCGCCTTGGTGACGTGACCGGAGCGGATGCAGCGGGTGCAGGCTTTGATGGTCTTGATGCTGCCATTCTTGACGGCCTTGATTTTCTGCAGGTTAGGGTACCACGTGGTGCGGGTCTTGTTGTTGGCGTGGCTAACATTGTTACCGAAACTGGGACCTTTGCCGCAGATTTCGCACTTTTTCGACATGGCTCTACTCCCTTTTGTGATATCGTAAGCATCACCTTATATCAAAACATGGTGGTGATTGCAAGATAAAATGTCTCGTCAAGGTGGTGCAATGGCGCTCTTTTTCCGTGGGCTCTTTTCTCTTATTGTTGTCTTCCTCATCGTCGCTGCAGTCCTGTTCATCGATTTCGCGTACAAGACCTTCTCTGTCAGGCAACGGGCGATTCAGACCGATGCCATCGTCGTGCTCGCGGGGGGGAGGGGG
>RHLS01000014.1 GCA_003712145.1 Desulfuromonadales bacterium | reverse complement strand
GATCGGGGGGCGGGGCTCTCCGGGGGTGAGCTGCGGCGCCTCGCCTTGGCGCGGGCATTCCTGAGGGATGCCTCCCTGGTGGTGCTGGACGAGCCGACGGCGGGACTCGATCCTGAGAACGAACGGCTGGTCGGGGAGGCGTTGGAGCGTCTGGCGGCGGGGCGAACGGTGCTGGTGATCAGTCACCGGGAGGCGACGGTGCGACGGGCAGGACGGGTGGCGGTGTTGGCCGGAGGGGGACTGGACCGGATTGTTTCGCCGACAGAGTTCCTGGCGGCGGGGGAGGGGGCAGTATGAGGGATTTGCTCTCCATCCTGAGCGTCGCCCGAGGTCAATGGCGGTGGATGTCCGCCGGCATCGCGCTCGGTGTGACCGTCATTGCCGCCAACACGGCACTCATGGCCCTTTCCGGCTGGTTCATCGCTTCCATGGCCGTTGCCGGCACCACCGGCATCCCGTTCAACTACTTCTTTCCCGCTGCGGCGATACGCGGGTTGGCCATTGTACGGACCGTGGGCCGCTACGTCGAACGACTCGTAACCCACGAAGCGGCTTTTCGCGTCTTGGCGGACCTGCGGGTCTGGCTCTTCCGGAGGCTGGAGCCCCTGGTTCCGGCGGGGCTGGAACGATACGCGGTTGGGGATGTGGCGGGGCGTCTGCGGGCCGACGTGGATGCCCTGGAAAGCCTCTATCTGCGAATCATCGCACCGCTGGTCGCAGGGGGGGCTTCTATCCTGCTGGCGGTGTTCTGGGTTGCGCTCTGGAGCGCTCCCGCGGCCGGGGTTCTCCTGATCTTCCTCGCCGCGGCTGGTGTTGCGTTGCCCCTGCTGGCCCGGCGACTGGCAACGGTTCCCGGTCGGCGTTCGGCGGAACTGGCAGGCGAACTCCGTACGGCGGTTACGGAAGGTCTGCAGGGTGCGGAGGAATTGATCCTTCTCGGCGCCGTGGAGCGGCAGGCTGCCTGCGTTGACGACCTGTCCGCACGGCTCGTCGCCGAGCAGGAGCGGCTGAGTGGAATCGGTGGCCTGACCCTCGCCGGTGGCGTTGCCTGTGGCGGCTTCGGTGTGGCGGCGGTTCTTCTGGCAGGGTCGCTATCAGTTGCGGACAGACTCCTGTCAGGCCCCGCGTTGGTGATGCTCGTCCTATTCGCCGCAGCTGCGTTCGAAGCGGCTGGGCTTCTGCCCGCGGCGCTGCAGCAGACCCCGGGGGCACAGGCATCGGCGCAGCGAATACGGGAGCTTGCCTGCGCCCTTCCTCCTGTCCCCGAGCCGGCGGTGGCATCGCCCGTCCCCTCTGGAACGGGTATCGTTTTCCGCGACGTCTTCTGCGCCTACGATCCGGCGTTGCCGGTGCTGAAGGGATTTTCTCTGGAGGTGCCGGAGGGAACATGCGTGGCCGTCACGGGACCAAGCGGCATCGGCAAAAGCACGGTTGCCGAGATTCTGCTCCGTTTCCGCGACTACGACGGAAGCGTCACCGTGGGTGGGACGGAGATACGTGATCTTGCCGCCGCTGACCTGCGGCAGCTGATTGCGGCGGTGCCGCAGCGGCCACACCTCTTCAACGCCACCATCAGGGAGAATATCCTGGTGGGAAACCCGATGGCGTCAGACGAGGACCTGCGTCAGGCGCAAGAGGATGCCGGGTTGTCGGTCTGGGTCGCTGGTCTGCCGCTGGAACTTGAAACACCGGTGGGACAAGGGGGAGGGGCCGTGTCGGGCGGCGAAGCGCGGCGAATCGCGCTGGCCCGGACACTTCTGAAGGATGCGCCGATCCTGCTGCTGGACGAACCGACCGAGGGGCTGGACGCCGTGACGGAGCGTGAGGTCGTAGCGCGGTTGGGGACGCGAATGAAAGGCAAGACCGTGCTGGTGATAACCCACAGACCGGCGTGCTTGACGTTGGCCGACCGGGTGGTCCGCATGGCGTAGCCGGCGAATTCCGGCGGCACTTTACACACAAGGAGCTTTATTTCCCATGGCACAGCCATCGACCATATACCGTGCCGGTATTCAACTCTCCGACATCGACCGCAACCTTTACGAAACGCTGCAGATCACCGTGGCCCGGCATCCGTCGGAGACAGCCGAGCGCTTGGTGGCGCGCCTTCTGGCCTATGCACTGTTTCACGAGGATGACCTGGAATTCACCAAGGGTATCTGTGCCGGTGACGAACCGGACCTCTGGGTTAAAGGGCCCGACGGTCGAGTGACGCTCTGGATCGAAGTTGGGCTTCCCGATCCCGAGCGGTTGGTCAAGGCGAGTCGCCACGCCGGTCGGGTTATCCTCCTCGCCTGTGGCTCATCCCGGTGGCGGTGGGAGGAGCAGCACCTGGCCAAACTCGCCGGCATCTCAAATCTTACCGTCCTGGGGCTCGACCAGGGTTTCTTGGAGCAGGTTGTCGCCCGTTTGCAGCGCTCCATTGTCTGGTCCCTCACCATCACCGAGGGTTCCTTGTATCTCGATGTTGGCGGTGAGACCCTGGAGACGCTGCCAGTTCATCTGGCGTAATGGGGGGCGGTATGCATCGTCTAGTACTCAGCGTCATCATGGTGTTCACCTTGGTCCTGCTCTGCCGTAAGGCTGCCGATGCCGGATCCCTTTCCGTAACGGTGTCTGGTCTGAGGGGGACTAAGGGCTTTCTTTCCGTCACGGTCTGGAGGAGCGAGGCTGATTTCCTTAAAGATGTGCGACTCTCAGCGGCTCGCAAGGTTCTGCCAGTCACTGGCCCCGAGATGGCTGTGATTTTTGAAAACCTTCCCGCTGGTGTCTATGCGGTGTCGTCCTTTCAGGATGAAAACGGGAATGGAGCGATTGACAGGAGCTTCATCGGCGTGCCGACGGAGCCGAGCGGGGTGTCGCAAGGTGCCAGAGGGGTCATGGGCCCGCCGAGATTCAGGGATGCGGCATTTGAACTGAAAGGAAGTTCCCAGAACATTCCCATAAGGCTTCGCTGAGCATGTTTCCACAGTCCATGGCGGCCCTTGCTTCTGTAAACAAAAAAAACCTGCTGCTGCAGGTCTTTTTTTGTTTAACTCCGATCCTTATTTCTTCGGTTTCGCTTTTCTGGCGGCAGGGCGCGCCTTCGCCACCGGAATGTTAGCGGGAGGTGGTGTATAGGAGGCCGCGTCAGCCGGTAGGAGGACTCCGTAATGGGAGGCGGCGATTTTACGACTTTTGCCGTCGCTGAACTGGATTGTTGCCATGGCCATGGTTACTTCCGTCACCTTGCCCGCACCCCATTCCTGGGCGCCGGAATGGCTCACAATATTGCCGGCTTTGATGGTCATTGCTTCGTACCTCATTTCTTTGAAGTCAGCTGAAACATGCCTTTTTTTAACCTGATACGCTCATTAGTATACATGACTGCAGGGAAAACGCGAGGAAAGAATTATTATAATTTCTGACTGGCGCGTGCTGGAAAAAGAGATTGCCGCCAGAAGGGCTGAAGTGTTATAAATTCAGGACACCCGAGCCACAGGGCCACCCCTGTGGTTTTTTGTTAAGGACAACCCGTGTGTACCGAGGTCTTCGCCCATGGCTATCCCCTGGACCATAATCGAAAGCATCTCCACCAAGGATGGTGTCCTCGAGCTGCGGCAGCGCGGTGAGCGGGATTTCCTCATCACCGTGGGGGGCTTCGTGCTCATGAACAGTTCGGCCCATCGGTCCGAGGTGGCCCTTGGCAACCTTGCCTGCGGTCACCTGAAGAATCATGCAGGCCCGCGGGTACTTGTGGGCGGCCTGGGGATGGGGTACACGCTCCGGGCTGTTATCGACGTCTTGCCCGCCACGGGGCGGGTCGTTGTTGCTGAACTGAACGCCGTTATCCCCCAGTGGTGCCGAGGTCCGCTGGCTGGTCTTACTGCATGCGCCGTGAATGATCCACGGGTAACCGTGGAGATTGCCGATGTCGCCGCCCTTATCCGGCGGTACGCCGGAGACGGAGGGCTGGACGGTTTTGATGCCGTAGTCCTTGACCTCTACCAGGGTCCCAATTACCACTCGCACAAGCGCGACGACCCCCTCTACGGCAGCAAGGCCATCGGGTTTACGCGGGCGATTCTTAAGCCCGGAGGAGTCTTTGCCGTGTGGGGAGAGAATTATGATGCCGGATTTGACAAGCGTCTGCGTGAAGCGGGTTTCGAGGTGACCAGTGAACGGCCGGGGAGAGGGGGACTTCGTCACGTGGTGTACGTGGCATCCCTGCGGGCACCTCGAAATCGTGGGAGATCACCTTCCTGATGATGACGGGGATGACCAAGTGAGAATTTAACTTGCATTCGAAAGGAGCTGCATGGTGGCAAAGCCCAATTTTCAATTCATAAAACGGCAGAAAGAGCTTGAGAAGAAAAAGAAGAACGAAGAGAAGCAGCAACGCAAGCTGGCAAAAAACGCCTCTGAGTCCGCGGATGATTCCGGTCAGACTCAAGGGGAGGTAGAAGAGCAGTAACTGGTGAAATTCCGCTGCATTGTGCGGCCGGCAGGCTGATGCCCCGGAGCCCGAGTGTCCCGGCTCCGGAGCATGTCTTATATGCTTAGAAATGTTACGGTTTCTTGCCTTTTCTTGTCCTGCCACCGGTACCCGTTTTCCCGCGGGTATCCATGCCTGGTTTCCCACGCGAATCCATGCCGGTCTTGCCGGCAGCCGCAGTTCCCGTCTTGCCTCTGGTAGCAGTCCCAGGTCTCTTGCCAGCAGAAGTTTCCGTCTTGCCGCCGGAAGCAGTCCCCGGCCTCCCGCTGGAAGCAGTCCCGGTCTTGCCGCCAAAGGGAGTCCCCGCCCGGCCGCGACCGCTGCCGACTGCTCGCGGCTCCCTCTGTTTCGGTGGCTTGGCCTCGCTGACCGTGATGAGTCGATTATTCAGAAGGGCGCCATCCAGAGAGTTTATCGCCTCTTTAGCTTCCTCGATGGATGCCATTTTTACGTATCCGCACCCCTTGAACTGACCGGTTTGCGGATCGGTGATCAGGTGTATGGAACTGACGGTGCCTGCCACGGAGAACAGCCTCCACAGATCGTTTTCAGATGCTTCATACGAGATGTTGCCCACATACAGCTCTCTACCCATGATATTCCCCTTTTTCTGATTCCTGACGTATCGTTCCGACGATACTATCAGATCATCGCGTTAAATCCCACGGTTTTGCTGCCCATGGGTCGTAAGAGGAAAGGGGTATATGTCAGCGGAGTTCAACTCCCTTGATCGGCTCGCTGTCGTCCTCCATGGCTTGGTGCAGATAGCGGTTCGCCTTGTCGAGAAGAACCTCAGTTGTCAGCCCTTCCTTCTGCTTGCTGGCGGTGAAGCCGGCCACTCCGAAACTGGCGGTTACCCGAATTTCCTTGTCGCAACACGTTACCACCATCGAGGCAATCCTGATCCGCAATCGTCTGGCAAGTATCATTGCTCCGGAGGCGTCAGTTTCCGGTAACACCACCACGAATTTTTCCTCCGCGTACCGCGCCAGCCAGTCGATATCCTTGCGTACCGACTCCGTCAGGCAATCGGCGCACCCCTTCAGCACCATATCCCCGGCATAATGTCCGTGTGTATCAACAACTTCCCAGAAATGGTTGATACCCACGAGGATGATCGCCAGTGAACGCTCGTACCGGTATGCCCGTTTGATTTCCGGTGGGATACGTTCATCCATGTACCGCCTGTTGTAGATATTCGTCAGGGGATCCATGCGTGAGAGGCTCCCGATCTCATCCAGGCTCATTTTCAGGGAGCTTTCCAGGTTCAGGATCCGCTTTGCTGTTTTCAAGCGGGTGAGCAGCTCGGCCTGATGGACCGGTTTGACGAGGTACTCGTCCGCGCCCGCCTCAAGCCCTGCTATGATGTCGTTTTTGGAGTCATTGGAGGTGAGGAGGATGATGTAGGTATACCTGCCGGAGTCGTCGCTGCGGATTGCCCGGCATAGTTCCAGGCCGTCCATCTCCGGCATGACCCAGTCGGTCATGACGATCGGAAAATATCCCTTCCTGAAAATCTCCAGGGCTTCCTTGCCGTTCTCCGCGGCAACCACCTCGTACCCGGCGGACTTCAGCCCGGTTTCCAGCATGCTTCTCAGCAGGCGGTTGTCATCCACGATGAGTACCGGGAAGGACGATGCTGATTTCTGTGGTGTGTCTGTCATGGCTCACATACCTCTATCTGTCATTTCGGCTGCTTTCGGGATTTCTTTAATGGTAACGTGACGGGGTGGGTTGACGTAGCCGGTGAAAAGGGCGAATATGGGAGGCTACACGCTGCTGATGAAAGGATGAGATGATGCCGTCATACCCGTGGACCGTCGGACCCGAATCGGTGCGGATGCTTGAGTTGGGGCATCCGTGGATCATTGCCGACAGCTATACGAAGAAGTGGCCTGCGGGCACCGCCGGCCAGCTGGTGGAGCTTACTGACGGGGCGGGTCGCTTTTTTGCCACGGCGCTGCTCGATCCGGATGACCGGATTGTCGCGCGAGTATTGTCCCGGGAGCGGATGCGCCTGGATCGGGCATGGCTCAGGAAGCGTATAGAGACGGCACTTCGGCTGCGCCGGGACCACGGGGACCTGGGCGATACGGATGCCTACCGTCTGGTGAACGGCGAGGGGGACGACCTCCCCGGCCTGACCGTGGACCGCTACGGGGAGTTCCTGATGGTGCAACTCTACTGCGCCGGGTGGCGGCCACATCTGAAGGTAATCACCGACGTACTGATAGATCTGCTGGAGCCGCGGGGAATCTACGAAAAAACCCGCCCCCGGCAGACCCGGGAGCTTGAGGCCGTAAGCGACACCAAACGCTACGGGCGACTCCTGGCGGGGGAGGGGGCGCCCGATCCACTGCAGGTGTGTGAAAACGGTCTGCAGTTCCAGGTGAGCCTTGAGCGGGGCCTTCACACCGGCCTGTTCCTTGACCAGCGCCGTAACCGCCGTGACCTGATGGCCCGCGTTCAAGGCAAGCGGGTGCTCAATCTCTTTGCCTTTACCGCCGCCTTTTCTGTCGCGGCTGCGGCGGCCGGGGCAAGCCACGTAACCAGCGTGGATGCCTCACCCACCTACACGGAATGGGGGAAGGCCAACTTTGGCGCCAACCGGCTTAACCCGAAGCGCCACGAGTTCATCGTCGGCGACTGCCTGGCGGTTTTGCAGGATCTGGCGCGCCAGGGGAAGCGCTACGACATCATCCTGATGGATCCTCCCTCTTTTTCCACTACCGGCAAAGGGCGGTTCACCACCCGGGGCGGCACCTCTGACCTGGTTGCCGCGGCGCTTCCCCTGCTGCCGGATGGTGGTCTGCTCATGGCCTCCTCCAACCACCAGAAGGTTGATGTGGCCGACTATCTGAAGGAGCTGCGCCGTGGTGCTCTCCAGGTAAAGAGTGATCTGCGAATCATCTCGCTGACCGGCCAACCGGAGGATTTCCCCTATCCGGTCACCTTTCCCGAGGGGCGGTACCTGAAGTATGCTATCTGCGTGAAGATGCCGGTGTGAAGAGGGCGTTAAGGGGCGTGGGAAAAAGTCATTGCCGCCGGAAGGACTGAAGTGGTATAGATAGATAGTACCTGAACCACAGGGATCACCCCTGTGGTTTTTTATTTTCGCAAAGGGAGTAACGCACCACATGATCAGCGCATCGAACGTAACCCTCTCCTACGGCAAGAGGGTCCTTTTCAAGGATGTCAACATCAAGTTCGCCCCGGGGAACTGCTACGGGCTCATCGGTGCCAACGGCGCCGGGAAATCCACCTTCCTCAAGATCCTCGCCGGCGAGGTGGAGCCGGACAAGGGGGAGATCATCGTTGGCCCCCGGGAACGGATCGCGGTCCTGCGGCAGGACCAGTTCGCCTTCGATGAGGAGACGGTCTTCAATACCGTGATCATGGGGCATGAGCACCTGTACAAGGTCATGGCCGAGCGGGAGGCGATCTATTCGAAGGGCGAGTTTACCGAGGAGGATGGGATCCGTTCGGCCGAGCTGGAGGCGGAATTCGCCGAGATGAACGGCTACGAGGCTGAATCCGAGGCTGCGGTGCTTTTGAACGGTCTCGGTATCCCCGAGGAGCTTCGTCAACTGAAGATGAAGGAGCTGGAAGGTGGCGACAAGGTGCGGGTACTCCTGGCCCAGGCCCTCTTCGGCAACCCGGACGTGCTCCTGCTGGACGAGCCGACCAACCACCTGGACCTGAAATCCATTTCATGGCTGGAGGATTTCCTCTACCGTTTCCCGAATACCGTAATCGTAGTCTCCCACGACCGTCACTTCCTGAACCAGGTCTGTACCCACATTGCCGACATCGACTTCGGGCGGATCCAGGTCTACGTGGGTAACTACGACTTCTGGTACCAGGCCAGCCAGCTGACGCTGAAGCAGAAGCAGGACGAAAACCGGAAGGTGACGGAAAAGGCCAATGAGTTGAAGGAGTTCATCCAGCGCTTCAGCTCTAACGCCTCCAAGGCGAAGCAGGCCACCTCGCGGAAAAAACTCCTGGATAAGCTGACCCTTGAAGACATGCCGGTTTCGTCGCGGAAATACCCCTACGTGGTGTTTAAGCCGGAACGGGCCTGCGGCGACATCATCCTGGAGATCCAAGGCATGTCCAAGGCGGTGGATGGAGTGCAGGTGCTCAACGACCTGACCCTCACCGTGCGCAAGGGTGACAAGATTGCCTTTGTCGGCGGCAACAGCTTGGCCAAGACGACCCTGTTCCAGATCCTGGTCGGGGAGCTGGAGCCGGACAGCGGCAGCTTCCGCTGGGGGGTGACCATCACCTCGTCTTATTTCCCGAAGGAGAACAGTGCCTACTTCGAGAACGACCTCAACCTGATCGAGTGGCTCTGCCAGTTCGCCCCTCCCGGCGAGGGGGAGACCTTCGCCCGGGGGTTCCTGGGGCGGATGCTCTTCTCAGGGGAGGAGGCCATGAAGAAGACCAGCGTTCTCTCCGGTGGCGAGAGGGTCCGCTGCATGCTGTCCCGGATGATGCTCTCCGGCGCCAACGCTATTATCCTTGACGAGCCGACCAACCACCTGGACCTGGAGTCCATAACCGCCTTGAACAACGGGCTCATCGCCTTCACCGAGGTGGTGCTCTTTGCCTCCCACGACCACGAATTCGTTTCCACCGTGGCGAACCGGATCGTGGAGATCACCCCTGGAGGGATCATCGACCGGGTGATGGGCTTCGAGGAGTACCTTGAAGATGCCGATGTTTCGCGTGAGCGGGACGATCTGTACCATGGTCATACGGACTTGAGCCTGTAAGCGCAGATATAACGCGCTCTTTTCACAGTGCGGCCAGTATGTAATGGTTCGAAAATAATTCTAAAGTCTCCCGTGAAACTGCCGATATCATTCATTAACCGAAAGGGATTTCTTATTTGATACGAATGCAGTGAGGTTAATTCATGGACGAGCCTGTCCTCAAATTTCCCTTCCTCTCCGTCGCCCGGGTCCATTCATTCATGGCGGACCGTCCGGTCTCCATCGTCTTCGGCCCCGACAATATGTACTGGGTTGTACCGGAGGCCATTGCCGGAGAGCTTCAGCGCCGCGGTTTCCAGTTCTGCTCGTAACACGTTCGGTGGGGAATGGGGCTGATGAGGCCTTTCCCGTTGACTTGACCCACATTTTAACGATAGAATCCGGCCGTTAAAACCTGGCCGGAACACTTCACCCAGCCCCCAGGAATGCGACAGCCCCTGGGGCTTTTTCTTTGCCCATGACCGACACGAAAATCAAGATATTGCCATGCCCCCGCTGCCGGAAGGAGACGGTGTGGGAAGGGAACCCCTTCCGCCCCTTCTGTTCCGCCCGCTGCAAGACCACCGATCTGGCGGCCTGGGCCGACGAGGACTACCGCATCGCGGGCGATGAAGCCCCTGCGGCCGACGAATCAAGCACCAACGAGTAACGGAGGGAGTCTGTATGTCCGACGTACGTCTGCGCTTTGCACCGAGTCCCACCGGCTACCTTCATGTGGGTGGCGCCCGGACCGCACTTTTCAACTGGCTTCTGGCCCGCAAGCAGGGAGGGAAGTTCATCCTCCGGATCGAGGACACCGACGTGGCCCGCTCCACCCAGGAGTCGGTGGACGCAATTCTTGAGGGGATGACCTGGCTCGGTCTCGATTGGGACGAGGGGCCGTTCTTCCAGTCGGAGCGCTTCCCGGTCTACCTCGAATTCGTGGAGAAGCTCGTGGCCGAGGGAAAGGCCTACCGCTGCTACTGTACCACCGAGGAACTGGAAGCCAAGCGGGAGCAGGCCATGAAGGAAGGGCGCAAGCCCAAGTACGACGGCACCTGCCGCAACCGCGCGGAAGAACCCGCCGGGCGTCCCTCCGTGATCCGCTTCAGGGCACCCGAGACCGGCGTCACCGCGTTCGACGATCTCATCAAGGGGCGGATCGCCTTTGCCAACGAGGAACTGGATGACCTCATCATCCAGCGGACCGACGGTACACCCACCTACAATTTCACCGTTGTGATCGACGACGCCACCATGGGGGTCACCACCGTCATCCGTGGCGATGACCATATTAACAACACGCCCCGCCAGATTCTTATGTACGAGGCACTCGGCTACCCGGTGCCCATCTTCGCCCATGTACCGATGATCCTGGGCAGCGACAAGGCCCGCCTCTCCAAGCGACATGGCGCTACGAGCGTCATGGCCTATCGCGACATGGGGTATCTCCCCGAGGCTATGGTAAACTATCTGGTGCGGCTCGGCTGGAGTTTCGGGGACGAGGAGATCTTCAGCCGCGAAGAACTGATCCAGAAGTTCTCCATCGAAAATGTGGGGCGCTCCGCCGGGGTTTTCAATCCGGACAAGCTCCTGTGGCTCAACCACCACTACATAAAGAGCGGCGATCCGGAGCGGCTGGCGGAACTCCTCAAGCCGTTCCTTAAGGAGCGGGGAATCGATCCGGCCACGGGACCGAGTCTTCCGGTTGTCGTCAAGACTCTCCAGGAGCGGTCGCGAACCATGCTGGAGATGGCCGACGGCGCCATCTTCTACTACCGGGACGATTTTGCCTATGACGAGCAGGCGGCCGCCAAACACCTGGTCCCTGCCACGGCGCCGCTTCTTGCTGCGCTCGTGACGAAGCTCGAGTCACTCGTTGACGTCACCCAGGCGGGGATCGAGGCTGCCTTCAAGGAGTCCATGGCCGAGCAGGGGATCAAGCTGGGGCAGGTGGGGCCGGCAGTCCGGGTTGCCCTGTGCGGCGGCACTGCCTCGCCGGGAATTTATGAGGTAATCGAGGCGCTTGGTTGCGAAGAGACTGTTGCGCGGCTGAAGCGCGCGGTAGCGTTCATCGGCAAAGCTTAGAATCTGCACAATACTGAGGTCTCGGAGCAAACAGAAGGGGCGACACGTGTGAATTGCGTGTCGCCCCTTCTGGCGCATATGAGTTGTGAAGCTACGTGTCTGCTATTTGAATCTTTTCAATAGTTCAAACGCCCGCTTCACCCTGGTGACGATGCGAATCGGCTGGACCGGCTTGGCGATGAAATCGATGAAACCGGCCTCCAGGGCACGCTGCTCGTCTTCTCCTGTTGCCTTGGATGTGAGAAGGATCATCGGTATGTCGGCGGTGCTCGGGTTGGCGCGCAGTGCCCGCATCAGACCGAAGCCGTCCATTCTGGGCATCACCGCATCGCAAATGATAAGGTCGGGCTTTTCGGCAACGGCCTGCTTCAGTCCTTCCACGCCGTCGTTGGCGACGAGTACGTCGAATCCTTCCTTGAGGAGTGCCACCTGGATAATGGTGGCAACCGGCGCAGTATCTTCCACCACGAGGATTTTCTGCCGCTCCATGTCTTTCATTTTCCCATGGAGGTAGTGCTTTTCAATGGCGATCATGAGCTCCTGGCGCGTGGCAAGGATGGGAATGACCTGAAGGCGATTCTTCTTGGCCAGGAATTCGATGGTCTCCTGATCGAACGGGTCATTAATGGCGAGCGCCAGCATTGTCTCTTTCAGCTTCAAGGGAAAAACGAGCTTCTGGACTGCCATGTCCTGGGGGACCAGAGCCAGCAGTTCCGGAGGGAAGGTGTACTCTGAGAATCCTTTTACGGTCTTGTAGGAGAGTTGTTTCGAGAGGGCGTCAATCAGCTCTTCTCCGGTGATGACACTCATTTCCTCCAGTATCTGGCCCAGCCGTTTTCCGCTGCCCCTCTGCCGCTCAAGTGCCCGCTCAAGGGTCTTGACCGTTATGATTCCCGCTTCCACCAGTAGGTCGCCCAACGGTTTCTTCTGTATCATCTAAGGTTCCTCGTGCCACTCGGATAGAGGGCCGGAATTGTAACCTTTTCCGCCTTCTACTTTGCCACATTTTGAGCCATTTACCAAGAAGCCGTTTAGTGGAATTGTCATGGTCGCAGTGTCTCCCAATACTCCTTATCGGCAGGCAACGCAATTACATTAATGAATATGTCCGAAATGGTTGAACTTAGTGACGCAGAAGAAAACAAGGCCCCGTGCAGGGGCCTTGAGAATAATGCCGGGAGTGGGGTGTCAGCGGATATGATCCTCCGGATAGGCGCCGATACTATGGATGGAAATATCCGCACCGGCGAATTCCTCTTCTTCGGAGAGCCTGATGCCGACGGTCTTGGAAAGGGCCCCGTAAACAAGAAAGCCGTTCACCAGTGCGAAGATGATGGCTGCCACGGTGCCAAGGAGTTGGGAGACGAACGAGACACCACCCATTCCTCCAAGCAGTGGCTGGCCGAAGATGCCAGCGGCTATCCCTCCCCATGATCCGATCACGCCGTGGAGGGGCCAGACCCCCAGCACGTCGTCGATTTTCAACTTTTCCTGTTCGATCTGAAAGCCGTAGACGAAGATGACAGCGGCGACCGCACCGGTTGCCAGGGCCGCCAGGGGGTGCATGATGTCGCTGCCGGCGCAGACTGCAATGAGTCCGGCCAGCGCACCGTTGTGGACGAAGCCGGGATCGTTTCTGCCGGCCACCAGCGCTGCAAGGACACCGCCCACCATGGCCAGAAGCGAGTTGACCGCCACGAGTCCCGAAATCTTGTCCAGATGCCCGGCGCTCATGACGTTGAAACCGAACCAACCTACTGCGAGGATCCACGAGCCGAGGGCCAGGAAGGGGATGTTGCTGATGGGCAACGGATGGGATTTGCCCCGGATGTAACGACCAGCGCGGGGGCCAAGGATAAGAACCGCCGGCAGTGCCAGCCAGCCGCCGATGGAGTGGACCACCACCGAGCCGGCATAGTCGTGGAATTCCGCGCCGCCGATGCTCTTGAAGAGCCCCTGAAGGAGTTCGGCGTTCTTGCCCCAGATGAGAGACTCGAAGATGGGGTAGGTGATGGCGGCGAAGATGGCCCCGGCGAAGACTTGGGGCCAGAACTTGGCACGTTCGGCGATGCCTCCGGAGATGATGGCCGGGATACAGGCGGCGAAGCAGAGAAGAAAGAAGTAGTGGACCAGATCGTACCCCTGGGTTGCGCCAAGAAGGTCCTTGGCGGGGACCAGGAACGAGATTCCGTAGGCTATGGGGAACCCTGCGATGAAGTAGGCGACAGTCGAGACCGACCAGTCGGTGAGGATTTTGACGAACGCGTTTACCTGGTTTTTCTTGCGAACAGTGCCCACCTCAAGGAACGCGAATCCTGCGTGCATGGCGAAGACCATGACTGCGCCGAGCATGAGGAAGAGAACGTCGGAACTGTTCCTGAGTCCTGTCGCCACTGACAGTGCATCCATGATGCATACCTCCGTTGGTATGATATGGGTTATCCCTCCCGTCGTTGGGAGGAGCCCCCTGCCGACGTTAGCAACCACTTTGCCAACACGGTAAGTTGCTGGAATCCCGCACCAGCCTCGTGTGTATCTCACGAATTGTGTTCGCTGGGTGATGAATTGCGAGGCATGTCTGCCTGAAAAATAGGCTGCATCTTCGTGAAATAGAAGTTGACGGGCGTGTGCCTACATTGTAAATTCGCGTGGTTAAAAGAAAATTTTGCGGCTTACCGCCGCTCGTCCGGGATACTGATTGCCTGCCAGGACAGCCCTCATATACTCACACGACTTCAGCCGTTTCAGCTACGGAGACGAACATCCGTTCAAAATCCAGCGCTTTCTGCTTGCCTTCGAGCTCATGCGTCAGTACGGCCTCACCGATCTTCCCCGTGCAGCGGTTCTTGACTGCCCCCGAGTGGACGAGGCTGACCTTCTTTCATTTCACGCCCCAGACTACCTGGCGCGTCTCAGGGAGTTCAACCAGTCGGATGAGCCGCGGGCAGATTTCCGCTACGGCTTGGGTGATCTTGACAATCCCGTTTTCAAAGGGTTTTACGACTGGGCCTGTCTCGGTGCCGGCGGTACCGTAGAAGCCGCTCGGCTTGTGACCGAAGAGGGGTACGACATAGCCTTCAATATGGCCGGAGGCTGGCACCATGGTCACCGGAGCAGGGCGTCGGGCTTCTCGTACCTGAACGACGCAGTCATTGCCATTAACAAACTCCTGGGGAAGGGACTCAGGGTGGCGTATCTGGACCTCGATGCCCACCACGGTGACGGTGTTCAGGAGGCATTTTACGATACCGACCAGGTTCTGACCGTTTCGATCCACGAAAGTGGTATCTATTTCTTCCCCGGCACCGGCTTCGAGAACGAGACCGGCATCGGCCGTGGGGTGGGGTATTCGGTCAACGTGCCGCTGGTGGCCCATGCAGACGACGCCCTCTTCATGAAGGCATTCGACGAGGTGGCATACCCCCTTATTGCAGCCTTCAATCCTGACGTGCTCGTGACCCAGTTGGGAGCCGATACCTTCCGTACTGACCCCCTCACGCGACTCGAGATCACCACCCACAGCTACACCTACGTCCTGCGGAAGCTGAAGGCCCTGAAAATTCCTTGGGTGGCCGTCGGCGGCGGGGGATACAATGTGGTGAACGTGGCCCGTGCCTGGACCCTGGCGTGGGGGATAATGAACGGCGTTGAGCTCCACCCGCGCCTGCCGGCTGCGTTTGTGGAGATCATCAAGGATTTGGGACACCCGAACCGGATGCTTCTTGACGCCATGCACTGGGCCGAGGAGGACGACCGGAACCGCGCCCTGGATGCAGTGGAGCGCAGCATCGCCGCCATGCGTAAGACGGTTTTTCCAGTTATCATCGGATGCTATGCCGCGGCTTCCGGGGAATGACGCGCTGACCGACGCCACGGGGCGGGTGCTTCACTCCATCCGTGAGATCAACGCCCTGTCTCGACCGGAGTGTGAGCGGATCTACGCCGGCATGCTGCCACCACGGCTCTTTGCCTCTCTTGGCATATCGCCGGAAACCTTCTGCGGGAGTGACGGCCAGCGACGGGTACGGTTCATTGCTCCCGAAGGGCTCGGGATTCTCAGGATCGAGGTGCGGGCCAACCCCTTGGACCTGGACATGGTTTTCTTCCTGGAGTTGGCCGACACAGCCTTCCGGCAGATGGAGCTCTCGTTCTGCATCATCGCCGATCCCAGGGCGCCACGCTTCGATGTGGACCGTGACAGCGATGGACGCGACAACTGTTTCGCCACGCAGGGAAGGAACATTCCCGAGGAACTGCGTTCCATGGCGGCGGGGCTCTTTCCCAACCAGACCCGGAGGGGGCTGCACCTCTTCGGCGAGTTCTTTCCCCTCTTCGAGCGATTCGTCGATGCGCTGGGGATCGAGATGATCGTGGCCGAACCGCTCACCTACGACAACGCCATCCGCTACGAGAAGTACGGATTCGACTACACGACGGGGAAGCGGCTAATGCTGGAGATAGATCGTGAATTCCAGCCGAGAGGGGAACTCTTCCGGAGGCTCGACGGCTCATCCCCTTTCCGCAGGCCCGGCATGGAGAGGACAGTGCGGGGGCGGAGTTGGGCCATCCACGATGGCATCATGGACGAGGCCTGGGATGAGGTGAAAATCTACAAGATGGTCGGTGAGCATGCGGGTATCAACACCTTTCCCGGCAGGGAGCCCGAAGGAGGAAACGTCTAGGATGAATGCCCAAGTCAAGGACCTTACCCTTTTCAAAGGAATGCGGTATTATTACCCCCCTGATAACGCGGTACTCGTTTTCAAGGACGGGAAGGCAGAGATTTCCTACGGTGGTCTGCCGATTCCTCTTCTCGACGAGGACTTCGCCGCATTGGAGGGAGAGCCCAGCTACGACATGGTCGGCAGGGGGATTTACGAGGCATTGCGAAACAATCCCGACTGCATCCATGGTGAGCAGTACGCGATGCTCTTGCGGGACGCCTATCCCCATTACCTTGCGGAACTGGCGAGCAATGCCATCATGCTCGACAGTAAAGAGGTAGATACTCCGTACCTTGACCGCAAGATCACCTGTCTCAAGATCTTTTCCCTCCTGGAGCCGGAGAATTATGGCCTTCCCCTGGAAATTGGCATGACCTTCCTGGACAAGGGGATGCGGCTCTCGGTTCTCCATCTTTCCACGGTGAGCCTCTACCGGGCGGAGCACTTTCTGCGACGCGCCCACACCCTTGCCCCGGAAGACCCCAAAGCGCGCCGGTTCCTCGGAGAAGCATGTTTTCTGCTTGGAAAATACGATGAGGCGGTTCGCCTGTGGCGGGATGGTGTTTCGGTGACCGGCGAAGCTGATGGTGGACGGATCAGGGAGCGGATCGCGAGGATCGAGGCAGGAACGCTCCCGCACTTGCCGCCGGTGGATTACCTGGAGGCTGTCGGTGCCGCCATTGCCTGTTATCAGACGGGGGACTACGAGGAGGCGATCGCCATTCTCCAAGATGTCCTGATGGATAGTGTTTTTCGTGAGGAGTTCCCGATTCCTGAGATCCATTGCGTGATCGGAAAAAGTTTTGCGGCTCTCGATATGCCGAAGTACGCGGAGGATGAGTTCCGCGAGGCATTGAAACTTGATCCGGCGCACGAAGAGGCCCGGACGCTTCTCCAAGGGATGACGACTTAGGCGGGGAGGGAGAGTTTCATGTTCGGCTTCAGCAGTGCAGATTGGATATTCATAGGGCTCGTCATGGCGACGATTTTTGC
Organism: Desulfuromonadales bacterium; assembly: GCA_003712145.1. Classification (GTDB taxonomy): domain Bacteria; phylum Desulfobacterota; class Desulfuromonadia; order Geobacterales; family Geobacteraceae; genus Geobacter. The sequence continues at coordinate 70,249 of RHLS01000014.1, read as the reverse complement.
GTGCGTTGCCATCAGCGACATGCGCGGGAAGAAGTAATGACCGAAAATGCGACATGTTCCGGAGAGATGGCGAAATGACTGACGAGAATGACAACAACCGGCCGCTTGGGCTCGTGCTTCTCTGTGGGCTCTATCTCTTTTTCTTTATTCTGACGGTGACCAGCTATGGAAGTCCGTTTCCTTTTCTTGGAAGGATCTACATCGGCACCGTGGCAAAGATAATTGTGTTCATCGACAGTCTCATCTGCCTCTACCTGTTTCTTGGCATCATGAAACGTCAGGCTCTCACCTGGTATTTACTTATCGGCTACAACCTGTTTGAGGTTGTCAATACCATCGTGAACCTCAACTTTATAACACCTGCCGAGATCGAACGCGTGATCGGCGAGCACGTGGACCGGGAGGCGCTCATGATCAACAATATCGCCAGCGCCTTGGCGATTCTCCTCCTTACCCAGTACATTTACCGTCACCGGCACTACTTCAACAATCGCGGCAGATATCTGTTCTGACCCTTCAGGTCTGCTGCGAAGGGCCTTGCGGCAGACTTATCCGCTCTGCTATCATATTTAACTTCGTTGCGGCAGCTCAGAAAGGTTAACATGTTCCTCAAGTCATCCATGGAGCCTAAGGAGGGGGAGGGTATCTTCGCCAAGCTGATGCACGGCCTTGTCGGGTCAATATTCCATGATGGCAGTCCTGACACACTGATTGATCTAAGTGATACCCGTGGTGTATCGATCACCATAGAGCAACTCAACAAATATTTCGGAGAGAAGCATGTGCTGAAGGGTGTGACCCTTCAGATCCACGCCGGCGAGACTTTTTCCATCATAGGTCCGTCCGGCACCGGCAAGAGCGTGCTCCTCAAACATATCGTCAAGCTGGAGCGGCCCGACAGCGGCGAGATCTTTATCGACGAACACCCCATTTATGCCCATGAGGGTAAGGCTGCGCCGGCCAACTACCGTTACAGCATGGTATTTCAGTCGTCGGCACTCTTCAACTCTCTCACCGTTGGGGAGAATGTGGGGTTGTGGCTCAGGGAGAAACGGGTCTGCAAGGAGAAGCGGATCAGGGAGATCATTCGTGAAAAACTCGGCATGGTGGGGCTCGAAGGGTCTGAGGAGCTCAAGACCTCGGAACTTTCCGGAGGGATGAAGAAACGGGTGGCCATTGCCCGTTCGCTGGCCATGAATCCCGATCTCATATTGTATGATGAGCCGACGGCGGAACTTGACCCGGTCACCACTGACGAACTTGCCAACACGATCCTGCGGCTCAAGCAGTCGACGAAGAACACGACGATCATTGTCACCCATGACCTGAATTTCGCCCTCTATGTTTCCGACCGTATCGCTATGATGCATGGCGGAACCATCGTGGGCGTCGGCACCCCCGCCGAGATAAAGGCAAGTGACGACCCGATCATCAAGGGATTCATCTACACCACCACCAAGGGGATAAAGGGCGACTAGCGCCCCATTTCGGAAGGGACGCCAAGTGTAGACTATCTGGTGCCCCAGGGTATGATCATGAACAGGATTCGGATGATCCGCACTCTCTCTTGTTTTGCCGTGCTGTCCGTGGCGACGGTTCTGCTTGCCTCCTGCGCCGAATTGAAGCAGGACCGTCCCCTTCTACCTGTCCGGGAGTACGAACGTATGATAGTGGGCCGCCTCGACGCTGAGTACGTGGGGACTGACAATTGCGTGTCCCGGTGTCACAAACACGACAAGATTACCGATGACTTCCGTCACAGTGTCCATGGCGAGCAGATCAAGCCGGAAACCGGCCTCCCCCTCGTCAACTGTGAGTCGTGCCACGGCCCCGGGAGTCTTGCTATTGAGCGGATCGGCGAGAATGCGGAGGAGAACGACAAGAAGAAGGTGAAGTGTGAAACCAGCACCTTCCTTGATCTCAAGAATCTTCCCACACCGGCCCAGTCGCTCATCTGCCTCAAGTGTCACTCGGCGGCCTCTTCTCCGGTCCTTGCCCATTGGAATGCCAGTATCCACGCCCTCAATGACGTAGGGTGCTTCGACTGCCACAAGCTCCACCAAGGGCCCCAGCAGAAGGTGAGCCGCGAAGAGATGTCCGAGCTCTGTTATGGCTGTCACACCGAAGTCAGGGCGCAGAGCAGCTTGTTCTCGCATCATCCACTCCGCGAGAAGAAAATGGCCTGCACCGACTGCCATGAAGTCCATGGATCGACGCAGGACCATCTCCTCAGGGGAAACACCACGAAGGAGCTCTGCACGCGTTGCCATATGGAAAAACAGGGGCCCTTTGCCTTTGAACACGGTGATGTAACCGAGAACTGCGCCACCTGCCACGTACCTCACGGTTCGGTCAACAACAACCTGCTCAATGCCGCCATGCCGTTCTTGTGTCTGCAGTGCCATTCAGGACACATCGGCAACCAGTCCCTCGTCTTCAACCGTTGCACTGACTGCCATGCGCAGATCCACGGGACGGATATCCCGACAAAGTCCGTGGTACCTGGTTCTCCGACACGAGGAAGATTCCTCCGGTAGTCTGACAGAGATGAAGCGTTTCACAAGGAGCGCACATGTGATGAAGCGGTCACTGTTTGCAAGGATACTTTCTTATCTGCTCGTTCTGGTCTTAATTCCTTTGGCGCCTGTTTGGGCCGATGATGTGGCCCCGACCGATGGGTTCGCCCAGTCCATTTCCAGACCTGATGGTCAGGCGGAGGGTGAATCGTTTGATGACGCAGCTGAACCCATACCCTCCGGGGCGGTAATTGCTCCGCGCCGTCAGGTGGAAGCGTCTGCCGGCTACCGCTTCGTCAGTACGAATGACTATGGTGGCAGGGCTGCAGAATATACCTATCTCCATTCCAGTTTTGCCGGTGGTGCCCAGTTCATGCATCTGGGTGAAGACCTCAAGCTTTCTGTGGACGGAACGTATCTAAATACTGAGGATTACTCAGCTAGTCTCGCATTTGACTATGCGGGCTATTACCGTCTCAACCTTCGAACCGAATCGCTCTTTCACAACCTTGATCATCTAACCAGCCCTCTTATTGTCGACCAATCACCCTCAGAACACTATGGAATCACCACGAGGCAGGATAGCGCCACCTTTCGTTACAAGCTGCACGACTACCCCGTCCATCTGAATCTGAGTCACTGGCTCATCGCCAGGAACGGGGATGCTCAACTCCGTTTTGCGGATTCTCCCTATGCAAATATCTTGTCCAGAACACGCCAGGTCGACGGCACTTCAAGTGAGGATGCAGTCGGTCTGGACGCACACCTCGGGCCAGTGAATCTGGTATATTCTTTCCTCATCAGGCAGTTCGACGACCGGAACGCGACGCCGGCATATCCCTTCGTGTCAGGCCCCACCCAGCATGCCGAAGACCCGGAAAGCCGCTATTACGCTCACACCGTCAAGCTCTATACCTCCCTGTCCGGAGGTTTAACAGGCGCGGCTTCATACTCCTATGGCAGGAGAGAAAACCGCTCGGCACTCACAACGGTGTCCGGGGCTGACGCCACCCGGGATACGCTGAATAATGCGGCTGGTGACGTAACCTTCACTCCCTGTGCGTTGTTCTCCACGGCACTCAAGTTCCGGCACCAGGAAATCAACCGTGAAAGCCCTGCGAGCCTGGTCAGTCCGTTTTTTGCAGATCCCGTCATCCCCGTGAGGCCTGCCATTGATTCGCAGCAGGATATAATCTCGGCAACCCTCTCGTTCAGGCCAAGTACCATCCTTACCGTGAATGGCGAGTACAAAGGGACGTTCCAGCACCGCGATAACACTGGAAACGCACGTGACCTCTGGAGTCTCTCCGAGAATTCAGACTCCCACCGTGGTACTCTGACCGTTCTCATCCGTCCCTTCAAGGGGCTTCGGTTGAGGAGCCTCTATGGCTACACCACCACGAGTCACCCCTTCTACAACACCGATCCTCGTGAGAGACACGAGGGACAGTTCCTGGCGACGTACACGAGTAGTGCCGGCAAATGGGGCGGCCAGGCCAGCTATCGGGTCGTTCGGGACAAAAATGACGCAATGCCGGTAACCACGACGTTTCCCATTTCGGATACCGACATTATTTCAAGTAGAACCATCTCCAATCACGGAGCGTTCAGCTTTTGGCTGAATCCTGTGGAGCGGCTTACCGTTAGCGTAACCTATGGACTTCTCTGGAAGAAGACCGATGAAGATGTGTTCTTCTCGAGCATCGCCCAAGCCGGCTCAGACTATGTCTCCCAAGCGCATGTCTACTCCATTAACGCCGTCTATCGTCCCACGGACACCCTCGACTTATCGCTTGCGTTCCAGCAGATACGCTCTAACGCGGAGTTCAGCCCCAATGCTGTCACCTCCACAGGAAGTTCTACTGCAGGGATCAAAGAACTCTCGGCAGTCAGATCCATCGAACATGCCGTATCTGCCCGAGCCGACTACCGGTTGACCAAGAACTTCGGCTGCTCTCTTGATTACACGTTCCGTGACTACGACAACAGGGAGTCTTCCTACGGTGAAGGAGCTGTCCACTTGATCACGGCGCAACTGAAGACGATATGGTAGTCATGTCCTCCGGATGCTCTCAATGGCCATGAGACGACTGATCTGCACAGCTCTATTTGCACTCACCGTGCTTTGTGCGTCCTCTTCACTGGGGGCAGGCAAGCTTGTGGGTGTTGTTCTTACGAGCGACATGTCTCGGTATAAGGATGCCTACCGTGCATTCGTCAAGGGGCTTGCAGCGCAGGGGTTCGAGCAGGGTCTGGTCGAGATCGTCTCGCAGACCCCTAACCCCGACTCAATCTCCTGGGCCAACAGTGTCAGGAAATTAAACGCGATCAAGCCGGACCTCATCGTGACGTTTGGCGCACCGGCAACGCTCGTTGCCATTCAGGATACCTCCTCCATCCCGATCGTTTTTGCCGACGTGTACGGTCCGGTCGAGATGCAGATATCCCGCAGCATGTCACGGACGGGGGACAACCACTGTGGTATAAGCTCAAAAGTTCCCATGGCAACGCTCGTTAAGTCCATGACGGCCATCAGACCGGTCAAGACGCTCGGTATTCTTTTCAACAGCCGTGAAGCCGGCTCGCTTGTTCAGCTCAAAGAGCTTAAGCGTCTCGCTGCCCAGCAGGGATTCGCGGTGAGGGAGGCGAATGTTTCTTCGTCATCGGGACTTGATGCGGCTCTCGAATTCCTCCTGACGAAAAGTGACTGCCTGTTCGTCTCCGAGAGCTCGGTCGTGGGCCGAAGCCTCGACAAGATCGTGCGCAAGGCGGGGGATGCGAGGGTGCCGGTAATTTCTCTGATTCCTGATGCAGCGGAGAGGGGGGCTCTCGTGACCCTTGAGGTGAGTCCTGCTGACCAGGGAGCCCTTGCTGCTGATTATGCGGCAAAGATTCTCTCAGGCAAGAAGCCGGGTGAGCTGCCTGTTATGACTCCCCGCAAGGTGGATTTCATAATCAATCTCAGTGCGGCCAAGGCGCTTGGACTCCATGTTCCCTTTCGGGTGTTGAGCGATGCCACAAAGGTGCTGAAATGAGTAGTCGAGCGGTGTGCCGGTTGCGACCCTGCTGTGCGAGGTGCTGATGGGAAAGATTCTGATCGTCGATGACGACAAAGCATTTTCGGAGTTTCTCAAGAAGTACATTAACGAACACTACCCGGTCCTGAGCGTCCAGATCTGCACGAATCCGGTCCGCGCCCTGCCGCTTATTCGCAAGGGGGATGTCGACCTTCTTCTTGTTGACTACGAGATGCCGGTAATTGATGGTGAAAAGGTAGTCAGATACGCCTTGGATGTTGGCATGGACAAGAGCAGGATCATCATTATCTCCAGCCGTGACGCCGATTATCTCCACGAACACTTCCCCATGGGGACCTGTCTGGCGGTCATGAACAAGTATGAAGCAGGTCAGAAGGCGGTACTCGACATGGTTTTCAGTTCGATGCAGCGTAAGGCGTCGGGGGGGTGATCGAGTGGGAAAGGGGGCCTGATGTCAGGAAAAGAAATAACGGTGGTGTTCTTCCGCCAGAATCATGTGCGTGAGGACTGGAAGGTTGATCTGGACAGTCTGGAGACGTCGCGGTTTTTTGAGGACCTTGCAGGTGAGTTATTACGATTCGGCGTCGTGCTGAAGAGGTCGTGGAACGATGCCTTCACCATAGATGTCAACAGCTACGCGGACCTACTGAATGCTGTGAGGATATCATCCCCTGCTGACGGATTCGCCAGCGTCTGTGTGGGGCATGTTATCGGCAAAAGTACCGATCTTAATCTGCTGGACGATATCAGTAAAGCAGTGACACGTATTGCGTTTGCCCCCGAAACGATACCCCCTGAGGATCATAATAGAAAAGTCTGTCACAACTGTGGGTGCGGGTGCTGACGGCGAGATCTAAATTGCGGCGCAGGTGAGGGGGACGATGTTGGCGGATGCAACGCCGTTGTCTATGGACAACAGTGCAAAGCTCGGCTCAATGCACCCTTTCTTGAGGCAACCCGGGTTTACAAACAGTATGTTGTCAATCTTCTGCACAATCGGAATATGGGTGTGACCATAAAGGACTACGTCGATCCTTTCAGCCACGGCCTTTTTCTTGAGCTTATCTAGTCCAGTCTTTACTGTGTACAGATCGCCATGGGTCAACAGAACTCTCTTTCCATCGAGTTCCAGGGTTGTTTCTCTTGGGAAGAGGGGTGAGAGATCGCAGTTGCCGAGAACCTTCGTTACCGAAATCCCTGTGACCTCTTCGAGGAAGCAGGCATCTTCAATCTCATCGCCCAGGTGAACAATATGATCCGTATGACCGGCCATATCAAGGGCGCGTACGGCTAAGGAATGATTCCCGTGGGTGTCTGAGAGTACAAGTACTTTCATTGCTTCATTGTGTCGCAGGGCCGTTTCTTCCGTCAACATAATTATAGCTAGGGTATTTTCATTGTATTGTGCTCCTGAAGGGAGATCCGAGAAGACAGATGCAGAAGCGATATATCGTTATTGGTGCAGTTGTTGTGACCGTGCTCATGGTGCTTCTGGTTGCCTCGATCCAGATTGCACGATTCCTTCTGGGTGAGGAGGCGACTGCCGGTTCCAGCGAAGGGGTTGGGTATGTGGAGGTTAAGGGGCCAATCCTCGATGCCGAGGATACGGTCAAGCAACTCAACGATATGCGGAAGAGGACGAACGTCAAGGCGGTCGTCCTTCGCATCGATTCTCCTGGCGGGGTCATCGGTCCATCCCAGGAGATCTATGATGCGGTGAAGAAACTCGCCAAAACCAAGAAAGTAGTGGTTTCCATGGGGAGTGTTGCCGCGTCGGGTGGCTACCACATTGCCATTCCCGCTGCGGTTATCTATGCGAATCCCGGCACTGTCACCGGAAGTATCGGTGTCATCATGAAGCTCTCCAATATCGAGGGGCTCATGGACAAGGTGGGGATGAAGGCCTTTTCCCTCAAAAGTGGCAAATTCAAGGATACCGGCTCTCCGATTCGCCCCTTTACCGAGGAGGACCGTGTCGTACTTCAAGGCGTCATAGACAACCTCCATGCCCAGTTCGTCAAGGTTGTGGCAGCGGAAAGGAAACTCCCTTTGGAGGAAGTAATAAAAATCGCCGACGGCCGTGTTTATACCGGCGAGCAGGCGCTGAGTCTCAAACTCATCGACCGGTTAGGGACTTTGCAGGATGCCGTGGAGGAAGCAGGGCGGTTGGCGGGCATCAAGGGGGAGCCAAAGCTTATTGAGCCACCCAGGAAGCGGAGGCTCTTGCGGGATCTTCTCGTGGGGGAACTGGCCGGTATCCTTGGCGAAGCCATCAGGAAGGACGGCGGGTTCAGCATGAACTACGAGCTTGATGGCGTCGGTGGAGTAAGGCCGTAATCGTTGAAAACAGTGTCAAGAAGCGGAAAGAGGAAGGCCATGCGGCCTTCCTCTTTCACTTGCCATGAGCAGTAGCTTTCCGGTCAGCGGGGCATGGGGCAGTAGAGGTTTCCGTAAGGGCGCTTGCTCCGGGGAAGGATTTTTACAAACTGCTCCTTTGCAACTTCGGCGTAGTCGATGCCGAAGTCATTGCAGTAGTCCTTCAGGTAGCCTTCCAGTTCCATCCGATCGTCATCAGTCAGTTCGAACACCCCCACCTCGCGGGAGAGTTTCCCTTCGTCCACGGCTCCGCGAACGTAGATGGTGCCGCCATGCATGCCCGTTCCGAACCGGTAGCCGTGCAGCGGTTTCTCTGGCTCATCGGTGAACATGCCGAGAAGGACGAGCACGCCACCAGCCATGTATTCCCCAAAGAAGTCGCCCGCCTTGCCGCCGGCGATCAGCACCGGCTTGTTCTCGTTATAGGACTTCATGTGGATTCCGACGCGGTAGCCCACATCCTTGCGGATATGGACCCGACCACCCCGCATGCCGTAGCCGAGGACGTCGCCGGCATGACCATGGACAATAACCTTGCCAGCGTTCATGGTGTTACCAATATTGTCCTGGCCGTTGTCGTTGACGATAATGGTGGCTCCGTTCATGAAAGCAGCAAGGTCGTTGCCGGGAACACCGTTGATAATGATAGTTACCGGCTTGTTGATTCCGTCGCCGATGAAGTACTGGCCGTTTATGTTATCAAGCACAATTTCCGTTGCGCCTCCGGCCACCGCCTCGCGAATCTTCTGATTGAGGTCCCGGTAGTAGAGACCTTGAGCGTCAATTTTCATCACTAACCTCTCTCAAGGAGACCAAGTGCGGGATGAAGGCTTTCCTGGTCCCCAGTCCCCGGACTATAGTCACCGATATTAGATTACACCTGGTTGCATCTTGGCGATGACCGGTTCGCCGCCGCGGGGGGCCCAGACCTTGTCGGGCTGCGGGCAGATCTCGCGGATGGCTGCTTCCTCGGAGGCCATGTAGACAAAGTCGTCCTTGGTGGCGCAGACCAGCGGGCGGAGCTTTACCCGGTCGTTGAGGCCGATAAGCCCTTCATTGCTGGCAAAAAGGATTGCAAAGGGCCCGTTGAGCAGCGCGCTTCCGTAGCACTGGCGGATGGCGGTGAGGAGCTGGCGTTCGTCCTCGGGGAGCGCGTCTATGATGTCCCAGAAGGGAGATGCCATGGCAAGGCTTGCCAGTTCTGGAGTGAGCCCGTGCTTGCGGATAAGGAGGTCAAGGGTGTAGGCGACGACTTCCGTATCGGTGAGCATGGTGCAGAGATAGCCGTACATTTCCAGGTAACGCTTGTTGATCCCGTAGGAGGATATCTCGCCGTTATGGACGATGGACCAGTCCAGCAGGGTAAAGGGATGGGCGCCTCCCCACCAGCCCGGCGTGTTGGTCGGGAAGCGGTTGTGGGCAGTCCAGATATACCCCGAGTACTCTTCAAGGCGGAAGAACTCGGCGATTTCCTCCGGGAAACCGACCCCCTTGAAGGCGCCCATGTTCTTGCCCGACGAGACCACAAAGGCACCCTCGATCTCGTTATTGATGGCCATGACATGCCGGACGACGACGTCCTGTTCGGTCATGTTCTGGAATTCCACCGCCTCCTTATACTCAGGTGTCTCCAGCGGCTTTACGAAATAGCGCTTGAAGGCAGGCGGGTTGGCGATGGCCGAGGTGCGGCGGGTGGGTATATCCTCATGTTGCTCAATGAAGAAGTGCCGCTCCAGGTACTCCTCGGTAAGTTGCAGGGCCATGCCATTCTCGTACATGAGATGGAAGGCATAGAAATCCTTGTAGTCAGGATAGATACCGTAGGCAGCAAAGCCACCTCCGAGTCCGTTGCCCCTATCGTGCATCAGGGCGATGGACTTAATAATGACACTCCCTTCGACCTGCTTGCCCGCGGTGGAGATGAAGCCAGTCAGGCCGCAGTTGGAGATGTCTTTCTGGAAGTGATGGGTGGGTTTCAGTGTTCTCGTCATGATTAAACCTCGATCTGGTCGTCGCGTAGCAGAAGTGCCGGCTCTCAGTGTCCCACGGCTTGTACCGAAGGTTCAGTCTCCGTAACCTTGCCGGCGGGAGCGAACAAGGCAGAGCGGATCTCCTTGGGCAGGTTAACGAAGCCGAAGTCGGGTGTGAGGAGCTGATCCTTGAAGGGGTTCACATCCATTCTTTCGCGGATGAGTCCGGCAAAGATTCCAGCCCGGTCCACGGCGCCGACGAGGACTGCACCGGCGAGGAGGCCATCCTTGATGACGATCTTGCGGTACAGGTAGTTCTCCTGGTCCTGATAGGTAAGAATTTCATACTGCTGCGGCTCAATAGGGTTGGTGATCCCCATGGAGATGGTCGGCACCTTGAAGAGTTCGATGGAGTTCATGGCGATGCCGCCGGTGTACTCCTTGGACCCGCCCGCCATGGTGACGCCGGCGATGTCTCCCTGGATATAGGCGTCGGGCCAGATCGGCATGGGGTTCTTAACGCCGGAGAAGAAATCCTTTGCCTCGGCCACGTCGCCGGCCGCAAAGACTCCTTTCGTGTTTGTCTCCATCCGGTCGTTCACGACGATACCCCGGTTCACCTCGACGCCGCTTCCCTTGAGGAAGGTGGCCGCCGGACGGACACCGATGGCGACGATGATGGTGTCGCACGGGATGAAGTCGCCGGACTTGAGGGTGACGCCGGTGATTTGCGATCCAACACCTTCGACTCGGATTACCGTGTCCTCGGTGATCACGTCGATGCCGTTGGCTTTCATCTTCTTTGCCACGATACGGCCCGCAGGGCGGTCAAACGCGGCGGAAAGTATCCGGTCGGCAAGTTCTATGATGGTGATCTGCTTGTTGAGGAGATGGAGCCCTTCAGCCGCCTTGAGTCCTATGAGTCCGCCGCCGATGACCACCACTTTCTCGATGTCGGGTGCCAGTGCCTTGAGCTTTGATGCGTCGTCCCAGGTGGTGAAGGTGAAAATCCGATCTTTATCGGCCATCCCCTCGATGGGGGGGACGAACGGGTCCCCGCCGGTCGCGACCAGAAGCCGGTCGTAGCCGATGGTGTCGCCGCCGGCTATCGTGACTTTTCTGTCGGCGGTGTCAACGCCGACCACTTCGGAGTTGAGCAGCAGGTTCACCCGGTTCTTATCGTAGAAGTCCTCGGGCAGGTAGGCCATCCTCTTTTCGGTCACAAGCCCGCCAAGAAGATAGGAAATGAGCGGTCGGCCGTAGGCCACGTGGCGCTCGCGGGAGATGATGGTGATGTTTCCTTGCGGGTCTATGCTCCGGATACCCCGGATGGCGCCGACGGCGGCAACCGAGTTACCGATGATCACGTAATTCATTTCTGGCTCCCCTCCTTGTAGACGAGCGCCCGGTTGGGGCAGGCATCGACGCAGGCCGGGCTGGTGCGATCCGGGCAGAGGTCGCACTTGTTGGCCTTTTTCTTCGTCAGGTTACGTTGGATAGCGCCATAGGGGCAGGCCATGACGCAGGACCAGCAGCCGACGCACTGTTCGGTGTCGATCCGGACCACGTCGCTGTTACCTTTCTGGATAGCTCCGGAGATGCAGGCCCGCATGCAGTCTGGCTCGTCACAGTGGCGACAGGTGGTGGAGAAAGAGACAACCCCGCCATCCCACTCCTCGACCGTGCAGCGGGAGATGGGACGGTGCTGTTCGTGGAGGAACGCCTTCACCGGGTCCTTGGACTGGGAGTGCTCGGTGATGCAGGCCACCTCGCAGAGGTGGCAGCCAATGCAGGCATCTTCGATCATATAAATACGCTTCATGTGCTATTCTCCAGCGGGCATGACGCCCAGCAAGTTCATATCCTTTTCGCTGAGTCCCAGAGCGCGCAGTTTGTAGCGGTTTCCGCGCAGCGATTCCAGGGCGTTGAGTCCCATGCCGCCAAGGATCTCCTTCATTTCATGACCCCATGCGTGAACCAGATTCACTAGACGCTCGGCTCCCAACTCTGGGTTGACGCGCTTGGCCAGGTAGGGATTGTTGGTGGTGATTCCCCAGGGACATTTGCCGGTGTAGCAGCGCTGGCAGAGAGTGCAGCCCAGAGCGAGCAGGGTCGAGGTGCCCAGGTTGATGGCGTCGGCCCCCAGGGCGATGGCCTTGATGGCGTCCCCCGAAGAGCGGACACCGCCACCCACCACGATGGAGACCTGATTGCGAATCCCCTCGTCGCGCAGACGCGCATCCACCGCTGCCAGGGCAAGTTCCATCGGAAGCCCGACGTTGTCGCGGATCACCTGGGGCGCAGCGCCGGTCCCCCCCCTGAACCCGTCGATGGTGATGATGTCGGCTCCCGCACGGGCCACACCGGAGGCAATGGCGGCCACGTGGTGTACTGCGGCGATCTTGACTGACACCGGCTTCGTGTAGTTGGTAGCCTCCTTGAGGGCAAAGATCAACTGACGCAGATCCTCAATGGAGTAAATGTCGTGATGCGGCGCAGGCGAAATGGCGTCTGAACCCACGGGGATCATCCGGGTCTCTGAAATCTGGTCGTTGACCTTCTCGCCCGGCAGGTGCCCACCGATGCCCGGCTTGGCCCCCTGGCCAACCTTGATCTCAATGGCGACCCCGGCATTCAGGTACTGCTCGCTCACGCCGAAGCGGCCCGAGGCCACCTGAACCATGACGTTGGAGCCGTACTGGTAGAGATCCTTGTGGAGTCCACCTTCGCCGGTGTTGTAAAGGGTGCCGAGTTCCGTGGCAGCCATGGCCATTGCCTTGTGACAGTTCAGGTTCAACGCCCCGTAGCTCATGGCGGAGAATATGAAGGGGTACTCCATCTTTATCTGGGGGGTGAGTTTCGTGGCGAGCTTTGGCTTGCCGGTCTGCTCGTCACGAACGATCTCGATGGAATGGGGCTTCTTTCCCAGGTAGGTACGCAACTCCATGGGCTCCCGGAGCGGATCGATGGAGGGGTTGGTTACCTGGGAGGCGTCCAGCAGCATGTGGTCCCAGTAAATGGGGTACTTTGCCGGGTTCCCCATGGCTGCCAGCAGGATGCCCCCTGTCTCGGCTTGGGCGTAAAGGTTTCGAATGTGGCTATTGGACCACGACTCGTTTTTTTTGAAGACCTCTTCGTTGGCCCGGATGGTGATGGCGCCGGTTGGGCAAAGGGCCGAGCATCGGCGACAGCCGATACAGAGGCAGTTGTCCTCGGTAAGCGCGTCAGCGGTCTCCTCGTAGGCGTGGACCTCGTAGGCGCACTGGCGGACGCAGACCTTGCAGCGGATACACTTGGCATCGCTGCGGTCGATGAGGAATTCGTTGAACGACTCGTTGACTGATTTGTAGAGCACCTTGGGACCTCCTGGTTGCGGGTGCTGTGTGGAAAGGACACAGGCACCTCGTGGCGTCTAGATTAGCAACAGCCGTACCAGCTTGAAGTGTGTGGAGGCGGATTGTGCAGGATGAAAAAAAGTACGTAATTAAGGTTAGATGGGAGGAGGGGCGGACGATCTGACGTGTATACGTTTCCGGTGGATTCAAGTGGTCGGGCTAAATGGAGTACACAGTTAATAGTGTTGAGTGTTTATTGTACTCTGTAGTGATTCGCGAGACGGTTATGCCGTCCTCATCAACGCCACGGAAAGAGTTTACGGTATTTGCCTATTTCTCGCTCGTAGGTCTCCTCGATTTCGCCTTTCGTGCCGGTAAGGCGCGAGTAGACGAGTGCGGTCACGATGGCTGCGAGAATAAGGATGATTGCCGCGGTGACCGCAAACCGCTGCGGTTTTCCGCGGCTATCCACCCCAGTGAACCCGATGCATGAAAATCCGGAAGGCCCGCCTCTCATGGTTCTGAGGTGTTCCCGCTGTTCGGCGGCCACGAACGTTGCAACTGCCTCCTGGTCCCGTTTGTCGATGCAGAGGAAGCGCAGGGCTGTTGAGTAAAGGAGGGGGGCTCCCTCGGAGGTTCGAAGCTGGTTGACATGTACAACCTTGCCGACTGTGGAAATCGTCCGGGGGGGGATCTGGCGGAGATGAAGTTCCAAGGGGATGAGGCTGCCAGGCCTGAGCTCTTCGTGGATGCGTATCCGAATGCCGGACCCGCTCAGATTGGCGGCCAGGGGGACGGGGTTCGTGGCTTCGCCTGCGCAGACTTGCAAGGGGACTGCATGGTTCGCAGGCTTCTGGGATGCGGAGCGCTGCTGCTGCAATTGTTCCCGGACCAGTTCAGGAGATTCGTCGCCCGGGAGCTGGTAGAAGATCGGTATATAGGTGTCGATCCGGTAGAAATCCCGCATCTCGTCGGGCATGACGTCACCAATGAGGCGAGTGGTGAGATATGCTCCCTGCCGTTCGGATACAATCAGGGCGCGGCAGCAATAGGCACTTCCATCCTTTCCGGTGCGGATGTCGATGGTCGTGCCCGTCTCTACCCTTGCGCTGGCTGGCAGGACGTCCCGTGAGAGTTGGAGCTCGACCAAGTCTTCCTCGAACCGGGAGATGACCGCTCCATCGCGAAATGGTCCTTCATTGGGGCGGGGGATACGGACCTCGACCCGAAGGCCATAAGAAAAATGTTTCTGGTAGGTGGATATTTCTTCAGTCATGCATCTCAGGGAGCAATAGCTTCGTTGAGTTCCTTAAGGAGCTTTTCGATATCAGTTTTGTGGACGCCTGCTCCATGCTCAAGATCTTCGTAGTCGGCCACCTGGCATTCGTAACAGTCAAGCCCGTACTTGCTGAATACTCTCAGCGTCTGGGGATAGCTGCGGATGATGTCTCCAATGGTCATGGTTTTGGTGATCATCGTCTTCTCCTTGCGGGTTGTTTCGTCCGCACAATGTTCCGCCTGTCATACTTATCGGCAAGTCAGGCAGATGCTTTAAAGGTGTATCGCTTCGGTCCATGCTAAAAGAAAAGGCGAGGTGCTCGAAGTCAGCCTCGCCTTTATTCAAAAAGTAGCAAATGTGCTACCCGTATGCAACGTCAAACACTATTACTTCAGGTTCTTGATGGCCTCTTCGATCCGATCCATACCCTTCTTGATGTTCTCCATGCTGATAGCATAGGAGAGGCGGGCGAACTTGTCGGCACCGAAGGCTACCCCGGGCACCAGTGCCACCTTGGCTTGCTCCAGCAGGTAGGCGGCAAAGTCGGAGGAGTTGGCGATGACCTTGCCTTCGAAGCTCTTGCCGTAGACCCCGGAGAAGTTAGGGAATACGTAAAATGCGCCGGTGGATTTGAAGCAGGAGACCCCCGGCATGGCATTCAGACGCTCGACGATGTAGGTGCGACGCTTCTCGAACTCCACAATCATGGCGGCCACGGCGTCCTGTGGACCGTTGAGGGCCTCGACGGCTGCCTTCTGGGCTATGGAGGTGGGGTTGGAGGTGGACTGGGACTGCATCTTGGTCATGGCGCCCAAGAGCTCTTTTGATCCGCAGGCGTAACCTATCCGCCAGCCGGTCATGGAGTAGGTCTTGGAGACTCCATTCACCACGATTGTGCGGGCCTTCAGCTCAGGTACCACCTGGGCGATGTTCGCGAATTTAAGGCCGTCATAGATCAGCCGCTCGTAGATGTCATCGGAGATGATAAGAAAGTCGTGCTTCAGGCAGACCTGACCGATGGCCTTCAGTTCGTCCTCGGTGTAGCTGGTGCCGGTCGGATTGCAGGGTGAGTTAAGGATGAGGGCCTTGGTTCGCGGTGTGATGGCCTTCTCCAGTTGCTCCGGCGTGATCTTGAAGGCAGTAGTCTCGTCGGTTTCGATGAAGACCGGGGTGCCACCGGCCAGAACCACCTGGTCGGGATAGGAAACCCAGTAGGGGGCCGGGATGATGACTTCGTCACCTTCCTGGATGAGGGCCTGGGAGATGTTGTAGAGGGTATGCTTGGCGCCGCAGGCGACGGAAATCTCGTCGCGTGTGTACTCAAGGTTGTGGTCGCGCTTCATCTTGGCGATAATGGCGTCCTTCAGTTCATCGGTGCCGCCGACCGGGGTGTACTTGGTGAAACCGGCGTCGATGGCCTTTTTGGCCGCTTCCTTGATGTTGGCAGGGGTGTCGAAGTCGGGCTCGCCGGCGCCGAAGCCGACCACATCGACTCCCTGGGCCTTGAGGGCTTTGGCCTTTGCGTCGATGGCGAGGGTTGGGGAAGGCTGGATTTTGTTGACGCGGTCTGCAAGTTTCATTGTTCCCTCCTTTGGGTAATGGCGGTGGCTCCCGGCGGAGCATCCGCTCTAGCTATTGGGATGTGAGAACTTTTCCTTCAGTGCCTCCCGCACCAGCGGGGGGACAAGGCCTTCAATGGGACCGTTCAGGGAACTGACCTCCTTGACGATACTCGATGAAAGGTACCCGTAGGGGACCGAGGTCATCATGAAGAGGGTCTCGACTTCCTGAGAAATGCTCCGGTTCATCTGGGCAATCTGAAACTCGTACTCGAAGTCCGAGATGGCCCGAAGTCCCCTGATGATGACCGTTGCCTGCTGAGAAAGGACGTAATCTACCAGAAGGCCGTCGAAAGTGTCAACCCTGGCTCGGAAGTTGTCGGCCAGCACCCGCCGGATCATGTCGACCCGTTCGTCGATGGTGAACAGGGAGTTCTTTGCAGAGTTGCGGGCCACTGCCACTATGATTTCGTCGAAGATCCTCAGGCCCCGGTCGATGATGTCAAGGTGTCCGTAGGTGATCGGGTCAAAGGAGCCGGGGTAGACGGCGATTTTCCTAGGCATGGTCGGCAGGTTCCCCTTTCTGGAAGAATGACAGTGCCGTGTCTCCGTATATCCTCCGGTCGAACCTAGTCAGTGAGCCGATCTCGCCGGGCAGATCCTCTTCAACAGCTGATTCAGCTACGATGACCGTCTCTTCTGTGATGAGCGGCGATGACTCAAGATGCTTGAGGATGCTTTCAGCAAGGCCGAGTCGGTAGGGGGGGTCCATAAAGACGAGGTGGAACGGTTCTGAGTGTCTGGCAAGTCCGGTCAGTGCATTTGTTGCTTCCTTTATGACAACCTGTCCACGCTCTGAAAGGCCGAGCTGCAACAGGTTCTGCCGAATGGTGTCGGCTGACTCCCGGTGGTTGTCGATGAAGAGAGCTTCGCTGCAACCACGACTAAGGGCCTCTATGCCGAGGTTTCCCGACCCGGCGCAGACGTCGAGTACTCGCAGTCCGGTGAAGGATCCCAGGTGCGAGGCGAGGATGCTGAAGAGAGCTTCCTTTACTCGATCCGCCGTGGGGCGAACCCGTGCGCCCTTGGGAGTGGCGAGCCTGCGTCCACGGGCGCTGCCGCCGATGACCCTCACGCTGCCTTCCCCATGGCTGCGGCAAGGCGGGAGGCGCTCCCTTTGGCGTGGAAGGCGAGAAGGAAATCCTTTGCTTCGCGATAGGCCATGTCGACGATTTGCTTGACGTTTTCCGCAGGGATGGCGTCAATGTCGGTTTTGAAGGCCCTTGTGGCGAACTTGATATCCCTGCTGTTCTCCCGTGCCCATCTGCGCATTGCGTCCATGAGGTCCAGCGGAAGCCCCGCATGGGCCACGTTCTGCCACAGTGTGCCGATGTTCCCTTTTCTTATGCCATATTCGACGAGCTTGCCCACAAGCCTGAGCGGAGTACCGGTGATGCCGTGCTGGACGAGACCCGCGAGGCCATGCCGCAAGGCTGCCTGGCAGATCTCTCTTGTCCGTTCCAGGTCGATCCTTACCATTTCGCCATCCAGGTAGTTTCCCCGCTTGGATCCGTTGTCAATTGCCAGAAGTTGCGGATGGATGCCTCGCGCTGTAAGCCCTGCCAAAAATTCATCCGTCTCTTTGACGGTGGTCAGGTTCGTTTCGACCCCAACCGGTTTGACTTCACCCAGTTCAACCTCCAGGCCGAATTGTTCTGCTTCGACCATTGCTGCCAGGTCGGCGGTAATCCTGATGTTGTCCGTAAGGGGGGTAAAGGATGCGTCAATGGCAAACGAGGTGTAGCCCGCGTCTATCTGGGCCCTGATGAGGGCGCGGGCGGCTTCAATCTCATCATCGCTCGTGTCCTGGACCGTTGTGTGGTCACCGTGGATGATGAACGGTTTGGTAAAACCGCATCTCTCTGCATAGTCGATGACGGTGTCGACGAAAATTTGAGGGGTCTGGCCGGTGTAACCGCCGTCTATTCCCCCTTCGGTACGGGTCAGCTCAAAGGCGACGATGGCGTCGAGTTCCTGAGCTGCCTTCATGATTCCGGGGATTACATGCCTTATGCGGGTATTGCAGGCCATAAGGATGACGTTTTCGTCCCTGAGTGCCCCGAACAGGTCTCTGCCATTCAGAAGGCAGACGCCAGATCCGGAACCGATCCGATTTCTCAACCGTTCAGGTACTCTATCAAGGAGTTGTTTTGACATTGTTTGTATGTAATCCTGTAATGGCTCGTGGAATCTTAAAAAAGGCTCAGAAATTTAACATGATACAATAGACAGAGTCAAGGGGAAGTTTTACCGGTTGACTCGCCCGCGAAGCGGCATTAGAGTTGGGCCGGACTGAGAGGAGAGGCGTATGGCAGACACGCTTGGTGAGCTTTCCCTGGAGCGGCCCGATCTGGCGGGATATGCAGCGAAAAGCGCTGATTCGGTAGGTCGGCGGCACGAGGAGTCGTTCCGCGATAACCGACCCGCCTTCGAGCGGGACCGGGACCGGATCATCCACTGTGCCGCGTTCCGACGCCTCGAGTACAAGACTCAGGTATTCGTCAACCACGAAGGAGACTACTACCGCACGCGGCTTACCCATTCTCTTGAGGTGGCTCAGATCGGCAGGGCAGTGGCCCGCCGGTTGAAGGTGAATGAGGAGTTGACCGAAGCCTTGGCCCTTGCCCACGATCTCGGGCATACCCCTTTCGGTCATACGGGGGAGGAAGTGCTGAACCGTCTCATGGAGGGGTTTGGCGGCTTTGAGCACAATCTCCAGTCGTTTCGGGTTGTAGATGAGCTCGAGGAGCGCTATCCGGTCTTTAACGGCCTGAACCTTTCATGGGAGGTGCGGGAAGGGATCATAAAGCACTCTTCTCCCTACGATCGGCCTGTGGGGGTGATCGATGGGTTTCTTCCCGGGGTGGTCCCGACCATTGAGGCCCAGATCATCAATTACGCTGACGAAATTGCCTATAATAATCACGATATCGATGATGGTCTCAAGTCGGGATATATAACCCTTGAGCAACTCGACAGGGTTGATCTCTGGCGTGAGGTTTGGGAGGGGATCGACCGGGCCTACCCAGGCATCGATCCTGAGCGAAAAAAGTTCCAGACCACCAGCGCCCTTATCGGTATCTTCATCAAGGACCTGACTGCCACTACGCTGGAAAACTTATGCCTGCATGGCATAACGACTCTTGCTGATCTGCGCCGCGTCAACCGGCCCATGGTGGGATTCAGTCAGGCAATTGCAGAAAAAAACCGCAAGCTCAAAAGTTTTCTCTTCGAAAACCTCTACCGTCACTATAAGGTAGAGCGTATGCGGGTGAAGGCGGAGCGGTATCTCTCCCATCTCTTTGAGACCTACGTGAAGCATCCGACGCTCCTGCCACGCAAGTATCAGAAAAAGATGGAGATCCAGGGGCGTGAACGGGTTGTCTGCGACTATATAGCTGGCATGACGGACCGTTATGCCCTTGATGAGTTCAAACGACTCTTTGAGCCCTATGAGCGGGTCTAGGTGAAGGTTGAACCGTGTGTGCCATTTTCCGATGAAGGTTTCGCGGGCTTGACTCAGGGAGTTGGATCGGTTATTAAGACGTGCAGAAGTTGAGCGATAAACGACAATACTAAACCATCCGCGAGGGTGGGACGGAAAGCCCATCGGGTCTCACGCAGACAGCCGGGATGCCGAAATATCGATGCGATATGACGGCCCCGGCTTTTCTTTTTTCCGGACGTCGATGCAGATACATCATCCAACAAAAGGAGTCTGTCATGAAAAGTATTGTTCTTGCCTGCGTCGTTACGGCGCTGGCATCGCCGGTCTTTGCCTCATCTGATGTCGGTTTCGACGTGAACGTCAACATCGGCAACCGTCCGCAGGTGGTTGTTCCGGCGCCGCCGCCGGTGGTTATCGAGGAACCGCCGGTCTTTATCGTTCCGCCGCGCCTCGGGTTCTACGTGGGTATCGACGTCCCCTACGATATCTTCTACATATCTGGGCGATACTATCTTTGGCAGGGTAATGTCTGGTACCGTGCCCACCATTACAACGGACCCTGGGGTGTGGTGAAGTACAAAAGTCTTCCGCCAGGGCTTCGTAAACACAAGCTGGAGCGGATCCGCTACTATCGCGATGACGAATACCGGGTTTACCGGGTGGAGCACGACCACTACCGGGGCAAGCATTATAAGCCGGAGAAGGAATGGAAGGAGTACCGCAAGGAGGAACACAGGCGGATGAAAGAGGACAAGAAGCAGGAGAAGGAGGAGCGTAAGCACCACAAGAAGGGCAAGCATCACGGTGATGATTAGCCGTAAATCCAAAAAGCCCGGATTACTCCGGGCTTTTTCGTTTCATGAAACGCCTATTGGGTTATTTCCCCTTGGGGAGTTCCAGTTTTGGCTCCTTTGCCTTCCTGTAGAGGAGTATGGTCCGTCCAAGCACTTGGGCAACGTCTGCGTGGCAGGCAGCGGCAAGTTCCTCGGCCACTTCGTGGCGGTCCATGAGGCAACTCTCAAGAATCTTGACCTTGATGAGTTCGTGGTGCTCCAGGGCTTCGTCGGTTTCTCGTGTGAGGGATTCGGTTATCTCTCCCTTGCCCACGGTTATGACGGGATTGAGGCTGTGGCCCACCCCCCTGAGGAAGCGTTTCTGTTTTCCGGTCAGCATAGTGAATAGTGTCCTTGAACGTAGGTTGTTCTGCTGCCGGACGTATAGCATGAAACAGAAGTGATGGCAACTCCACGCAACGACGGTCATTCGCAGACCGGTTCGACCCTTTCAAGATAGGAAATGAGCCGATTGATGATCCGCTCGACGGTGGACCATTTGCGTCCCGACGCGGCTTTCTCCAACCGTTCTCCTATGATACTCACAGCGTCGAACCCGAACGACCGTCCAGCACCTTTCAGGTTGTGGGCGATCTTCTTGATGAGCGACGAATCCTCATGGGCAAGGGCGTCCTGGAGGGAGGCCACATCCTGCCAGCGATGGTCAAGAAATGTGGGGACGATGTCGATGATTTCCGGATCGACTCTAACCCTGACAGATTTTGTTGTGACTGATTTCATGGTGGTCCCGTCGGTCACTGCCGCGTCACTTCACGGATGGTTCGCAGCAGCGTCTCCTTTCTGATGGGTTTCGAAAGATGAGTTGTACAGCCAGCTTCCTGAGACTTGTGATAATCGCTTCGCTCGGCACTGGCGGTGAGTGCAACGACCGGAACCGGCGGCATTGCGTTGGACTTTTCCCATTCCCTGATCCTGCGGGTGGCTGTGTAGCCGTCCAGCACCGGCATCTGCATGTCCATGAGTACGAGGTCGTAGCGCTCTTTCATGAACCTGTTGAGTGCTTCCTCACCGTTCTTTACAATGTCAACCTTATGGGGTGTAGACGCCAGGAATGAACAGAGGAGCATCCGGATATCGCCGGCGTCTTCCGCGATCAGAAGGTGCAGGCTCCGTTCCGGCGGCGGGTTGGCGTGTTCGCTGTCAGGCGAGTGGGTGCGGAGGGAGTTAGAGGGCACCTCAAGGCGGACGGTGAAGACGAAGCGGCTTCCTTCCCCTTCCCTGCTCATGGCGAGGATTTCACCCCCCATCATGTGTACCAGTTCACGTGCGATGGAGAGTCCCAGCCCTGTACCACCGAAGAGACGGGCTGTTTCGGGCGATGCCTGCTCGTAGCTATCGAAAATAGTGGCAAGTTTGTCGGTTGGTATGCCGATTCCCGTATCCTCGATGGCGAACCGGAGGGTGGTGGTCGCGGTGTCTGTAGCCGGATCGACGGCGACCGTTAGGGCTATCTTTCCCTCTTGCGTAAATTTGATGGCGTTTCCGGCCAGGTTCAGGAGTACCTGCTGCAGTCGTTTCGGATCGCCTATCAGGTTGTCCGGAATGCCGGGTGCCATCCGCAGGTCGAAGGCGAGACCTTTTGTGCCCGCCTGCCAGGCAATAATCTTCACGGTTGCGTCCATGAAACTGCCGGTGGCGAATTCCATCCGTTCCAGTTGGAGGCGGCCACCTTCGAGGCGTGAACTGTCGAGGAGGTCATTGACGAGAGAGAGGAGAAGTTCATTGGCGTTGCGAAAAGCCGCGAGATAATCCGACTGGACTGCGTCGAGGTTCGTCTCCCCGAGCAGGTCCACCGTGCCGCTCAGCATTTGGAGCTGGGTGCGGATTTCGTGACTCACCTGGGCCATGAGGTCACATTTTGCGTGGCAAGCCGACTCGGCGTCGTTTCTGGCTCTTATGAGATCGGCCACGGTTTGCCGATGGGCGGCCAGCTCGATCTGTAACTCAGTTACGAGTTGTGCGAGACCGACAATCTGTTCAGCTTCCGTGGTGCAGGGCGGACTTGTCTGATCGGTCACGTCGTCGTTCCTGTCGGTGGGGCCTGTGTTAAACCCCTGATCGGTAATCTGTTTCGTAGTGTCGGGAATGTTGTTACCGGCGTGAAACTTTAGATGGTGTATATCACAGAGATTCAACCCCGGCAACCTATAAAGTGTAAGCTGTTTAATGCCTTGTTGTTAATGTTGTACTGTGTGAGAATCCGCTTTACAAGAAAGGGCACCTTCGGCTATCCTTCCTCGTTACGCTGCGGAGAGACAGGTATTTATGAAGATTGAGACAATACGCAACTTTTCTATTATCGCCCACATAGATCATGGGAAGTCGACCCTTGCCGATCGGCTCCTGGAGTACACCGGTGCCCTTACGGAGCGGGAGAAGCAGGATCAGTTCCTCGACAAGATGGACCTTGAACGGGAGCGGGGGATCACCATCAAGGCCCAGACCGTGCGGCTCACCTACCGGGCCGACGACGGGAACGACTACATCCTGAACCTGATCGACACCCCGGGGCACGTGGACTTCACCTATGAAGTGTCCCGATCGCTTGCTGCCTGCGAGGGGGGGCTGTTGGTCGTTGACGCGTCCCAGGGGGTCGAGGCCCAGACCCTGGCCAACGTTTACCTTGCCCTCGACAACAACCTGGAGGTTTTTCCGGTCCTGAACAAGATCGATCTGCCGGCAGCGGACCCGGAGCGGGTGAAGCACGAGATAGAGGAAATTATTGGTATTGATGCCCATGACGCGGTCCTGGCCAGCGCCAAGGAGGGGATAGGAACCCGTGAGATTCTGGAAGAGATCGTCAAGAAAATCCCGCCCCCCGAGGGAGACCCGGCTGCTCCGTTGAAGGCGCTGCTGTTCGATTCCTGGTACGACCAGTACCAGGGAGTCATCATCTTGGTGCGGCTCATCGACGGTACCCTGAAAAAGGGTGAAAAGATACAACTCACCTCCACCGGCCGCAGCTACGAGGCTCTCAAGGTCGGGGTCTTTGCCCCGGTGATGCGTGAGGTTCCACAGCTGTCGGCAGGAGAGGTCGGCTTCCTCATCGCCGGCATCAAGGATGTCGCCGATGCCAAGATCGGCGATACCGTCACCCACACCCTCAAGCCCTGTGCAACCCCTCTCGGCGGCTTCAAGGAAGTGAAGCCGATGGTCTTTTCCGGGCTCTACCCCATCGACACCGCCCTGTATGAACAGTTGCGGGACGCCTTGGCGAAGCTGAAGCTGAACGACTCTTCCTTCTCCTACGAACCGGAGACCTCCCTGGCGCTCGGTTTCGGTTTCCGCTGCGGCTTTCTGGGGCTTCTCCATATGGAGATCATCCAGGAGCGGCTGGAGCGGGAATTCAATCTTGATCTTATCACCACGGCGCCGACGGTCGTCTACCGGGTCCACCGGATCAAGGGCGACATGATCACCATCGAAAGCGCCAACCAGCTTCCACCGCTGCAGGAGATCGACTATATCGAGGAGCCGTTCATCCTTGCTTCCATTCATACTCCCAATGAGTTCGTTGGCGGCATCCTGTCCCTGTGCGAGGAAAAGCGGGGTGTGCAACGGGAGATCAAGTATCTGACCCCGACCCGGGTCATGATCATTTACGAACTGCCGCTCAACGAGGTTGTGCTCGACTTCTACGACAGACTGAAGTCGATAACCAAAGGATACGCATCCCTCGATTACGAGCATCTGGACTACCGACGTAGTGAGCTGGTCCGGATGAATATCCTCATCAACGGCGAGACGGTTGATGCCCTTTCCCTCATCATCCACCGCGACAAGGCCTACTACCGGGGCCGTGACCTGGTCTCCAAGATGAAGGAACTGATACCCCGGCAGATGTTTGAAGTGGTAATCCAGGCTGCCATCGGAGCCAAGGTTATTGCTCGGGAGACGGTGAAGGCTCTGCGCAAGGACGTTCTTGCCAAATGTTATGGCGGTGACATCTCCCGCAAGCGGAAACTGCTGGAAAAGCAGAAGGAAGGCAAAAAGCGGATGAAGAATGTGGGGAACGTTGAACTTCCTCAGGAGGCTTTCCTCGCCATCCTCAAGGTTGAAGACAAGTAGCGAACTTTCCGAAAGGGAGCGAAATGGATTACAAGGACACTCAGTACGGAACCAATGCCGCGGAAGGCGAGGCCGGGTCGGTGGATCAGCCGGTAAAGAAGAAACACATCGTTCGGGAGTATGCCGAGTCGATCATTATCGCTGTCATCCTGGCACTCATCATCAGGACATTCATCGTCCAGGCCTTCAAGATCCCCTCCGGTTCCATGGAGGATACCCTGGCTATTGGCGATCACATCCTTGTCAGTAAATTCATCTACGGCACCAAGATTCCCTTTGTCGAGGGCCGTTTTCTCAAGATCCGCGACCTGAAGCGGGGCGATGTCGTCGTCTTCGAGTACCCCGAGGATCCAAGCAAGGATTTCATAAAGCGGGTGATCGGTCTGCCGGGTGATGAGATCCAGGTAGTCATGAAAACGGTCTATGTGAACCGCAAACCCTACAAGATCCCTCAGGAGGTCCACAAAGAGAAGGACATGATTCCCTCTGCCCAGAATCCCCGTGACAACTTCGGGCCGATTACGGTTCCTGAGAATTCCTATTTCGTCATGGGTGACAACCGGGACCGTTCCTACGACAGCCGCTTCTGGGGGTTCGTCAAGAACGAGCAGGTCAAGGGGCTTGCATTCATCAAGTACTGGTCGTGGGACCGGGAAAAGTTCAGCGTTCGCTGGGGCAGTATCGGTAATCTTATCCACTAATAAATGGCCTTGACACGCTCCGAGGCCTGGTGCTAGAGTGCCATAGCTTATTCGGAACAATCAGCGACAACCTTTTAACTTAACCCCGTGAGGTTAGAAAAGGTGATGATTACGGACTATTGAGACAGTCTAGTGAGAGCCTTTTCGCCATGCAAGTGCGGAAGGGCTCTTTTTGTGCCGACTGGGGTCGGCGGCAGGGAACGGAAAGGAGAGGGTGACGTGGCAGAAGAGAAAACAACCATCCTGGACGGGGTAGGGGTGAAGCGGGCGCTTACCCGCATTGCACACGAAATACTTGAACGGAACAAGGGAATCGCTGATCTGGTGCTCGTGGGTATCAGGACCGGCGGTGTCCATCTGGCCCGGGAACTGTCGGCCAGGCTCGAGGAGATTGAGGGGGGTAGGGTGCCGGTGGGAGAGGTGGATATTACCCTTTACCGCGATGACGTGAAAGGTCATGCACCGCACCTTCCGGTGGGGAAGACCGATATTCCCTTCAGTGTTGAAAAGATGAAAGTGGTTCTGGTGGACGACGTCCTCTTTACCGGACGCACCATCAGGGCCGCCATGGATGCGATCATGGACCACGGTCGCCCCGACTGCATCCAACTGGCGGTCCTCATCGACCGGGGACACCGTGAGCTGCCGATCCGTGCCGATTTCGTGGGGCGGAACGTTCCCACAAGCAGGAAGGAGAACATCGTCGTCATGTTCGACGCCGATAATCGTCCGACCGAGGTGGTTCTGGAGAAATAGTCTCAGAGAGGCCCCGCCGGGGCGACTCTTGCTGCCTTGGCATGCAACGTCTACTGTCAAGAGAAGGGGGGAACGATGGGGTTCAAGCATAAGGATATCATCGGACTGCAGGACCTGACCCGGGAGGAGATCCAACTGCTCCTCGACACGGCTGAAAACATGAAGGAGATTTCGGATCGCGACATCAAGAAGGTGCCTACGCTGCGCGGCAAGACGGTCGTTAACGTCTTCTACGAGGCGTCCACTCGCACCCGTACCTCCTTCGAGATCGCGGCCAAGCGCCTTTCGGCCGACACTATCAATATCAGCGCTTCCACGAGTTCCACGACCAAGGGAGAAACCCTTTCCGACACGGCCCTGAATATTCTGGCCATGAAACCCGACATCATCGTCATGCGCCATGCTGCTTCCGGTGCCCACCACTACCTGGCCCAGCGGGTTTCCTGCTCGGTCATCAACGCCGGCGACGGCGCCCACGAACACCCCTCCCAGGGGCTCCTTGACATGCTTACCATGCGCCAGAAGTTCGGGACCATCGAAGGACTCAAGGTGGCCATTGTCGGCGACATCACCCATAGCCGGGTGGCCCGCTCCGCCATTTTTGGTCTCACGAAGATGGGGGCGGCGGTCTGTCTGGCCGGTCCGCCGACCATGATGCCTCCTGGCATCGAGCGGCTCGGCAACGTGACGGTCTGCACTGACATGCGCGACGCCATCGAGGGGGCCGACGTGGTGATGATGCTCCGCATACAACTGGAGCGCCAAGGGAAGACCCTGCTGCCGACGCTGCGCGAGTATGCCCGCTATTACGGCCTCAATCCCGGCAATCTGCCGTTGGCCAAGAAGGACGCCATGGTCATGCACCCGGGTCCCATCAACCGTGGCGTGGAGCTCTCTTCCTACGTGGCCGACGGGGATCAGTCGTACATCCTGAAGCAGGTGGAGAACGGGGTGGCAGTGCGAATGTCGATGCTGTACCATGTGAGCGGCGGCGAGCTGCCGACGGAGTGATCCTATTTTGTAGGGGCGAATCTTCTGTTCGCCCGTTCCTGGGCGATCACAAAGATCGCCCCCACACCAGAATATGAGGTGATCCATGAATCTTTTGATAAAGGGTGGGCGGGTGATCGACCCGTCGCAGGGGATTGATGAAACGCTTGACCTGCTCGTTGAGAATGGAAAGGTCAAGGAGTTCGGCAAGGGAATATCGGCACCGGCAGGGGCTGAGACCATAGACGCGGCCGGCATGATTGTCACGCCGGGCCTCATCGACATGCACGTGCACCTGCGGGACCCGGGCCTCGAATACAAGGAAGACATCGTCACCGGGACCCGCGCCGCGGCGGTCGGTGGCTTCACCTCGGTCGCCTGCATGCCCAACACCAAGCCGGTGAATGATAACAAGGCGGTGACCAGTTATATAATCACCAAGGCGAGGAATGAGGGAATCGTCAACGTCTTCCCGGTTGGCTCCATCACCCAGGGGAGCAAGGGGGAAGCCTTGGCCGAGATGGGAGACCTGAAGGAGGCGGGCTGCGTGGCGGTCTCCGACGACGGCCGGCCGGTGACCAGTTCCGAGCTCATGCGCCGAGCCCTGGAGTACGCCAAGGGGATGGGTATCATGGTCATCTCCCACGCCGAGGATCTCTCGCTGGTGGGTGAGGGCGTCATGAACGAAGGCATTGTCTCCACCGAGCTGGGACTCAAGGGCATCCCCTGGGCTGCCGAGGACGCTGCCACCGCCCGTGACGTCTATCTCGCCGAGTTGACCAACTCGCCGCTCCACATCGCCCATGTCTCAACGAAAGGTGCACTCAGGATAATCCGCAACGCCAAGGCCCGTGGCGTAAAGGTAACCTGCGAGACAGCGCCCCACTACTTTTCCCTCACCGACGACGCAGTGCGGGGGTACAATACCAACGCCAAGATGAATCCGCCGCTTCGCACGGCCGATGACGTTGCCGCTGTCAAGGCGGCGCTTGCCGACGGCACCATCGACGCCATCGCCACTGACCACGCCCCGCACCATCTTGATGAGAAGGATGTGGAGTTCAATGTGGCACTGAACGGCATTATCGGTTTGGAGACGTCGCTGCCGCTCTCGTTGAAGCTTGTGGAAGAGGGGGTGTTGACCCTTCCGGCTCTGGTTGAAAAGTTGGCGTGCAACCCGGCTAAAATACTCGGTATTGACCGTGGCGCCCTGAAGCCGGGTTCCGTGGCCGACATTACGGTCATCGACCCCAATGCCGCGTGGACCGTTGAGGCTGAGAAGCTCGCCAGCAAGTCGAAGAATTCCCCTTTCATCGGACTGGAGATGAAGGGAGCGGCGGTGTATACCATCGTCGGCGGAAAAATGGTTTTCAAAAGAAACTAAACTCAACTAGGAGTATAGAATGAAAGCAGTCCTAGCGCTCGCCGACGGGCGCGTCTTCGAAGGTAAATCGTTCGGTGCCAGTGGCGAGGCAACTGGCGAAGTTGTTTTCAATACCGCCATGACCGGCTACCAGGAGGTCCTGACAGACCCTTCCTACCGTGGGCAGATGGTCACCATGACCTATACCCAGATCGGCAACACCGGCATAAATCCGGAGGATATAGAGAGCAAGCAGCTTTACCTCTCGGGCTTCATCGTCAAGGAGTACCACGACTGTCATTCGAATTGGCGGGCCACCATGAGCCTCGACGCCTACCTGAAGGAAAACGGCGTTGTCGGTATCCAGGGTCTCGATACCCGCGCGCTTACCCGCCACTTGCGGGACAAAGGCGCGCAGAACGGGATTATCTCTACCGTCGATACCAACCATGAAAGTCTTGTGCGGAAGGCCCGGTCGGTGCCGAGCATGGCGGGATTGGACCTTGCCACCGGTGTTACATGCGAGAAGCCCTACCACTGGACCGAAAAGCTCTGGGAACTTGGCGAAGGCTACACCGACGCCAAACCGGAGGAAATGCAGTACAAGGTGGTTGCCTACGACTTCGGCATCAAGTACAACATCCTCCGCTGTCTCGTCTCGGCCGGCTGCGATGTGACCGTCGTGCCCGCAACCTTCCCTGCGGAAGAAGCCCTGGCCATGAACCCGGACGGCATCTTCCTCTCCAATGGTCCCGGCGATCCGGAGCCTATGACCGCCGTTATCGAGAATATCAGGAAATTCGTTGGCAAGAAGCCGATCTTCGGCATCTGCCTCGGCCACCAGCTGCTGGGTCTGGCGCTGGGGGGCAAGACCGTAAAGCTGAAATTCGGCAACCACGGCTCCAACCTGCCGGTCATGGATATGGATACCCGTAAGGTTGAGATCACTGCACAAAATCATGGCTTCTCGGTGGACATCGTGTCGCTGGGGCATGCCTGCGGACTGGCCCACGAGAACCTGAACGACCAGACCGTCGAGGGGATGAAGCACAAGGAGCTTCCCATCTTCTCGGTCCAGCACCACCCGGAGGCGTCGCCGGGACCCCACGACTCCCACTATCTGTTCGGGCGGTTCGTGGAGCTGATGGAAAAGAATCGGTGAGGAGTGGGGAGTTCGGCGCGAGGAGCTAAAAGGCAGGGAATGTTGGTGAGGTATATCGATCTTTATCAATCAGGGGAATTGCTGAAGCGGGTGAAGGCGGCCTACGCCAGGCTCCGTTCCTGTGATCTTTGCCCCCACGACTGCGGAGTCAACCGTCTGGCCGGTCAGACCGGCATCTGCCTGGCAGGATTGCGGCCACGGATCGCCTCGGCCAACGTTCACCACGGTGAAGAGCCCCCCATTTCCGGGACTCGGGGGTCGGGGACGATATTCTTCTCCTGGTGCAGTCTTCGTTGTCGTTTCTGCCAGAACTTTCCCATCAGCCAGCAGGGGAACGGCGCGGACCTGACGACCCGCGAGCTGGCGGAGAGGATGCTCGGGCTCCAGAAACGAGGGGTGCACAACATCAATTTTGTCACTCCGACCCACTTTCTGCCGCAGATCCTTGCCGCGCTCTACCTGGCTGTCCCCCGCGGGTTCCGGCTCCCCATTGTCTGGAACTCCAGCGGGTACGAAAAGGTCAACGCCCTGCAACTCCTAGACGGAGTGGTGGATGTCTACCTCCCGGACATGAAATACGTGGAGGAAAACCCAGCGGTGCGCTTTTCGT
Organism: Desulfuromonadales bacterium; assembly: GCA_003712145.1. Taxonomy (GTDB): domain Bacteria; phylum Desulfobacterota; class Desulfuromonadia; order Geobacterales; family Geobacteraceae; genus Geobacter. The sequence goes on along the minus strand of RHLS01000014.1, from coordinate 40,164 downwards.
CGGCACCCGGCTACCGGGAGGCGAATCGGGCCGCCGTGGCCGAGATGCTCAGGCAGACAGGGCACCTGGAACTGGACGAGGAGGGGATCGCGGTGCGCGGTATCATTATCCGCCACCTGGTTCTGCCGGAAGAGGGGGCAGGAAGCGAGGAGACGCTCCGCTGGATCGCAGCGAACCTGGGAACCGACACCCACATCGCCCTGATGAACCAATTCTTTCCCGCCCACCAGGCCGCTGAAACGCCAGGTATCCACCGAAAGATCACCGACGACGAATATGACCGGGCCGTCAAGGCACTTGAAGATGCCGGCCTCGGGAACGGATGGATTCAAGAGTAGCATGAAATCGATCGGGTGAGCAGCCCGGTTCGACAGAGGAGGTCAGCGACATGAGTCTTCATCCCCTTGCCGGCAAGCCGGCTCCCAAAGAGCTTCTGATCGATGTCGACGCGCTGGTGCGGACCTACTACGAGCGCTCCCCCGACTGCGCCGATCCGACCCAACTTGTGAGCTTCGGCACCAGTGGCCATCGGGGCTCACCCCTGGACGGCACTTTCACCGAGGCCCACATCCTCGCCATCACCCAGGCCATCTGTGAATACCGGAAAGGAAGCGGCATCGACGGCCCGCTCTTCATGGGAATGGACAGTCACGGCGTTTCGGCGCCGGCGCAGCGGACTGCCCTTGAGGTGCTGGCGGCCAACGGGGTGGAGACGATCATTCAGCGCGATGGCGGATTCACACCGACCCCCTCCATCTCCCGGGCGATTCTCGCCTACAACCGGGGGCGGTCCGAGCGGTTCGCCGACGGCATTCTCATCACGCCCTCCCACAATCCCCCCGCGGATGGCGGGTTCAAGTACAATCCCCCCAATGGCGGGCCTGCCGACACCGATGTGACCGGCTGGGTGCAGGGGCGGGCCAATGAGCTCCTCAGGGGGGGCAACCAGGGAGTGCGGCGGATCGACTACAACGCTGCCCTGAAGGCAACCACCACGAGCGAGGGAGACTTCCTCACCCCTTACGTGGAAGACCTGGCGAACGTCATCGACATGGAAGCCATCCGCGCGGCGGGGATCAGCATCGGCGTCGATCCGCTGGGGGGGGCATCCGTCGGTTACTGGGGGCCGATCTCCGAGCGGTACGGGCTGAATCTTACCGTCGTCAACACGGCTGTTGATGCGACCTTCGGCTTCATGACGGTCGATCATGACGGCAAGATCCGGATGGACTGCTCAAGTCTCTGGGCCATGGCGTCGCTGGTGAGCCTCAAGGACCGCTTCGATCTTGCCTTTGGCAACGACCCCGATTCAGACCGGCACGGTATCGTCACCCCGTCGGCGGGGCTCATGAATCCCAATCATTTCCTGGCAGTGGCGATTCGCTATCTCCTCACCAGCCGCAGCCAATGGCCGGTCTCCGCGGCGGTGGGGAAGACGCTGGTCAGCAGCGGTCTCATCGACCGGGTCGTGATGGAGCTGGATCGGCGCCTCTACGAAGTGCCGGTCGGGTTCAAGTGGTTTGCCCCTGGTCTTCAGGATGGCTCGGTCTGCTTCGGCGGCGAGGAGAGTGCCGGCGCCAGTTTCCTCCGCAGGGACGGCGCCGTCTGGTCCACTGACAAGGATGGCCTGATTCTCGGACTCCTGGCGGCGGAGATCACCGCGCGCACCGGCAGGGACCCGGGAGAGCACTACCTTGAACTGACCGCCCGGCTCGGGACCCCCCATTACACCCGCATCGACGCACCGGCCACTCCGGCTCAGAAGGCGGCTCTCAAGAAACTCTCACCCGCTGCGGTGACGGCTACGGAACTGGCGGGAGAGCCAATCGTTGCCAAACTGACCCGTGCGCCCGGTAACGATGCTCCCATCGATGGCCTCAAGGTGGTGACGGAGAACGGCTGGTTCGCCGCGCGCCCATCGGGGACCGAAAATATTTACAAGCTCTACGTCGAGAGCTTTACGAGCACGGCCCATCTGGACGCCATCGTCGAGGAGGCTCAGAAGATCGTTGCCCGCTCCCTTGAGGGACCGTGATTCGCTATCTTGAACTCAGCAGATATCGGGAACTGGTCAGGAAGGGCTATAACCGGGTTCTGGGACATTCTAGTCCGCTGTTTTTCAAGCTCATTTCCTTGCCGGTCGCTCTTCTCCCTCTGCGATTTGCCGTCGAACTTGGCGGTGCAGTGGGCTGGATCTTCTATCACCTTTCCCGGCGGACCAGGGGAAGGGCGATCCAGAACCTCACCAATTCGTTGCCGTTCCTTGAACGTCATCCGAAATGGAGCAACTCCCACGGCACGGTGGAGCAGATTATCTGCAGGTCCTTTGTCAACCTGGGCAGGTGCGTTGCGGAACTGGTGAAAGTTTACTACGGCCGCGGTCAGCAACTCATCGATCCCGTTGAGATTCGCGGAATCGAGAACTATCGTCGGGCCAAGGAGCTGGGAAAGGGCGTCACTCTCATTACCGGCCATTGTGGCAACTGGGAATTGATGGGGCTGGTGGTTGGCGTCTACTTCGAGAGGATACATGTGTTGGCCAGGCCCCTGAAAGAAGAGTCCCTTTCGGTACTTCTGGAGAATGTCCGCTCAAGGTTCGGTAATCAGGTCATCTACAAGGAAGGCGCCGTTCGAAAGGCTCTGGCAGTGTTGCGGGAGCAGGGTGTTGTGGCTATCCTTGCGGACGTTTCTGTCAAGCCATTGGACGGGATTCTGACCGATTTTCTCGGCAGGCAGGCGTGGACGGGGACCTTGGCGGCCAATCTCGGCAGGAAGACGGGAGTGCCCCTGGTGCCGATTTTTATCCACCGTGAAGGTGATCGCCACGTGGTTGACATCCTTCCTCATCTGGCTGTTGAGGGGGACAACGTTGATGATACAACCCGACTCCTCTCACGAATGGTTGAGGAGTATATCGTCCAGCACCCTGACGAATGGCTCTGGATCTATCGGCGCTGGAAACGGGCCGCCGATCAGCATTGAAATGACGTGCATACACAGTATCCGAATACGGTAAGGAGAACACGGAATGCCCAAGAGAACCGACATACACAAGATCCTCATCATCGGCGCCGGCCCCATCGTCATAGGCCAGGCGTGCGAGTTCGACTACTCCGGCACCCAGGCTTGCAAGGCGTTGAAGGAGGAGGGGTTCGAGGTGGTGCTGTTGAACAGCAACCCGGCAACCATTATGACCGATCCCGATTTCGCTGACCGGACCTACGTGGAGCCGGTGACCCCTGAGGTGCTGGCGAAGATCATCGAGAAGGAGCGTCCAGACGCCGTGTTGCCCACACTTGGCGGCCAGACGGCCCTGAACACCGCCGTGGCCGTGGCGGAGAACGGCACCTTGGAGAAGTTCGGGGTGGAACTGATTGGCGCAAAGCTCCCGGCCATAAAGAAGGCTGAAGACCGGACCCTCTTCAAGCAGGCCATGGAGCGGATCGGTCTGTCGGTTCCCCGGTCCGGGCTGGCCCACAATTACACCGAGGCAATGGAGGTGGTGAAGACTGTCGGCTTCCCGGCCATCATCCGCCCTTCCTTCACCCTAGGGGGAACTGGCGGCGGCATCGCCTACAACATGGAAGAGTACGAAAAGATGGCCGTTGCCGGCATCGATGCCTCTCCCACCGACGAGATCCTGGTGGAGGAATCTGTCATCGGCTGGAAGGAGTACGAGCTGGAGGTGATGCGTGACACTGCCGACAACGTGGTGATCATCTGCTCCATCGAGAACTTCGATCCCATGGGGGTCCACACCGGCGATTCCATCACTGTGGCCCCGGCCCAGACCCTCACCGACAAGGAGTACCAGATCCTCCGCGACGCCTCCCTCAAGATTATCCGCGAGATCGGCGTTGACACCGGCGGATCCAATATCCAGTTCGGTATCAATCCCCGGGACGGGCGCCTTGTGGTCATCGAGATGAATCCGCGGGTTTCACGCTCCTCCGCCCTGGCTTCAAAGGCCACTGGCTTCCCCATCGCCAAGATCGCTGCGAAGCTGGCGGTTGGCTACACCCTTGATGAGATCCGCAACGACATCACCCGCGAGACCCCGGCTTGTTTCGAGCCGACCATCGACTACGTGGTGACCAAGATCCCTCGCTTTACCTTCGAGAAATTCCCGGCCGCCGACGCCACCCTAACCACCCAGATGAAGTCGGTGGGGGAGGTGATGGCCATCGGCCGGACTTTCAAGGAGTCGTTCCAGAAGGCACTCCGCTCCCTGGAGATCGGCTCCTGTGGCTTCGAGTCACGTCTCTTCACCAACGGCGAGACGCGGCGCGCCCTCTCCACCAAGGAGCAGCAGCTTCTCCATGACAGGCTGCGTGTTCCTAACTGCGACCGGCTCTGGTTCATCGGTGATGCGTTCCGCAGTGGCATGAGTGTCGAGGAGGTCTTCGGCATCACCGCCATTGACCCCTGGTTTCTCCACAACATCCGGCAGATCATCGAGAAGGAAGAAGAGTTGCGGAAGGTTGATGTGGCGGTTGATGCCCGGGAAAACCTGAAGGAGATCGTCCGCGAGGCCAAGCAGTACGGCTTCTCCGACAAGATGCTCGGTCGGTTCTGGGGCAAATCCGACGAGGAGATTCGGCACCTCCGCCTGTCTCTGGGCATCAAGCCGGTCTTCAAGCGGGTCGATACCTGCGCCGCTGAGTTCGTTGCCTACACGCCGTATCTCTATTCCACCTACGAGGAAGAGTGCGAGGCCGAGGTTACCGACCGGAAAAAGATCATCATCCTCGGCGGCGGCCCCAACAGGATCGGGCAGGGGATCGAGTTCGACTACTGCTGCGTCCACGGGGTCTTCGCCCTGGCCGATGACGGCTACGAGACCATCATGGTCAACTGTAACCCGGAGACGGTTTCCACCGACTACGACACCTCAGACCGGCTCTACTTCGAGCCCCTCACCTACGAGGATGTCCTCTCCATCGTCGACCTGGAGAAGCCAGTGGGGGTCATCGTCCAGTTCGGCGGCCAGACGCCGCTGAAACTTGCTGTTGCCCTGGAGAGGGCTGGTGTACCCATCATCGGTACCTCCCCAGACGCCATCGACAGGGCCGAGGACCGGGAGCGGTTCCAGGAGATGCTTCACAAGCTGAACCTCCTGCAACCGGCCAACGGCACGGCCCGCTCCTTCGAGGAGGCCGAGGCCGTTGCCGACCGGATCGGGTATCCCGTGGTGGTCCGTCCCTCCTACGTCCTCGGCGGTCGGGCCATGGAGATCGTCTACGACGTGGAGAACCTGCGCCGCTACATGACCACCGCCGTCCAGGCATCACCGGAGCACCCCATTCTCATAGACAAGTTCCTGGACAAGGCCATTGAGATCGACGTGGATGCCCTCTGCGATGGGACCGAGGTGGTGATCGGCGGGATCATGGAGCACATCGAGGAGGCCGGCATCCACTCGGGTGACTCCGCCTGCTCGCTGCCGCCGTACTCCATATCCCAGGATCTGGTTAACGAGATCCGTCGCCAGACCGAGCTCATGTCCCTGGAGTTGAACGTCAAGGGGCTCATGAACGTCCAGTACGCCATCAAGGACGGGACCATCTACATCCTCGAAGTGAACCCGCGCGCCTCCCGGACCGCTCCTTTCGTTTCCAAGGCGACGGGGCGCCCCCTGGCAAAGATCGCCGCTCGGGTCATGGCCGGCAAGTCCCTCAAGGAACTCGGCGTCTCCGGCGACATCGTGCCGAAGCACGTGTCGGTGAAGGAGGCGGTTTTCCCCTTCGTCAAGTTTCCTGGCGTCGATACCCTGCTCGGGCCCGAGATGAAGTCCACCGGCGAGGTCATGGGAATCGGCGACACCTTTGCCGCCGCCTTCGCCAAGGCCCAATTGGGGGCCAATGTGAAGTTGCCCCGATCGGGTAACGTCTTCATCAGCCTCCACGACGCCGACAAGAAACATATTGTCGAGTCGGCAAAAAAACTCTATAATGCAGGTTTTAAATTGATCGCTACCCGCGGCACCGCAACCTATCTCCAGGAGAAAGGGGTTCAGGTCAAGGTGATCAACAAGGTGCTCGAAGGGAGGCCCCATGTGGTCGATGCCATAAAGAACGGCGAGATCTGCATGGTGCTCAACACCACCCAGGGGGCCCAGGCGGTTGCCGATTCGTTCTCCATCCGGCGCGAGGCTCTCATGCACAACGTGACTTACTTTACCACCGTAGCCGGTGCCAATGCCGCTGTGGACGGCATCATTGACATGCTCCAGGGGGAGTTGGAAGTGAAGCCGCTCCAGGACTACCTTGGGTGACGAGAAAACGTAATTAATTCATGCGATACCGACGGGGCGGCCACACCAGGCTGCCCTGCCAGTTTATCAGAGGAGAATGAAGGACCATGTCTCATTCAGTACCGATGACCAGAGAAAGTTACGAGGCGCTCCAGGAAGAGCTCAAGCGCCTGATTCGCGAAGAGCGGCCGCGGGTGATCCAGGATATTGCTGAAGCGCGGAGCCACGGTGATCTCTCGGAGAACGCCGAGTACGATGCAGCCAAGAACCGTCAGGCCTTTATCGAGGGGCGCATCCAGGAACTCCAGGGGAAGCTTTCCCGGGCCTACGTGGTTGATCTGTCAGGATTGAAACCCGACAAGGTGGTCTTCGGCGCCACCGTCACCCTCTACGACACCGCCACCGAGGAAGAGGTCTCCTACAAGATCGTCGGCGAGGAAGAAGCCGACATCAAGCTTGGTAAAATCTCCTGCACTTCGCCGGTGGGTAAATCCCTCATTGGCCACAAGCTCGATGACACTGTGAAGATCAAGGTGCCGTCGGGTCTCAAGGAATATGAGATCATCGAGATCAAGTATCTGTAACAGACTGAAAGGAGTCGCAATGAGCCAGCAGTTCAACAAAGACATGACATTCGCCCAAGCCCTTACCACCCATCCGGATGTGGCCAAGGTGCTCAGAAAGTACAATCTCGGCTGCATCGGCTGCATGGGTGCCCAGAACGAGTCCCTGGAGCAGGGCTGTGCCGCCCATGGGCTTGACGTTGAAGATATCCTCAGGGATCTTAACGCACTGCCCCGGTAGTCTGCCATTGACAGTGGATGAATGAAAAAGGCGCCTTTTCGGCGCCTTTTTTTGTGATCTGATTATCGGTTCTCTTGAGGCTTTACTGCGAGCCTCTACTTTTTCTTCTTGTCGTCTTTCTTCTTCTCTTCCTTGGCTTCAATGGTTGCCGCTTTCATGGTGTACTGAACAGTGACCTTCGAGCCTACCTTCAGATCGCCCGTAACCTTTGTGTCCTTGTCCTTTGCGATTTCCCATTTCTCCTTGCCCTTCTGGACGACGATCATGTCGTCCTTTACCTCGACAACAGGACCGGTGGCCTGGTAGGTCTTGGTGCCTGCAAAGGCGAGGGACGAGGCGAGCATCAGGGCAGCGGTGATCAGTGCGGTGCGCTTCATGGGGTTCCTCCTTCGTGAAGTGGGAATGAAATCATGGTCTGTAACAATACTCATTAGGTCGTCTTTGTCAATGGGAAGTTTTTACCATGCCGCGACCGGCACCAACGAGTTCCCGGTAGGGGTTGAGGGGAAGCATCTTCCCATCACTGAAAGAGAGCGTCATGAAGTGAAGATGGGTCGGGGAGCGCCGGGGATAGGCGTTTTTCCCGCTTCTCCCAAGGGTGCCGATGGGCTCGCCCGCCGACACGATCTGCCCTGGCGTCACCGTCACCGACGACAGGTGGGCATAGTAGGAATAGCGCTCCTCGGCGGGGTTGAAGATCCAGACGTACTTTCCGCCCCGGATGGGGCTCGGATAGTTCCAGTCGGAATTCACGGCGATGACGATACCGTCCGTGAACGACACGATAGTGACCGGCTTGCCGTCGGCATCATCGAGGGAATCCTGGTTGCGGTCCCGCACGAAGATGTCGTGGGCCGGATGGCCGCCGTGCCGGTTCCCCTGGTAAAAGGAATACCCGGCAGGGTGGTAGTCGTTGCCGCGGCGTCCCCCGATGGCACGGTAATCATAGCCCGCAACGGGGAACACCTTTGAGGTGGTGGCGGGAGCGGTGCTGTAAGTATCGAGGAGGAGCCGGTGGAGTCGGGCGATGCGGGTTCCGGCGGAAGCCCGGTCGATCCGGCCGTCGCGGATCTCCTTCTCCAGAAGGTTCCAGTCATCGCAGGGGGAGGCCGCGGCCACTGCATGCAGGGCAAGCAGGGTCGCGGCCGTCAGGAGGATTATTAGTTTCACGGTGTCATTTACTCCGTCGAGGGGTGTGATTAATTGTAATCTGCTTATTTATTAAAGTTTGGATAGTTGCGAAGCTGTACCTTCAGTTTTGAGATGCCGTGGGCAGCCGGCAAGAAGCGCCTGACCAAAGCGTTCGCAATAACCATAGCCTCTTGGGCTACTTCCTTGCACAGATTTGTGTGAGGAACCGTATTTTTTAGATATCTTAATTCAACTGACATAAACATGTAACCCAAAGGTGGTACGGTCACGATGTCTTTAAAATGCGTTTGGAATCGACTAAAACGAGGATTTTCATGACGTCACGCTCCGCTGCTGTTCTTGGTTTTCTTGCCGCCGTTACCCTGTCTGCTGCTTTTTGTGTAGGGGAGAGTACGGTTCACGCCGCTTCCTGGGGACTCTGGAATGATCCCCACGGCGATATTGTAAAACCCGTCCCGCGGCCTGCACCGGAAACTCCACCGGTAGTTCTCCCCAAAGCAGACGCTTCAGCAGTTTCCGCGCCCGTTGCGGAAAAGACTTCCGAAGCCGCCGTCGCTGCGGTTGACTCCCAGTCCTCTTCACCGACGGTTGAGGCGTCCTCCCAAAGTTCCTCTGAAGGAGCGGCACCCGCGAACAACGCCCTTGCTACTCCAGTGGGCCCCGAAGCGGTTGTCGCTGTCTCGCCAGACGCGGAATCGGTGTCTCCAGCTTCGACGGTCGTGGAGCCTGCGGGGAATACAGCTACTGTTTCCGTAGTGGATAATCCCGTCAGTCTTGAAGCTCGGCAACCTGTGGCGGCGGTCTTGCCGGCGGAGCCTATAGAAAATTTCAATGAGGTTTCCCAATCTCCGGCCGTTTCTCAACTGCCCGGCGATGCCTATGTCATCGGTGCCGGCGATGTTCTCGATATTGCGGTTTGGCGCGACGAGAGCCTAACCAAGTCGGTGGTTGTGCTTCCCGACGGCACCATTTCGTTTCCCCTTATCGGTGTGGTTACGGCGGGCGGGAGAACGGTGGAGCAACTCAAGGAAGAGATCAGAACACGCCTTTCGAGTTACTTTTCGGACTTGACTCTGTCCCTTGAGGTGAGGCAGGCCAACAGCATGATGATCTTTGTGGTGGGGAAGGTGAATTCTCCGGGACGTCATCCGATAAGCGCTCCAGTCAATGTTCTTCAGGCCCTGGCCATGGCGGGAGGGGTCAATCCCTTCGCCAAGAAGGATGACATCAAAATCTTCCGACAGGAGGAGGGAAAGACGGTCATCTATCCCTTTGCCTACAGCGAAGTCTCCCGTGGGAACCGTCTGGAGGAGAATATCATCCTCAAACGCGGGGACCTGATCGTAGTTCCCTGACCCGATTCAATCAATGAGGCTTGTTATGTTATTCCCATGCCGCAGCGCGGCTGTGGTCGCGCGGGTGCTTTCCGCCGCCGCAGCCTTGATCGGCGCTGTCCTCACACTCCTCCCCGTTCCCTCCATTGCCGACGACTTCCGCTTGGTGGGGGCCGCTGCCCTGCAGCAGGAGTATATCGACAACCTCTTCATGACCCCGGAGGATCGGAAGGACTCGTTCATTACCACTATTTCGGGCGGGTTCGAGGCGACGGAGCGGACCGAGCGGCTCGACGCCGACCTGACCCTCAAGCTGGACCAGATCTTTTACACCGACGAGAGCAGAATCGGCGATTCCCTGAACCAGCTCTACAGGGGCGGAGCCCGGTACCGGGTGACTGAGCTTCTGACCCTGGGAGGATCGGCCAAGTACGAGCAGAACAACCGTCCCGACCAGGACATCGACCGGACGGGGCAGATCGTGGAGCCGGTCACCCGGCACCGGCAGGAGTACGGGGTGTCGGGGAACTATTCCCTGACCGAGACCCTCTCCACGGCCCTTTCGTACACCTTCCTCCAGGACGACTTCGACGACCGCACCGATACTAGGAACCGCTCCCACGATCTCTCCCTGGTGCTGGAGCGAAACCTGGGCGCGTATCTGCCGGAACTGAACGCCAGCCTCATCTTCGGCTACGGCAACTACCAGACCAGGGCGTTGACGGACACGGAGGTGGAGCAGTATGTGGCCATGGCGGGAGTGTCGTGGTCCCACACCGAGCTCTGGAAGCTGTTTGCTAACCTTGGAGCCAACTACTCCGTGTCGGAATTCGACACGTTCGAAGGGACGTCGTTGGTCAGCACTTCTGAACACAGCTGGGGCTTCACGGGTAAGGCCGGGATCAGCTACCGGGACCTGTACACGTCCGGCACGCTGGCCTTCAGCCAGGGAGTAGTGCCGGCATCGGGGCGGACCGGCGCGACCCGGCGCACTGGCCTCACCCTCGACCTGAGCCATCGTTTTACGGAAGAGCTAACCGGTTTCCTGTCGTCGGGGTTCTTCCTGAACCGGGCCGACCGGGGGGAGTTCTCGGCCTTCGAGACCGACGAAACCACCTACAACCTCGGACTGGGCGTTCGGTACAACGTCACGCGGGACTTTTCCCTGGAGGCCCGGTACGGATACATCAGAATCGACTACGGGGTGAGCGGAGATACGGCGGAGCGTAACGGGGTCATGGCCAGCCTGGTCTACCGGTATCCCTTTCTCGAGAAATAACACGTAAGAAAATGCGAGGCGCAAGATGGAAGCAGAGATCAAATCGTTTGGCGATATCGTACGGATCGTAAAACGTCGCAAGTTGAGCCTGATTGTTCCGGCCGTGGCCATCTTCACGGTAGCGCTTGTGGCCGCAGTGGCCCTGCCGCGCATGTACCGCTCCACCTCCACCATCCTCATCGAGGAGCAGGAGATCCCCCGCGACTTCGTCATGACCACCGTGACGAGCTATGCGGAAGAGCGGCTCCAGACCATCAACCAGCGGATCATGAGCTCCACGAAGCTCCTGGAGATCATCAACCGCTTCAACCTTTACGCCGACCTGCGCAAGAGCAAGACCACCGAAGAGATCATTGCCCTGATGCGGAGGGACATCAAGTTCCAGACCATCAGCGCCGACGTGGTGGACCGCCGCACCGGCAGGCCCACGGCCGCCACCATTGCCTTCTCCCTTGCCTACGAAGGGCAGAGCCCGGCAATGGTCCAGCAGGTCTCCAACGTTCTGGCCTCCCTTTACCTGGAGGAGAACCTCAAGGTCCGCGAGCAGCAGACCCTGGGAGCCACCCGGTTCATGGAAGAGGAGATGAAGGATGTCCAGGCCCAGCTGGTGGAGATCGAGCGGAAGATCGCCGACTACAAGCAGCGCAACGTGAGCGCCCTGCCCGAGCTGGCCCAGCTGAACATGCAGACCCTCGACCGGACCGACCGCGACGTGGACCAGCTCCATGACCAGCTCCGGATGCTGCGGGAGAAGGAAGGGTATCTGGAGGTTCAGCTTTCCAGCATCCCCACGGATGACGCCAACACCGACAAGGGGCGGCTGCGGGAGCTGCGGGTGAAGCTCGTGGACCTCAAGACCCGTCTCTCCGATGCCCATCCCGACGTGATCAAGGCCCGTTCCGAGATCGCCGCGCTGGAAAGCCAGCTCAAGGGGTCGGGGCGCGACATGGAGAGCAAGCCCGACAACCCCGCCTACGTGACCCTCTCGGCCCAACTGGCCAGCACCCGGGCCGAGATTGACTCCATCAAGCGCCAGGTGCAGCTTGCCCAAGGTAAACGCGAGAGCTACCGCCGCCGCCTGGAGGCCTTCCCCCAGGTGGAGGAGGGGTACAAGGTGATGCTTGTGGAGCGGAACAACCTCCAGCTCAAGTATGACGACCTCTCGAAAAAATTCATGGAAGCGAAGGTGGCCCACGGCCTCGAAAAGGAGCAGATGGGAGAGCGCTTCACCCTTATCGACGCGGCCCGTCTCCCCGAGAAGCCGGTGAGCCCCAACGTGCCGGCCATCCTCATCATCGGCCTGATCCTCGGGCTTGGCGCTGGTGTCGGCACGGCTGCCTTCAGGGAGTACGGCGACCAGGCGGCCCACGGCATCGAGACCCTCGCCCGGGCCACGGCCCTGCCGGTGCTCGCCGCGATTCCCGAGATCGTCACCTGGGAGGAGACGGCCGCCCTGAAGCGCCGGCGGCGGATGGTGGCAGCCGGGACGGCCATGGTCGTCATTGTGGCGATCCCCCTTATTCACTTCTTTGTGATGGACCTGGATATTCTGGTGGCGAAGCTGATGCGGCGGCTCTCCGTCTAGCGCTAAAGAGAGGAGAGGAAAGGAGTGGAGTGTAATGACGGAAAAAACGACCGTCCTTGAGCGGATGAGGAAAAAGGCCCTGGCATCGGGAGACCCTGGTAGCCGGGAAGGTGCTTCGGTTGACGTTTCACGGCCCAGGACGGCTCTTCCGGCGCCCGACCCGGATGAGGTCGATTCTGTGCCCGCCGACTCTATGGAGCATGGGGCCGAACCAGTGCCCAAGCGGAAGTCGACCGCGTTCGGCAGCATGAAAAAGAAGGCCCTCGGTCTGATATCCTCGCGAGGGGGAGAAAACCGGACTGTCTCGGTCGAGTCCGAGGCGGATGCCATCCAGCAGCCTGGGTCTTTAGTGGCTGTGGCCGAGGAGGAGAGGGCCGGCGGGAATGTCGCCGCTCAGGAGCCCGAATCAGCATCTCCGGACGAGGATAAGAGCGGAATCGGATGCATCGAGGAACCTTGCGCCGAACGTGCGGATGACGATCCCCAAACCGTCTGTTCAGGCCGAGAGAGGATCGGCTGGGTTTCGCCGGCCTATACGGTTTCACGTCAAGTCCGGCTCGATCCGCAGGTGGTGGCGCGGAACAAGTGCGTCGCCTTTCTGTCCGACGCCGCCGAGGTGGAGTCCTACCGTGTGCTGCGCACCCAGATCCTCCAGCGCAGCCGGGAGCGGGGGGGGAACACCATCATGATCACGAGCGCCCTGCCGGGCGAGGGAAAGACCCTCACCGCCATCAACCTGGCCCTCACCTTCGCCAAGGAGTTCCGCCAGACGGCGCTCCTGGTGGATTGTGACCTCCGGCGCCAGCGCATCCATGAGCTGCTCGGCATCGGGAGCGAGAAGGGGCTTAATGAATACCTCCTGGACGACTGCCCCATCTCCGATCTCATGGTCTGGCCCGGGGTGGAGAAGCTGACCGTGATCTCAGGCGGCAGGACCATCAGCGAAAGCAGCGAGCTCCTCGGCTCACCCCGCATGAAGGAACTGGTGGACGACATGAAGAACCGCTACCCGGAGCGGTACGTGATCTTCGACGTGCCGGCGGTCCTCGCCGGGGCCGACGCCCTGGCCTTCGCGCCCCTGGTGGATCACATCGTCGTCACGGTCAAGGCCGGCGAAACCCCCATGCCCGAGGTGACGCGGGCCCTCAGGATGCTTCCCCGCGAAAAGGTGTTGGGGCTGGTGCTGAACCGCCAGCGCAGGGACGCCGCGTAACACCACCTTGGAACCGACAGCAGGCCACCACGGGGGCGGGATCCGGACCATCAGGTTCGCGGTCGTCGCCCTCGTCCTCTTTGGGGTTTCGCTCCTGGTGCCCGAGTCGTTCTTCGATCCCCTCAACCGGGTAACCGCCACCATGGCGGCGGAGCTGCTGGGGCTCCTGGGGCGGGATGTCCACGCCGCCGGCACCCTGGTCCGGCTCGACGGCTTCTCGGCCCGGGTCGTGGCGGAGTGCTCGGTGCTGAACCCCGCCATCCTCTTCGTCTCGTTCGTCCTGGCCGCCGACGCCTCTCCCCGCGCCAAGGCCTGCGGCATCCTTGCCGGAATTCCCATCCTCAACTCCATCAACGTCCTGCGCATCGCCGCGGTCATCGCCACGGGGGCGGCGGCGCCGTCACTCTTCGAGGCGGTTCACGTCTACGTGGGGCAGATACTCATGGTGGTTGTCGTGCTCTGCGGGGCGCTTCTCTGGGGCAGGTGGGCCGAAACGGGGGAAGGCGAAACCTTCCCGTTCCTTCTCCGGGTGCTGGCATGGTCGATACTTCTCTTCATCCCGTGGCTGCTCCTGAACCGCTGGTACGTGGCCGTGGGCGATGTGCCGCTGAGGTTTCTCTTCGAACAGGCCGGCTGGCCCGTCGATCTTTCCGTCGGCCATTCCCTCTACTATCAGACCTTCAACAGCGTCCTCTTTGCCTCGCTGGTCCTGGCGACCGGGGCCCTTCCGTTTTGGCGGAGGGCCGTCGCCCTTGGGGGCGGACTGCTCATCCTCGCCGTGGGGCATCAGCTCTTCCGGGTCAGCAACATCCTCTTCTCGGCCTTCGGGGTCCGGGAGGCATATGGCGCTTCCGTGGGCATCCACGTCATTTCCGGCTACCTGCTGCCGCTTTTGCTCTGGCTTATTCTCTGCCGTCCGAATCTGAGACTGTTGTTTCGTTTTGGTGGACGATAAATAATGGAGAGGTAAGACGTAAACGCGTCAATTTCTTTCGCATCAACTTATTGACATAATTATGTTTATAATGAATATTATAAACATAATATTTTTCCCACCAAGGAGGAGTCGCATGAAAAAGGAAAAACTGATCAAAGAAAAAACTGACGAGCAGCCTGTCACGACAGCTGAAACCGTAGTCTCATTAAAATCTACGACCAAGAAAAAGAAGAAAGGTGATGATGTTGCGAAAGAAGCAACAGACGCCCCCCAAGAAGTTAGCAGCACGAAGAAATCCAAGGATAAGGTGAAAAAGCAGGGCAAGGGCGAAGAAAAGGACCAGAAGCCTGCCAAGGAAGACAAGACAACCAAGTTTCTTGTCAGCATGAAAAAATCTCTCCGCAAAAGCGTCAAGAAAGAGGCGGCAGAAGCCGGCATCAGCATGAACACGTACATTGTATCCGCTGTCGAGCAGAAGCTTCAAAATGACACGGCAAAGATATAGGTGTCACGTCGCCTTTCCCTGAAGTGATTCGCAACAGCCGAAAGCTGGTGATGCCCGCATCACTGAGTGTGAAGTACGAACACCATCGCCAACTTTTATGCAAAGGGCCTCTTGGTAATGGAACCGCAAAGAAATTGTGCTGACTGGCTGGTGCTGCCTCCAGGCCTTTCCCCTGAATGCCTGGGCGATGGCTGGGATGTGGCGAGACAGCGTCGGACTGTAGCTATTTTCACATTCCATGACACCTTCGAGTGGGGGCTCTGGTTCAGTGGGTATACGTTGTACTCCACTGGAGATGAGTACGTTCTGCAAACCCATGTCAATGGCTGGCCGGGAGCAGTAAAATGCACTGAACGAGGGGTCGGCCGGCGGTTCTGGCATGACTTTTCTACCGATGCGATGCGTTCATATCTCCGGGAACCTCTCGGGTTGCGCGGACTGACCGCGGTGGCAACGGGCCGCTTTAGCACTCAGTTATGTGAACTTCGCAACGACATGGGAAAGATTGTATGCAGGGTCGAATGGAACACCGTTGCGGAGGAGCCGGGAGGAGTTGAGATACTTGTCTGGTGCAGGGTGCTTCCGCTAAGGGGCTACGCACGCGAAGCCGCCCAGGTTACGGAAAGGCTCGCAAGCATTGGTGCGGCGCCATCCAGTGCCGGGCCGATTGCCTTATTGCTGCGCCATGCGCACCAGGAGCCTCGTGTCTACACCCTGAAACCTACGTTCGACCTTTCATTCGAGACACCAGCCCGGGAGGCGGTAGGAAGAATCATCAGCACGATTCTTTCCATCGCCGACAGCAACATCCATGGCATCATATCCGATCTTGATACCGAGTTTCTTCATGACTACCGGATTTGCCTGCGCAAGACCCGCTCTTTGCTCGGTCTGGTAAAGGATGTCTACCCCGCCGGTGAGACATGTCGTGTCAGGAAGCAGCTTGGAGATCTCGCCCGTGCGACCAACCGCCTGCGCGACCTGGACGTCTATCTGCTGGCACGCCAGGATCTCCTGGAAGGCCTTCCCGATTCTCTGCATCAGGGGTTGACACAGATATTCGCTGAATTCTCTTCAGAGCGGGAAGTTGAACAGCGTCGCGTCGGCACGCAACTGCATGGCCGAGCCACTGCCAGGAAACTTCGTGTCCTCAGGGAGTCATTTTCTTCCCCAAGTACGCACGAAGCGTCGTCGGCAGCGCTTCTTCCAGTCGGCCCACTGGTATTTCGCGGTATTTATCGACGGTACCGAAAAATCAGAAAGATCGGGAAGGATATCAGTATCGACACAGCGGACGAAATGCTGCATCAGCTCCGTATCGAGTGCAAGAAGCTTCGGTATCTCATGGAGTTTTTTAACGAGCTGATACCGGCGAAAGAAGGCCTGCTTCTCCAGAAACAGCTCCGTCGCCTCCAGGGACGGCTTGGTGACTTTAATGACAGTTCGGTACAGCAGCGGTTCCTGCTTGACTGGTGGCACAAGGGCCGGTCGGGAATTGACGCGGCACTTGCCATGGGCGGGCTTCTCGCCTTGCTCCACCAGCGTCGGCACCAGGCGCGCCTTCTGGTCGATGAAGTGCTTCAGGAATTTATTGGCGACGACGTTGCCACAACGTTCAAACGCATCTTCAGGCGCCCTGCGGTCATGTCAGAAAATAATTCGCCAAAGGACAGACCGCAATGATGATCATCGCGTCATATAGTATCAAGGGAGGGGTGGGCAAAACGGCGCTGTCGGTTAACCTGTCGTATGCCCTATCCGAAGCGGGCCAAAGGACGTTGCTGATCGACCTTGACCCTCAGGGGGCGGCAGAGTTCTATTTCCGGGTCTCCAGCGCTGAAAAATTCCGAATGAACGACACCCGCACCCTGTGGGGCGGATTACTGCGCAATGTCCGCGAGACAGACTTTTCGGGACTCGATATCATTCCATCGAACCTTGCTTACCGTCACTTCGATATCGCCCTTGACAGCATGGAAAAGCGCCGCAAGCAGCTGCGCCGGGTCCTGGAGAAGTTCAGTGAAGACTACGACACCATTGTCCTGGACTGCCCCCCCAACATTACCCTGCTCTCGGAAAATGTTTTTCGCGCCTCGGACATGATCCTGGTGCCGGTCATACCGACCATCCTGTCCCAGCGCACCCTGGAACAGCTGGACAGCTTCTTTAGAGACGAAGAACTGCCGGTTGAACGTCTGCGCCCGTTTTTTAGCATGGTTCAGAAGCGTAACAACATGCACCGGGACACCATCTCGGAGCTTTCTGCCTCTTTTCCGCAATTCCTCAAGACAACCATACCCTTCTCTGCCGATGTGGAAAAAATGGGGCTGCGCCGGATGCCTCTTCTGGCCTATTCCAGGGCCTGCGATGCGGCGCAGGCGTACCGCGCCCTGTGCAACGAGATCATAGCGCTGCAGGAGACCGTCTCATGATCGAGATCGAGCGCAAGTTTCTGGTGACATCGCTTCCGGATGGCTTGATGGACGAGACCCTGATCCAGCAGGGATACCTTGCGCATGACGAGCACGAGCATATGGAGATCCGGCTTCGCCGCTACGGAAAGAAACAGTTCCTGACAATCAAGGAGGGAGCGGGCTTGTCGCGACGGGAAACCGAGGTTGAAATAACCCGTCGGCAGTTCGACCAGCTCTGGCCCTCTACTGAAGGAAGGCGGCTGGAAAAAAAACGTTCCTGCATCCGGGTCGGGGGCTACAAAGTGGAAGTTGATCAGTATTTGGGGGAACTTGAACCACTCGTGGTTGCCGAAGTCGAGTTTTCATCCGTCGAGGAGAGTGAACGATTCGAAAAGACGTACTTCATGGGACGGGAAGTGACCGGAGTGGACGCCTACAAAAACCTCTTTCTGGCACTCCACGGCATGCCGGAAAACGACACGTCCGAGCACCAGATAGGTGCGCTGCCATACCTCATGCGGGGCGGACGTCTGCACTTCGTGCTTGTAACCAATTCCACCCAGACCCGCTGGATCCTTCCAAAAGGACAACCTGAGCCTGGCATGTCACGGCATGATGTTGCAGTCATGGAGGCTATGGAGGAGGCAGGTGTCATCGGGAGTTGCATCCCTCGACTTCACCTGGCATGTCGCCAAAGTGGAGAGCGGACACTACAGATTTATCCTTTGAAAGTAACCACCATCCTGAAAAATTGGCCAGAAATGGGGTGGAGAAAACGAATGGTGGTGCCATTGGACAAGGCACTGAAAATGATAAGCGATCCGAATCTTTCACTGTGCGTTCAGCGATTGGCGAATCGTCTGGTTTCCTGACTGGCAGTTCGTTCTCCGTCGTCCGCCATCAGAACCGTCTGCGGGCCGAGAGCGCTCCGCCGAGGAGGAGCGCCGCACAGCCGATACCCCAGGGGGAGAGGGCCGACACAAGGTATGAGTCCGGCAGCTCCAGGGCCGCCAGGAGATCGAGACGCGGAAAGACCCCCCCGGTCCGCTGGTCGGTGACCGGTTTCCCCTTCGAGGTGAGGCGGGTGATGAGCTGGTCCGGCGTTTCCGTCGGGTATTCGGCCTTCAGAACCGCCACGGCCCCGGACACATGGGGGGCCGCCTGGGATGTCCCCCCCAGGGACGAGCCGGCGGCGGTGATGAAGGCTCCCGGCGCCAGCATGTCGAGGAATGACGCGGTGTTCGACATGCAGGGGACCTTGTCGGCCGTGCTCGAAGCATCGGTGCAGACGCTCCACTGTATCCCTCCCACGTTCGAGTCGTAGACCGCCCCCACCGACACCGCATCCGGGGTACAGGCGGGGCGCGAGAGGGCGTCAGAATATCCTTCGTTCCCCGCCGACGCCACCGTTACGATTCCTGCATTCTTCGCGTTCTTGATGGGCGTCACGTAGGGATTGGTGAACTTGCTGGAGCATGCCGAGGTGTTCCTGCTTCCGTCCCCCAGGCTCAGGTTGATGGCCACGATATTGTACGTCGCCCGGTTGGCGATGGCCCAGTTGATGCCGCTGATCACCAGCGCGTCGCTCGACGTGCCGTCGGCGTTGAAGATGTCGAGGACAGCAACCCTGGCGTCGGGCGCCACACCCACGACGATACCGGACACGTTGGTGCCGTGTCCGTAGTCGTCCATGGCGTTGTCGTTGGCGGCGAGATCCACCGATGCCGCCACCCTGCACCCGGCCGGCACCCCCGGCGCGGTGCAGGAGCCGAAGGCGGGGAGGGTGTAGTTCACCCCCGTGTCCACCACCGCCACGGTCGTGCCGCCGCCGCTCCTGCCGATGGGGGGAAGGGGAGGCTGGCCGATGAGGGGGAGGCTCTGGGCCAGGTGGGGGCGGATCACGCGGTTTTCGTACACCGCCTGGATGCCGGGAACGGCCAGGAGGCGATCCAGAGCCCGCACCGAGCGGACGCGGGTGAAGAGCATGGGCAGGTGGGAGTAATCGGTGACCAGTTCCCCGTCGTCGGCCGCCAGGGCGCCGAGAGCGCGTGATTTGGCGGTGGCCTCCTCATCGAGGAGGATGATCGCCTCCTGGGGAGCGCCGGCCGCGAGCCGTTGGCGCAGGCCGGGAGGTGTCACGGGGGCCGCGGAGGCAGACAGGGGAATCCCCTGGCTGCAGAGGGCCGCAAGGGCCGTTAAGGCGAGGATCTGGCGGAATTGTGAGGAATGAAGTGTGTGCATGACTGCCTCCTGGAGGGAGCGGCTTGATCATGCACGATCATGGCACAGGGATTTTTCTTCGGTGTTACGCGGGGGTAGGGAATGTGTGAAGGTCTATGGATTTCCGCTGCGACGTACCCGATACAAACGGTCGCTTATCCCGTAACCGGCGTGACCTCAATGCGACGAGGGATGGCCGTTGGCATTTCAGCGGAAATCCACGATAGTTTTTTTGAGCGTCTCGATCGGTATATGTTGTTTCCAGTCTAAGGCTGATCCGGTAACAAATATTTCCAGTTGAAGTGAGGTCGACAAATAACATTTTCGGGATGTAATTTGGGGGAGGGAGCCGTCAGGTTAAAGTGGAGGGAGCGGCCCCCATGACACGGGGGCCGCCAGGATGGCTACGGTTTGCGCTTCAGGCGGAAACCGGCAAGGCCCGCAAGCCCCGAACCCATGAGGAAGAGGGCCGGGGGTACGGGGACGGTGGTGGCGTTGGCGGGTTCGATGACGGTGACGATGCCGGGGGAGTTTGGGACAATCTCGGTGATGATGGGAGAAAATTGTCTTCGGGGAAAGAATGCGCCCATGCTGCGGATGTTGCCGGAGCTGATTGTTGACATCCTGCTGTTGCCGGAGCCGAAGGTGTCGGCGGTGTCGAAGAAGAACCCATCCGAGTAGGCGAGCTGGGTGAAGGAGAAGTCCATGGGCTCTACGACGGGGACGAGGCCTTCATTGAGGCCAGACTCGATGACGGTCACGATGCCGCCATCGCCGGGATTCCTGACGGGTTCGATGACGGTGACGATTCCCCTGCTGTCGAGGGTATCAACCGGGCTTATGACCGTGATGATCCCGTTTGCAGGGGAGACGGTCCCCTCCGTCGTGTAGGCCGCCAGGGCATTGCCGGCAAGTCCGAAGAGGAGGGTCGCAGCCAAGGTGGCGGTGATTTTCTTCATTGGAGCCTCCATGGTCCGGAATGGAAAAAGAGGGGCCTCGGTGAAGGCCCCTCGAAGATACACCGCAGTCAGACGAGATTAGGGGGTCTGCGGATTGGTGGCGCCGAGGAGGAAGGGATACTCGGTCTCGGAACTCTTGAAGAACTTCATCTCGTCCTTGGTGGCCCAGTGCTTGGCCTTGGTGGAGGGGACGTTGGCGGGGCTGGAGGCAAAGGCAACGAGGGCATCGACAACCGGACGCTGGGCGGTGGTGGTGCGGGCGGAGTCTTCATAGATCCACTGGGTGGTCCAGAAGTCGTAGGCGCCGTTGCGGAGGTTGTAGCGGGTACCGTAGTGGCCGTTGTACTTGACGGCCTTCACGTTCTGGCTGGTGCCGGCGGTACCGACGGCCTGGTCGGCATCGGCGTAGCCGATGGCGCCGATGGCGGAGCCGGTCCCGGAGCCGATGTTGCCGTTCACGCACTTCATGAGGTCCGAGGAACCCTCGTTGAACCAGATGGCGCCGGGGCTCTCGAAGCTCGCTATGACGTTACCCCAGCCGTTGCCCCTCATGACTGAGAAGTCAAGGGCGGCAGCGGTGCCGGAGCCGGCATGGCGGAGGCAGGCGACGATGGGTTGAGCCGTGAAGTAGCCGCCGAAGTCGGACCAGTTAGTTGCATAGCCTGAGAAGATGTTCACAGCCTGGAGACGGGTGATGTTGTCGATGGTGCTGGGAGCACCGCAGGAACCGGCAACACCGCCGCAATCGGCGTCGCTGGCGCAGTATTCACCGGCCAATGCACCAGCGGCGGTGGTGCACTTCTTGGCGGTGACGGCGTTGTTCACAAAGAAGCCGAAGGGCACCACGAGGGGGTTGTAGGGGGTGAGACCCGATGCATCTTCGCCGGCCAGTACGATATCGACGTTGTTGCCGCCGCGCGGACCGAACTGCTTGCCGTGGCTTTCCTGCACGAAAGCCTCGCCGGCCACGTCGGAGGCCCCGAGTGTAACGGTCTGGCAGGTCAGGGTGTTGGGAGCGGTTACCGAGTCGGCCATTTTGCGCTGGAAGGCATTGGGGCAGGAGTCGGGGTTGGAAGTGCCCTTCAGGGAGCGGACCGACTCATAGGATGCCTTGGCCGAGTAGCGGATGATTACGTCGTTCCCGCCGAAGCCTGAGCAGGCCTTGCCGGAGGTAATGCCGTGCTTCTTGCTGCTGTCCTCAGCTTGGACCACGTTGGAGCAGCCCTTGGAGAGGAGGAAGTTGTCGGCGGCGTCGTTCCAGAAGAGGTACTGGGCGGAGGCGCCGTAAACGTTGATGTCGACAGTGGCAGCCTGGGCGATGGCGGCGGTCGAGAGAACGGCCGCAGCGGCGACCAGGGTCTTGAGGGCTTGCTTTTTCATTGCTTTCGTCTCCTTTTTCGTTGGTTGCCCCCCGGAATCGGGGGGCTGTGTTCTAAGCTTTTGCAGTTACTGCTTCTTGCGGCGGATGCCCACAAGGCCGAGGAGGCCGGAACCCATGAGGAAGAGGGCGGGGGGGACCGGAACGTTAGATGCTACTTCAGTCCCACCGGTGGAGAGGGTCTTGATGGTGAGGTTTTGCTTAACGCCGGCTACAGTGGTTTTCGGGTTGTCAAAGAAGAAGAGGTTCTGCTTGACTTCACCGCCCGTGGCAAGGGCGGCAAGGTTCATCTCGCCGTTGGCGGCGCTGTAGAACGTGTTGAACTTGCCAACTTTGGTGCCAGTCCCGTCAAGTTTCGCCCAGTAAGAAGAAGCATCTCCCATGCCGAGAGTTACTGTCGAACCACCCAAACCTGCATATCTGCTGAGGGTGTTTGCAATCGCCGAGCTGCCCGCGGTCCAACCGGTCGTGCCGTTAAGGGACTGCGTGTCGGCCTTGCTGGAAAGATAGAGGTCCATGTTGGCGACGTTCACCGCATAATAGGCAACATTAAGGTTGGAGAACGAAGAAGTGGCGAGGGCGCCGCCGAGGTAGGAGTCAGCGCCTGCACCGAGAACCTGCACTCCCTTGGTGGAAAGGATGGTGGAAATCGAGCCGAGATCGGTAGCCACTTCCTTCATGGCGGTTTTGTCGTAAACCACGCGAATGAGGTGATCATTCTCGAAATACGCCAGGGCGTTCCCGGCCATTGCTACGGTCATCAGTGCGCCCGCGAGAAGGGCAATCATCTTCTTTTTCATTTTCTTGATCCTCCTGAGTTCGATAATGTTTTGAGTGTGTCCTGCGTTTTCTGCTTCGACATCCGTGTCAATCGTCATTACCGCCCCAGGCAACCCGGCCGTCCATGTTTCAGGACCCGTCGGCTTTCCGTCACACGGTCGCCCGTGCTTTGGCCTTTACTGGTGCATCGTCGAAGGCGTGGCGCCTTCGCGTAATACCGTCCGGTATTAGGTTTTCTTTTCCTTTCAACACCTCCTTTCGTGAGTTTGGGCCGGGCAGACGGCAACAAAAAAACCCGCATCAGGCGCCATGGGCGCTCGTGATGCGGGCTTTCCGTTTCCTGTCCGGCAGGTCGGCAAAGTACCCGGCGATATTGGGTTATGCGTAGAAGCGGTTTTTCCCGGTCCCTGGTCCCTAGTCCCCGGTCCCGGCCTTATTAAAGCTGATTTCCTCGAACTTCTCGATCCGGCCGATTCCCCCCTGGCTGAAGTTCACCTTGATGTAGCCGGTGAATTCGTTGCCGGCGAGGTCGTTGAGCATATCCACCAGCCGATTGTATTTCTCGGACCTGGAGAGCCTCGGCAGTTTGCCGTTCTGGCGTTCATTGTTCACGTTCTTCACCGCTCTCCCCGCCGTGGTCCCTTCTCTTTCGATTGACGGCCCACACTCTATCAGCTGTTTATTACAGACAAATAAACAATTCATGACATCTGTCTAAACAATTCGGTTGTCGATCTGGAGTTTTCATTCCGGTTCCATTCGTCGGGAACGAAGCGGGACTCTATCAACGGATTGTTGCGGGTCAATGACATTTTCTTGAAAGTTGCATGAATAACGACGTGTACGGCTCTTGTTCGAGATGCCGTTGAGGCGATAATCAATAAATACGGATAATTAGCTTGATTTCATTGCTGAAAACGGACATTCGCCTCATTCTTAAGGAAAAATCATCATGTCTGAAGCGTATCTGTAACAAACAGCTGCTACGGTGCGTCGGTCTCACGCTAATGACAGGGAGGAAAGACAATGGAGCTTCGTCCTTATACCTATATGCTGGCGTACCTTGCAGCGGGATGCATGGCTGGTTGCGCTGCCCATGGCAGCGGCGGGATCATCGCCACCGGTGACCCGGTTCAGGTCGTCTATACATGTTTTGACGGCAGCGGCGCCCTTGCGGCGACCAGCGACAGGGCCGCCGCCCAGAAACCAGACGTAAAAATGAGTCATCTCTTTGTTGCTCCCCGCGAGTTCTCACCCCTCATGCTCACGGCCGGCACCAGGCCCGAATCGAAAGACAGGGGATTCGACGATGAACTGGCGGCAGGGCTTGCCGGGGCTGTCGTCGGAATGGGAGCGGGCGAAACGAGGAGTGTTGAGTTGCTCGGTGGCCCCATGGAAGGAGTTTCCGGAGCAGACCGGTACCTGAAGATGGCCACGGTCCGCAAACGGGCCAAGGAGCTGCGGCTGGGGAGAGAAGAATACCTCACCCGGACCGGCCGGGAGCCGGAAAAGGGGCGGCGGTTCGTGCTGGACCCGGCTCTGCCGGGGGTGATCGAAGAGGTTACGGAAAAAGAAGTGGTCATCCGTTTTCCCCAGCCAGAAGGGGGTGTCGTGCAGACTCCTTTCGGTCCCGGGAAGGTGCGGGACGCCGGCGACCAGTGGGAGATCGTCATCGATGCCGCCGTGGGCCGGACCGTGCGGAGCGGTCCCCTGGCGGGAAGGATCAGCGAAGTGAACGAGCGGTTTTTCACCATCGACTACGGGTATCCCTTCGGCGGAGAGTCGCTTCGGTGCGACGTGAAGGCGGAGAGGACGAAGCAGGTGGGGAAGCGTTGAGAGACAGGGAGGGGAGACGATGAAGAGAAAAGCCACAACAAACGTGATTGCCATGGTGCTTGTTGCCTCAACTGTTATCCCGGCGCTTTCGGCTGAAACGCAGGATATGGAATCGGCGCGGCCCGAGGCAGTCCTGACGAAGGCCATCGAAGATGCGATCAGCAACGGCAGGAACTCCGCAAATATTGAACTGCCACAAGCGGAAGGCAAGGCCAAGGCTGGCGATCTCGTGACGGTCCGCTACACCATGGCCACTGCTGACGGCGCCCTGGTGGCCACCACCGAGGCGCCGGTCGCGGCGGACACGGGGCGACAACACTCCGCCGCCTTCACGGAGCGAAGCCACTACCGCCCTGAGGAGGTCGTGGCCGGGGGGGAAGGGCATCTGCCGGGGCTGGCGCAGGCGGTCATCGGCATGGGGCCGGGTGAAAAGAAGCATCTGTCCCTGATCGCCGAAAAGGCCTTCGGTGCCCGCGATCCCCAGCGGATCGTGACCATGGCGACGGTGAAGAGCCTTCCCAAGACCGTCTCCATTCCGGCGGCGGACTACGTGAAGAATTTCGGCGCCCTGCCGGTGGTGGGGAAGGAACTGCCGGTGGTCCCCTATTTCCCGGCCAGGGTCACCGGGGTGACCGAGCAGCAGGCGACGCTGCAACTCCTCGCCAGGGACGGCGAGCGGTTCACCGAGAGCTTCGGCGCCGTGGAGACCAGGGTGGAGGGTGAGACGGTGAAGATCCGTCTTGTCCCCACCGTCGGCGCCCCCTTCGAGTTCCGCGGGGCACGGGGCACCATCACCGCCGCCGGCGAAGAGAACTTCACGGTGGACTTCAACCATCCCTTGGCCGACAAGAGCGTGGTGCTTGACGTGGAGGTGGTTTCCATGACCAAAGGCGAGACACTTTCGGCGGTATCGGTCCCCTGGCTGGAGAGCCACGACCAGGGGATCGACAAGGCGAAACAAGAACAAAAGCCCGCCGTGCTCGTCCTCTACGCCGACTGGTGCCAGTGGTGCAAGAAGATTTTCGGCGAGACCGCCGTGGATCCCCGGATCAAGGCGGTTGCGGACCGCTTCGTCTGGATCAGGGTGAATTCGGACAAGGAGAAGGTATTCAAGGAACAATACGGCCAGGACGGCTATCCGATGATCGTGCTCCTCGACCGGCAGGGGAAGGTGGCAAGGAAGCTGGACGGCTTCCGCGACGCCGCGAGCCTGCGGGAAGAGCTGAACGCGCTTCTGTAAGTCCCGCTACTTCATTTCAATTCAATGTTCTGAAAGGTTTACCGAACCATGGCCATGAGATTCATTCCCCTGCCGCGCCGGTCGCGGCGCATGCTCCGTATTGCGTTCTTTTTCGGTGTTCTGTCGTCAATGCCGATTGTCTGTGATGTGTATGGCGCAGAGGAGCCCGTTGCCGTTGAGGGGGCGCTGCCGGCCGATCACGCGGATGCTGCCGCGACGCCTGTGCCGGCAGCGGAAGAGGTGCCGGCGACGTTCAGGATCACCTACATCATGGTGGAGGGGAACACCCTCTTCACCTCCGAGAAACTGCAGGAGGTTCTGGCCCCTCTTACCGGCCACGGCAAAACCGCCGACGATGTGGAGAAGGCACGGGAAACCCTGGAAAAGTTTCACCACGAGCAGGGGTATCCGACGGTGATCGTGAACATCCCCGAGCAGTCGGTGGAGGATGGAGTCATCCGGCTCCAGGTGATCGAGCAGCGGATTGGTTCGGTGAGCGTTACCGGGAACCGTCATTTTTCGACCGCGATGATTCTGGATAAATTGCCCTCAATGGGTCCGGGAAAGATTCCCCACGTTCCGACTCTCCAGGCCGAATTCACCAAGGCGGGCCGCAACCCGGACCTGAAGCTGTCGCCCTCCATGGCGCCATCGAAGGAGGTGGGGCTGGTGGACGTGGAGCTGAAAGTGCAGGATACACTCCCCCTCCACGGCAGTCTGGAGCTGAACAACCGGTCGAGCCACGACACCTCCGACCTTCGCCTCAACGCGGCATTGCGCTACGACAACCTCTGGCAGAAGGAGCACTCCATCGGAATCCAGTACCAGACCGCCCCCCAGATGACGCGGGAGGTGCAGATCGTTTCCGGTTCCTACGTCCTTCCCGACCCGTGGCATGACGAGCGGCGCATCGTTCTCTACGGCGTCTGGTCCGATACCAATACCTTCGCCTCCGTGGGTGGTCTTGGTGTACTCGGCAAGGGAATCATCGTCGGAGGGCGGTACCTGATGCCGCTTCCCGGCAGGGGGCTCTACAACCACAGCGCCACCCTGGGCCTCGATTACAAGCGGTTCGACGAGAGCGCTGGCTTCGACACGAGGGTGAGCTATCTGCCGTTTTCCGCCGCCTACGACGGGTCTCTCCAGGATTCGACCGGCACCACCCTTTTCAACGCCGGCCTCAACATGGCGTTCCGGGGAGCGGTGACGGACCAGTCGGAAATGACCGTCAAGCGGTCCGAGGCCAAGGGAAACTACCTGTCCGCCATCCTGGGGCTGGAGCGTCTGCAGAAGCTCCCTCTCGGCATGGGGCTGAGGGCGAGGGTCGACGGACAGGTCGCCAGCGAGCCGCTCATCCCCAACGAGCAGTTCGTGGCCGGCGGCATGGAGAGTGTGAGGGGGTACAAGGAGAGCGAAGCCCTTGGAGACAACGGTTTCCACGCCACCGTTGAGCTTCGGGCTCCCGACGTAACCATGGGAAGCGCCATGAGCCTCTCTCCCTACGTATTCTACGACATGGCAGCTGTGGAGCTGAAAAAACCCCTTCCCGGCGAGAATCGCAGCCAGACCCTCCAGGGTGTCGGGGCAGGGGTGCGGGGCGTGCTGTTCAAGTTTGTCGAGTACCAGGCTGATTTTGCGTTTGCCCTCAACGATTCGGACCAGATCAAGGAGGGGGATCACCGGGCGCACTTCAGGGTCAACTGCGTTTTCTAGCGCGGCGAAGGGAACGGGAGAAGGATATGAGCAGGAAACATTCGATCGAAACCAGGTCCATCGCCCTCGCCATGGCGACGACCACCGCCCTGTCACCGGTGCTGGGCAGTGCCCAGGGGATTCCCCGCACCGCCTCGCAGGCGGCCGGCGTCCCCCGGACCGCCGCCGTGCAAAGCTCGGGCATCCCCCGGACCCTGTCCAATCTCATTCCCCCCTTGGCCACGGCCATTCCGAAACGGAAACTGGACGGGGTCCTCAAAAATGCCACGGTGGACGAGGCGGGCACGCTCGTTACCGTCAACCAAAGCGCCGACAAGGCGGTGATCGACTGGAAATCATTCGACATCGGCCGGGACGCCACAGTCCAGTTCCGGCAGAACAGGGAGTGGTCCGCCCTCAACCGTATCTGGGACGCCAATCCGACCCAGATCTTCGGCACCCTCAAGGCCGACGGGAAGGTCTACCTTGTAAACCGCAACGGCATTCTCTTCGGCCAGGGGGCGCGGGTCAACGTCAATTCCATCGTCGCGTCGTCGCTCCACATCACGAAGGAGAATTTCGAGAAGAGCCTCCTGACGTTCAGCAACCGGCAGGGAACGGCGGAGGCTCCGGACACCGACATGCAGTCTTACACCGCCGGAGCCGTGGCCAATGATGGGGAGATAACCACCGAGAAGAAGGGAACGGCAATTCTGATTGGCTCCCAGGTGGAGAACCGCGGACGGGTCGTCTCGCCTGAAGGACAGATCGGCCTTGTGGCTGGCGACGGGGTGGGGGTGGAACTCGCTCCCGACGAGAGCGGAAAGCGGCGCTATCTGGTGAAGGTTACAGCCAATCCGGGTATTGCCGTGAACCGTCCGGAGGGGATCATGACCTCCGACATAGGGGTGGTCGGCCCGGACGGAGTTGTTGTCTATTCCCACTCCGGCGTCATCGGCATGTATGGCCGCCAGGTCGTTCAGGATGGCGTGGCCCGGGCCGTTTCCGCCATCGGAAAGAGCGGCGTCATCGAACTGCTGGCGACCGATTCGATTTCCCTGGGGAAGGGGAGCAGAACGGAGAGCCCCGTCTCCAATTCTACAGAAAGCTTCCATGAATCCTTTGAGTTCAACGGTGGCGACATCCAGCTCAAGGGGCTCGTACCGGTGGTGGATACTCAACCCGACGGCTTCCGCGTGCCGGTGAAGCGGATCGACATCGAGGGAACGGTTTCGGCCCCGTCGGGGAAAGTGGTGCTCGAAGCCGATGAGCGGATCTACCTGGCGAAAGGTGCGAAGGTGGATGTAAGCGGTACGGAGGTAAACCTCGCGGCCGACGCGAACCGGATCGAATTCACCTACACCTCCGAGATCCTGAAGGACGAGTTCACCCAGAAGAGCGGCTACCTCAAGGGGAAGACCGTCTCCATCGATGCCCATCAGGGGGCGAGCATCGGCGACGTTTCCGGAGAGCTGGCGAAGCGGGAAAAGACCGCCCTGGAGAGGGGGGTGACGGGGGGCGATATCGCGATTTCGGCCCGCTCGGGCGATGTGATTGTCCGGGAGGGGGCGGAACTGAACTTTTCCGGCGGCAAGACCAACTTTGACGCAGGGAGCTACTCCACCACCTGGCTCACTTCCCAGGGGAAGGAGTACGACATCGCCACGGCTCCCCGGGAGCTGGCGTACGACGGCATGACCACCAAAGAGTCCTACCATGCCGCCCACTCGGAAGGCGCCGATGCCGGCAGTCTCGTTATGGTGGCGCCCCGGTTAGTGATGGACGGCTCCATGAAAGGGGCGGCCTCGACAGGGAAATTCCAGACCAAACTGGCCGAACCGGTGAACGGCACCGGAAAACAGTCGGCCCGGGGGCGGATGGTTCCCACGGCCGGAACCGCGGAGTTCGGGCAGAAGTCCACAAACCAGCCACCCGACTCTGAAGACGCCGTGCTGGGGGATACGGTCATCTCGGCCACGGGGGGGCCGTTGTCGGCTGATTTCACGGCGGACAGCGATCTCTCGGAGCATCGCAATGTCAGCTACCTGTCGGCAAGCACCATCAGCAACTCGGGAATAGGAACTCTGAGGGTCAGCTCCAACACTACCATCAGGACCGAACAGGGGGCTGCCGTTCAACTCCAGCCTGGCGGTGAACTGTCGCTGACGGCCCGGGGCATTGTTCACCAGGGGGAAATTGCCGTTGCCGGCGGTACGGTGAATCTGGTCACCCAGAACAACATCACCAACTTCGAGACCCTGGGGGGAAAGGCCAACCCCCGGGCGGTTACGGTAACCGATGAAGGGATCACCATCGCCGCGGGAAGCGCGATCAGCACCGCCGGCGAGGTGGTGGACAACGGCCCGGCGGTAAGGGTGAAGACCCCGGTGGTCGGAGCCGTCAGGACAAAGGGGGGGGCGGTCAGGATTTTCGACCGGACCACCGAGGGGCACGGTGTTGATGTGGTTGCCGGCTCCAGCATTGATGTGAGCGGCGGCCACGTCATCGACACGAAGGGGAAGGTGACGGGAGGCGATGCCGGTTCGGTTGCCATGCAGGGAGAGCGGGTTACCCTCGATGGCGATATTGCCGGGCATTCACTGGTGGGGAAGAAGGGAGGCAGCATCAGCGTCCATGCCGGCGAGGTGGTGGTTGCCGCTGATCCTTCCACTATCGGCAACGACGGGACAAAGACCGTCATCGCTGACGACCGCTTCGACGGCTCCGGCTTCAGTTCCATCGAATACAAGGCCGAACGGAACCTGACCGTGAAGAAAGGGGCGAACCTGGCCCCTTCGGCGGTGAAGGCAGTTACCTCCACTCGTGGCGTAACCCGGGTGTTCCGTACCGGGGTGAGCGACGATCTTGTAGGTTCTTCGAAAGTCAGGCTCGCGGCCGGATCAAACCTGGACCGCAACGACCGGACTGTGGTCCCCAACGTGGACTATGCCAAGGTCATCATCGAGCAGAATGCCTCGATCAGAACTCCCTTTGCCGGCGAAATTTCCGTCTCGGGGCCGGAGGTGGACGTGGCGGGGACCCTGTCGGCGCCAGCCGGGAAGATAACCCTGGCAGCCAAGTCGCGCTCCGTGATTCTTCGTCCCACCGCTCGCATCCTGGCGCCGGCCTATCTGAAGGTTGATCTGAAACCGCTGGTGCCCAACCTCCCCCTGGGTTATACGGCCTACGATGCCGACACCGTCCGGGTAGAGGGAGTGAGCCTGAACCTGATGCCGGGCGCCGTCATCGACGTCTCCGGTTCCGCGCCAGCCACCGGCTATGGCAAGACTGGCAGGGGCACCATCATCGCCCGGACCGTTGCCGGCGCACCCGGCGAGGTGCAACTCGTCTACTCGGACCCGGTACAGCCCGAAAACCTCCTTGCCGCCGACTTCCGGGCTGCGGCATATCTCCCGGGCCTGCGTGGCGGGACCTTCTCGCTCCTCTCCCAGAGCATCGTGCAGGGGCTGTCGCTGCGGGGTGATGAACTGGCCCGTCTCGTCGCCGGCGGGTTCGATTCCTTCGCGTTCACCAGCAGGAAATCCCTCGCATTCCTGGATGATGTGAATCTGATTGCCGGCAGGAAGATTGTTCTCGACGCGCCGGAAATGATCGGCGCCGACGGCCGCTCCTTGTTCCTGCGGGCACCCTGGCTGGTGCTCCGTAACTCTCTGGTGGGGGACGATCCCTCCGTGCGTCAGGCGGCGGCTGGAAGCGGCATCCTGACCCTGGCCGGCGACTGGCTCGACGTGGACGGGGCGGTGACCCTGTCGCGGTTCGACGCAGTGAGCGCCGACATCCGCAACGACATCCGCCTCTTCGACCGGACCTATTCCCTGGATAGCACCAACTGGGAGTGGCACGGCTCCCTGGTCGTGCCGGGAGACCTGTCTCTTAAAGCCGACCGGATCTACCCGGCCATGCACTATCTGGACCCCGCCTATCCGTCACGGGGGATGGTGCCGTCGGACTTCGCCGTCAAGGCCGGGCGCGACATTACCATCCTTCCCTCTACGGTCCGGAGCACCCTGCCGGTTCCTTCGGCGGGGGGCTCGCTTCTCGTGCAGGCCGGAGAAAACATTATCCACCGGGGAACCCTGGCCGCGCCGGCCGGAGTGATCAATCTTGAGGCAAACCCGGAAACCGGACGGGTCTATCTGGCCGAGGGGAGCGTCACCACTGTGAAGGGTGAAGCTCTGGTCCCCTTCGGCGAGGTTCATGAGCTTTACTGGGAGCTGGTGGACAAGAACGACCCGAAGCTTTTCGGGAGCAGGGTGACCGCCGCACCCGAGAAGAAGATCAGCGCCACCGGCAACGAGGTCATCGTCCGCGACGGGGCGGAGCTGGAACTGTCCGGAGGCGGCACCCTCTACGGCTACCTCTTCCAGCCCGGTCTCGAAGGGAGCACCGACCCCCTCGCCAAGGCGGGGCGCTATGTGATTATTCCCGACAATTCGGTCTCCCTCCCGGGGGACCGGGTCTACCTGGAGGGGAGCGCCCTCCTGCCGGCGGGGTACTACACCCTGCTTCCCGTGCAGTATGCGTTTCTTCCCGGCGCACTGATCGTGACCGACACCGGCAAGACCATCAATCCCGGTGAGCGGAGGAAGAGCGTGGACCACTATACCATTGTGGCGGGGAGCGTCAGCCAGGATGCTACCACCCTCGGCACCACGAAGCTCACCGGTTTCGAGGTCCGGCGGGCCGCCGACGTGCTGCGTGAGGGGAACTTCACCGTCGCCTCGGTGGTGGCGGGGGATGCCGGCTCCCTTTCCCTCAAGGGGAACAGCACCGTCGTTGACGGGAACGTCTCGGCAAATCCCCTGGCCGGCTACCAGGGGGGGGCGCTGGAGCTGAGCGGCAAAAACGTCAATGTCCAGTCGACACGGGTTCCCCTCCCGGCAGGCTTCGGTGCCGGCAATCCCCTTGAGGCCCTTCCCGACAATCTCCGGGATCGCCTCTACGTGACCGCGGACTTCCTGAACGGCGGCTTCAGCCGCGTTATTCTCGGTGATGCCTCCCAGGCAGAGACCGTAACGGTGGAGAGCGGCAGCGCCATCTCCGCCGGGGGGATCACCCTGGCGGCGAAGAACTCCGTCACCCTTGGCGACGATGTAACGCTCACGGCGTCGAAGAGTGCCGGAGACGGGGTGGTCGCCATCGTGACGCCTGCCGGTGATGCAGTCTTGGGGGCCGGATCCACCATCAGGGGAGAGGGCGGGGTTACCCTCGATGCCCTCAGCCTGGAGCTCCAGGAAACCGCTGCAAAGCAGCAGGCCGGGATCGATGCCCGGGGGGGAACCCTCACCCTGGCGTCCGACACCGTCCGGTTCACCGAAGGGGATGCGGTTCCCACCGAAAAAGGATTCCACGTCACGGAGAAACTCTGGACGGCCCTAGGCGCGGCCGAGGCCGATGCCGGCAACGCACCGGCGGAAATCGTCATCAAGGGGCGTTCCGCGGTTGCCTTCACCGGCAACCGCACCCTGAACGCAACCGGGGATATGGTCATCGATGCGCCGAGGATCACCGCCGCGGGGGGAGATGGAAGCGCCCCCACGGTGGCGGTCTCCGCCCGGAACCTGATCCTTCGCAACAGCGGCAGCCAGTCCATGGATACCTCTCTCGTGGACACCGCGTCCCTCACCATGGGTGCCGACACGATCACGGTCGATGGCGCACGCTACGATGCCGCGGCAAAGATGGTGACCGGCGGGGATCTCCGTTTCGACGGCATGGCGTCGGTGAAGCTCGAAAGCAAGGGTGACGTGGTGTTCCGGGGTAAGGGGAGCCTGGCCACGGATGGCGACCTCAACCTCACGGCTGGCCGGGTGGCGACCGCCTACCAGCGGGACGACAACACTCCCTATACTCCGGCCGATTTCGCGGTGAAGGCCGGTGGCGAAGTGTCAATTGCCAGGGCGGCCGGAGCGGTGGAGAGCGTGACACCCCCCACCCCGGGTGGGGCCCTTGCCATTGAGGGGCGCTCGGTTCGTCAGAGCGGCACCATTGACGCCACGGGCGGCCGGCTTACCCTCACCGCCACCGGCTCGGGAGTCAGCGACGGTATCCGTCTTGAGAGCGGCGCGAAGATCCTGGCAAAGGGAACCGGCGACGTTGCCGGCGGCATGGTGACCCTGAAGGCCGAGGCGAAAGACGTGTGGATAGAGAGCGGCGCGCTCGTTGATGTCTCCGCCGGCACCCAGGGGGATGCGGGGAGCGTTACCGTTCTGGCGGAGAAGGGGAGTGTCGTGCTTGACGGAACTTTCGAGGCCGCGGCCCAGGGCACCGGCCGGGGCGGTTCTCTCGCCGTCGACGCCGGGACCGTCGGCGACTTTGGCACCATTGTCGACACGGCAACCGCCGGAGGCTTCACCGACTCGGTCAATGCCCGGATTCGGACCGGCGACGTGACGGTGGCCTCCGGCAAGGCCCTTTCAGCCCGCTCCGTGCAAGTCTCGGCCGACGACGGCAACCTCCTGGTGAAGGGCACCGTGGACGCTTCCGATGCCGCTGGCGGCGGCCGGGTGGAACTCTACGCAGGAAGGGACGTGACGGTGGCGCCCGGTGGCTCGGTCACGGCACGGGGGACCGGCGCCGGGGCATCGGGAGGCGAGGTGATCCTCGGCAGTGCCGCCCGAAGCGCCACGGAGATTGCCGCCGGCGCCGTCCCCGGGACGGTGAGGGTTGCCTCCGGCGGCACGGTGGACGTATCCGGCAACGGCGGCGATGGGGGAGCGGTCCTGCTGCGGGGCCAGTACGACACCGCCCGAAACGACGTGAACGTCGACATTGCCGGTCAGGTGAAGGGGGCGCGGGAGATCGTCGCCGCCGGTGTCGCCGTGAAGGAATACATCGGCGACAAGCAGGTAACGGCCACCGACACCGATTCCTGGAAGGCCGAGGCCGACAAAGTGATGGCCAATACCGCCGCCATCCGGGACCGCCTCACCGGAGCCATGGAGCCTGCCGTTGCGTCGGCTTTTCATTACCGCCCCGAAGTGGAAGTCCGGAGCACCGGGACCATGACCATGAAGAGCGACCTGGACCTGACCGCATGGCGCTACGACGGCCAGCCCGGCTACCTGACCCTGAAGGCCGAGAAGGACCTGATTCTC
Source organism: Desulfuromonadales bacterium (assembly GCA_003712145.1). Taxonomy (GTDB): domain Bacteria; phylum Desulfobacterota; class Desulfuromonadia; order Geobacterales; family Geobacteraceae; genus Geobacter. The sequence goes on along the minus strand of RHLS01000014.1, from coordinate 5,465 downwards.
GAGAAGAAGATCGTCGATCACCCGGCCGAGAACCTCAGGGCGCTGCACAGCTCCACCGCCGCCCCGTCGTGGGGCATCAGGATGGCGGCGGGCTCCGACCGGTCCGGGGCAAACCCTCTGGCGGTGAAGCGGGGGACCGGCGACCTGAAGTTCACCACCGACGGCTCTCTGGTCTACAGCGAGACAGGAGCGGTGGAGTTCGCTTCGGGCCGTGACACGGTCATCTCCAAGGGGGTCAAGAGCATCCCCAACTACATGACCAACTTCAACATGAAATACAACCTCGCCACCTACGCCGGCAACATCCGGGGGAACGTGGGGCGAAACCTCGTCACAGAGAGCGGCACCGCAATCCAGACGGCGGTGGGAAAGATCGGCATCGACATCGCCGAGAAACTGGTCAACAGGGGGGCCATCAGGACCACGGGCGAATACCAGGGGGCCATCCTGTCCGATGGAACCCAGCCGGGTTTCTTTGATTACTGGAACTTCGCCGGCGGCGGGGATATCACAATCCGCACCGGCAAGAGCGTCGAAGGGACCATCGCCAAGGACAAATCCTGGGACAATGCCTACCAGAACACCGATCCGGAGACCCGCGACCTCATACCCAAATTCTGGGCCGCCAACTACACCGGCAGCGCCACCACTCCCCAGACCGAGGGGATCGCCGCCATGGGCGGCGGCAACGTCACCGTGGCTGCGGGTGGCGGAGTCTCGGGACAGATGGGGACCTTTGGCAAGGGTGACCTGACAGTAACCAGCGGCGGCGATCTGAAGGGGCGCTTCCTCGTGAAGCAGGGCGACGGGCGTCTCACCGCCGCCGGCAACTTCGGTGCCCCGCCGGCCAATGCCGCGAAGCTGAAGGAGAATCCGCCCGAGACGGTGCTGGAGCTCTTCGACGGCCGGTTCGACGTGAAGGCACAGGGGGATGTGGAACTTGGGACCGTCAACAACCCTACCATCAGCAATAAGGGGTTCAGCAAGTGGAACCTCTCCTACGGCGAGAATGCGGCGGTGAACCTCGCCTCACGCAGCGGCAACATTTCCTACTACGGTATCGGGAGCTACTCCACCTTGCCGGAGGGAGAAGCTGCCAGGCAGAAGATTCTCCCCGGGTCCGTGAAATTTGAAGCAGCCGGAGACATCCGTCTCTTCAGCGACATGTATCTGGCGCCGTCGCGCACCGGCACCCTCGCCATGAATGCCGGCGGCTCCATCGACGGTTCCCCCTTGGGCCCCAATAGCGGCGCAAGGGCCCGGGTCATCATGTCGGATCAGTCTCCTGATGATTTCTATGGTTCGAGTACCGCCCCGCTCGCCGATACGTTGAAAGTCTTCATCAATGCCGCCCGCCATGCCCGGGTGCCGGTGCATGCGAACGACGGCACGAAGGTGCAGGTGGTCAGCGGCGCCGATGTCCGCAACGTGGAATTCAACCTGCCGAAGCCGGCGGCGCTGAACGCGGGCCGCGACATCAGCAACGTCTACTTCAAGGGACAGAACCTCCGCGGCAGGGAGACCGACGGGAACGGCGTGGTCACCTATGGCGGCGACGTGACTGAGATCAGTGCCGGCCGTGACATAGTGATGCAGGAACGGCGCTCGACCACGGGGGCCGACATCAAGACCGGCACCGGGTTCGACGTGGCCGGCCCGGGGGCTTTGGTGGTTCGGTCCGGCCGTGACATCAACCTGGGGACTTCCCGTGGCATCCAGGCCAACGGCAACGTTGAGAATCCCGCGCTGCCCAACGAGGGTGCGGATCTGTTCGTGACGGCCGGTTTTCCGTTGGCCGTTCCGGCTGCCGATGCGCAGAACTTCTTCACCGCGCTGAAGTACGCGTCGCGTCTTGCGACCGCAAGTGAGGAGGAACGCTGGAGTGTCCTTGACGAGGCAAGGAGCGCTCTCGTGGCCCCCTACGCCGATAAAAACGGACGGATACTCGATGCTGGAAACCATGAAACGGGGAATCAATACTACGAACTTCTTGTCCGGCTGAGGGATGCGAAGCTGAAAGAGATAATCGCCACGGTGCGGGAAAAGATCATCGCTCCATACACCGGTACGCCGGTTGGCGATGGGAATGTCAATATGGCCTTCTCCGAAATCAGCACGAGCGCGGGGGGCGGCATCTCGGTCATTGCGTCCGGTGATCTGAATGTGGGTAAGACCACCGCCGCCACGGGCACCAGGAGCAATACCGGTATCTACACGTCCGCTGGAGGGCCGGTGAACATTCTCACCCGCGGCGATGTGAACGTGAACGAATCCCGGGTCATGACCTTCAGCGGTGGCGACATTCTCATCTGGTCGGACAAGGGAAGCATCTATGCCGGCAGAGGGTCGCGTACCGCAATCAGTGCCAATGCTCCCCGGATCGTGCCGATCAAGGAAGCAGACGGCACCATTATCGGCTACAGGCTGGAGTTCGCTCCGCCGGCCCTCGGCAGTGGTGTACGGGCCGTTTCGTACCGTGAGGGGATAGAGCCCGGAGACCTGGATCTCATCGCTCCCGACGGGATCATCGACGAGGGAGAGGCCGGCTTTAAGGCTAAGAGAATGCGCTTCGTTGCGCCAAAGGTCAACATTCCTATTCCGAAGCTGGCAACTGGTCCTTCGCCCAGCGTCAACACAGGTGGTTTGACCGGAAGTGGGCTGGCTGATGTGGCAAAGTCTGCGGAACGGAGGTTAGGCGGTGATAAGAAGGAAAAAGGAATCAGAGAGAATGGTGAAAAACAGGAAACATTCGTTAATTCCTGGCTTGATGTGAAGGTCATCGGCTTCGAAATAGAGGATTCTGGCCACAGCAAGAAGAAAAATAATGATCTCTAATAACCGGAGGAACATGATGAACAGCATAATGATGGGACGCCTTGCACGGCTGACCCTGGCGGTGGTCGCGCTGGTCATGACGGTCGGCGCGGTGCGGGCCGAGGCATGGTGGGATGAGAAATGGCAACACCGGCGTAAGGTCGCCCTTGATACTACGGCGAACGGCGCGGAGATCAAGGAGGCAGTCACCGAGGTGCCGGTGCTGGTCCGGCTCCACACGGGCAACTTCAGCTTCACCAACGCCAAGGAGGACGGCTCCGACGTCCGCTTCGTGGCGGGCGACGACAAGACTCCCCTGAAGTTTCACTTCGAGATGTACGACCCGAAGAAGGAGATCGCCCTGGCCTGGGTGAAGGTGCCGCAGTTGGCAGCCAACTCGGGTCAGAATATGGTCTGGGTCTACTACGGCAACAGCGGGGTCCAGGCTGCCCAGGACGCCGGGGGTACCTACGATACCCCCCAGGCGCTGGTCTATCACTTCAGCGAGACCCAGGGGGCGCCCCAGGATTCCTCATCGTACAAGAACCATGCGAAGGAGTTCACCGGTGGCCTCGGAGCACCGGCCCTGATCGGCGGGGGCGCTGTCTTCAAGGGGGCGGAGCGGATCGTGGTTCCCGCGTCTCCTTCGCTCGCGTTCCCCAAGGGGTTCACCTTCTCGATCTGGGTGAAGCCGGCCCAGATCCAGGGGGAGACCCATCTCTTCTCCTGGGGGGACGGCGCCCAGGGGATTGTCGTTGGGCTTGAGCAGGGTGGCGGTGCATTTGCCCGGGTGGGGCAGGCCGTTACCGGCCGGACTCAGCCCCTGACGCCCCAGGAGTGGCATCACCTTGCCGTCTCAGCGGAGCCGGGCAAGCGCCTGACGATCTACCTCAATGGCCGGGAAGCCGCTTCAGTGGCCATGGCTGCCGCCATGCCCGCGCCCGCCGGCGAGGCCGCCATCGGCGGCGGCGCCCAGGGAGGACAGTTCTTCGTCGGTGAGATGGACGAGGTTACCCTGGCCGGCGTGGCCCGACCGGCTGCCTGGTTTGCCGCCGCCGCGGGGAGCCAAGGACAGGAGGGGAAGCTCGTTGCCCTGGCCCAGGAGGAGGAAGGGGGCAAGGGGGAGGCGGACCTCACCATTCACCTCATGAAGGTTATCGCAAAGAGCATCACCCTCGACGGCTGGGCGATCATCGGCCTCTGTACCTTCATGCTGTTCTTTGCCGCGGCGGTTTTTGTCTTCAAATTCCTGGCGCTGCAGAAAATCATCAAGGGGAACGAGACGTTTCTCGAAAGTTTCGACGAGCTCCACGACCCCCTGGCCCTGGAGGACGCGGATGAGGATCTGAAGCATTCCTCCATGTACCGGATCTACCGGGCCGGCAAGACAGAGATCGAGCGCTGGCTCGCCCGCCAGAGCGAGGAGAAGGAGATCACCGGCCTCACGCCGTCGGCCCTCAACATCTTCCGGACGGCCCTCGACAAGGCCAACGTGAAGGAGAAGCAGAACCTCTCCTCGTGGCTCATCGTCATGACGCTGGGGATCTCCGGCGGGCCGTTCTGGGGTCTGCTCGGCACGGTCTGGGGGGTCATGAACACCTTCGCGAGCCTTGCGGAGTCGGGGGAGGCCAACCTCTCGGCCATCGCCCCGGGGGTCGCCTCGGCCCTGGCCTGCACCCTCTTCGGCCTCTTCGTGGCCATTCCTGCCCTTTTCGCCTACAGCTACCTGACCAACCGGATGAAGAACCTGAACGCCGACACCCACATCTTTATCGACGAATTCGCGGTGAAGGTGGAGGGTGCCTACGGAGAGAAAGCATGAAAGCGCCGTCCGATGATATGGATGAAACGGTCGAGATAAACGTAGTTCCCCTTCTGGACCTGGCCTGGAACCTCCTGGTGGTCTTCATGATCGTGGTGACGGCGTCGGTCCAGGGGATCAACGTGAACCTCCCCAAGGCGAGCGCCGCCGCGGGAAAGATCAAGCCGAGCACCAAGGCTATCACCGTCGCCTCCGAGGGGACCATCTACCTGGACAGCGTGCCGGTGACCATGGCGGAGCTGGAGACCTACCTGCGCCAGGCCAAGGCGTCAGACCCGAACCTGCCGGTGGTGGTCAGGGGGGACGAGAAGGTGGAGTACAAGAGCATCGTGGAGGTGCTGGATCTTCTCTCCAAGCTGGAGATCAGCCAGTTGGGGCTCGTGACCCAGAAGCTGGTGAAGTAGGGGAGGAGTGTCCATGACGGTTCACAAGAAGAAAAAGCCACAGCTGAAGAATTTCTTCGTTCCGGCGGCGGTGGTGCTTGTCATTGCCGGCGGCATCGGCTTCATCTCCAAGGTGATGCTGACCGATACCGGCCCACCCCGGAAGAACAAGATCACCACGGTATCCCTCGTGAAGCCGCCGGAACAGAAGGAAAAGCTCCCCGAGCCGGAGCCTCCCAAGGAGCTGCCCAAGCCCCAGCAGATTGACACGCCCACCATGGACCAGCCCCAGGATGCTCCCCAGCAGGCGAATGATGCGCCGGATGACGGCCCGCCCGCCGGGAGCGATCTGGGAGTGGACGCCGAAGGGGGCGCCGGCTCCGACGGCTTCGGCCTTGTGGGGAAAAAGGGGGGCCGCGCCATCACCCTCGGCGGGGGTGGAGGAG
>RHLS01000106.1 GCA_003712145.1 Desulfuromonadales bacterium | reverse complement strand
GACGGAAAGCCTACAGGGTCTCACCGAGACAGCCGGGTCGCCGAAATATCACACAACAGATATTCGACGACCCGGCTTTTTGTTTTTCGACATCCAGTTTTCGGCACCCTCAGCGGGAGCTGAAACATCACCAAAGAAAAAGGAGAACCGATTTATGCACACCATTACATCTCAGGATAGACAACACTGCTGCTCGGCCGCCGGAACCACCTTGCCTGCGCACCTCTGCAGTGAACTCGACCGCTTCATCGGCCAGTTGCCGCAAAAGGAAGGGAATCTGGTCGCCGTGCTCCACAAGGCCCAGAGCCTCTTCGGCTACCTCCCCCGGGAGGTTCAGGAATACGTGGCCGAACGGACGGATGGTTCCCGGGCCTCGGTCTATGGCGTGGTCAGCTTTTATTCCTATTTCAGCATGGAGCCCAAGGGAAAGCATCCGATCTCGGTCTGCATGGGGACCGCCTGCTATGTGAAGGGTGCCGGGGAGGCACTGGAAGCGCTCCAGAAGGAGCTGGGGATCAACGTGGGGGAGGTCACCGATGACGGCCTCTTCTCCATCGATGCCCTGCGCTGCGTCGGGGCCTGCGGCCTGGCGCCGGTGGTCATCGTGGGCGAGAAGGTTTACGGCAAGGTGACCACGGCTGACCAGGTCCGGGAGATCCTGACCGAATACAAGCGACAAGAGGCGAACTGACATGGGTGCGATACGGTCATTTACAGAGTTGAAGTCGCGGCACGAGGAGCTGGCCCCGCTTCTCATGCTGCGCCTTGGAGAGGAAACGGCCCCCCGGAAGCGCGACATCCTCGTCTGCGGCGGCACCGGCTGCCAGGCGTCGGAGAGCGAACAGCTGGTGGAGAATCTCAATGCGGTTCTCCGGGAGCATGGCCTCGACCAGGAAGTCCGCGCCCAGATCACCGGCTGCTTCGGGTTCTGCGAAAAGGGCCCCATCGTCAAGGTCCACCCGGACAACGTCTTCTACGTCCAGGTACAGGCCGATGATGCCCGGGAGATCGTGGAGAGCCACCTGGTGGGGGGAACCCACGTGGAGCGTCTCCTCTGTCTGGAGCCGACCCTGGACCAGCGGGTGCACCGCCAGAGCGACATGTCCTTCTACAAGAAGCAGATGCGGGTGGCACTCCGCAACTGCGGCTTCATCAACCCCGAACTGATCGATGAGTACATCGCCAACCAGGGGTACCAGGCCCTCGGGAGGGTCCTGAACACCATGACTCCCGCGGAGGTCTGCGCCCTGGTGAAGGCTTCGGGGCTGCGGGGCCGCGGGGGGGGCGGCTTCCCCACGG
>RHLS01000105.1 GCA_003712145.1 Desulfuromonadales bacterium | reverse complement strand
TGTAGCGCGCCCGGTACCTTGGACACAAGATAAGAGTCACGCAGCCATCTTGAGTTGATACTCCTCGAATGCCTTTCGTGGGCTTCTGAAACCGAGTTTTTCGACCAGCCACTGCTGGTTGTAGCGATCCATGAAGTCGGCCACTGCCGCTCGGACTTCTTCGATGGTGCGATAATGCCGGCCGTAGATGACCTGTTCTTTGATAGTCCGATTGAACCGTTCCGTCACTCCGTTGGTCTGCGGTTCAGCAACAAATGCAAAGCTGGGAGCGATCCCCCAGAACTTGATCTGGTTCTGGAAATGCTCCGAGAGGTACTGGCTGCCGTTATCCATCCGCAGAACCAGTCCTCGGGCTGCGGCGGCACCGACCGAACCGAAACGGGCCTTGATTCCCATGGAGAGCGGCTGTAGTGCGGCAAACCGGTCGCCATGCTTGGTGACATGCCAGCCGACGCATTCGGCATTCCAGTGCTCGACGGCGGTAAACAGCCAACACCAGCCTTCTTCCAGAGTGAAGATCCTGGTGCCGTCCGTGCCCCACATGACGTTGGGGGCCGCGGTAATGATCTTGCCGGTATGTACCTTGGGCTGCCCCTGGACAACCCGATGGGGTGACAGCAGGTTGTTCTCCCGCATGAGGCGCAACACCCGCTTGCGGCTGACTATAATCCCTTGAACGAACCGTAGGCGGCCCCAGACCTTGCGGTGCCCCTCGCCGATGAAGGGGGAGGTTTCCAGATCGGTCCGGATGAGGGCAAGCACCTCGTCGTCAGTGAGCGCAGTTTTTGGGCCACGCTTGAGCAGTAACGCCGGGACAGCGTTCCTGGCGACACGATCGTAGAACGTCGAGCGGGGCATTTCCCAGACACGACAGACGCGCTGGACGCCGTAGACTTTGCCAGTAAAAGAGGAGATCGCAGCGCTCATCTCTTCGATCTCCTCGGCGCCAAAGGGTGGGCACGCCGCGCTTTCTCCCGAAGCAACTCGTTCTCCATGGTGATCTCGCCGATGCGCTTGAAGGCCGCATCGAGTTCGGCCGCTAACGGATCACCTTCACGAGCCTTGAGGGCCGATTCAATCCCCTGGAGGGCCTTCTGATGCCATTCCTCCAGGCGATAGATCTCAATGCCCAACTCACGGGACAACGCATCGACCGATTCACCGCGCATCAACCGCAGAACAACTTCCTTCTTGCGGTTGGCGCTCCAACGTTTGACTTCCGGTGCCGCGAAAGTATCGCTACGCTCTCCTTCCGCAGCACCGGAGACAGTTTCATCCTTTACCATTGACGACCTCCTTGAACAC
>RHLS01000104.1 GCA_003712145.1 Desulfuromonadales bacterium | reverse complement strand
ACTGACTACGCGGCGTGCTTCTTGAGCGCCGGCTTCAGCGCCTTCTGCTCCTCCTCGACCTCCTCGCGGTTGATGGTCATGTAGCGGCGGACCACGGCCCAGTCGTCGTGGATTTCGCAGAGCACGGCGCCGACGAGGCGGATGATGGAGTCTCGGTTGGGGAAGATCCCGACCACGTCGGTGCGGCGGCGGATCTCCCTGTTGAGGCGCTCCTGGGGGTTGTTGCTCCAGATCTGCCGCCAGTGCTCCTTCGGGAAGGCCGTGAAGGCGAGGAGTTCCTCGGCCACGTCGGCCAGCATGGCGGCGGCCTTAGGGAACCGGGTTCTGAGCTGCTCCACGGTGCGGGCGTGCTGCTCTCGGACCGACTCGGCGTCGGCCTGCATGAAGATCGTCCGGACATAGCTGGCCACGATGGCGTGGGCGGCCTTGGGCACGCGTGTCAGCATGTTCCGCACGAAGTGCGTCCGGCACCGCTGCCAGGCGGCCCCGCGCAGCACGGAGGCGATAGCGTCCTTGAGGCCCGAGTGGGCGTCCGAGATCACCAGCTCGACGCCCTTGAGCCCCCGCGCCCGCAGCCCGCGCAGGAAGGCCAGCCAGCCGGCTCCGTCCTCGCCCGTGACCACGTCGAGGCCCAGGATCTCGCGCCGGCCGTCTTCGTTGACGCCCACGCCGACCAGGCAGGCCACGTTGACGATGCGCCCGCCCTCCCGGCACTTGATGACCAAGGCGTCGAGCCATAGGTACTTGAACTGTCCCGTCAGCGGCCGCTCCCGGAAGCTCTTCACGCCGGCGTCGAGCTCCTTGGCGAGCTGCGAGACCTGGCTCTTGGAGAGCTTCTCGATGCCGAGCGCCTGGACCAGGTCCTCGACCTTCCGCGTCGAGACGCCGAGGGCGTACGCCTCGGCCACAACCGCGGTGAGCGCCTTCTCGGCTCGCCTCCGCGGCTCGAGCAGCCAGGTTGGGAAGTAGGTCCCGTGCCGGAGCTTGGGGATCTGCAGGTCGATGCTGCCCACCCGCGTGTCCCAGGGCCGAGATCGGTACCCGTTCCGGGAGTTCTCCCGCTCGCCGCTGCGCTCGCCGTAGCCGGCACCGCAGACGGCATCGACCTCTGCGCTCATCAGCGCCCCGACCATGGTGGTGAGCATGGCCTTCATCGGGTCCGGGGCCGTCTCCTCGATCTGCTTGCGGAGCCACTCAATCGCATCGATGCTGGCCATGGCGGCCATCGTCTTCTCCTTGTTGGAAATCACCCTGCCAGGGGTTTCCTCAAGGATGACGCGGTGGCCGCCCTTCTCAACTTCGCGGTCAGCTCCGTACACCACTCA